>NC_012483.1:2063678-2751570 GCF_000022565.1 Acidobacterium capsulatum ATCC 51196
AAACGTGACCAGCACCGTGCGCCGCCTGAACAAAGCATGAGAAAACTATTTGGAACCGACGGTATTCGCGCTGTGGCCGGAGAGAGCCCGCTCGATGCCGCAACTATTTTTGCCGTGGGCCTCGCGCTGGCTCACCAGATTACGCGGAACGGCAGCCCCAGACGCGTACTGCTGGGCATGGACACGCGCGAGTCGAGCCCCTGGATTGCGGGCGTGCTCACGGCTGGCCTGCGCGAAGGCGGCATTGCGGTGGAAAATGCCGGAGCGATCACCACGCCAGCCGTCGCGCACCTCGCCAGAAAGCACGGATTTGCAGCCGGAGTGGTGATCTCGGCTTCCCATAATCCCTGGCAGGACAACGGCATCAAAATATTCGGCGATGATGGTTACAAATTGCCGGACACGGTCGAACTAGCCATGGAAGAGGAGATCTTCCGGCGGCTGGAATTGCAAAAGTATCCTGATCCGGCGCAATGCCCCGCTCCTGAGGTGAAGTCAGGCTATCGCGGCGAATACGAAGCATTTTTGCGTGAGGCGGTACCGGGCCTCTCACTTCAAGGACTGCATGTGGTGCTCGATTGCGCGAATGGCGCGGCTTCAGCGATTGCTCCCGAACTGTTTGCCGGGCTCGGTGGCAAGGTGGATTTGACGCATGCTCGCCCCGATGGACGCAACATCAATGCCGAGTGCGGCGCACTGCACCCCAAGGTCGTCGCGGCGGAAACCAAAGCAGCAGGGGCGGATATTGGCGTTACATTTGACGGCGACGCGGACCGCGTACTCTTTGCCGATGCGCATGGAAATGTTGTGAACGGCGATGCCATCCTGCTGTTGGCGGCGCGCGATCTCAAGGCCAGAAAGCAATTGCCGGGAGATGTTGTGGTGGCCACCACCATGTCAAACATGGGTCTTGAGGCAGCGCTGAAACGCAACGGCATTCGCATGGAGCGCGCGCCGGTGGGCGACAAATATGTGCTGGAACGCATGCGCTCCGAGAAAGCCGCGCTCGGCGGCGAGCAGTCCGGGCACATTCTCTTCCCTGCCCTCGCCACTACGGGAGACGGATTGCTCACGGCCCTGCTGGTGCTTGAGATGGTGCAGCGTTCAGGCAAACCGCTGCACGAACTGGTCGCCGACCTGAAGGTCTTTCCGCAGGTCATCGTCAATGTGAAGGTGCGCGAGAAAAAGCCGCTCGAAGAAATTGCTGCCGTAGCTGAGACGATTCGCGAGGCCGAGTCAGATCTGGATGGCCGCGGACGTGTGGTGGTGCGCTACTCCGGTACGGAAGCGCTGGCCCGCGTCATGATCGAAGCTGAAAGCGAAGCGCTGATGCAAAAGCATGCCGAGAGCATTGCGGGCGCAATTCGCGAGGCGATCGGCATATAGACGCCGCTCTGATCGACCGCTGCACAATTTCCCAGGTCCGAACCGGCGGACCTGGGCACCCCAATCCAAGTTGCCCCGACATACCGGCTACTTCAGATCGCGCCAGTTTTCGCCGATGCCGATGTCGGCTACGATGGGCACCTTCAGCTCAACGACGTGCTCCATCTCGTGCCGTACGAGATCTTCCACCACTTCTACTTCTGCTTCCGGCACATCGAAGAGCAATTCGTCATGCACCTGCAGCGTCATCAGCGTTTGCAGGTTTTTCTTCTTGATGCGGGCATCGATGCGAATCATGGCCAGCTTGATCAGGTCTGCCGCAGTGCCCTGCAACGGAGTATTGACGGCGGTACGCTCGGCAAAGCCACGCTGATTGGCATTGCGGCTCTGAATATCCGGGATGGGCCGCACACGCCCAAAGAGGGTGCGGACGCGCTGCTCGCGGCGCGTCTGCTCAAGCACGCGGTCAATGTAAGCACGCACGCCCTGGTAGCGCGCGAAGTACGTATCGATATACTGGCGCGCTTCATGTTGATCAATGCCAAGCTGCTGCGCAAGCCCGAAGGGCGAGATGCCATAGACGATGCCGAAATTCACGGCCTTGGCGCGATTGCGCGTCTCCTTGTCCATGGCCTCTGGTGCAACGCCAAAGACTTCCGATGCGGTAAGCGTGTGAATGTCCTGGCCGGTGCTGTAGGCATTGAGCAGCAGTGGATCCTCAGAAAAGTGCGCCATCAATCGCAGTTCGATTTGAGAATAGTCCGCAGAGAGCAGCTTGCGCCCCGGCGCGGCAATGAAGGCCGCGCGAATCTCACGGCCGAGCGCCGTGCGCACCGGAATGTTCTGCAGATTTGGATTCGTGGAGGAAAGCCGCCCGGTCGCGGTGCCCACCTGATGAAAGGTGGTATGCACGCGGCCCTGGCTGTCGGCCAGCAGCGGCAATGAGTCCACATAGTTGGACTTGAGCTTGGCGAGCTGGCGAAACTCCAGCACGAGACGCGGCACATCGTTGTGCGCGGCCAGCTCTTCGAGCACATCCTGGGCGGTCGAGATGACTTTGCCTTTGCCGTACTTGAGTGGGCGAGGCAGATTCATCTTGTTGAACAGCACGTCGCCGAGCTGTTTGGGCGAGTTGATGTTGAATCGATGCCCGGCCTGCTCATAAATCTGCTGGCTGACGCGATGCATGTCGGCCGCGAGCCGGTCTCCCAGCGCCCGCAGCATCTCTGAGTCGATGCGAACGCCGTGCTGCTCCATCGCCAGCAGCACCGGGGCCAGCGGCAGATCAATCTGCTCATAGACCTTCAGCGTGTCTTCGCGCTCCACCTCTTCGCGCAAGGTGGGCGCCAGCGTGAAGATGGCGTGCGCGGCCTCGGGTAGCTCGTTTTCCCCTGTCTCGCGCAGGGCATGGTTACGAAAACGCGCTGTCACATCAGAGAGGCGATGCGTGGTGTGCGTGGGGTTGAGCAGGTAGGAGTAAAGCATCACATCATCGACGGCTCCCCGCAGTGCAATGTCCTGCGTGGAAAGCGCGCGCAGTGTGGACTTGAGATCGTGAACACGCTTGGGAATCGTTGCGTCTTCCAGCAATGGCCGCAGGGTGGAGAGCGGCAGCACGAGCGCGGTTCCTGCCTCGACCGCAACACCCAATTGCCACTCTGCCGGGGCTACGGGAGTTGACTCAGGCGTCTCGACGGCGGACTGCTCAAACATGTCGAGCATTGATAAATTCTGCGCGACGGGCGTAGCATCTGCCTCCTCGACACTCTCAGCATCTGCTTCGCTGAGCTGCGCGGCTTGCGTCTCCTGCACGGGCAATGCAAAGGCAAATCCCTTCTGGAGCGCGGTCAGAAGAAATGTTTTCACCTGCTCCGGCGATGGATGCGTAAGGTACTCCACCGCTTCTGCTTCTTCGGCGGGCGCGAGTTCCTTGAGCAGCGATGTGAATTCAAGCTCGGTGAAAAGCGTGCGGCATGCGGCGGCATCGGGCGGCTGCGTGCGCATGGCATCGAGATCGAGAGGCAACGGCACCGCGCAGTCAATGGTGACCAGCTCTTTGCTCAGCAGAATGTTGTCGCGATTATTCTCAAGCGACTCGCGATACGTTTTGCGCTTCACCTCAGCGGCACGATCAAGCGCAGCTTCCACGCTGCCAAATTGCTGGATCAGGTCCACCGAGCCCTTCTCGCCAATGCCCGGGGCGCCCGGCACATTGTCAATAGCGTCTCCGCGCAGCGCCATTACATCAATGACGCGCTCGGGCGGTACGCCCAGAGTTTCGATGACCTTCTCCCGATCAAGCACCAGATTGTCTTTTGCCGGATTGAGGATCTTTACCTGCTCGTTGACCAGCTGCATCATGTCCTTGTCGTTGGAGACGACAAAGACCGGATGCCCTTGCGCAGCGGCCTCCCGTGCGAGCGTGCCAATCACATCGTCAGCCTCAAAGCCCTCGGCCTGCAGAATGGGGATGCGAAAGGCCTCCAGCGCACGGCGGATGTAAGGCAACTGCTGCGCAAGGTCTGCAGGCATTTCTTCGCGATTGGCTTTGTAGCCGGCGTATTCCACCTCGTCAAATTTCTGCGTCTTCGCATTCCACTTGCGAATGGTGGCCATGGCCTTGGCGCGCTCATCGCGAAAGACCGGCGCGCTCACGTCAAAGACTGCCGCAAAAAACTCTGGTGCGAAGTCGCGGCGCAGCTTGTTGATCATGTTCACAAAAACGTAGGTGGCCGCGGTGGGCACACCCGCGCGCGTGGACATAGGGCGCTGCCGCTGCATGGCGTGGTAAGCGCGAAAGATGAACGACATGGAGTCGAGCAGAAAGACGGGGGGCTTGCCGGATTGAGACGCAGTGGACACGGCTTGAGTCTAATGCAAATGAAGATTTTTCTCCCGCGTCAGCACGTGCCCCCCAGGGCGCTGAGTACAAAAGACTCATGCCAGAAACATGCAGTCTCCGTAGGAAAAAAAGCGGTAACGCTGCTCCACCGCGTGCCGGTAGGCAGCCAACACAGCCTCACGCCCCGCAAAGGCACTCACCAGCATCAGCAGAGTGGACTGCGGCAGGTGAAAGTTGGTGAGCAGCCCCTGCACGATACGGAATTTGTAACCGGGAGAGATAAAAATCTCCGTCTCACCCGCATGCGGCACGAGCGGCTTTCCATCAGCAACAGTGGCGCAGTGCTCCAACGTGCGCACGGTGGTGGTGCCCACGGCGATGACGCGGCGATTCTCATGCAATGCGGCATTCACAGCCGCGGCTGTCTCGGGCGAGAGCGTGTAGCGCTCGCGATGCAGGCGGATATCTTCCACCTTGTCGACGCGCACGGGCTGAAAGGTTCCCAGACCCACGTGCAGCGTGATGTAGGCGGTCTGCACGCCCAGCTCCTGCAGTTTTGCCAGCATCTGCGGGGTGAAGTGCAAGCCCGCTGTGGGCGCGGCCACGGAGCCCGGCTGCTGGTTGTAGACCGTCTGGTAGCGCTCGCGATCTTCCGGCCGGTCTTCGCGATGAATGTAAGGCGGCAGCGGAATGTGCCCCACGCGCTCGAGCACGTGGAAGAAGTCGGGGATGGGAGTGAAGCGCAGCGTGCGTTCGCCAAACTCGCCATGCGCGATGATCTCAGCCTGCAGGCCCTCATTGCCAAAATGAATGCTCTCGCCCACGGGCACCTTACGGCCCGGGCGCACCAGCGCGCGCCACTCCCACTCCGAGATTTGCTCGGTGAGCATCACCTCGACCTGGCCTGTGGCTTCGTGGCCGGGCTGCGTGCGCAAGCCGGCGCGGCGGCCAAAGAGGCGCGCGGGAATCACGCGCGTATTGTTGAGCACCAGCAGGTCGCCGGGCCGCAAAAATCCTGGCAGATCAGCAAACATGCGATCCTGCCATGCTCCGGTGGAGCGGTCGAGCGCGAGCATGCGCGAGGCCGCGCGGTCGGCCAGAGGCTCCTGCGCAATCAAATCTTCGGGCAGATGGAAGTCGAATTCAGAGACGAGCACGGTATTAATTTTAGCGAGGCGGACGTTGGCGCGCCCGTCCGGCAGAGGTTGCCTGCAGGTGCTCCTCCGCGCCGAGGCGGGCGCGCTCAAGCGCGTCATTCAACTGGCGGCGGTATTCTTCCAGCGCCGCAGTATCGGCTTCGGGCGGCACACCGGGGATGGATCGTGCCCAGCTCACCACCACGCGCGAGAAAGGCTTCGGCACAAAGAACCGGTCCCAGGAGCGCATGGTCCAGGCCTTCTCAGGCAGCAGATAAAAACTGCCGATGGGCGCGCCGGTCATCTGCGCCAGTTTTACCGGGCCGCTTTTGGTCTGGTAGATCGGACCACGGGGTCCATCGGCGGTGAAGACAACGGGCTGGCCTTTTGTGAGCACTGAGCCGAGCGCCAGCAGGCCTGCGGCTCCGCCTCGCGAGCTGGAGCCGCGCACGCTCTGGTAACCGAGATGACCCAGCGTGCGCGCAATCAACTCGCCGTCAAAGCTGCGACTGATCAAAATAGAGCAGCGGAATTTGCGGAAGTACCAGGCGCACAAGAGCGTGCACTGGTGCCAGAAGCAGAAGATGCCGCTCGCGGGCGGCGTGGCCGGGGTAGCTCCCTCTTCGGCGATGACCTCGAAGCGCAGCGTGACGCCCACCAGCGCGATGAGCAGCGCGGTGAGGCGCGGCACGATGGCGATGGCGATGCGCTGGCTAAAAGAAAAGCGGGTGTGGGTCACCCGCTTATTGTAGCGATCAGAGTCGACGATGTTGCCCGGTAAATCCTGCTAGCTATACCGCAGCCAGCGCAGAATCTCAGGAATGTTGGGCCGCTTGCCATACATGAGAATGCCGATGCGGTAGATGCGCGCCGCCAGCCACACCATGGCCCAGATGGAGGCCAGCATCAGCGCAATGGAAAGCGCCAGTTGCCACACCGGCGGCATCTGGGAACAGATGCGCAGGTACATGATGATAGGCGTGAAGGGCGGAATGAGCGACATGACGACCGAGAGCGGAGCGTTCGGGTTGGTGATCACGTACGACATCATGAAAACCGCAATCACCAGAGGCGCGATGATGATGAAGGCAAACTGCTGCACCTCCTGCGATGAGTTGGCCGTGGAACCGAGCGCCGCGCTGAGCGCCGAGTAGAAGAAGAATCCGAGCAGAAAAAAGACAAGGAAAAAGATCAGCTCCGTTGCGTTGATGCCCAGCGAGCTAAGCCCATGCATGCCGATCTGTGCCGCCAGCCCCGAACCACTGACGGCAATGGTCAAAAAGACCCATATCGCCACTTGCGTGAGCGCGGCAGCGCCCACTCCGAGCAGCTTGCCCATCATCAGACTGTCAGCGGGCGCGCTGGAGAGCAGCACCTCGATGATGCGCGTACCCTTTTCTTCGGTGACCGAGCGCGCCACGTCCGTGCCGTAAAACAGAACGGACACGTAGAGCACCATCACCAGCGCATAAATGCCGAAGTAGCTGCGCGTGGCATCCGTCTTGACCGCCACGCCATGTTTGACCTGCAGCATGGAGATATCAATCGGCTTAACAAGGTCTCGCGCTTCGTTTGCCGCCATCCCCTTCTGCACGAGTTGTTCGCGCACGGCTGCGCGGCCCAGCGCGCTCTCAAGCCGCGCCTCGGCCAGCACGTCTGACGAGCTGCGCGTGTAGTAGGTTGCGGTTGGTTTGGTCGCTCCCGAAGGGAGTGTCAGCCACAGCACGCCGTCCACCTGGTTGCTGCTGATCTCGGCCGTGAGCCGCGCGCGATCTGCTTCCGTAGCAGGCGCAACCACCTGGATGGAGGCGGGCGGATGCTCGCCATTCTTCAACTGGTCTTGCATGGTGGCGGCCAGCGCCGGGCTGTTGGACGCGATGACGATGTGGTTGAGCCCGGTCGCCTTCTTTGAGAGGAGAGCGATAGCGCCAATCATCACCAGCAGCCCGAGCGGCACCAGAATGGTGGTGATGCGGAAGACCTTGCTGCGCACCCGCTCGATGTACTCCCGTTTGGCAATCAACAGAATGCTATGCATCGACGCGGCCTCCCACGGTCTGAATAAAGATCTCTTCGAGCGATGGCTCGACCAGCTCAAATTTGTAGATGGTGGCGTTCGCGGCGGCAAGATGCAGCAGTTCCTGCGCGCTGGCGCCGTGCTTCAGTTCTATCTCGACCGAGCCGGGATAGCTTTTGGCCTTTGCAATGCCTTCGTAGCGCAGAAACGCATCGCTGCCCTCGTAGTGCAGCAGCACGCGGTTGCGCTCATAGCGCGACTTTACCTCGCGCATCGTGCCGGCCAGCACGGCCTCCCCGTTGTTCACCAGGCAGATGGAGTCGCACATCTTCTCCACCTGATCCATGCGGTGCGTGGAGAAGAGCACGGCCTTGCCCTGCTTCTTCAGGTCGATGAGCGTGTCCTGCAGCAGCGTGGCATTCACGGGGTCGAGGCCCGAGAAGGGCTCGTCCATGATGATCAGTTCGGGATCGTGCAGAAGCGTCGCGATGAACTGGATTTTCTGCTGCATGCCCTTTGACAACTCCTCGGTCTTTTTGTCGGCCGAGCTAAGGATGTCGAGCCGGTCGCACCATGACTTCGCACGCTGCGAGGCGGTCGCCGCCGAAAGCCCATGCAACTGCCCCAGAAAAAGGAGCTGATCCATGACCTTCATCTTTTTGTAGAGGCCACGCTCCTCTGGCAGATAGCCCACGCGCTTGAGGCTGTCGCGCGTGAAGAGGCTGCCAAAGAGATTCACCTGGCCTGTATCCGGCATGGTGATGCCGACCATCATGCGAATGCTGGAGGTTTTTCCGGCGCCGTTCGGCCCCAGCAGGCCAAACATGCTTCCAGGCTCAATCGCAAACGACAGATCGCGCACGGCGACCTTGGTGTCATAGGACTTGGAAATGCGGTCTAATGCAACAACTGGCGGCATAGGCTGCGGATTTTCTCCTTCCCGAATTTCGCGCACAGTGTATCAGGGTTGTACTCAGGGACTGGCCGTCCAGGCGGACGCGCCTTCGGCGCAATCACCGGGACGAAGGCATGCTGCGCAGCAAGGCTCACCCCTTGCACTCAGGCCCGTGCAGGAGATGAGCCGACTGCTCCTCTGGAGGGTGACCGCGATGCAGTGACGGTCACCGCGAGATACGCAGACGGCTTCGCCGCGGTTCCCTACGCCGTACGATTTCCCATCACGCGCAAGATGCCGTCGCTCTACAAAAACCATGCGCCGAAGGCGCGTCCGCCTGGACGGCCAGTCCCTGATAGCATCCACTTGTGCTGTCGCTTGATACCGAAGTCCAGTTTGTGAAAGGAGTAGGCCCGCGCATTGCCGCCGCGCTGGCCGAGAAGGGCATTCGCACGGTCGATGACCTGCTGCTGCACCTGCCCTTTCGCTATGAAGACCGGCTGCACCCGCGCGCGCTCATGGATCTGGTTCCGGGCGAGATGGCGAGCGTGATCGCCGAGGTGCGCGGCACTATTCTGCTGCGCACGCGCAACATGCCCATCTTTGAAATGACCGTCGGCCAGGGCACCACGGCCATGAAGTGCATCTGGTTCCATGGCACTTATCTGAAAGACCGCTTCCAGGCCGGGCAGACCGTCGCGCTCTTCGGCAAGGTGGAGCCCTCGCGATCGACGAAAAACTTCAAGATGATTCAGCCGCAGGTCGAGGTGCTGCGCGAGGGCAAAGACCAGGAAGACGAGATGCTCGAAGTGGGCCGCATCACGCCCGTCTACGAGTCGCTGGGCGGCAGCCAGCTCTCTACGCGCTGGATTCGCCGCGTCCTCTTCCACCTGCTGCGCGAGATTGAGGGCAATGTGCCTGAGACACTGCCGCGCTCGCTGCTCTTGCGTCTCGGGCTGCCCTCGCGCGAAGAGGCGCTCAAGCTTGTGCATTTTCCGGCAGCCGGAACGGCCGTGAGCACGCTGCAGGGCTGGGCCACGCCGGCACACAAGCGGCTGATCTTTGAGGAGCTTTTCTATCTGGAACTGGGCCTCGAACTCAAGCGGCGCAAGTTCCATGAGCGGCAGGGCCTTCCCTTTCGCGCCGATGACAAGGTGCGCGCGGCGCTGCGGGCCATTCTGCCGTTTCATCCCACGGCGGCGCAGAAGCGCGCGCTCGGCGAGATTGTGGCGGACATGCGCCAGCCGCGCCCTATGCGCCGCCTGCTGCAGGGCGATGTGGGCTCGGGCAAAACCATTGTGGCTGTTCAGGCGATGGTGATCGCGATGGAGAACGGCTACCAGGCCGCGCTGATGGCTCCCACCGAGATTCTGGCCACGCAGCATTACCTGGCCGCGCGGCGGCTGCTCGAGAAGTCGAAGCGCCCCTACCGCATTGTGCTGCTGACCGGCTCTCTGGATGAAGGCGTGAAGCGCGCCAACCGGGGCAAAATCTATCGCGGGGAGGCTGATCTGGTGATCGGCACCCATGCGCTGATTGAAGAGAAGGTGGAGTTCGCCAACCTGGGCCTGATCGTCGTGGATGAGCAGCACCGCTTCGGCGTACTGCAGCGCTTCCGGCTCATGAAGAAGCCCAACCAGGCCGAGCCAGACGTGCTGGCCATGACGGCGACTCCGATTCCGCGCACGCTGGCGCTCTCGCTTTATGGTGATCTCGACCTCAGCGTGATCGATGAACTGCCGCCGGGGCGCACGCCGATCGTGACCCGGCGCATCCCCGAGGAAAAGGCCGACGAGGTGTGGCAGTTTGTGCGCGCGCAGGTGGCCGAGGGGCGGCAGGCGTATGTGGTGTATCCGGTGATTGAGGGATCGAAGGACGACCAGCCGGAGCTGGACTTTGCCGCGGCCGAAGAGGACGAAGAAACGACAGCTCCCTCGACTTCGCTGCGCTCCGCTCGGGATGACAAGTCGCGGGGGAATACGCAACGGCAAGCCAGCGTGAAAACAGCGGCAAAGTCCGCGCCCAAAGCTGCAAAACCTGCCGCGAAATCTGCTTCGCGGGCAAAAAAGCCGTCGCTGTTCCCGAAGACTCCGCTGCGTTCAGCCACCGAGATGTATGACTCGCTGCGCACGGGCGCGCTGGCCGGGCTGCGGCTGGGCCTGCTGCATGGCCGCCTCAGCGCCGACGACAAAGACGTCACGATGAAGCGCTTCCAGCAGGGCGAGATCGACGTGCTCATCTCGACCACGGTGATTGAGGTAGGCGTGGACGTGCCGAACGCCTCCGTCATGGTGGTGGAGCACGCCGAGCGCTTCGGCCTGGCCCAGTTGCACCAGTTACGCGGACGCGTCGGCCGTGGCGCGGCTAAATCCTATTGCCTGCTGGTTGAGAGCGGCCGCGTTTCGCCGCAGGGCGAGCAGCGCCTGGCCGCCATGGAGCACACGCAGGATGGCTTTGAGCTGGCCGAGATGGACCTGCAACTGCGCGGCCCGGGGGAGTTTTTTGGCACGCGCCAGGCCGGGCTGCCTGATTTTCGCGTAGCCAACCTGCTGCGCGACCGCGAACTGCTCGAAGCCGCCAAGGCCGAGGCCGCCCAGTTTGTGAAGACGCCCGAGGGCACCGAACAGGAGCGGGCACTGGTACGCCGCCGCCTGCAGGACACCTGGCAGCGGCGGTACGGACTGAGCGAAGCCTAGGACTGGCCGTCCAGGCACACGCGCCTGCGGCGCAATTCCCCGCTCCCCTTGCCGGATTGCCCCACAGTTGCACCCTGAGAAGTGCAAATTTCTGCATCGTTCCGGCTCGTTCGCGTATCCGTCATAAAAGTGAGGTAAATTTCGCACGCAAGGCCCGTCCGGGCGGCGATTTGTGATACGTTCCAACTTGTGCGTCCATCTGCGGGCGCGCCTCGAGCATCTCCTCCGGAGGGATTAGAAATTGGGTAAAAACATGGTTCCGAAGCGCCTCTTTTTCACCAAGGGCGTCGGAAAGCACAAGGAACGTCTTACTTCCTTTGAGTTGGCACTTCGCGATGCGGGCATCGCCGCACAGAATCTGGTGCGCGTTTCGTCCATTTTTCCGCCGCAGGCGAAGCTGATCACCCGCAAAGAGGGCCTGACGTACCTTTCCCCCGGCGAAGTGGTCTTTGCCGTGGTGGCGGAGAACTCGACGCGTGAACCCCACCGCCTGGTTGCCTCCAGCATCGGCGTGGCCATCCCGACCGACCGCAACACCTACGGCTACCTGAGCGAGCACCACAGCTTTGGCGAGACCGAGGAGCAGGCCGGCGAGTACGCTGAAGAGCTGGCCGCCGAAATGCTGGCCACCACGCTCGACGTGGACTTTGACCCGGATAAGAGCTGGGACGAAAAGAAGGAAATCTACCGCATCTCCAACAAGATTGTGCGCACGGCCAACGTGACGCAGTCGGCAATCGGCGACAAGCGCGGTTTGTGGACGACGACCATCGCTGCCGCAATTCTGATCTTCGAGTAACGGACCCGCAGTGGCAAAAGGCGCGGGCACAATGCTCGCGCCTTTTGCTTTGATCACTCCAGCCACCCCACACCCGCTCGCCGGGTGCATGCATCCGGGCACCCTCTGGCTGGAGACAAGGAGTGGCGATGAAAAACCAGAACTTTCGCGTAGGGCTGATTCAAATGAGCTGCGGCCCTGATCCTGAAGCCAACCTGCAGAAGGCTGTCGAGCGCGTGCGCGAGGCCGCCCGGCTGGGCGCCGAGGTGATCTGCCTGCCCGAGCTCTTCCGCGCGCAGTACTTCTGCCAGCGTGAAGACATTGCCCTTTTTGACGAGGCCGAACCCATCCCCGGCCCCAGCACGGCGGCCATCGGCGAGGTAGCGCGCGAGGCCAGGGTCACGGTGATTGCGTCGCTCTTTGAGCGCCGCGCCCCGGGCCTCTATCACAATACGGCGGCCTACATTCAGCCCGACGGCTCGCTCGGTGGCATCTACCGCAAGATGCACATTCCTGACGATCCGCTTTATTACGAAAAGTTCTACTTCACGCCGGGCGACCTGGGCTACAAGGCTTATGACACACAGGTGGGCCGCGTGGGCACGCTCGTCTGCTGGGACCAGTGGTACCCCGAGGGCGCGCGCATCACCGCGCTTCAGGGCGCGAATGTGCTCTTCTACCCCACGGCGATTGGCTGGCATCCGGCAGAGAAGGACGAATTTGGCGTGGCGCAGTATGAGGCGTGGCAAACCATTCAGCGCGCGCATGCCATTGCCAATGGCGTATTTGTGGCCGCCGTCAATCGCGTAGGCCATGAGCATGGCGATGTGCGCGGCAACCGCGTCGAGGGCGCGGGGCTGGAGTTCTGGGGTGGCTCGTTCCTGGCCGACCCCTTCGGGCGCATCGTGGCCAAGGCCGCGCATGACAAGGAAGAGATTCTGATCGGCGAAATTGACCTGAAGCTGCTCGAAGAGACGCGCCGCAACTGGCCCTTTCTGCGCGACCGCCGCATCGACTCCTATGAGCCGATCGTGCATCGCTTTCTGGATGGAGGCAAGTAATGGCAGAAGCTGTCGAGCAGGCCACCACGCCGCAACGCCTCATGAGCGGCACGCCACGCGAGCAGGACTATCGCATGCCGGCCGAGTGGGAGCGCCACGCCGCCACCTGGATCGCCTGGCCCCGCAACCCCAATGACTGGCCGGGCAAATTTCAGCCCATTCCGTGGGTGTATGCCGACATTGTGCGCCATCTCTCCCGCGTGGAGATCGTTCACATCCTCGTGCATGACGCCGAGGCCGAGCGCCGGGCCTCCGGCATTCTGAAGCGCGCCGGAGCTAACCTGACCAACGTGCGGCTGCACCGCTGGCCCACCAATCGCGTGTGGACGCGTGACTCCGGACCGATCTTCGTCAAGAAAACCGGCAAGGCATCCGGAAAATCCCAGGCCAAGGCGCAGGAGAAGGAATCAAGCCTCGCGGTGACCAACTGGAAATTCAATGCCTGGGCGAAGTATCCGGACTGGCAGCTCGATGACCAGATTCCGGTGCGCGTCGCCAACCTGCTCGGCCTCCCCTGCTGGTCGCCGGCCATCAAGACCGGCGCGGGGATGCACGAGCTGGTGCTCGAGGGCGGCTCCATTGACGGGAACGGCGCGGGCATTCTGCTCACCACCGAGGAGTGCCTGCTCAGCGAAGTGCAGCAACGCAATCCCGGCGTGAGCAAATCGCAGTTGGAGAAGGCTTTTCACGACTATCTCGGCATTGAGCAGGTCGTCTGGCTGCATCGCGGCACCGCCGGCGATGACACGCACGGCCACGTGGACGACATCACGCGCTTTGTGAATACCAACACCATCGTGACGGCCGTGGAGCAAAACCTGAACGATGAAAATCACCTGCCGCTGGCTGAAAATCTTGACCGGCTGCGCGCCGCCCGCAATCTCGAGGGCAAGCCCTTTCAGATCGTCACCCTGCCCATGCCCTCACCCGTGGTCTTTGAGGGCCAGCGGCTGCCGGCCAGCTACGCGAACTTTTACATTGCCAACGGGCTGGTGCTGGTGCCAACCTTTAATGACCCCAATGACCGCAAGGCCCTCAACATTCTGGCCGAGGTCTTCCCGGAGCACAGCGTGACGGGTATTCACTGTGGGGATTTCATTTGGGGGCTGGGTGCGCTGCACTGCATGACGCAACAGCAACCGGAGTAGTCAGGCCCATGCCCATGCCAAACACCGATCATCTGGAATGGCTCGAAACCTGGTACCAGGAGCAGTGCAACGGCGAGTGGGAGCATAGCCACGGCGTGCATCTGGACACGCTCGACGAGAGCGGCTGGCAGTTGACCATCAATCTGACCGGCACCAGCGCCGAGCACATTGCGCCGCGGAAGCTGGCCTTTGACAGCCCTGCGGGCGACTGGATCACCTGCACCCTCGCGGGCGGCCGATTTGAAGGCTCGGGGGACCCGCGCAAGCTGGAGCAGATCATCGGCGTCTTTCGCCGGTGGGTGGACGCGCCGGCAGCAAGCCGGCCGTAAGCATCATGCACGATCCGCAGACTGAACTCTGGATGCAGGCCGCCCTCGCTGAAGCGCGCGCCGCCGAGGCGGCCGGGGAGGTTCCGGTCGGCGCAGTGGCTGTCGTGGAAGGAAGCATCCTTGCGCGGGGCCAGAATCGCGTGCTGCGTGATGTGGACCCCACGGCGCACGCCGAAATGGTCGTCCTGCGCGCCGCCGCCGAGGCCATCGGCAACTACCGGCTGACCGGTTGCGAGCTGTATGTGACGCTGGAGCCCTGCGCCATGTGCGCGGGCGCCATGGTACACGCGCGGCTGGCGCGGCTGGTGTATGGCGCCAGCGACCCCAAGGCGGGCGCGGCCGGCTCGGTGCTGGCCGTGGTGAATCACCCTCAGTTGAATCACCAGATGGAAATCACCGGCGGCGTCCTGGCCGAAGAGTGCGGCACTCTCCTGCGTGAATTCTTCCGCGCCCGCCGCTGACAGGGCGCAATAAAAGTCCGATTCATATCAGTCCTGTATCAGGGCACGGCTTTAGCCGTGCCGCAACAGCAACAAAACCCGCGGGCCTCCGCCCCTGCATCACGCCTTTCTGCGAAACTTCCCTTCTCTCCACGGCCCCCGAAACACAATCTTTCACCGGCCACCCGGTACACTGACGACATGGTTTCCCATCCCGCGCTGATTGCCATCGACATCGACGGAACCCTTCTGCCCTCGGACGCCGTCGACATCAGCGTGCGCAACCGCCGCGCGCTCGAAGCGGCCACAGCGGCCGGCATCGAGATTGCCATTGCCACCGGACGCCGGCACCGCTACGCCGCACCCATTCTGGAGCGCGCCCAACTGCCCGGCGAAATGATCGTCATCACCTCCAACGGCAGCGTCACGCGCACGCTGACCGGGGGGCGCATCGATCGCTTCACGCTGCCCATCGCTGCGGCGCGTGGCCTCAGCAGCGCCCTGCGCCAGTTTGGCGGCGCGACCGTCTTCACCTTCGACCATGAAGGCCCGGGCGAACTGGTGGTCGAGTCATTAGAGCAGTTGCACGAGCGCATTCAGCTCTGGGTGCAGGCCAACCGCGAATCCCTGCGCGAAATCAAGCCGCTGGAGCGGGCCTTTGACGCAGGCGAAGCGCCCATTCAGGGCATGATCTGCGGCCCGGTGCGTGCCATGCGCGAGGCCGAGGTCTGGCTGAGCGGCAGCGAATTCATGCGGCAGATCGAGGTGCAGCGAACCGAGTATCCGGAGCGCGACCTGACCATCCTCGACCTGCTGCCGCCGGGCTGCTCCAAAGGCGCGGCGCTGGCCAGGCTCTCGGAGACGCGCGGGCTGGCTTCGTCGCGGGTCATGGCCATTGGCGACAACTGGAATGACGAGAAAATGCTGGAGTGGGCCGGGCATCCGGTGGTAATGAGCAACGGAGCGCCCGATCTGGTGGAAATGGCGCAGAATCGCGGCTGGCGCATCGCCCCCAGCAATGATGAGGACGGCGTGGCGCAGGTCATCGAGCAGGTGATCGAACATATCAGCGCCGAGCGCCACGATAGTCAGGAACGTCCCGTAAGCAGGCAGGCAGGAGTGGTGGAGTGTTCTTGAATCAAAGCGCACACAAGGCAAAATGGCTGGCCGCCGCATGCGGCGTCACCGCCCTGTGTCTGGCCGCTCTGCCGGCTCACGCTGTCGAACAGGTGGTTCTGCGCAACGGCTTCACCCTAATCTGCAACCACGAGCAGGCCGAAGGACGTCAGGTCAGGCTTTATCTCGATGCCGGCGGCCAGAATTATCTCGAAGTCAGGGCCAGCGATATCGTCTCGCGAATGCCCGCACCCACCACCGCCACGACGCCGGATGCACGCACAGCAGCCCAGGCCACTGCAGCCAAACCGCGCAGCTTGCGCCAGATTGTGGCTGCGGCAGGCCGCGCTCATGACATTGACACCGATCTGCTCGCTAGCGTGATTGAGCAGGAGAGCGGTGGCCACACGCATGCCGTAAGCCGTGCCGGAGCGCGCGGCCTGATGCAGTTGATGCCCGCAACCGCGGCACGTCTGGGCGTGAAGAACAGCTTTGCTCCCGCGCAGAATGTGCAGGGCGGCACCGCTTATCTTGACCAGCTTTTGCGCCGCTACCACAACAACCTGCCGCTCGCCCTGGCCGCGTACAACGCTGGTCCTGCCGCAGTGGACCGCTGGCACGGAATTCCGCCCTATGCGGAGACACGCCATTATGTGGCGCGCGTGATTCACGACTACAACCGCCGTTATGAAGCGCGCCAGCGCACCGCGCGCAAGGCTTCGCGCACTGCGCCGCTCCCCGATAGTGGCGAGGTGCAGGTAGCCTCCGCCGCCGGGATTCGCTAGGCTGAAGGCAGCGCCCTCCGCACACCGGGCTCTTCCACCCACGGGAGCAATGATTGAATAAGAAGTCCTGGATAGCCGCGCTGGTCGTGCTGGCAGCCATCGCCGCCGTGGTGGTCTTTGGCCGCCATCGCATCCACTTCAACTGGCAGATTTTCGTGGAGCAGATTCAGCTCGCGACCTGGTGGCGCATCGGGCTCGCGATTGCCCTCATCTGGATCGCCTACGCCGTCCGCGCCATGCGTTGGGCGGTCTTTCTCTCGCCTTCCCGCAAAGTCTCGGGCTTCAAGGTGCTGGGGCCGCAGGTCATTGGCTACACCGGCGTCGCTCTGCTGGGCCGCCCGGCCGATCTCGCCCGGCCCTATCTGGTTGCGCGCAAGCTGCGCACCACGCTGAGCGAGCAGATTGCCGTCTACGTGGTCGAGCGCATGTTTGATCTCGGCGCGATGGCCCTGATTTTCTCAAGCGTGCTCTACTTCTCGCCCGACAAAAAGACGCTGCCCCACCCGGAACTGCTGCGCCACCTGGCGCTGACCGGGCTCGTCGGCACCGTCTGCATTGCGATTCTGGCGGTCTTTGTAAAATTGCGCGGAGCCATCATGGCCGATGGCACGCGCAGAGCCTTCGCAGGATTCGCGCCAAAGCTCGGCGAGGGCATCGCAGACAAATTGCTCGCCTTTCGCAATGGCCTGCATGTGCTCTCTTCGGCGCGCGAGGTGCTGCTGGCAGTGACCTATTCGCTGGCCATGTGGCTCATGATCAGCTACGCCTATCTTGAGACTGCCCATGCCTTTGTGGAGTCGCCCATTCTCAGCCAGCTCTCGCTGGCTCGCTGCATGGTGGTGATTGCCGCCGGCATGGTCGCCAGCGCCGCGCAACTGCCGGTGCTGGGCTGGTTCACGCAAATGGCCGCCCTGGCGGCTATTCTGCAGGGCTTCTTTGGCGTGGCGTGGGAGCCCGCTCTCGGCTGCGGCGCCATGCTGCTGATCGTCACGTTCCTCAGCGTCATTCCGCTCGGGCTGCTCTGGGCGCGCTTTGAGCATGTGTCCCTGCGCAAAATCGCGGCCGAAAGCGAACATGCCGGCGAAGCGCTCGAACATGCCCACAACTCTGCCGCGTCAGAGTGACGAGGCAGGCGGGCGCGTCTTCAACATCGGCGTCGAGCCGGACGTCTTCGGCTTGAGCGCCGGGGCCGGAGTTGCGGGCTGGGTCACCGAAGACGGCATCGCCATGCGATGACGCACCGGAGCGGTGACGACCTCGATGCGCGTTCCCTGCGGGAAGGTCACATTGCGGCCCACCTTTAGCCAGCGGTTATAGAACGCCAGCGCCGCCGCATACGAACCGATGCCCGCGGCGACCGGCCGCGAAGCGGCCACAATGCCGGTGATGCGGCCCACGATGCCAAAGCCATTCGAGGCCAGCGCGGAATCCCCATACACGCTGCCGTCACTGTCAAAGGCGTGAAACGCCAGCCCGGCAAAGATCACCGGAAGCATGATTTTGTCCTGCGCCTTGGGCGAAACGCCGCCCTCGGAGTCAATCTTCAGCTTGGCTCCCCGCGCGGCATCGGCGGCAGCCAGTGAACCTTCTACTTCGCTCTTGCGGCCGTCGGGCAACTGCAGTTCGCGAAAGTTGAAGCGCAGGTTTCCCCGGCGTCCGAAGCGGCGGGCAGGCTTGGCGCGCGTGATGGTGCCAATCAGAACCGACCCCTCCGGCACGGCCAGCGTGTGATCGGGACGAAAGACCGGCTGCGCCACATACGCGCGGAAGGTATCTCCCTGCTTGCTGGTCGCCGAACTGATGGTCGACTTGAGATACGCATCGATCAGCCAGGCGCCATTCTTCTGCGACTGCACCAGCGGCTCATTCAACGCCTGCGCCGCGCGGGTGGGCGATACTTTACCGGCAACGCCTGCCAGAGTGGGAGCAGCCGCCGCATGCCAGGGCGAAAGTTCAAGCGGCGACGCGAGATACACGCTCCACGCAGTCCCTTTTTCAATCCTCTGCGGATGATAGGGCAGTTGCTTGTACAGAAATTGCTTCAGCCTATCCATGCGTCCCGGCGACGTTACCAGTTGCGCCTCATCGCGCGCGCGCTGCTTGGCCTGGTCAAACTGTGCCCGCAAAAATGCACGCTTGCCATGCGGAGCCGCAGCATTCAAATGCACCACGGGCGCGCCCTCGGTCGCATCCTTGCTGGCAATCGCATGCATGGAGCCGTCAGGCAGCGTGAGCGTGTCAAAGTGAACCACCGGCGTGTCATAGGGGGTGAAGTCACCCTGCCAGCGCGCTGCCACACGCAGCTTTTTATTCGGCTTCAGCGCTACCACCTTGCCTGCCAGGGTGCTGCCAGCCGGAATCGCAAGCTGGTTCTCCACATAAATCGGATAAAGCAGCTTCGCCTGCACAGGAGCACCGGCTTTCATCGGCACTTTCTGCACGAGTTCGGCCGCCAGAGGCGTCGTCACAGGCACCGCAAGCTGCTGCGCGGCCAGCCACGCAGGAGATGCCAGCAAAAGGATCAGAGGCAAAGCGTGGCGAAGCGAGATCTTCATATTCAGAATTCCATTCATGGCCGGGTCAGCGGGATTGCCTGCTCCAGCGTAAGATTGCGCGGTACCGGCTGCAGGTTGGTGCGCACCGTCTGCTGCTGCCGCGAGAGGCTCTTGAAAAAGAGCAACTCGCCGCTGAAGTTGAGCTTGACGCGTGTTGTCTTCCAGTCCGCCGGTGTGACATGCTGGCGCTCGATCGAGAGCGAACCGCCCTGGTTCAGCTTGCCCAGCAGCCCATAGCCAAACTCAACCGTGTGCGTCAGGTGGGCCTGCATGCCGCAGAGCCGCATCATGGATTCGTCAATCCGCACCGTGCCAGCCATCGCATGAATGGCGCGGTCTTCAAACGAGTGTGGGCGATAAGCCGGGTCTGGCCGGAAGGCTATCCGCGTGCAGCCGCCCTCTTCGCCATCCGGCGTGAACAGGAATTCGTGCGGCAGGTCGGCCAGCAGCTTCAACGTCTGCGACTCGTCAGAGTTATGCGCCCGATTGAGACGCTGAAAGGCCGCCGGATTCCGCGCCAGCCATTCCAATCGTTCCTCGACCGCCGTGGCCTGCACATCTGGAATCGGCTTGCCGTCCACGGCCAGCAACCGGCGCATCAGCCCGCCATCTACCTGGACATCTTCTTCCTTCCACAGATGGCCGCCGGTGCGTGCCGAGCGCTCGTATTCCAGAAAGCGAAAAGCATCGCGGCCACTGTTCGGCTGGTGAGCGGCAATTTCGTTCTTGACCATCGCGGCCACCGCCTGCTCAGGAGAAACCTGTGCCAGGAGAGGACGGGCCGAAAGGGGCACGCAAACCAGCAAAAACAGCGCACACCGGCATGCCCGCGCGGCGTTTGGCCTCCATTCTGCAAAACGAATGGACGCGGCAAAGTTTTGAAACTTCACTTGAGAGAAATACCTGCGAAAAAGCATAACCACGTACGGTCAGAGTATCGCACCACCTCATGGCTGCCTTGTAAGGATTCGTAAGGCTCCCCAAGATGACAAGGCCTTCATCTTATCTTCAGCTTTCCCGCCCGGTGCCATGAAAGATAGCAAAGCATAACTTTGGTGCCGTAGGCGGTCCCGACTCCGCTCCGCCACAATGAGCGCCATGGCATCCGCGATAACTTTCTGGGAACGGCAGCGGCTCCGATGGATTGAGCGCGCGCTCACCTGCTCCGCCGCCAGCCCGGAAGAGCCTGCACACCTCACCACGGGGCGTCGCGGCGAACTGGCCGCCTACGGATTTCTGCGCCGCAACGGCTACACCATCGTCGCACGCGGATGGCGCTCACACATCTGCCCCGGCGACCTGGACCTGATTGCATGGGAGGGCGAGCACCTGTGCGTCATCGAGGTCAAAGCCCGCACCACGCGCGATGTCGCCACGGCTGAAGCCGCCGTTGACCACCAGAAGCGGCGCACGCTGCGCATGCTCGCGCGGCGCTATCTGCGCCTGGCTGGCATTCCGCAGTCGGCCGCGCGCTTCGATGTTGTGAGCGTGTACTTCGATTCCGGGCATGCGCCTGAATTCACGCTGTACCGCAATGCCTTCGGCTTCTTTTCTCAGCAGTGATCCCCACAAAAATTGGCGGACGCACGCGCGTCCGCCAGAGGGTGAAACGGGGGGGGGACCTGCTCAGAACCCTGGAACCTTCGTGCGTATCGAATAAAGCGCCGAGTGCGTCAGGATGTACAGCGTGCGCCGGTCCCTGCCTCCAAAGACCAGATCGATGGGCCGCTGCGGTACATCAATCGTCCCGATCTGCCGGCCGTCCGGGTTGTAGATATAGATCTGGCCCGCCGCCAGATACACATGCCCCGCACTGTCCTGCGCGATGCTGTCGCCACCCCCCTGCTCGGCAAAAAGCTGCATGTGCGTGAGCATGCCCGTGGAATCAACCTGCGCGCGCCAGGTCTTCTCATTCGATTGGTCCGTGAGATAGAACGGATGGTCCGGCATCGCCCTCGCCAGCCCGTAGCTATGTACCTCAGGAGCCATCTTGGTTCCCCAGGAAAGCGCTCCCTTCACAAAGCTCTCGCTGGCCGGTAGAAACAGGCTGCCATCCGGAGACATATACTGCCCCACGGGCGCGTTTGCTGTCTTGGCATCGATGCTCCAGTAGCCCGTCGCCAGCGCTGCAGTCATACCCGGTCGCGGCTTCGCGCTCTGCTTTCTCAGCAGGGTGATTTGGTTCTCAGGCGTGCCCGGCTGAAAAGCATACACCGTACCATCGCCCAGATATGAAGTCACCAACAGATCGCCCGCCTTATCAAAAATTAGATTGCGCGGCTCGAGCGGGGAATCTCGCACCACCACGGCTTCTTTCTGCGCGGCATTCCAGCGGTAAATGCGCTGCCAGCGCGTATCCACAAAATACAACCGCCCGTCCGGATCAACAGCCGCGCCGGAGGCCGTGAAAAATCCATGCGCCAGCTTATGCAACGCCGCCCCCTCGGCGAGCACCGTCGCGGCATGATTGGGCGGCTGAGGCACGGCATGCCCAGGAAGATCCAACACCGCCAGGTCTGGTGTGCGCACCTGCGCGTGCGAGGACTGCACCAGGATGCTGTTGTCAAAAGGCACGATGCTGTTACTGTCCACATGCAGATCGCGCACTGCAATGCCCGAGGAGTTCGTCACACGAATCGCCTCAGGGAAAGGCTGATAGCTGCTGATCACGCGATAGCTGTGATAGTTGGCAATCAGAATATTGTGTGAATTCTGAATCTCAAGCGGCAGCGCAAAGCCGCTCTCGCCGCGCTCTTCCTCCGTCTGCAGTGCCACAATCTTCCAGTTCGAGACGTGATCGAGCTTCACCTCGTTGCGCACATGGTGCTCGCTCGAGAGCTCATACACACGCCCCGGTGTGGACGTATACGAAACATAAAGCCCCGCCTGCGCAAACGTGCTCGGCGTCCAGATGTCGGCAAAAGTGCCGCCCCCGCCGTTCGTCACCCACAGGCTTGGATACTCCGAGTCCCAGCGGCGTCGAATATCCGGGTCAGCCGTGTGCGTGTTGTTGTAGGGATTGATGCGCGTGCCATCGGCCAGATCAGTGCCGTGGCCACCGAGAAACCGCACGTCATCCATGAGCGACTGCGCGCCCGACTGCCAGTAAGCCGCCGTGGCGCGAGGGTTGATGCCGTTCGTATACAGCCCCAGCCCCGACACAATGTTGTCGCCGCCCTTCGGCGTTTCGATCAGCGGCACAGGGCCGCCCACACCCTGGAAAGCTGGCGTGCCGTCAGGAATCACCAATTGCGTCGCGCTCGGGTGCAAACCGATCAGCACCGTATCGGACCTCAGATGCAACGTGTTCGTGATGAGGTAAAGCCCCATCGGGAAATACAACACGCGATGCGCATCGATGGCCTTCTGAATCGCCGCCGTATCGTCGGTGTGGTCGTCGCCCAGGATTCCGAGCGACCGCACGTTGGTCCATGCACTCACCGGCGGTAATGCACGAATCACTGGCTTGGTATCCGCAGCCAGATTTGTAACGGCTTCCGCATCAAAATACGTCTGGATGCTTCCCTGATCCGCGGCATTCGCCAGCGTAAGACCGTGCGTAAAGCTCTTCACCAGATAACTCGGGCCCTTGCCCGCGATGCTCCTGCCACTCTCCCGTAGCTTCACAAAGACCGGCACATGCACGCAGGCAATGCTGCGCAGTGTGGCCTCCATCCGCGGATTTTTGTCGTCGCTCAGAGTCAACGCTGGGCCGGTGATGTTCTCAAAGCGGGTGTGATCGATCCACATCTCATCGGGATATCCGGCATCGACCACAATACCCGCAGGCTCATTGCGAATCACGTCGTGGCTCATCGTGAGCGCCACTTCGTGCTCATCAATCGCCGCGATGCTCTGCCCTTCAAATGTGGAATCGAGCAGCGTGAACTGCCACCCCGGCGAGGTCTGCCCGCTCAGAATGCCATATTGGCCGCCGTAAAAGTGCAGGTCCTCGGCTTCATTGCCCGCCTGGTCAATGGCAGCGAGCCCGGAATCGATATGAAAGTCAATGTGCGAGAGATAGCAGTGCTGCGCCACATGAAAGCGAATCGCCACCGCGCCTTCATTGCCCTTGCCCATCTCGAAATCCACATTGCTCATCGCGGAGTAGAACGTTCCGGCATTCGCATCCGGCACCGTGTTGTTGGGCGGCACCGTGCCCGGTGTGGCCGGCCGCGACTTGTCCATATGAAACCAGGACGGCATGTGGCCCGGCCTTCCGCCTGCAAAATAGAACATGTAACCAAGACCATGCTGATATCCCGGCGCGTGATCGGGCAGCACAAAGACAGGCCGCGTGGGTCCGTAGCCGATGATGCGCACCGAGGGCCACACATAGATCGTGCGCGTGATGCGATAGCGCCCCGAAGGCACAAAAACGATCCCCTGATCGCCAGTCGCCTGCGCCTGGTCAATCGCTGCCTGCAGGGCCGCACTGTCGTCTGTCTTTCCATCGGTGCCGACGTGAAAGTTCTCCGGCGTCAGATAGACGCCGCGCGGGTCATTCACTCGCGATGTAAATACCGACTGCGCGTGCACGGGCACCATCCACGCGAGCATCCCCAGGCCGAGCAACAGATGACGCACCTTCAACACAGAACCTCCAGAAGACTGACGGCCAACACGATACCGAATAAAACAATCGATTGTCTATGAAAACGAGCAATGCCTGCCCCGCAAGTGCGATATGCCGCTAGTGCTTCACCGGAGCAGCAGGCCGAATCTCCCGGAAAGGAACAATGCCCGCTCCTTCCTTGATGGCATAAATGTGGTCCGCGGGAATCTTCGTAAGCGTCTCGGTATCGCCCGCAGGCCAGTGAATCTGCAGTTTGTCGAGATGGTCATGCATGCCCAGGCCAAAGTGCACGCGCAGGCTGTCCTGCGAAATGTAACTGCCGCCGCTGAGAATCTCCTGCTTCTGCACCAGCGTGCCGGCGGTCGCTGTCAGCACAGCGTTGAGAGCGAGCCGGTTTGACTTCACGCCTTCCAGCTCAAACTCGACCCAATGGTTATGGTTCGTGAACTCCGGACGCAAAATCATCGGCTGCCCCTGCAGATTTTCGACCACCAGATCTTCATGGCCATCGTTGAAGAGATCGGCCACTGCAAGCCCGCGACTCACCTGCGGAATCTGAATGGCCGGGCCCACCAGATTGCTCACGTCGCGAAAAGTGCCGTCGTGGTTATTCCAGAAAAGCTGCTTGGGCTCAAGAAAATGGGTGCCGATGGGCTGCGAGTCAACCTGCGGATAAACGTGCCCATTCACCTGGAAGAAATCGAGCCACCCGCTGTTGTCCAGGTCGACAAACGCGTCGCCCCACCCCACCATCTCACTGGTGGGCCGCGCAATGCCTGACTTGAATGACACGTCGTTGAAATCTAGGTGGCCATCGTTGCGATAAAGCGCCGTGTACTCCTCGCTGGAGTGCGTGATGGCAATCGAGAAGCGCCCTGTGTGCAAATAGTCGCCCAGTGCCACGCCCATGTTGGCCTGCTCAAAGCCATCGGCGTTGTAGGCTACGCCCGCAACCTCCGCCTCATCGGTGAAGTGGTTGTGCCCGTTGTTGATATAGAGGTAATTGGAGCCGCTGTCGTTGGCCACAAAAAGATCAAGATGCCCATCGCCATTGAAGTCATGCCAGAGCGAGGTCAGCCCAAAGAGCCCCTGCCGGTCACCCACTCCCGCCTGCGCCGTTACATCGGTAAAAGTGCCGTTGCGGTTGTTGTGATACAGATTATCGGGCGAGCCCTTCATGCCGCGCGGTCCGCACTGCACTGCGATGTTGTGATACATGCAGGTCCGCGCCGAACCTATCTCCGGCAGATTTTTCAGGCTGAAAGCAACATAATGCGGCACAAATAAATCGTCATAGCCATCGCCATCGTAGTCGGCAAACGATGCACCCGTCGCCCAGCCGTGGTCCTTGCCAAGGCCGGACTGCTTCGTGACGTCCGTGAAGGTGCCGTCGCCATTGTTGCGATAAAGCACCACACCATCGAGGCACGTCACCAGCAGATCAGGCCAGCCATCGTTGTTGTAGTCGCCCACAGCCACGCCCATCGCCCAGCACGGAGTGCCGACCCCGGCCTGCTGCGTCACGTCAGTGAAGGTTCCGTCGCCGTTGTTGCGGTAGAGCGCACCGCGCGCCTTCTCGCCCTTCAACTGCATGCTCACATCGGGCGCATTGGTGAAATAGATATCCGGCAGGCCATCGCGGTTGTAGTCAATGATCGCAACGCCACCGCTCATCGACTCCACAATGTATTTCTTCGCCGGCGACGAGAGATGGTCAAAGTGAATGCCCGTGGACTTGGTGATGTCCACAAGCCGCACATCCGGCACGCCAGCGGGTGCAGCCGCCTGCGCATACACCACGGCGAGCGGCAAAAACACCGCCAGCAGCGCGAGAACCGCACGGCTTGCGCCTCTCATGAAACTATTGGCCGCCCGCCATGCCGCCCTGGCTCTCATGGTGGTTCTCCTGGTGCACCGGCTGCATGCGCATCTGCTTGTACAGGTCAGAGAGCTTGTCTTTCAGCTTGCGCAGCCGCTGGAAAATCTGCAGTTGCTGGCGCGCATCCTGCTCGCGCCCTTCCTGCCGGTAGAGTGTCGCCAACCGGAAGTGTGCCGAGGCATTCGTGGGGTCCAGGCGAATCGACTTCTCCAGATAAGGCAGCGCCTGCTTCGATTCATTGTTGCCAATCAGCGCCTTCGCCAGACCAAAGTTGGCCTCCGCATCTTCTGGATCAATTTTGAGCGCACGCTCATAGTAGGTTTGAGCAATCTTGAAGTTGCCCTGTGTGAGATTCATATCTCCCAGCGCCAGCGCCGAGGGCTCATCGTAAGGATTCTCGCGCAGCGCCTGCTCATAAATCGACGCCGCTTCTTGCTGCTGCTTTACATCGTTTGCGTTCTGCAGGAGTTGCGCGAGTGAAAACTCCGCGCCCGGCAACTTCGGGTCGATCGCCAGCGCCTTGCGGTACTGCGCAATCGCGGCCTGGTTGTTGTTCTGCATCGAGTCTTCGTATGCCATCGCGGCATGCATCTGCGCGGAGTCCGGCGCGACCAGCGAAAGGCTCAGCAACTGCTCGCCCGCAAGGTCGGAGTAGAGCCGGTACGCCACATAAATCAATTGAGGATTCTTCGGCTGCAAGGCCTGCAACTGCCGCACAATGCCAGCCGCCTCGGCCAGTTGGTCATGCGCCTGATAGAGATGTATCAGCGACAGACCCGCTTCCATCTGAATCTTCTGGTCGTGAAGCTGCGGAAAGGCCGCCGCCAGATCCTTCACAGCATGTTGCGGGTCGCCGCTGCGCTCCTCACTCATGCCGAGCAGCGCCTGCAGCTTGGGAATATCCGGATGCAGCGCAAGCGCCTTGCCGAGCGCCTGATTGGCTCCGGCATAGTCGCCTTGAAAATACAGCAGCACGCCCAGATTGGCCTCGGCATCGAGATTGTTCGGGTCGAGACGCACCACGGCCTTCAACTCAGGAATCGCCAGCTTTGGCTGCTTCTCGCGCAGATACTGCTGCGCCTTCTGGCTGTGCAGGGCAATCTGTGCGGCCGTGCTGGTGGATGAGGTTTGCGCCAGCGCACACGAGGCAGCCAGGCACAGAGGAAAAACGAAATACTTCAGAGAACGCATGACGTTGTGATTTCACCACAGGGGAGAGAACCGGTTACAGAAAAAAATGAGAGACGGTGACGACATCACCGTCTCTCAAAGGATTGCTCTTCAGGAATTAGAAGGAGATACGTCCGTAGAGTTCCACCTGACGTCCGCCAATGGTTGTGCCCGTGATTTGAGCCGACTGGTCTTTGCCGATGGCATTGTTGCCCGGCTGGCCAAAGCTCGCATGGTTGAGCACGTTAGTAGCATCGCAGCGCAGTTCAAACTTCACATTGCGCGAAGGCCACAGGTCAAAGGTCTTGCCCAGAGAAGCATTCAGCTCGCTGAGGCCAGGGCCTGTGATGATATTCCTGCGGAAGTTGCCGTAAGTCCCATTTGCAGGCACCGCGAAGGCATTCAGGTTATACCACTCCTTCAGGCGTGACTTCGTGCTGCCCTGCAAGCGGTAGTTTCCAACCAGATTGGGAAACTGCGTGTAATCACCCGACTGGTTGTAGGACGAGTTGTTCTTACCGGTCGTGAGGCTGATCGGGTTGCCGCTCTGCACCACAAAGGTGAATGAGGTCTGCCATCCGCCCACCACTTCATCGAGCAAGGCACTCTTGTTCAGGAAGGCTCGGCCGCGGCCGAACGGCAACTGGTAGATGGCCTGCCCCTTGAACATATTGCGAATGTCAAAGTTCGAGTTGCTGTAGTTGGCGGAAGGATCAAACGCATTCTGATAGTTCTGGTAGCCACCGCGGCTGCCCCAGCCCGACGAGTCCTGATCGTCAAGGAAGTGCGACCACGTGTAGTTCACGTCGAACTCAAAACCATCCGTCATGCGCTTGCGCAGTTCCGCCTGCAGCGCGTTGTAGTTGGAGACAGCATTGTTGGTGCTGCCAGTGATCTGCTGATAGAGCGGATACGGCTGACCGTTCGGATAGTCGTTCGGGCCCAGCTTCGACTCCGGCACCTGGTTGATATCCACCGGGAAAGGCAGGTTCTCACCATGGTTGCCTACATAGGCCAGCGAGGCCGCGTAGTTCTGCCCGATTTGCCGCTGCAACTGTAACTGCCACTGATAATTGAGCGGAACCGGCGTGTGGTACATGTTATAGCTCACGCCCTGGCCGTTACGCGCATCGGCCGTCGTGGGCGATGAGAGGTACGTGGAAAGAATGCTCTTGTCGTTGTAGCTCATGCCGTTCGCCATGACGCCGCAACCAGGATCGGTCGTATCCGGCGACTGGCCGTTGGCATTGAGCTGCACCACCGGGCAGATGCCCGACGTGTTATCGCTGTAGCCGCCCGATTGCCCAAAGGCGTCACCCATGCCCCTGCCATAGGTATCTTCGCTCCAGGTGGAGGCGTAGACGCCGAAGCCGCCGCGTACCACGGTGTTTTCTTCCGGCTGCCAGCTGAAGCCAAAGCGGGGCAGGAAGGTGTTGTACTTCGGCGCAATCAACTGATTGCGGCCGTTGGCCTTGCTGAAGCCGTACCACATCGCGCCGGGCTGATTATTCGCCGGGTTGATGACATTCGGATCGAAGACCGTTTCATTGCCCTTGACCTCAGACCAGCCGGTGTTGCCCTGCCAGCGCAGGCCCAGGTTCAGCGTCAGATTCGGGCGAACCTTCCAGTCATCCTGAATGAACAACTGAGGCAGCTTTTGCCGCGCACCGTATTCAGGCTTATTGCTTGCGCCCCAGGAGTGCTCTTGACCAAGCAGGAAGTCCGCATACGCCGCGCCGTTCTCGCTCTGCGTCCCCTGGCCGCCCTCGGCCGTGTAGTAGCCGTTGAAGCCAAGGTCGCCCGCATCGATGTTGCCCCATGCCGTCGAGTCCGCGCGTTCAATCAGGAACTCACCGCCAAAGTGCAGCACGTGACGGCCAATGATCATCGTCACAACGTCAGAAGGATCAAAGACAAATTCCTTGTAGACGGCATTAGTGGCGCTGCCCAGCCCGTAGTAAGGGCTGGTGCTGACGTTCGGGAAGGTATCCGCAACCGCCTGGGTGAGGCCCAGCTTGCCGGGATAGCCCTTCGCATAGGTATCAGGGATGAAGAAGTTGAGCTGATCCGTAAAACCGAAGCGCGCTTCGTTGATCAGGTGATCGTTGACAGTCCACACATCGGAGATCTGCGCGTTGTCACGGCTCACATCTTCGCTGCCGCAATTGATCGGGCAGACCGGGCTGAAGCCGATCTGCGGATTGTCGCCGTCTGTCTCAGAGATGGTCAGACGATTCTTCGGCGAAATGTCCCAGTCCAACCGCCCGAAGTACTTGGTGAACGGGTTGTTCGAGGGCGAGACATACGCATAGTTGTTCTGCGGAACACCCGAGCTGACGTTGCCCGGCTGGTTCGGCTCCGGATAGTACTTCTCAATCGCCTGCGCCACGGGATCGATCATCTGCGCCGGAATCTTGTTGCTGCCGTATTCCGAGATGAAGGACTTGCGCTGCACGCACGGCGCCGGAATCGTAAGCACCCCGTTCTTATACTGCGAACCCGTGTAGGTGCAGTTGCCTGAGGTCATCACCACCTGGGTGGTCGGGTCATAGAGCGTCGGCAGACCAGCGGCGGTAAAGTCGCCGTTCCGCACCGCGTCCGTCGGCACCGTCGTGAAGTTGACGCTGCCGCCCTTGTTGATGGTCTTGTCGTAATCAAAATAGAAGAAGACCTTGTGAGGCACAATCGGACCACTCACGGAGAAGCCGAAATTGTTGTAGTGCAACGGCGGCTGCTTCACATTCTGCGCCCCAAATTCGTACGCGTAGGCATTCAGGGCATTGTTCTGGAAATACTCATAGCCCACGCCGTGGAACCGGCTGCCGCCGCCCTTGGTGATCTGGTTGTAGATCACGTTGCCGACGCCATACTGCGCTGAAAATGCCGTCGCGCTCACCTTCACTTCCGAGGTCGTCTCAAAGATCGTCACGTCGGAGTTCTGGCTCATCGGCAGCGTCGTCGTCGCGCCATCCTGCAGCACGGTCTCAAACGGCAGATTGCCGTTCACTGAGACCTGTCCCGCGCCCGGCGCGTTCGCAGTGCTCGAACTCTCCGGTGCACCCGCGGCGCCCGGCTGCAGCCAGATGAAGGCCTGCCAGTCCGGCGGCTGGCCTGTCTGCGGCAGCTTCTGCATCGTCTTCGCTTCGAGCGTGTCGCTCGAAGCGCCATCCGCCGTATCCAGCAGCGGAACATTCGTGGTCACCACCACCTTCTGCGCCGAGCTGCCCACATTCAGAGTGGCATTGAGCTGGGTGGTTCCTACCAGAACGGTGATGGGGCCGCGCACATACGTATGGAAACCTGTCTTCGTGAAGGTCACCAGGTAGTGGTCCGCCACAATGGAGTTGGTGTCGTAAACACCCGCTCCATTGGTCATGAAGGTATGCGTAACGTCCTTGTCAACGTCTTTGACGGTCACGGTCACGCCGGGAATCACTGCTCCGGTCGTGTCGGTGACCGTGCCCGTGATGTCACCGGAGTTTGTGCTTTGCGCAAAAGCGACAGCGCCACTCATGAGTGCGGCGACCGCCAGGCCTGCGCGGATATGTTTCCACATAAACTTTCCTCCTAAAACACTGCTGCTCAACACGGCTCGCGTTGTGATCTTTCCCTCACGCAAGCTCTTCGTTACGAGGGCAGACCCTCGCAAGGCTCCAGAACCCCGGTAAATCGATAAATCCGGGCAAAAGCTTAAATGAGCCGTTTTCTCTTCGTCAGCTTTTCCAGACAACCGATTGTCTTAACAGTCACAAAAGCACTTCTGGAGAGCCGCGTTAGATACCATCAAACCGCGAACAGCCTTGTCAAGCGAAAACAGGCCGGCAAATTTCCACAGGCAAAGCGTTTGTCTCTGTATTGCCATGGAGATACGTAGTAAATCGGTTTCGCTCGACTTTCAAATTTGGAGCACACCAAAAAGGCATCCGCCTTGCCAACAGCCGTCCGGCAGGTTCGGTAAAAAAAATGTAAAAGGAGAGAACGTCCGGCCAGCAAGACCGCTGGCCCGGAAACCAGACCTCTAATTCCCCATGGTTGGAAGCGCGTAGTAGCCCTGGCGGGCGTCGATCTTCACCCCAAGCAGCCGGCAGGCGATCTCCACCTTGCGAAATTTGCCGTCCATCGTCCTGTTCGCCGGGGTGTAGCTCACCGCGTACTGGGTGCGCAACTCGCGGGCAATCTCCTTAAAAGCGGCGGTGAGCTTCGCGCCGTTGTTGCCCACATTGATCATGCGCCCGCCGGTAGCTTCGGCCAGGCGGCGCATCTGGGCGTCGCCGGTGTAGCCGAAGGTGTAGCCGCCATAAAAACCTCGATCAGCGATCAGAATCACGTAGACGATGGTGTTGGCCTTCTGGGCATCGGCAATGGCCTGCAGCGGCTTGGTGGCGCTGCCCAGGTCTTCGCCATCCGTGAGCAGAATGAGGGCCTTGCGCCCGGTCTGCTCGCGCAGCTTGTCGTTGGCGGCCTGCGCCACGGCGTCATAGAGCACCGTGCCCTTGGGGTCGCCCACCGTCGGCACCGGTCCCTGCCCGAGTCCCGGAATGCCTCCCGAGCCGCCGCCGCCCGCCGTGTTGATCTGGGCCTGCTGCAGCGCATGATCGAGCAGTGGAATGTCGTTCGTAAAGTCCTGCGCCAGATTCACGTCTACATCAAAGGTCAGTACGAAGGCCTGGTCTTTGGGCCGCAGCACATCGCGCAGAAACTTCGAGGCCGACTGCTTCTCGAGCGGCAGCACATCCTGCTGGCTGCCGCTGGTGTCGAGCAGAATGCCCAGCGTGAGCGGCTGGTTGGCGTTGGCCGTCCAGCTCTTGATCTTCTGCGGCTGCTTGTTTTCATAGAGCGAGCAGTCTTCGCGGGTCAGATCGTCGATGAGCTGCCCATGCTTGCCGCGCGCAGTGAAGTAAAAATTCACCAGGTCCACGTTCACCTTGAGGGTCGTGACCGGCTTTTCGTTCGCTGTAGCCGGGGTGGGCGGCGCGGTGCTGACCGGCGGCGCGTCAGGCGAGTCGATGATCTGCCCCATGGCGCCCGGCCCAGAAAGCGCCCACGCGATCACGAATGCCGCCACGAAGGGCGCGGCAGCAGCCAGCAAGTGACGTGAAACAGACCTCATCCCGCCTAACCTGTTCTTTTCAGACGCGCTTCCCCTGGCAGCCGCCAACCCCCTGCGCGGCAGGGCTCATCTGTTAATCTGAGAATACGCCGAAGTACGTCTATGCGCGGCGATGCGGCGTGTACGGCGTAATGCACGTGAAAAGCCGCATGGGGGTTATTGGGTGACGCAAGGCGCCTTGGGTTTCGCTTTATCATTCCTCCTCTTAGGGGGAGCAGCTACCGCACAACAGCAGCAAACGGTTCCGAATGCGCCAGCTCCACAGGCTGCGTCGAGCCAGACGAACAATCTGCAGCAGCTTACCGATCAGATGGCTCCCGGCAAGGGCATTCCCGCACCGGCCGCGCAGAACTCCTCGCCAAACGCTCCAGCCCCTCAGGCTCAAGATCAGCAGGATCAGGCTCCCGCCCCGACCGGCGACGCCCAGCAGCAGACGCCGCCTGAGATTCCGCCCAAGCAGTCTGGCTATGTCCTGAGGGTTCCTGTCACCTATGTGAACGTTCCGGTCACCGTGCTCGACAAGCATGGGCACCCGGTCGCAGGTCTCACCTGGCGTCAGTTCCGTGTCTTTGAAGACGGCGTGCGTCAGCACATCAGCTATTTCACTCCAGACCCTTATGCCATGTCGGTAGTCTTCGTTGTCGATCAGACCTTGCCCAGCGACGTAATGCGCAAGATCAATCAGAGCATCGATACCGTCACGGCGGGCCTGGCTCCTTATGACTCTGCGGCCGTGGTCACCTACAGCGGCACCGGACCGAAGCTGGCCACCAACTTTACTGCGGCAACCAGCTCGCGCCTGATCGCAGCCATCAATGCCTCCAAGCGCTCCGGCGAGCGCATGGGCGTGCCTTCCATCGGCGGTCCCATGATGTCCGGCCCTACCATCAATGGCCAGCAGGTGGACCCCAACCTGGCGCCTCAGCGTGGCAACAGCGGCTTCCTCATGGTGCCCAAGCAGACGCACCCCCTCAATGACGCCATTCTTTACGCCGCCAATCTGCTGGCCAGCCAGCCGCGCGGCCGCAAGCGCGTCATCTATGTCATCAGCGACGGCAGGGAGTCGCGCAGCCAGGCATCCTACCGCGAGGTCGTCCGCTTCCTGCTCACCAACAACATCTCGGTGTACGGCACGCTGGTGGGCGACGCCTCCATCTGGGGCGTGGGCTTTCTCGACAAGGTTCACCTGCCGCTCGTGCCACCTGAGGACGTGCTGCCCAAGTACTGCGTAGCCACCGGCGGCGAAGTCGACAGCGAATTCACCGAGAACGGTATGCAGCAGAGCTTCTCGCGCATTCTCAGCACTGTGCGCGGTCAGTACACGCTCATGTACATCAGCCACAAATCCACACTCTCCGGCAAATACCGCTCCATCGATGTGCGTGTCGAGGGCATTCCCGGGCTGACCATTCTGGCCAAGCGCGGATACTATCCCTCGGCCAGCATGAACCAGTGAGCCTTTCCGCTGCCGCCCAGGCTAATCTGCTTGGCCTGGGCGCCGCGCTCACCTGGGGCATCTCTGACTTCTGCGGCGGCCTCGCCACCAAGCGCGCTTTTCCAGCCCTTGTCGTCGGCCTCAGTCACACCCTCAGCCTGCTCACCGTTCTTGCATTTCTGGCTGCGTCCGGCCCACTCTCTCCATCCGCTTCCACCATTCAATACGGATTGCTCAGCGGCGTTGCCGGCGGCATCGGACTGATGCTCTTCTACGCAGCGCTGGCGCTCGGCCCCATGGGGCTGAACTCCGCCCTCACAGGAGTAATCACCGCGGTTCTCCCGGTCGTCTACTCCTGGTTCCACGCCGCACACCCGTCCCCGGCAGAGTGGGCCGGCTTTGCCCTCGCCATCGTCGCCATCTGGATGATCGCCTACACGCCCGGCGGCCGCCCGCATCCGCGCGGTCTGGCGCTCGCCGTTGGCGCGGGCATTGGCTTCGGCTTCCTGCTCATCTTCCTCGAGAAGGCGGGCAGCCAGAGCGTGGGCTGGGCACTGGCCTGCTCGCGTATGGCCAGCGCCAGCATCGCAGGCACGCTTGCCATCTTCACGCTCGTTCGCCGCAAGGGGCGCGCCTTTTCGACCTTTGCCATTGATGAACACCCCGCTCCGCGCCGCCGCTGGCTCGTCTTTCTGCCGCTGGTGATCACGGCGAGTCTGCTCGAAGTCTCCGGCAACTTCTTCTACACTGTCGCCTCGGTGGTCGGCCGGCTGGACGTGGCCGCCGTACTCTCCTCGCTCTACCCCGGCTTCACGATTCTGTTGGCGGCGTGGCTGCTGCGCGAGCGCACCACGCGCACGCAGGCCCTCGGCATGGCGTTGGCGCTCGGCGCAGTGGTGCTGATTTCCGTCTAGCAAAGCAGAAGCCCCACGCCGCAAGAGCGGTCATGGGGCCAGCCTGTGCTAAGCCGCAACGCTTACTTGAGCGTCGCCATATCGATCACGAAGCGGTACTTCACATCTGCCTTCACCACCCGCTCAAAGGCCTCGTTGATCTTGTCGATGGAGGTCATCTCAATCTCCGACACGATGCCCTTCTCGGCACAATAGTCGAGCATTTCCTGCGTCTCGGCCATGCCGCCGATAATGGAGCCCGACATGTTGCGGCGCTTGAAGATCAGGTCGCCCATGAACAGCGTCGGAGGCGTATCCGGCAGGCCCACCTGCGCATAGGTGGCATCGCGCTTCAGCAACTGCAGCAGCGCATTGATGTCATGCGGAGCCGAAACCGTATCCAGGATGAAGTCAAAGCTGCTGGCCTGCTTCTTCATCGCGTTGGCGTCCTTTGAGATCACCACCTCATCGGCACCCAGGCGCTTGGCATCTTCAATCTTCGATTCCGAAGTGGTGAACTGTACGGTGTGCGCGCCAAAGGAGTGCGCAAACTTGAGCGCCATGTGCCCCAGTCCGCCCAGGCCGACGATGCCCACCTTCATGCCGGGGCCCACTTTCCAGTGGCGCAGCGGCGAATAGGTTGTGATGCCCGCGCACAGCAGAGGAGCCACCGCCGCCGGATTCAGCTTCTCTGACACCTTCAGCACAAAGTGCTCATCCACCACAATATTGTTGGAGTAGCCGCCGTAAGTAATGTCTCCATGGCGGTCAGTGACGCCATAGGTCAGCGTCGCGCCGTTGTCGCAATACTGCTCTTCCCCGGCCTTGCAGCTTGGGCAGCTCCGGCAGGAGTCCACAATCACGCCCACGCCCACCAGTTCCCCGACCTTGAAGCGAGTAACCTCGCTGCCCACGGCCGTCACGCGGCCAATGATCTCGTGCCCCGGAACCATCGGGTACACGGCATTCTTCCACTCGTTGCGGGCCGAGTGAATGTCGGAGTGGCACACTCCGCAATACATGATTTCCACCACCACGTCGCGGCCCTTCGGGTCGCGGCGCTGAAACTGATAAGGCGCAAGAGGAGTGGTTGCGCTCTGAGCGGCATAGCCACGGGACTGAGTCATGGATGCTCCTGAGAAATTTTAGGACTGAAATGTGGTCCAACCGAAGGATACACGTGCAGGCAGACGTTGGTAATGATGCGGCTCTTCCCCGCGAAGCTGTGCGCGGCAAAGCCACTTCCTTTTTCGATGGCTTGAAACGAAATCCCGCTCAAGTACAATCATCTCTCGGATAGCCCTATGCCAGACACCCGCTCCACCGACGCCCGTCAGCGAGAACTACTGCGCGCCCTGAACGCCAACTGGCAGGCCGAGATTGAGGGCCTGCGCACCTACCAGACCCTGGCCGAGCGCGAGCAGGACCCGCTGCGCAAGCGCACGCTTGAGCATCTGGCCGAGGCCGAAGGCATCCACGCCAGCCTGTGGGAAAAGCGCATTCAGGATCTCGGCGGCGACCCGCCCGTCTACAAGGGCAAGGCCACCGGCCGCGCCGACAGCCTCGCCAACCGCCTCGGCGGACCCAAGATGACGCTGCGGCGCCTTGAAATCGACGAGAGCCGCGACATCGCCCGCTACGCGCAGCAGCTCAAAGATCTGGGCGATGAGCCGAGCATCGCCATCCTCAAGCGCGTCATCGACGACGAAGAGGAGCACTACCGCGAGCTCAGCGATCTCATCCGCAACCGCTATCCCAGGCAGGCCACCGAAAGCACGCCTAAAGACGCGCGGCTGCAGCTCGATGAGCTGCTGGCCAAGCGCGCCAACTCCGGCCGCCGCACCGCCGGCTGGATCGGCGACGCCATCTACGGCGTCAATGACGGCCTCGGCGCGATTTTCGGCATCGTCTCCGGCGTCTCCGGCGCAACCCTCGGCAACAGCGAGGCCGTGCTGCTGGCCGGTATCGCCGGCATGATCGCCAGCGCGCTCTCCATGGGCTCAGGCGCTTATCTCGCCGCCAAGAGCGAGCGCGAAATCTACGAGGCCGAGGTCTCCCGCGAGCGAGACGCCATCCAGACCAACGGGCCCGAGGCCCGCGAGCTGCTCTCGCTCTACTACCAGGTCAAGGGCTTGCCGGAAGAAGACGCCGACCGCGTTGTCGATCACATTGCCAAAGACTCCGAGCAGTTTCTGCGCGCCATCGCCAGCGAGCGCCTCAACTCTACTGAAGACGCGCTGAGCAACCCGCTCACCTCCGCCGTCTCCGGCGCGCTCTCCACGGCCGTCGGCTCTATCATCCCGATCATCCCGTTCTTTTTCATGAGCGGATACCCGGCTGTGATTGCCTCCGCCATCATCTCGCTCGCCGCTCACTTCGCCGTGGGCGCGGCCAAATCACTCATCACCGTGCGCTCGTGGTGGAGCAGCGGCCTTGAGATGACGCTGGTCGGCGCGATCGAGGGCGCGGTCACCTACGCCATCGGCATCGGCCTCGGCCACATTCACGTTTAGAGATTGAAAATAGTTTGGTGACGGTTACTTTTTGGGCTGGGCCAGCCGGAAGCGGTTGGCCTGCTCAAACTCCGCGCGCAACTCGGGCGTCTTGAGATTTTCTCGCAGGTGGGCCAGCCGCTGCTCCAGTGCGAGCAGCGAATGGGCGATGGCATCGGTATTGGTCTGCGCAATGTCGCGCCACATGGAGAAGGGGCTCGCACCGAGCCGCGTCATCTCGCGCAGCGCGCGGCCGCCAATCGGCAGCAGATCGGCGTTGGTCTCAAACTGCTCCTCGAGCAGCGAACTCAGCGCGGTCGAGAGCATTTGCGGCAAATGGCTGATCCACGCACACAGCACGTCATGGCGCGTGGGGTCCATGTCGAGCACGCGGCAGCCGAATTTCGCAATCCAGCCGCGCCATTCCAGCGCCAGGGCCTGCGCCTGCGGGCTGCGTTCGGCCGCCTCGGCCGGATCGGTAAAGATCCACACCGCATCTTGAAACAGATGCCCGTCCGCATTCGCCGCGCCGCCCACTTCCTTGCCCGCCATGGGGTGCCCGGGCAAAAATCCAGGCTGTGCGGGGCCGTTGTAGTGGCCCGCTGCCTGGCGGCATAGCGCGCCCTTCACGCTGCCCACATCGGTCACCAGTTGATGGGGCCCCAGCACCGGAGCCAGCCTTTCCAGCCAGTCCAGCATCGTGAGCACTGGCCCGGCCAGCACCACCACATCGCTCGATTTCGCTAATGTCACCGCGTCGGTTGCAATTTCGCCGATTGCGCCCACGCGTTGCGCGGTGGCAGCCTCCTCGGGCCGGGGATCCCATCCAGTAATCGAACCTTGAAAGCCGTGCAAACGCAACGCCATTCCGGCGGAGGCTCCAATGAGCCCCGTTCCCAGAATGGCGATGCGTTCGATAGTCATCTACCCGATCTTACGCCCCACGGCAGGGGCGATCATGCGCAATTCTTCCATGAGCTTTTCAAACTGCTCAGGAAAGAGTGTCTGCGCACCATCGGAGACGGCCTTGTCCGGGTTGGGATGCACCTCGATCAGCAGGCCATCCGCGCCTGCGGCCACCGCGGCCCGGGCCATCGGTGGCACCTTGTCGCGCCGGCCCACGCCGTGCGAAGGGTCGCCCAGCATCGGCAGATGCGAGAGCGTCTTGATGACCGGAATCGCCGAGATGTCCATCGTGTTGCGCGTGTAAGTTTCAAAGGTGCGAATGCCGCGCTCGCACAGCATCACGTCATAGTTGCCGCCGGCCAGAATGTACTCGGCCGAGAGCAGCAGCTCCTCAATGGTCGCCGCGATGCCGCGCTTCAACAGCGTGGGCTTGCGCACCTGGCCAATCTCGCGCAGCAGATTGAAGTTCTGCATGTTGCGCGCGCCAATCTGAAAGACATCGACGTAGGGCATCATCAGCTCGATCTGCGAAATCTCCATGACCTCGCTGATAATCAGCAGCCCGGTCGCGTCGCCCACCTCGCGCAGCAGCTTCAGGCCTTCGAGGCCCATGCCCTGAAAGGAGTAGGGCGAGCTGCGCGGCTTGAACGCGCCTCCGCGCAGAAACTTCGCGCCCGAGGCCTTCACCTGCGCCGCCGCCGTGAAGATCTGCTCGCGGCTCTCGACCGAGCACGGGCCGGCCATCACCACGACTTCCTTGCCGCCCACCTCGACGCCGTTGGCAAAGCGAACCACCGTGCCCTCGGGCTTCCACATGCGCCCGGCCAGCTTGTAGGGTGAGGTGATGCGCACGGCCTCGGCCACGCCCTTCATCACTTCAAAGTCCTTCACGTCAAAGACAATCGGCGTGCCCACGCCAGCAAGTACCGTTTGCACAGTTCCGGTGGTGCGATGCACGTTGAACCCCAGGTCCATCATGCGGCTCATCACATATTGAATCTCTTCTTCGGTGGCAGTTTGCGCCATTGCAACTATCATGGTTACTTTTCCTCGCGCTTCGTGGCGCTGTTGGCCTGTGAGGCTAATTCGTTCCGCTGCAGCGCGCGCATCACGTCGATGATGCGCTCGTAAATATGCGTCAGCTCAATGTCGGGCAAAGGGCCGGGATTGTTCGCGCGGACGTTGTCAAAGATCACGCGCTCGCGATTCGGCTCATATACCGGCAGGTCTGTCACGCGCTTCAGCCGTCCAATGGCTTGTGCCGCCGCGGCGCGCTCTGAGATCAGCCGGACAATCTCCCGGTCGAGTTCGTCAATCCTGCGCCGCCAGTCTGCGATATCCATATAGCTCCTCCATTCCGTCGCGGCGCAAAGGCCGCCGGAAGGGTAAAAGGTTGATGTCAGAGGAAGAGTGCGGAAGGACTGGGCCGTGCGCCTTGTTGCTGCAGGTGCCGGGCCTCACGATCAGAGTGCTGTCACGCGGGAGACACGTACAGCGCGCAAAATCTCAGGCAGGCACGGAGGGGCGCAGGCCCTCGATAAATCGTGCGATCGAGCTGGGCGCTTCGGTGCGGCCCGCCTTTTCAATATTCGCCACAATGGCGCTGCCGATCACTGCGGCATCGGCAAAGCGGCCCACCTCGGCCACGTGATCCGCGTTGGAGACGCCAAAGCCCACAGCAATGGGCAGGCTTGTGTACTGGCGCAGCCGCTGGACCAGCGGCTCGGCTTCAGAGGCCAGCGAACTCTGCGTGCCCGTGATGCCGACGCGCGAAATCGCATAGATAAATCCGTCGGTGACGGCGGCAATCTTCTTCAGGCGCTCGTCGGGGCTGGTCGGCGCGACCAGAAAAATCGGCGCGAGATGATGCCGCCGCAGATGCTCCAGATATTCGGCCGACTCTTCCACGATCATGTCGGTGGCCAGCACGCCATCCACCCCGGCAGCCTCGGCCTCGGCGCAGAAGCGCTCCAGCCCAAAGCGCAGAATGGGATTCAGATACGAAAAGACAATCAGCCCGGTCTCGGGCCGCTCGCGGCGCAGATCGGCGGCCAGCGCCAGCACATCGCTCATCCGCGTGCCGTGCTTCAGCGCGCGTTCGCTCGCGGCCTGAATCACCGGCCCATCGGCCAGCGGATCGCTGAACGGAACGCCCAGCTCCAGCACTTCAGCGCCCGCGTCAATCGCGGCCAGCGCCACCCGGCGCGTGGTCTCCAGGTCAGGATCGCCAACCGTGAGATACACCACCAGTCCGGGTTTGTGTTGAAAGCGAATCGGCACGCTCGATCAGGCTCCCTTCAACTTCAGCTCGCGCGCGAGAATACCCATATCCTTATCGCCACGACCTGAGAGGTTGACCATTAGTATGTCATGACGACCGAGGGTCGGCGCAAGACGAATGCATTCCGCCACGGCATGCGCGCTCTCGAGCGCAGGCAAAATGCCCTCGGTGCGCGCGAGCGTGACGGTGGCCTCGAGCGCCTGCTCGTCTGAGGCTGCGGTGTACTCGGCGCGGCCGGAATCATGCAGCGCGGCATGCTCAGGGCCGATCGAGGCGTAGTCGAGTCCCGCGGAAACCGAGTGCGTCAGCGCCACCTGGCCGTCGTCGTCCTGCAGCACATACGAGTACGTGCCCTGCAGCACGCCCGGCGCACCGCCGCGAAAACGCGCCGCATGCGTGCCCAGCCGCTCGCCGCTGCCACCGGCCTCCACGCCGATCAGCCGCACATCCTTGTCCGGAATAAATTCATAAAACGCGCCAATCGCATTGGAGCCGCCGCCGACACAGGCAATCACGGCCGTGGGCAGGCGGTTTTCCTTTTCCAGAATCTGCCGCCGCGCCTCTTTGCTGATCACGCGATGAAAGTCACGCACCATCATCGGGTAAGGATGCGCGCCCAGCACTGAACCGAGCAGATAGTGTGTCGTGCGTACATTGGTGACCCAGTCGCGCATGGCCTCGTTGATGGCGTCCTTGAGCGTGCGCGAGCCTGACGTCACGCCCCTCACTTCGGCGCCCAGCAGCCGCATGCGGTAGACGTTCAGCTCCTGGCGGCGCATATCTTCCTCGCCCATGTAGACCACGCACTCCAGGCCCAGCAGCGCGCAAACGGTGGCCGTGGCCACGCCGTGCTGGCCCGCGCCGGTCTCGGCAATGATGCGCTGCTTGCCCATGCGCTGCGCCAGCAGCCCCTGCCCGATGCAGTTGTTGATCTTGTGCGCGCCGGTGTGCAGCAGGTCTTCGCGCTTGAGGTAAATGCGCGCCCCGCCCAGCTTCTCAGTGAGCCGCTCGGCAAAATACAGCGGCGTCGGGCGGCCGGCGTAGTCGGTCAGCAGCGCATCCAGGCGCGCATGAAACTCCGGATCGGCCTGCGCCTCGGCATAGGCATGCTCCAGTTCATCGAGTGCGGCCACCAGCGTTTCGGGCACATAGCGCCCGCCATACGCGCCAAAGCGGCCGGCCACGTTGCCGGATGCGGTCAAGTCTGGATTCACCACGGTGCTCATTCTGCCTGTCTCCTCACGCCTTCCCGGCGGGCTCAAGAGCCATCGCCGCCGCGCGTGCCGTTGCTATGAATTCTTTCACGCGCGCGGGATCCTTGCGTCCCGGCGCGGCTTCCACACCGCTGGCCACATCCACGCCCCAGGGGCGCAGTGTCTCGATGGCCTCGCGCACGTTCTGCGGCTTGAGGCCCCCGGCGGCAATCACGCGCAACTGCCCAGCCGCCGATAAGAAGCCCCGGCTCGCGGCCTGCCAGTCAAAGCAAATGCCTGTCCCGCCCCGCGCCACTGGAGTGCGCGAGTCCACCAGCACCGCGTCCAGGGCATCATTCTGCCCCAGCGCCGCGAGCTGCTCCTGCAGCGTATCGCCCTCTGAGCTGAAGTGCAGCACCTGCAGAATCGTCAGACGCTCCGAGTGCGGCGCGCCATGGGAGAATTCCTCGCGCAGGCGCATCGCCAAATCCGGCACCGACTCCACGTCGCTGTGCAACTGCACGCCGGTGAGTCCGCCTTCGCGAACCGCTGCGACGATCTCGTCAAAGTCCGCATCGGCAAAGACGCCGATCTTTTCTATAGACCCAGGTAATTCAATAGCCCTGGGCAGCGCGCGTGTGATCTCCGCCACCTGAGCCGCAGTCACCCGGCGCGGACTCGCCGCGAACACAAACCCCAGCGCATCGGCTCCGGCTTCCACCGCCAGTTGCGCGTCCGCGAGATTCGTTGTGCCGCAAATCTTGATCCACATGGCAGTTCCCGTCAGGCGCGGTCCTCTTGCAATTGGGGCTGCAGCAGCGCTGCCAGCGCCGCGCCCGGGTCCGGCTGGCGCATCAGCGACTCGCCAATCAGAAACGCGTGAAAGCCCGCCGCGCGCAGCTTCTGCAAATCCTCCGCGGTATGAATGCCGCTCTCGGCCACATGCACCGCGCCCTGCGGCAGCTCTGCCGCTAGTTGCAGTGAGACGTCGAGGCTCACGTGAAAGCTCACCAGGTCGCGATTGTTCACGCCATAGGCATCGCAGCCCAGATCGCGGGCGCGCGCCAGTTCCCCGGCGGTATGCACCTCGCAGAGCACGTCGAGATCCAGCTCGTGCGCGGCCTTGGTGAAGCGCGCCAGCTCTTCATCGGTGAGCGCGGCCACAATCAACAGAATCGCGTCGGCCCGGTGCGCCCGCGCCTCCACAATCTGGTACTCGTCCACAATGAAGTCCTTGCGCAGGCACGGCAGTTGGGTTGCGGCGCTGGCCAGTTCCAGATTGCGCAGGCTGCCCTGAAAGAACGGCTCGTCCGTCAGCACCGAGAGCACCGCCGCGCCATTCGCCTCCAGCGTGCGCGCCAGCCACTCGGGCGCGAAGCCTTCGCGAATCAGCCCTTTGGACGGAGACGCCTTCTTCAGCTCCGCAATGATGGCCGGCCCCTGCTGGGCCCGGCGGCGCAAGGCATCGGCAAAGCCGCGCGGCATGTGCTGGCTTGCGCGCGCTTCGAGCGCGGCCAGAGGTGTTTCGCGCCGGCGCACCGCCAGCTCGGCCCGGGTGCGCTCCAGAATGCGTTGCAGATGCAAAGGAATGCGGCTCCTCGAAGTTCGGTGTCTTCTCAGTATAGCCAGAGGGCGAGGCCCTGCCGCGCTTCGCACGGGGGCAAAAGCCGTGTCCCAGGGCCGATTTTTGGCGGCCTCGCATAAGTTCGCGGTCAAATTGATTGCAGGCACAAAAAAGCGCTGACCGCCTCGAAGGGCGGCCAGCGTGGGAGTCGTGGTGGCAGTGAGCTTACGGAATATGCGCCGCCAGCAGGTCGGCGGCCGGCAGGCGGTGGAGCGGCTTGCGGCGTCCGTAGTTGTCATAAACCGTGATGTGGAAGCAGGCCTGATGAAACTCCTCTTCGACGTCGATCTTGCCCGCCTCCTGCAGCAGCAGCAGGTAGCCGCGCATCCAGGCAATCTCTGACATTCTCATGCCCTTCTTGCCGATGTCGATGGTCGCGCCAAACTCATGCGGCGAGGCAATCGCCCCGGTGGCCGGTGCGGCATTGCCGTTGATCATGAGCAGATGCGCCTGATAGCGCTCCGGACGCACCGCCGAGGTGACCGTCAGCGCATCGTGAAAGCGCATCGCGTGCGCCCGGGAGAGGTCCATCAGGAAATGCGCCGTCCACGGACGCACATACTGCCGATCCGGCGCCAGTTGCACGTCGGCATGCAGCCAGGTGCTCAACGGCAGGTGAATCAGCTTGTGCTCCGACACCATCTCTTCCAGTTGCGCCTCGGTCTGAATGCGGTGCAACCCCTCGGCCTCATCGCGCTGATTCTGGCGCAGCAGCGAGGCATGCGTGCCGCGCAGGGGCGAGTAGTAGTACAGGTGAATGTGCTCAGGGATATCCGCCGGAATGTATTCGGCGTCCTCTTCCCGCGCGGTATCGAGCGCAGCCTTGGCGGGCGCTGCCGTGGGAGCATGATTCTCAGCAACCTGCGCAGGTGCGGCGGCAGGCGTCGCCTCTTCAGGAGCGGCATGACGTGCAGCCAGCTCAGTGCGCGCGGCCCGGCGGCGCGTCAGGCGAGTGTGCTCCCGGCGCGCCAGCGTGGAGTGAGACCCACGGCCATGGTGCAGCCGCTCGGCCCGCAGGCGCGCAGCCTCGACGTGCTCCTCCCGAATGCGGCGCACGGCGCGCAGATGCTCTTCATAGCGCAGATGCGCCTCGTAGCGCCGATGCAGGCGCACCCGCTCGGCGTAACTCAAATGGTGATGAACAGTGTGATGGACGACCCGGCGACGTGCTGTATGACGGACCACATGCCGATGCGTTGCGGCATGATGCACCTTTCTGGCAGGATGCACAGCGGCAAAGGCAGGAAATGCCAGCACGAACGCCAGCAAAGCGATGAGAGGGGACCTGAACATGGGGTACTTCGCAGAGAAAGAGTCGTCGAGCAAAGGCAGAATACCGAAGCCGGACACGCGGGGGAAGTACCCTTCGGGATTCTTGCACCTTTTGGGAACTTTTTCGGGAATGGTCCCGTAACTGCACAGAGTGCGCGGCGGCTCCACCAAAAGAGGGACTTTTTCCCTGACTTATCCCGTGAACCGCTGTCGGAATCACGATTTTCGATGTTTTCGAAGAAAGCCCTTAACTTCAGAGATACAATTCCCCCGTCTGTCCAAATACCACTTTCCGAGGCTCTTCATGTCCGATGCAACTATGGTTCCGAACGCTGAATCCCCCGCCGGACTCAGCCAGATCGAGCGCGTCATCGATACCTTTACCGCGCCCGGCAAGACCTTTGAGGATATTCGCCGCAGCGCAAGCTGGTGGCTGCCCTGGCTGCTGGCCGTGATTGTGGGCCTCGGCTTCAGCTTTTCGGTGCAGTCGAGGGTGGGCTGGGCGCAGGTCTACGACAACATCCTGCACCAGAGCCCCAAGCAGATGCAGCGCTTTGACCAGATGAAGCCCGAGCAGGAGGCGGCGGCCAAGAACATTGCGGTTAAATCCACGCAAATCAGCGCCTACGCTTTCCCAGTACTGGGCCTGCTCATCGCGGCCATCGTGGCCGGCGTGCTGATGGCCACCATCAACTTCGGCTTTGGCGGCAAGGCCACCTTCGGCCAGATGTTCGCGGTCTACTACTACGCGGGCCTGCCCCTGCTGCTCAAATACATCCTGGCCATCATCACACTCTATGCCGGGCTCGATCCCACGGCCTTCAATATGAAGAATCCCGTCGGCACCAATCTCGGCTATTATCTCGGCACAGGCACGCCGGCCTGGCTCACCTCGCTCGCCTCCTCGCTCGATATCTTCAGCCTCTGGACCGCCATCCTGCTGGTCATCGGCTGCGCCGCCGTGGGCCGCGTCAAGAAAAGCTCGGCCGCCGTGGCCATCTTCGGCTGGTGGTTCATTCTCATTGCCCTCAGTGCCGGTTCCGCGGCCATCTTCTAGAGCATCCCGGCTACAAACAACAACGGGAGCCTTCGCGGCTCCCGTTGTTGTTTGTAGCTTATGAATCCGGTCTCGACGATCTGAGCGGCTAGTGCCAGCGCTTGAAGACCAGCGAGGCGTTGATGCCGCCAAAGCCGAAGGAGTTCGACAGTGCCGCATCGATCTTGCCGCTCTGCGCGCGGTTGGCGAGGTAGTCCAGGCGGCAACCTTCGTCCACATTATCGAGGTTGATGGTGGGCGGCATCATCTGGTGGAGCAGCGCCTGCACCGTGATGCCGGCTTCCAGGCCGCCCGCGCCGCCCAGAAGGTGGCCGGTCATCGACTTGGTGGAGCTGACCTTCAGCTTGTGGCTCAGCGCATGCTCGCCAAACACCAGCTCGAGCGCGCGCGATTCATTGCCATCGCCCAGCGGCGTCGAGGTGGCATGCGCGTTCACATAGTCGATCTCGGAGGGCTGCATGCCTGCATCCTTGAGCGCGGCCCGCATGCTGCGCTGTGCGCCCTCACCCTCCGGCGCGATGCCGGTCATGTGGTAGGCATCGGCGCTCATGCCGTAGCCGCAAATCTCGGCCAGGATGTTGGCTCCGCGCGCCTTGGCGTGCTCCAGCTCTTCGAGAATCAGGATGCCCGCGCCCTCGCCCACCACGAAGCCGTCGCGATCCTTGTCAAAGGGGCGGCTGGCCCGGGTCGGCTCGTCATTGCGGGTGGAAAGCGCGCGCAATGCCGCAAATCCGCCAACGGACATCGGGGTGACCGCGGCCTCGGAGCCGCCGGCGATCATGATGTCGGCATCGCCGCGCTCCACCACGCGATAGGCATCGCCGATGGAGTTGGCGCTGGTGGAGCAGGCCGTCGCCGTGGCCGAAATGGGCCCCTTGGCGCCGAGGCGAATGCTCACCTGCCCGGCCGCCATGTTAATGATGGCGCCCGGAATGAAGAAGGGAGAGATCTTGCGCGGCCCGCCGTTCATCAGGTTGGTGTGCTCGCGCTCGATGATCTCAAACCCGCCAATGCCCGACCCGATGAAGACGCCGATGCGCTCCGCATTCGACGGCTCGATCTTCAGCCCGGCCGAGGCCACGGCCTCATCGCAGGCGGCGATGGCGAGGTGAATGAAGCGCGCCATCTTGCGCGCTTCTTTCTTGTCAATGAAGCTGAGCGCGTCGAAGCCCTTCACCTCAGCGGCAAAGGTGACCGGATAGCCGGTGGCGTCAAAGCCGGTGATGGGCGCCATCCCGCTCTTGCCGGCCACCAGATTTTTCCAGACTTCAGGCGCGGTGTTGCCTACTCCGCAAATCAGACCGAGCCCGGTTACCACGACACGCTTACGCTGCAAGGCTACTTGCCGCCTTTCCCGTTCTTTTCGATGTACTCGATCGCGTCCTTGACGGTCTTGATCTTCTCGGCGTCTTCGTCGGGAATCTCAAGGTCAAAGGCCTCTTCGAACTGCATCACCAGCTCGACGACGTCGAGCGAATCCGCGCCCAGATCTTCCTGGAACGACGCGCTGGGGGTCACCTCGGCCTCATCGACCTGAAGCTGCTCCACGATAATCTGCTTAACCTTCTCCTCAACACCTGCTGCCATGTGCTCTCCTCTGTTTCCTACAACTTAAGATTGCCTCGGGAGGAGTTAGGTTTTGCGGACACAACTTTCCCCCGGCTCGAAATTTCAAGTCTACCGGGCGCTCTTACCCATGTAAAGATGGATGCGCCCGGGCCGCGGGAAGTCTCACACTTTGCCGGGCCCCTGCCAAGCCACATCGTACCGCAGAGCTGTGGAAACCCGGCGAAAAAGCGGGTGCCGCTCCGGCCGCCGCCCGGCTGTATAGTCCTGCTATGCCTCTTGTTGCCATCGTCTTCGTAGTAGCCGCCCTGGGGGCGGGAATCGCCGTGGGAGCCTGGTTTGGCTCGCGCCTGGCCGCCAGCGAGCGGCGGGCGGAAAAAGCCCAGTCCGAGGCCGCCCTGCAGGCCGCGCAGGCACAGCTTGACCCCGCGCGCCAGCAGGCCGCCGAACTGGCCCTCCTGACCGAGGAGCTGCGCGCCCAGGTGGCCGAGGCCCGCGACAAGGCCGCCCGCGCCGAAACCGAAGCCGCACGCCTGCCCGACCTGCGCGCCGCGCTCGACGCCTCAGAAGAAGACAAAGCGCGCCTGCGGCAGGAACTCTCGGCCGCGCAGGCGGAGATGGCACGGCTCGGCACCCAGCTTCGCAATGAGCGCGACAACGCGCAGGAGAAGCTGCAGATGCTGATGGGCGCGCGCGAGGAGCTGACAAACCAGTTCAAGACGCTGGCCCAGAGCATTCTTGAGGAGAAATCAAAGGTCTTTACCGAGCAGAACCAGGCCAATCTCGGGCAATTGCTCACGCCGATTCGCGAGAAATTCACCGAATTTCAGCAGAAGGTCACCGAACTGCGCGACCAGGGCATCAAGAGCAGCGCCGAGCTGGGCCAGCAGATCAAGGGGCTGAGCGATCTCAACCAGCAACTCTCAAAAGAGGCCAACAGCCTGGTGGAGGCGCTCAAAGGCTCGTCGAAGACGCAGGGCGACTGGGGCGAGTTCATTCTGGAGCAGATTCTGGAGTCGGCCGGGCTGCAGAAGGACCGGCAATACCGCGTGCAGGAGAGCTTCACCCGCGAGGACGGCACGCGCGCGCAGCCGGACGTGATTGTCTCGCTGCCCGAGGGCAAGCACCTCATCGTGGACTCAAAGGTGTCTCTGCGCGACTACAGCGACTACTGCGCGGCCGAAGAGGACGCCGCCCATGAGGCCTCCCTTGCGCGTCACCTGGCCGCCATTCACGCGCACATCAAGGAGCTTTCGCGCCGCAACTATCACACGCTCTATGGGCTGCGCTCGATCGACTTTGTGGTGATGTTCGTGCCCATTGAGCCAGCCTATATGCTCGCGCTGGCGCATGACAGCAGCCTGTGGCAGAAGGCCTGGGAGCAGAATGTGCTGCTGGTGGGCCCGAGCACCTTGCTGTTTGTGGTGCGCACCGTCGCCCAGCTCTGGCGGCAGGAGGACCAGACGCGCAATGTACAGGAGATCGTCCGTCGCGGCGGCGAACTCTATGACAAGCTCTCGGCCTTTGCCAAAGACCTGACGGACGTGGGCAAGAATCTGGATGCGGCCCGCGCCTCCTATGATGAGGCCTATAAAAAGCTCGCGCAGGGGCGCGGCAACGCCATTCGCCAGGCCGAATTGCTGCGCCAGCTCGGCGTGAAAGCGACCAAAAAGCTGCCCGGCGAGCTGGTGGAAATGGCCCGCGGCGAGCACGGCGCAGCAGAGATGGAAGGCGGCCAGCTCTCGCTTGCCGCGGCAGCCGACGAAGAATCGAGCGAAGACGGCGAATAGCGCGAAGACGCTTTAATGCTTTATAAATCAATGGCTTATAGAGCAGACGCGTTATAATGTGAATCCGGATTCACATTATTCGGAAAAGGTGCGCGGAATTCGCATTTTATTGCGCTGTATTTCCCTGAAAATAAATGGCTTATGTGCGATTCGCGGAAAATGTGAATTCGGATTCACTTTCGGCTGTTTTTTCTCGCCGTACTAGGAGGCGAGCAGTGCAAGTGCAATGCCTGCCGGGCTAAACACTGAAAATAATACACTTGTGGCGGGCCGGGCGGCGCGGTGAATGTGAATCTGAATTCACATTTCCGCACGGCAGCGCTGCATGATTTTACTTCTCTTTCCATGGTAGCCGGAAAGGGGTATTTTCCCGGCGCGGAGCCGTCCGGACGCTAACCGGCGGATTTGCGGACTGGCTGGCTCGCTGACTTGCTGACCCGCTGACCTGCTAGCTTGCTGACTGGCTGACTCGCTCACTCCGCCCAGGCGGTGCGCAGCCGCTGCCAGGTCACTTTGAGGTCTTCGGGCAGGATGCGGGTCTCGGCGACGACGGTCATGAAGTTGGTGTCGCCGGTCCAACGCGGCATGGCGTGGAAGTGGAGGTGGGTATCGACGCCGGCCCCGGCGGCCTTGCCGAGGTTGAGGCCAAAGTTGAAGCCCTCGGGGTGGTAGACCCCGGCGAGCACCTGCTCGACCTTCTGGGCCATCGTCATCATCTCCTCGGCGGCCTCAGGGGCGAGGGCGGCGAGCGATGCCTGATGCACGTAGGGCACCACCATCACGTGACCGGCGGTGTAAGGAAAGCGATTGAGGCAGAGGTAATTGTGCCGGCCGCGGGCGACCAACAGGGCGGCCTGCTCGGCGTCGTCCGGGGGCATGCCGGCGGCGATGGCGGCATCGACCGAACCGAGCAGATTGCAGAAGACGCAGCGCGATTCCTGCCCGGCGGGATAGTAGGCGTCCAGTTCCGGAGCGATCCCGGGCCGCAGGGCTTTATCCGCCGAGGTGACGTACGCGTACCGCCAAGGGGTCCAGAGGTAGTCCATACAGGGGAGTTTAGCAAGGGGGGATGGCGGCATGTTTCAACTCAGGCGCCCAAAGATCTCCACTCATCCCCGGGCATGATGCGTTTCATGAATTCATCGAAGAGAGGCACTGTGAATGCTGTATCTCCATGCGTCGGACTCCAGACCATCCCCTTGCCTATCAGGCTGGCGCGTGTTGGCCCCAGCGACTGCACGGTCCGCCCTAATTCGTCTGCAATGTCTCCCGACCGATGGGGTCCCGGCCCAAGTTCCGCCATTGCCCGCAGGTATTTCTTCTCGGTTGGAGTCAACCGGTCAAAACGAACGCGGAAAAAGCTCTCATCCAGAGCCGCGATCGCTTCATCGGAGGCTTCGATAACATCGCTCTGGCGAATGGGACTCTTGGCGGCAAGGTCCCACGTATGCTTTCCCCACTCCTGCAAGAAGTAGGGATAGCCATGAGTTTTCTCGACGATGCTTTTCACCGCGAGATCCTCAATTTCCACCCCTTCCTGTCGCACAGGTTTCACGATGGCATCCGTAGCATCAGTGGAACTTAAAGGTCCGATTTCCGGGAAGTCGAATAACCGCTCGGCGTAGGATTTTGCCTCCCCCATGCGTCCACGCAACTGCGGTAAGCCGGCACCGATCACAGTCACAGGCAGCTTCTCCTGCGCGCAGCGGTGAAGCGCTGAAATCAGCGCGGCCAATTGGGGTTCTTCGACGTATTGCAGTTCGTCAATGAAGATAATGAGAGCAGTCCCAGCAGCTTTGGCAGCCATACCAGCCTGCTTCAACAATGTCGAAAGGTCTCCTTCCAGATCGCCGTTGTCGGCCAGTCCTGGTTCCGGATCGTAATCGAGTCCCACTTCGATATCGCTATAGGTCACCTTCAACTTTCCCGCAAAACCGGCCAGCGCCCGAAGCGCCCGGATGGCGTAGTCTTTCGCCGCTTCCTTCTTGCTCAAATTGAGCAGGGCCAGGCGCAAGGCTGGAGCAAGCAAAGCGGGGAGAGAGCGATGCTCTGGAGCCTCAATGCGAACAGTCTGCATGCCCATAGACTCTGCGTCGTGGCGAATCTGATCGAGTAGCACAGTCTTACCAACACCCCGGAGACCGACCAGCATCAGACTCTTCGCCGAGCGACCAAGGCGAAGCCGCTGCAGGCGCACGTTCGCGTCCTGCAGGATGGTGGTGCGACCCGCCAGAGCAGGCGGCGGGCTGCCAGCGCCAGGGGCATACGGGTTACGAACAGGATCCATATATATAAAGTTTAGCAAAGTTATCTAAAAAGCATAAACTCTCTAATTTCCGTATAGAGTGGCGTTAGGAATCCATTCACTTTGCGCGCTGGAGTCTCTTCCCTCAATGAGACAATCCCCCTATGCAGCCTATGTTTCGGACTCCCCTGTTGAGTCTTGCCGCTGTCTTTGGTCTCGGGCTTTCGAGCGCTCTTGCGGCGGGCTTGCCTGCCACCTCCGCGCAGGCGACCGCGCCCTCTGCTGCCACCACGCCTCATGCCGCCGCGGCGGCACATGTGGCCGGGCCGCTGGCGATGCCTACGTTCAAGCCGCTCAGGAAGCATCCTGTTGTGGCGCTGAGCTTTGACGATCTGCCGGCGGCGGGCGGGCTGCGGCCGGGCGAGTCGCGCGTCAGCATTCTCACGGCGCTCAGTCACGAGCTGCGGGCCGCGCACATGAAGGGCGTCTATGGCTATGTGAATGCCGTGGATCTGCCGGGCGACCCGGATTGCCAGCATGCGCTCGAAATCTGGATGCGGGCCGGCATGCGGCTCGGCAGCCATACCTGGTCGCATCCCGCGCTCGATGACGTGACGGCCAGCGCCTACGAGGCCAACATCGCGAAGAACGAGCCCTATGTGCAGCAGTACGCGGACGCGAACGGCAAGAAGACGGACTGGCACTGGTTCCGGTACCCGTATCTCGAAGAGGGCAACACGGCCGAAAAGCATGAGGACGTGCGCCGCTGGCTCCGCGCGCATGGCTACCGCGTGGCCGAGGTGACGCTGAATTTCAACGACGACGACTGGGGCGACGCCTATCTGCGCTGCAAAGAGAAGGGCGACACGGCCGGCATCGACTGGCTGGAGAAGAGCTACCTCGCCAGCGCCGCCGCCTACATCCCAGTGGAGCGCCAGCGCGAGCAGATCGCCTTCGGGCATGAGATTCCGAACGTGCTGCTGCTGCACGGCACCGAGTTCACGACGCTGATGCTGCCGCGCCTGATTACGCTGTTGCGGAGCGAGGGCTTCCGCTTCTCGACCGTACCCAAAGTGGAGCGCAACCGCGCCTACCGCACCGATCCGGTGGTGGGCATTCCGGGGGGAGCGAATTTCACCAACGAAGTGCTGGCGATGCGCGGCATCAAGGTGCCCTACCCGAAGGCGCTCAGCGAGCCGCATGCGAAGCTCGACAGCATTTGCGGTGGAGAGAGCGGCGAATAACCCGGGCGCGTCGCAAGCAAGGGGACCGCAAATATAGCAAAGTTAGCAAAGTTATGGGGAAAACATAAACTTCCTAATTTTCCTATAAATCTGCGCCGCGGCCATTGTTTGCAAGCAATGGGCAGAAGCAGAAAAAACGGCAGGCGCGCGGCCTGCCGTCTCAGACTGTTGACAGAATTGATTGGGGTAGAACAAGCATCGCGCAGGGGCTAAAAGCCCGCCAATTTTATTGGGCTTGATCGGCATGACTGAAGTCATGCCCTGTTACAAAACGATTGCGGCATAGGTATGTCACCAACATCAAACGGCAGGCCGATGGCCTGCCGTTTTTGTTTTGTCTCTGACGAAAGCAGTTACTTGGCAGCGACTGCTTCCTTGGCGCCGGCCTGCTCGCGCAGGGTGGCGGCCTTGTCGGTCTGCTCCCAGCCGAAGTCGCTCTCTACGCGGCCAAAGTGGCCGTATGCGGCGGTCTTCTGGTAGATGGGGCGGCGCAGCTTGAGGCTCTCGATGATGCCCTTGGGCGTCAACTGGAAGTTGGCGCGGACGAGCTTCACGAGTTCATCGTCACTGACGGTGCCGGTGCCGAAGGTATCGACGAGCACGCTGACCGGCTCGGCCACGCCGATGGCGTAGGCGAGCTGCACTTCGCAGCGCTCGGCCAGGCCGGCGGCCACGATGTTCTTGGCAATGTAGCGGGCCATGTACGCGGCCGAGCGGTCCACCTTTGTCGGGTCCTTGCCCGAGAAGGCGCCGCCGCCGTGACGGCCCATGCCACCGTAGGTATCCACGATGATCTTGCGGCCGGTGAGGCCGGTGTCGCCCATGGGTCCGCCGATGACGAAGCGGCCGGTCGGGTTGATGTGGTACTTGGTGTTCTCGTCGAGCAGCTCGGCGGGCAGGGTGGCCTGAATGACGTGCTTGAGAATGTCAGCGCGCAGGTCCTCGGTCGAGACCGACTCGGCATGCTGCGTCGAGATGACCACGGCGTCAATGCGGCGGGGCTTGTGGTCGGCGTCGTACTCCACGGTGACCTGGCTCTTGCCGTCGGGGCGCAGATAGGCGAGGCGGCCGTTTTTGCGCACCTCAGTGAGCTTGCGGGTCAGCTTGTGGGCCAGCGAGATGGGCGTGGGCATCAGCTCTTCCGACTCGTTGGAGGCATAGCCGAACATCATTCCCTGGTCGCCGGCTCCGCCCGTATCCACACCCATGGCGATGTCGCCGGACTGCTTGTTGATGGTGGAGATGACGGCGCAGGTGTTGGAGTCAAAGCCGTAAAGAGCGTTGTCATAGCCAATGGAGGCCACCACGCCGCGCACCAGCGCCTGAAAGTCCACGTAGGCCTTGGTGGTGATTTCACCGGCGATGACCACCAGACCGGTCGCGGTCAGCGTCTCGCAGGCCACACGGCTGTAGGGGTCCTGCTCAAGGCAGGCGTCGAGAATCGCGTCGGAGATCTGGTCGGCGATTTTGTCGGGATGACCCTCGGTCACCGATTCCGAGGTAAACAGAAATCTTTCGTTTGCGGGCAAAACTGCGTCCTCCATGGGGCACTCCCCGGCCGCGGGCGCGAAGAGCAGGCTGGGACATGGCATAGCCGGAAGCGATTCCGGTCATCCCAGTCCATCCTCGATGCTACCTGAGCGCCCCATGCAGGGCAAAACGCCGGGGGCTGGTTGGGGCGATTGGCCCGGTCACTGTGGCGAATTGGCAGTTGAACGGGGCGAGCGGGGCGTCAGGGCCGCGGCTGTGGGGACGGGGGTGGATTGGCAGGCTTCGGCGGCTGGCCTGTGTTCGGGAGTTGCTGGCCGTGGAAGAGCAGCTTCACGCTGGAGCCGAAGCGCTTGTAGTCCGAATAGGTAACCGTCTCGGCCATGGGCACGCTCTGCGCCAGGTAGCCGTCGCCGGCCGAGAAATGCAGCGTGCCGGCTCCGTGCGTCCAGACCGGGAACCAGTATTGGCCGTCCACCTGCTGGCGGAAGGTGATGTAGGGCAGCGAGAGATCCTGATGGCCCCGGCGCAGGTCGTCAGGCACGCTCTTGCCGTCGACCACGACAATCTGATGGTCTTTGGCATCGACCCAGATGCGGCCCTGAAAGTAGCGCTGGTGCTTCTCGATCTTCTTTGGCTTCACCTCAAAGACATAGGTCTGCACCTGATCGACCCGCTGCCGGCCTACATAGCTCACGTCATACCGCGGCAGCGCCTGGGTGGTGAGCACAAAGGGCAGGCGATGCTCAATGTCACTGAAGTCAGACTCTGACATGGAGACGCGCGTGAGCGTGCTGGGCGGCGCGTGGAGCACGGTCTCATAATGGCGCCCATGGGAGTCGATGCCGATGGAATCCACCTCGTAGTACTCGCCATCGGGCTTGCCGTCGCTGTTGAGGGTTTCCACCTTCACGGTGCGCTGGTAGGTGTAGTTTTCGAGCGCATGCTCAAACTGCGATTCGCGGGCGGCAAACTCCTCGATGAGCAGCGGCACCGGCTGGGAGGGCGATGCGGTGTGGAGCGGGCCAAAGCCGGAATCAAGCGGCATGAAGCTGCTGGAGGATTGCGCCCCGGCCACTGCCGTCAGCCCCGGCAGCAGCAGCAATATCCCAAGGCTCCATCTTCCGCGCATGCGCACCTCGCCCTCACAGAATAGACGCAGCCGGGAACCCGGCGGCAAGTGGGGGAATCCCGTGCGCCCCGGGAAATTCAGTGGCAAGCCGGGACGGCGTGTTCTCCATTTCGCCCAGGCGCGAGCGCGGATACACTAGCGCCATACCTTCGATGATGGATACCTACCGCATCCCGGTGCTGGCCCTGCTCTGCGTGCTCGCGGCGGTCTTTGGCATGCTTTATCTGCGGGTGCGCACGATCCGGTCGTTTCTCTGGTTGCTGGGCTGGACGGCCGCCGCGCTGCAGCTCGTGTTCCTGCAGGCCTCGCCCCATGCCTATGGGCTTTTTCCGGCCCTTGCCGAGTCCTGCATACAGGTCGCGGCGCTGATGTTTCTGGGCTCGCTTTCCCCCCTCAAGCTCAAGCATCATGACGTGCATTACGTCACCTTGTTTGCCCTCCCGCTCATCTTCTACTCATTTCTGGCGCTGTTCACGCCTCATCCAGACATGCTGATGCGAGCCGTCATGCTGCTCAGCGATCTGGCCGCCGTTGGCGTGGCTGTGGCCTGGAGCCTGCGCGAAAATCTTCTGCCGCCCTGGTTCACCACGACCTTTGCCCTGGTCGTCGGCGGACTCTGCATCTATGCCGGGTTTCACGGCGACGATCAGGTGGTGCTCAACGCCGCGCTGGCCGGCAACACATTCATCACCGCGCTGCTGGTGATTACCGATTACAACCGCCGGAGCCCCGGCGTCCTCTTCACCGTGGCGGGGCTTGTGCTGTGGTGCCTGCCCGCGTTCACCGGGCCGCATCCTTTCTCAGGCACGCACTCCTTTGCGGCCATCTGGCTGCTGCGCGTCTTCAATATGGCGAAAGTGGTGGCCGCCATCGGCATGATCGTGCTGGTGCTCGAGGATGAGTTGGCGGCGCATGATGAGGCCAAGCAGAATGAGCGCCGCGCCCATATGGAGCTGGAAGAGTATGCGCGGCTCGACTTTTTGCCTTCGGCCGCACAGGAGATCGCCGCGTCGTTTGAGCCGGTCTGCCGCGCCATTGCCCAGTACAGCCGTTTTGCGCGGGCCGCGTTGCTGCTGCGCGCCCCCGATGGCAGCTTTGCGGTAGCGGCCTATGCCGGGCTGGAGGCCGCAACCCTCAGCATGCTGCACACCCTCTCCGGCAACCTTGATGAGGATGGCCTGCGCCAGCTCGGGGCGTCCTCTGGCGTGCGCTTTGACCTCGGCCGCACGACGCAGGCCGACCTGGCTCCGCTACTGCCCGGCACCGCTTCAAGCAATGAAATGACGCGCCCGCATCTGCTGCGAATGAGAACCCGCGAAGGCGCTCTGGATGGACTGCTGTTGCTGTGGGGACTCAAAAATCCTGCCCGCGCCCTGGCGACCGAAGATATTCTGCCGATCGAGCTGCTGCTGAGCCGCCTGGCCTCGGCACGCGACCATCACCTGCTGGCGCGCCAGGTGGCACGCACCGAACGTCTCGCCAGCCTGGGCCAGTTGGCCGCCGGCGTGGCGCATGAGTTGAACAATCCGCTCACCGTGCTCATGGGCTACTCCGAAATCATGACCGAAGAGCCGGAACCGCGCGTGCAGAAATATGCAGGCATGATGCTTACCGAAGCACGCCGCATGAAGCAGATCATCGAGAGCCTGGTGCGCTTCTGGCGGCCCTCGGCAGAGCAGACGGAAGAGATTCAAGTGGAGCAACTGCTGCGCGACCTGGCGCGGCTGCACCGCGCGGAGCTCGCGGCCAAAGGCATTGAACTCATTCTTGAGGTGCAGCCCGGCCTGCCCCCGGTTCTCGGCAGCTATGAGCAGTTGCAGCAGGTGATGATGCAACTCATTCAGAATGCCGTTTCTTCGCTCGACCGCGAATCCGGCCTGCCGTGGAGGAGCGCGGAACCGCCACAATCCCGCCAGATCCGAATCGAAGCGCGGCCCACGGACGGCGGCGTGCAGATGCTCATCAGCGATAATGGCCCCGGCTTTACTGATCCGACTCGGGTCTTCGATCCCTTCTTCACCACCAAGGCCGTGGGCGAAGGCGTGGCGACCGGCATGGGCCTGAGCCTCTGCTACACGATTGTGCGCGAGCACTCCGGCGAAATCACGGCATGGAATCGCGAGCCGCATGGCGCGTGCGTTCGCATTGAGCTGCCGTCGGCGGCGGCGCGCGCTCTTCTCGACTTTGTGCCGCCTGCCCCGGCTGGCCGGCACATCCGGGCGGCGGAGCGGCAGAGCCGCTAGAGCATGTCCACTTCGAGTGAAAGCAGAGTGCGTGGTGCTCGCACGATCTTTCCCCAAAGGAAGGCCGCACCGGCTCGATGCCGGGCATCTACAGCAAAAGTGAAAACGCTCTAGAATCGGGCATCATGGCTTTTTCGCGCCCCTCCCGCAACAAAGAACCGCTCGACGAGAATGCGCTCTATGATTACGCCCTGCAGTCGCTGGGCCGCCGCATGCGCACCGTTGCCGAGCTGCGCAGGCTGATGCGCAACCGCGTCGAGGCCGGCGAAGCGGGCGAAGCCAAGATGCAGGCCGTGATCGCACGGCTCAAGGAGTACCGCTACCTGGACGACTCCGCCTATGCCGCCGACTACGCGCGGCTGCGGCAGGAGAACGCGCGCCTCGGCAAGCGCCGCGTGCGGCAGGACCTGCAGGTGAAAGGCGTGAACGCCGAGATCATCACGCAGACGCTCGACGCCGCCTACGAAAATGTGGACGAGGAAGCGCTGGCCCGCCGCCATCTCGAACGCAAGGGCATTCGCCAGCCTACGAATGACAAGGAATCGGCGCGGGTGATGCGCATGCTGGTGCGCGCCGGCTTCTCGACCGGAACCATCTACAAGGTGCTGCGCCACTGGAACGCGAGCGAAGACGCGCTGGCCGCGCTGGGAGAAGACGAAGCGGAAGAGCCGGGCGAATTCTGAGCGTTATTCCTTTGGGAAACATTCAGGCATCGCAAGCAGGCTCAAGGCTGCCGGGCGCGGAGTGCGCCTTCGCGGCAGCCCTGCGCTAGTGGCTCACCGTCACCGGCTTCGGCGCATTTTTTGGCGTGGAAAGATACCCGCTCACCACGTTGTGCCCGATTTTGTTGACCACCAGCTCAAAGAGCATGGGCTTGCTGCCGGAGTAAAACTGCACCGGCTCGTCAAGCGAGCGATTCTTCTTCTCAATGCGCTTGTCATTGGAGAAGACCCAGAGCGTATACCGGCTGTGCTTCGGGTCGGCCTTGCGCAGCTCAAGCGCAATGGTGCCGACCGCCTGCTTTTTCTTTTTGCGCAGCGTGAACTCGTAATAGTTGCGGTCGCCCTGATGCCGGAGCGCATCCAGCTCTTTGCTGTTGGTGGCAATCAGGCCGCTCTCGATGCCGAGGTCGCCCTGCATCTTTTTCATCTGCGCTTCGGTCTGCTGCAGCTCGGTCTGCGTCTGGCTCAGGCCAGTTTTGACGCCGCCCACATCGGTCTTTACACCGGCCACATCCGTCGAGACCGACGAGATCTGCTTCCGGTTGGCCTGCTGCTCGGTTTCAAGCCGCTTTGTGTCGGCATTCTGGCGGTTCAGCAGCTCGTTGGCGCGCCGTTCGAGTTGCTGCTGCGTCAGCCCCAGGGAGTGCCCGAGCGTCTCTGAGGTCACGCTGAGCCGCGCATTGGTCTCTGCCAGTGCATTGGCCAGCTTGCGATTCTGCTGCTGCGTGCTGGCCAGCTCGGCCTCGGCGTGGGTCAGCCGCCCGGCCAGCGAATAGCTCCACATCAGCCCGGCCAGCGCAGCCAGCACGGCGGCCACCAGCAACAGCGTGAATAGCGCGGAGGAGCGCTTTGGCTCCTCGTCAGAGAAAGAATTCGGTGTCATCCAAATCTTGCCTTTCTCGCTGGAGCCTATAGCCAAAATTCTCTTTGGGCAAGTGCCCGGGTCACGTGGCGCGGTCTGCGTGATTGCCTAAAATAACAACATGGCCGCAGGCAATCACACCGAATCCACCGGTAGCAGCTCTACCGCACTTTTTGATGTCGCCGTCATCGGCGCCGGACTGATCGGCCTCGCCACGGCGCTCGAGCTGGCCGGGGCCGGCCTGCGCGTGGTGGCCTTTGACCGCCAGCAGGCCATGCATGAGGCCTCGTGGGCCGCGGCCGGAATGCTCGCGGCCAATGATCCCGGCAATCCGCCCGCCATACTTGAGCTGTCCCGCTACAGCCTCGCGCTCTACCCCGAATTTCTCGCCCGCATCCACGCCCTTACGGGCCGCGAGATTCCGCTGCGCACGCGCCAGACGCTCGAAGGCATGCCCGCCGGCCACACGCTGCCGCCCGGCACGGCGGCCCGCCCGCTCACGGAGCCGGAACTGCAGCAGCTCGCCCCCGGACTGGTGCCCGGCGGCCTGCCCTTTGTCTCGCTCGATGAGCAGAGCCTCGACCCCTGCGACCTGACCGAGGCCGTGCCCGCCGCCGCCCGCGCGGCCGGCATCGACCTGCGCGAACACACGCCCGTGCAGCGCATGGCGCGGGAAGCCGGTCACTACCGCATCTTTTTTGCGTCGCCCGAGGGCGAGTCTTCGCTGCTGGCGCGCCACGTACTGCTGGCGACCGGAGCGTGGACGGCTCCGCTGCCGGACGGGTTGGCCCCGGCTTTGCCGCCGCCCGTCTCCCCGCGCAAGGGGCAGTTGGTCGCGCTGGAGCTGGAGGGCCCGGTGCAGAGCGAGTGCGTGCTCCGCGTCCCTGGGCTCTACATCGTGCCGCGCGGCAACGGTCAATATGTGGTGGGAGCCACGCTGGAAGACGCCGGATTTGATCAATCCACCAGCGAGGCGCTGCTGGCCGATCTGGAACGCCGCGCCGCCGCGCTGTGGCCGCCGCTGGCCCATGCCCGGCGCGCCGCCGCCTGGGCGGGGCTGCGCCCGCAGTCCGTGGACAGCCTGCCCGTCATTGGACATTTTGAAGGCCGCTTCGAGGGCCATTTTGAGAGCCCGCTGGGTGCGGGCCACGACTCCCCCGAGGCTGCGCACAATCTCTGGGTTGCGATGGGGCACTTCCGCAACGGCATTCTGCAGGCTCCCGGAACGGCGCGCATTCTGCGCGACCTGATTCTCGGGCGGACGCCCGCTGTCTCGCTTGAGCCCTTTCGCAGCGGACGTTTCGCCCTGGCTGCCGTCTAAAGTTTTTGGCGGAAGAGCCGAGAAGCGAATGAGGAGCGCCCGTTTTTCAATTCCTCAAAAAAAATGGCGGCGGAGCGTCCATGGCTTCTCCGCCGTCGTGTGACAAGCCTTTCGCGCGTAGGCTATAACATGGAGTTGCGCGTTTTGCACCGGCGATGCCTGTGGTCCCGCTCCTCTGGATGGGCCGTTTCACCGCATCCCATATTCGTGATGCACGCATCACCAGCCAGACCAAACATTTACCGGAGGATGAAAGGGAAGTATGTCGACTGCCGTAGCCACTAAAGGACTGGAAGGAATTGTTGCCGCCAATTCGGGCATTTGCTGGATCGATGGCGATGCCGGAGTATTGGCCTATCGCGGCATCGACATTCATGAGCTTGCCACTCACTCCAACTTTGAAGAGACCACCTACCTGCTGTGGCATGGCAAGCTGCCCACCCAGGCCGAGCTGGCCGACTTCAGCAAGAAGCTGGCTGCCGCCCGCCGCATTGATCCGAAAATCTACGATCTGCTGCGCAGCCTGCCCAAGACCGGCACGCCGATGGAAGCGCTGCGCACCGCCGTCTCCGCGCTGAGCTTCTTTGACCCGAACGAGCGCGCCGTCGATCACGACTCCAACGTGCGCAAGGCTTTTGACCTCACCGCGCAAATCGCGATGATCGTCGCCGCCTTTGACCGCATCCGCAAGGGCAAGGCCATTGTGGAGCCCGATCCCTCGCTCTCGCATGCCGGCAACTTCCTCTACATGCTCAACGGCGAAAAGCCCAGCGAGACGGCGACCAAGGCCTTTGACATTGCGCTCATCCTGCATGCGGACCACGAGCTGAACGCCTCCACCTTTGCCGCGCGCGTCATCGCCGCCACGCTCTCTGACATTCACTCGGCCATCACCGGCGCCATTGGCGCGCTCAAGGGCCCGCTGCACGGCGGCGCCAACGAGGCCGTGATGCGCATGCTGTTTGAGATTGAGAAGGCGGGCGCAGACCCGGTGGAGCACGTCAAGAAGATGCTGGCCGAGAAGAAGAAGGTCTCCGGCTTTGGCCATCGCGTGTATCACACCGAAGATCCGCGCGCGACGCACCTGCGCCGCATGTCTGAGGATCTTGGCCGCTCGGCCAACAATGCCAAGTGGTTTGAGATGTCGCGCAAGATCGAGCTTTATATCAATCAGGAGAAGAAGCTCAACGCCAATGTGGACTTCTACTCCGCCTCGACCTACACGACGCTCGGCATCGACATCGACCTCTTCACGCCGATCTTTGCCATCAGCCGCATCGCCGGCTGGAGCGCCCACGTGATCGAGCAGCTCGACGACAACCGCCTCATCCGCCCGCGCGCCGAGTACATCGGACCTGAGTACCCGTCCAAGTACATTCCGGTGGCTGAGCGCTAATCGACACTGTGTGTGTTACAGAAAAAGGCGTCCCCTGACGGGACGCCTTTTTTGCGCGTGATGCGCCTGCACGTCTGTGGGCTCACATTGCGCTCGTCAGAGACGTGGCCGGCGACTTCCCGTCACCGCGCAATCGCTGTGACGGCGGCCGGCACGTCAAAGGCATGCGGCGGCAGCGGCACGTTATAGGCCGCGCGCAGCAGATAGCGCTGCTCCACCATCTCGCCGTTGTGCAGATAGGTCAGCGTGAACGGCGTCTGAATGCCGTCAATGAGGTGGTAGTCGTTGAACTCGACCACATCGGTGTCTTTGTCGTGAAACTCGGGGTCGCGATAGGTGAAGCTCACCTGCATGGGCAGGTGTGTCTCCGTATCGGACTGCACCGTGATGGCGTCGTTCTGCTCGTTGAGCAGGGTTACCTGGTCGGCGAGCCGCCGCTCTGAGAGCACCTGCCCGTCATAGGTCACCAGCGTTTCAGGGTCGTTGCGCCACGCGCGCAGCGCGGCATCGAGCGAGTGATCGCGCAGCCGCCAGTATTCCTCGCAAATCCTTTTCTGCTGTGGACGCGCGCCGCGATAGGTCACCTCAGTGCAGGCGTGGTTCTGATAGATTTCGGCGACGTTCTTCTGCTTCGTCTCTTCCCTGCGCTCGGGGCCGAGCGGCACGCTCCAGTCAAAGAAGCGCAGCATGGAGCCATCGGGATTGCCGTGGAAGAAGCCCGCGATATTGCCGTCGGTATACACGTTGCGCACGGCGGTCCACTTTTGGCCGCCCAGCGCTTCCACCATCCTGGCGAGCACGGCGCGGCCCTTCTGCGCATTCGCATCGGGCGCGGCGGAGGAAGCCGCACTTTGCGCGAATGCACCCGCTGAAAACATAACTGACACGGTTGCAAATGCGCTGCACGCCCACGTCGCCAGCCGCTTCATCGCTAGCCCACCAGCACGGCGCCGCCGTTCACGTTGACGATTTCACCGGTCATGAAGCCCGCGTAGGGCGTGCATAAAAAGAGAATCGGCCCGGCAATCTCCACGGGGTCAGCCACGCGCCGCACAGGGATGACGGAGAAAATCTTCTCGCGCGTGGCGGGGTCGGCCAGCGCGGAGGCGGACATCTCGGTCATCACCCAGCCGGGCGCGACGCAGTTCACATAGATGCCCTGCGGAGCCAGCTCGGTCGAGAGGCCCTTCGTCATGCTGATGAGCGCGCCCTTGCTGGCGGCGTAGTCCGCATGAAAGGCCTCGCCGCGCTGCCCGGCGGTGGAGCTGACCAGCACAATGTGCCCGGCCGCCTGCCCATGCGGGCCGCGCCCCTGCTTCTGCATCTGGCCCGCGGCGGCCTGCACCAGCCCAAAGGCACTGTCGAGATTGATGGCGAGCGTTTTGCGCCACTGCTCATCGCTCATCGTGGCAATGGGCGCGTCATGCGCGGGCCAGATGCCGTGATTGACCACCAGCGCATCGAGCCGCCCAAAGGCCTCGACGGTGCGCTCAACCAGCGCGCGTCCATCGGCGGGGGTGGAAAGCTCCTGCTGCAAGGCCATGCACTGCGCGGGGCCTCCGCAGGCTGCAACTACTTCTTCGGCACGCTGCCGCGCATTCTGAAAATTGAACGCCACGCGCGCGCCCGCCTGATGAAACAGCGCCACCGTGGCCGCGCCAATGCCGCGCGAGCCGCCGGTAATGAGCGCCACCTTGCCTTCCAGAGACAGTCCCACACCACTCATGCTCTTGAAGCTACCGGGTTTTCCACGCGCGGTCCAGATCGCGCCGGGCATGCGGAGCGCATCCGGTTTTCGAGCGACTAAAATAGAGTCAGGGACCCCATCTTGCAGCAGCTACTCGACAAACTCAATCCGCAGCAGCGCGCCGGCGTGGAAAACGTCGATGGCCCTGTGCTGATCCTGGCCGGAGCGGGCTCGGGCAAAACGCGCGTCATCACGCACCGCATCGCTTATCTCATTCAGGAGCGCGGCGTCGCGCCCGACTCCATTCTGGCGGTGACCTTTACCAACAAGGCTGCCAAGGAGATGGCCGAGCGCGTCGATGCGCTCATCGGCCACAGCACGCTGGCCAAGCCGGTGCTGGCGACGTTTCACTCCTTTTGCGTGCGCATGCTGCGCCGCGACATTGAGGCGCTGCGCATCGGCAACGAAGGCCTGACGAAGACCTTTGCCATTTATGACGAGAGCGACCAGCAGTCGCTGGTGAAGCAGATCATGCGCCGCATGGGCCTCGATGACAAGCAGCTCACGCCGCGCGTGGTGCTCTCAAAAATTTCGTGGGCCAAAAACCACATGATCGATCCGCAGGAGTATTACCTGCAGTCCTCCGATCCGGTGGCCGAGCGGGTGGCGCACATTTTTGAGGCCTATCGCAAGGACCTGCGCAAAAACAACGCGCTCGACTTTGACGATCTGCTGCTGGAGGCCGTGCGCCTGCTCAAGTCCTCCGCCGAGGTGCGCGAGCGCTACAACCGCCGCTACCAGTACCTGCTGATCGACGAGTATCAGGACACGAACCGCCCGCAGTATGAGCTGATGAAGCTGCTGGCCGGCTCACGCCACAACGTCTGCGTGGTGGGCGATGAAGACCAGAGCATCTACTCCTGGCGCGGGGCCGATATTCGCAACATTCTCGAATTCGAGAAGGACTTTCCTAACGCGCAGACCATTCGCCTGGAACAGAACTACCGCTCGACGCAGGTGATTCTGGAGGCGGCCGGGGCGGTCGTCTCGCGCAATGAGCAGCGCAAGGGCAAAAGCCTGTGGACCTCGCGCGAGGGCGGCTCACTGATCGGCTTCTATGAAGCGCCCGACGGCGAGAATGAAGCGCTCTTCATCGCCGACTCCATTCAGAAATACCTGCGCAAGGCCGGCGAGAGCGCCGAGCAGCCGCGAGCGGCCGTGCTCTACCGCACCAACTCGCAATCGCGCCTGGTGGAGGAGGCGCTGCGCCGCTACGGCATTCGCTACACCATGGTGGGCGGCTTCTCGTTTTATGAGCGCGCCGAGATCAAAGACCTGCTCAGTTATCTGAAGCTGGTGCAGAACCCTAATGACTCCATCGCGCTGCAGCGCATCGTGAACACGCCGGCGCGCGGCATCGGCAAAACCACCATGGAGACGCTGGAGCGCATCGCTCTTGAGACCGGCACCAGCACCTGGAACGGGATCGTCCGCGCGCTGCGCGAAAAGCTGCTGCCCTCGCGCGCGCTGGTCGCGCTCGACACCTTCGTGCGCCTCATTGAAGACGCCCGCGCGCTGCTGGCGCCCGATTTCGCTGAGAAGCTGGCCGCCGATGTGGCCGCCGAATCCGGTGAGATGTCAGACGCCGCCGAGCCGGAGAGCGACACGGATTTCTCCTTTGCCGCCGCAGCGGACGAGACGACGAGCCCCGACGCCAGCGCCGACACCGGTTTTGACTTTGGCGACAACGCGCAAGGCATACTGGCGCTCACGCCGCATCCAGACGCGGAACCCGCCCTGGAAAGCAGCAGCCCAAACACAGAAGCAGGCACAGAGGCAGACACCGATTTCGACCCGGTCGCCTTCAATCCGTTTGCCGCCGCCTCGAAGCAGCCGCTGCGCCAGCGTACGCCGCCCGCCGCCGCCCCCCAGACGCCCGCGGAAGAAGACCCGCACGCTGCCGCCTTCCGCAAGCCCGGCGACCCGGCCACGCTGCCCGAGCTGATCAAGTTCCTCATTGACCGCTCCGGCTACATTCGCGCGCTTGAAGAAGAGGCGACGCCCGAGGCCTTCTCGCGCATTGAAAACCTCAAGGAACTGGCCAACGCCGCGCAGGACGCGCAGGAGCGCGGCGAGACGCTCAACGAGTTTCTGGACCACGCCGCGCTCGTGAGCGACACCGACCAGTTTGACGCCGATGCCCGCGTCACGCTCATGACGCTGCACGCCGCCAAGGGCCTGGAGTTCCCCATGGTCGTGCTGGCCGGCATGGAGGAAGGGCTTTTTCCGCACTCGCGCACGCTGACAGACCCCAACCAGATGGAAGAGGAGCGCCGCCTCTGCTATGTGGGGCTCACGCGCGCCATGGACTCGCTCATTCTTACCCGCGCGCGCTACCGCCGCCGCTACGGCAATGACATGCCCGAGGCCAGCACGCCCTCGCGCTTTCTTGAGGAGATTCCGGCGCACCTGCTTGAAAATCTCGGCGGCACGCCTGCCTGGGGCAGTGGCGGCTCCGGTTATGGCTCCGGCTACGGCAGCCGCGGCGGCTATGACGACATGAGCGGCCGCCATTACAGCTATGAGGATGAGGACCAGAGCGCCGGTGCGCGGCCCTCGGGTGGCGCAGGCCGCTACGGCAGCGCAGCCGGTAGCCGCTCCGGCAGCTATCCGGGCCGCTCCAGCGGCGGCGGCAGCGGATCGCTCGATAACATCGCGCAGTTCTTTGGCGGCAAGCGCGGCGCGGCCTCCGGCACGCCCGCGGGCAAGTCCGCGCGGCCCCGGCTCGACGTTCCCGCGCCTTCCGGCAACACGGGTCTGCGCAACGGCCAGCGCGTCCGGCACCCGAAATACGGCGAAGGCATCGTCTTTCAGCGGGATGGCGAAGGGGAAAACGCGAAGATTACGGTACAATTTGCAAAGTTTGGAGTGAAAAAGCTGGTGGAGAAATTTGCCCAGCTCGAGCGCCTTTAGACACCTGTTAAAACCGCGCCCGCTCCCGGACATTCGCCGGACCTCGCTCCGGACACACACTCGCATACGAAGGATTTTTGAGAATCATGGCAAACACCAGGACCGTTGAAAACAAGGAAGAGCGCAAGGCAATCAAGCGCACCGCCCGCAAGAAGGCTGCTCCCAAGGCCAAGCGCACCACCCCGCGCGGCGCCAACAAGAAGAAGATCAAGAAGCTCACGCGCACCCTCGGCAAGCGCTAAGCCTCTGAATCCATCTCGCCAGCCTTGCCTTTCCACTTTGCGCAAGGCTGGCGAACCCGGTACACTCCGGTTTTCACCTCTACATGCAGGAGTGCGCCCTGTCGCAGCTTTTCACCAGAAAGTCCATTGACAAGCTGATCGCCGAGTCAGAAGACCCGGAGCGGCGGCTTCGCAAGACCCTTGGCCCCATCTCGCTCATTGCTCTCGGCATTGGCGCGGTGGTGGGCTCGGGCATCTTCACGGTCATCGGCACGGCCATCAGCGGCCAGCAGTTCAGCACCTCTTCGGTGCTGAACACGCCGCTGCTCGACTTTCTGGTGCGGCATCACGCCATGGCGGGCCGCCCCGGCGCGGGCCCCGCGCTGGCCTTTTCGCTGGTGCTGGTCGCCATCGTCTGCGGATTCACCGGGCTCTGCTATGCCGAGCTCGCCTCCATGATCCCCATCGCCGGCTCGGCTTACACCTATACGTATGCCACTCTGGGCGAGCTGATTGCGTGGATCAACGGCTGGAGCCTGATCCTCGAGTACGCCTTCTCCAACATGGCCGTCTCCGTGGGCTTTGCCGGGCACATGGTGGACCTGATGGACTGGTTCGGCATCCATCCGCCGCTCAAATGGATCTCGCCCGCCTATCTGCCCAGCGGCCTGCAGGATTTCTCCGGCCATGTGCTCTACCAGCCGGGATGGCACTTCGGCTTCAACATTCCGGCCTTCATCGTCGTCATGGTCATCACCATGGTGCTGGTGCATGGCATTCGCGAGTCCGCGCGCACCAACAACATCATGGTGCTGCTCAAGATCGGCGCCATCCTGGTCTTCATTCTGGCCGGGGCGCAGTTCATTCACCCGAGCTATTACCATCCCTTTGCCCCCAACGGATGGTCGGGCATCCTGACCGGCGGCTCCATCATTTTCTTCACCTATATCGGCTTCGATTCGGTCTCGACCGCCGCCGAGGAGTGCAAGAATCCGCAGCGCGACCTGCCCATCGGCATCATCGCGACGCTCATCGTCTGCACCCTGCTCTACCTCGGCGTGGCCACCGTGCTGGTGGGCCTGCGCCACTGGAACACCATGGCCGACGACGCCGCGCCGGTGGTCAACACTCTGCGCCACCTCTCGCAGCAGAGCGGCGGACACCTGCTGCGCTACATTCATCTGGCCGTGCTGGTCGGGGCCATTCTGGGCATGGTCTCGTCAATTCTGGTCTTCCAGATCGGCCAGGCGCGCGTCTGGTTTGCCATGTCGCGCGACCGCCTGCTGCCCACCATCTTTTCGCGTGTGCATCCGCGCTACCGCACCCCGGCCGTCTCCACCTGGGTAGCAGGCATTGTTGTGGCCATTCCGGCAGGACTGCTCGACATCGGCACAGTAGCCGACCTCTCGAACATCGGCACGCTGTTTGCCTTTGTGCTGGTCTCAGCCGGCGTGCTTATTCTGCGCTATCAGGACCCCCACCGCCATCGCAGCTTCCGCGTGCCCTTCGGCCCGGTCTTCCCGGTGCTGAGCATCGTCTTCTGCGTGCTGCTCATGATGGGCCTTGAGGTCATGACCTGGGTGCGCTTCTTTGCCTGGCTCGCCATCGGCCTCGTGATTTATTTCTTCTACAGCCGCAAGCGCAGCGAGTTTTACGCCGGCAAGTAGCCACCGATTTGCGCCCACAAATCGGCGCCCCTGCATAGGACACCCGTCACTTCCCGCGCTTTGCCTGCGGGCGGACAATCAGCCTGTAATCCGCAGGCAGCGAATGCTCCCGGCTCGCGCAGGCTGTTCCTTCCCCCTCCCGCTCCCGAACAGCCGCCACCAGCACGCGGGGCCAACGAACCGCCGCTGCCGGAAAGGCAGGCGTCCCTATGTCCCGACGCTTTTGGCTCGCCATCCTCGCACTCCTCGCCCTCATCTTTTCCCTGGCCCCGGCCGCATTCCCACAGATGGGTTCCGGCATGGGCATGGGCATGGGCAGCCGGCTGTATGATCCCAACACCGAACTCACCGTCTCCGGAAAGGTGACTGCGGTCGAAACCATCCCCGGCAATCATGGCTGGGATGGACTTCACCTCACTCTGGAAGCTAACTCCGGAATCACCTATGACGTTCACCTCGGGCCCGCGGCCTACATCCACCGCAAAGACTTCGCCTTTGCCAAGGGCGACAAGATCAACGTGACCGGCTCCAGAATTCTGTATCACGGAGCCCAGATCATGGTGGCCCGCCAGGTGGTCAAAGGCGGCAAAACGCTCCTGCTGCGCGATGCGCAGGGCCGCCCCTACTGGGCTGGCCGATGGCAAGGCACGGACAATTAGCTAGTCCAGAATCGGCAGGTCTCCTCAGCGGACCTGCCGACTCGCTGACTTGCTACCCGGCTGACCCGCTGACTTGCTCACTCGCTGACCTGCTCACTTGCTGACTTGCTGACCTGCTACTCTCCATCCCATGGACGCCGAACGCCTTCGCAGCTATCTGCTCGCCCTGCCCCACGTCGAAGAAACCATGCAGTGGGGCGCGAACCTCGTCTTCTGGGTGGGCGACAAGCGCCTCGGCGGCAAGATGTTCGCGCTGGCCAACCTTGAGGGAGACGGCCGCGCCGTGCTCTCCTTTGCCGCCGGCCCGGAGCGCTTCGCCGAGTTGGTCGAGCGCGAAGGCATCTTTCCCGCGCCCTACCTGGCCCGCGCCCACTGGATCGCGCTCGAAGACTGGCAGGCCCTGCCCGCCCCGGAGTTGAAGGACCTGCTGCGCGAGGCCCGCGACCGGGTGGAAGCCAAAATGCCCAAACGCATCCGCGAGACGCTGGCCCTGCCCGCAAGCGAGCGCAAAAAACTCATCGCGGCCGGCAAGAAGCTGCCGAAGAAGAAGTAAACTCTTGTTTCATTTGATTCACTCTACGCGCGGATACAGGTGCAATTTTCTCAGGAAAGCCACTTCAGCAGACGGATCAGCCCCATCGAGGCCGGCTTCGAGTGCGCCGAGACATTCTCCCGCTCGTGAATCTCGCGGCTGCGTTCGGCGTAGTAGCGGTAGGCGCGTTCGAGCATCTGCCCGTTGGTGAGCGTGGGCTGCCAGCCCAATTCGCGCTTGATGGCGGAGGTGTCAAAGACAAAGTCCTCGGCAATCATGCGGTAGTGGTACGGCCCCAGCGGAGACAGATGCAGATGATGCGCCAGTTGCATGAGCGCCAGCGTAGGCCCCTTGGGCAGGCTGCGCACGCGCGACCGGCTGCCCGCCGCGCCAATCACCGCCTCGTAGGTCTGGCGCAGCGATGGCACGTTGTCTGAGCCCACATGGAAGAGATGGAAGCCCTTCGCCTTCAGCGCCAGCAGGCAGGCCTGGGCCAGGTCTTCGGCATAGATGAACTGGTAGTGGTTGCCGCCATCGCCCACCACCCATACCGTCTTGTTCTCGTGGATGAACTCGAAGAGAATCGCCAGCAGCCCGAGCCGTCCGCTGTCGATGATGGTCGGGCAGCGCAGCATCACGATGTCCATGCTGCCGCCGTTCTCCGCGATCCTGGCCAGCTCCTTCTCGCCGGCCCATTTGGACTCGCCGTAAATCTCCACCGGCTGCGGCGGCTCGTCTTCGGCCACCGGATGACCGAGGTTGCGCGCCCATAGGCAGTTGGTCGAGAGGAAGATAAACTTGGGCACGCCGTGCCGCTGCGCCGTCCCGGCCAGCAGGCGGGTGGCGTCCACGTTCGAGGTCCAGATGTCCTGCTTGTCGATGTGCAGCCCATGCGCCAGCGCCGCCGCGCAATGAAAGACCGCGTCGAAGCGATGCGCGGCAAAGACCTGCTCCACACGCGCGCCGTCGCGCAGGTCGGCCAGAATGCTGGTGAGCCGTTCGTGGCGGGCCGCGTCGGGCACGCGGTCATAGCTCACGACCTCCCAGCCGTCGGTAAGCAGGCGCTGCTTGAGCAGGCCGCCGAAAAATCCGGCTCCGCCGGTGACGAGTGCTTTAGGCATGACGTGAAAATCCTCTGACTCTCCAGCTCTTTTCCGCCGACTGGAAGAGGTACACCCCAAGAATATCGATGAGCGGCTCCAGCGGATGGCGGAAGCGCGCATGCACCGTGATGAGGTAATAGGTGACCGGCAGCAGGGCAAAGGCCCAGAAGAAGAGCCACCGGCCGGCAGCTTTGCGCCGCAGGGCCAGCGCCAGCCCAAAGAGCCCGGCCAGGCTCGTGAACTCAAAATTGAGACTGCGGCCAAGATCAGCCCACCACTTGGGGCTGGCAGCCGCCGGAACCCCGGCCCAGTACATGTAAATGCGCTTGGGCGTCAGCCGCCAGAAGTGGCCGGGATGCCTGGCCAGATAGGCTTTGGTCTCCTGCATGTGCCACTGCATCCAGGCAATCTCACCCATCTGGCGGTACTTGCGCATCTGCACGGGGTCTTGAAAAGGCTGGTCATACTCGCGAATCATGCCGGTCGAGCCGGGCCCGTTGCCGTCAAAAAACTCGAAACCAAAGTCAGACCGCACCGGGATGAAGTGATGGAAAACCACCCAGTTGCGATAGACCCACGGCGCGAGGCAGCCCAGAAAGATCACTGCCGCCATGGTGCCGTAAGCCAGTTGGCGCTTCCATCGGGGAGAGCCCCACAGAATCCAGAGGCCGCACGCCGGCAAAAAGAGCTGCAGCGAGGGATTGCTGAATGCAATCAGCGCCCACAGCACGGCAAACAGCGCCCACCGGCCGGGAGTGGCCCCCTCGGCGCGTGCCTCGCCCGGCTCGCCGATGCCGCGCATTCTGAGCGCCAGCGCCAGCACCCATGCGAAGAGCATGCAGGTCAGCGACATCTCCCAGACCCAGCGCTCGTCGTATTGCAGCGCGGCGGGATACAACGCCCAGATCCACGTGGCCCACACCGCCACTTTGCGGGAGAAGCAGCGGCGGGCAATCTGCCAGACGGCCGGCAGGGTGAACGCGCCGAAGACGCAGTTGAGAGCCAGCGTCACCCAGGCCGAGAGCGGCGAGTAGTCGCCAAACACCTTGAAAATGCCGGCCAGCAGCCACGGATAGAGCGGCGGCTCCCAGGCCGTGGGACCGCTCAAGCCCCAAAAAGGATTGCCGTAGCCATGCCCGGTCACCAGCGAATGCGCGATGCGGCCCATCTCGTAGCCGAACTCGAAATGGTTCCAGTGCGTGCGGATGTGCCAGGTGTGCGCAAAGGTCATGTAGCCCAGGCGCAGCACGAGGCCCACCCAGAAGATCACCCAGGGGAAGCGCGCGAGGGCGCCGCCGTTCGGGGCTTCGGCCGCGGCCGTGGGGCGGGGCAAAGATGAGGATCGAGGAGATTCAGCCATGCGGTATTGCCATTCTAATTTGCCCTCCGGCTCCGGCTGGGCTACACTTAGAGTTCGGCACCAGAGTGGGCATCAGTTTGTCTGCATGGGCGCCGGGAAGCAGGCCGGATCGCGCGGCAGTTTGTGAGCCGCAGCCCTCGGCCAGCCCGGGCGCAACTGGTCTGATATACCCAAGTTTTTCGGAGTGAGTCATGGCTCAGGTCTGCGAAATCTGCGGCAAAGGCCCGCAGTTCGGCAACAACATCTCGCACGCGCACAATGTGACGCGCCGCCGCTGGAACGTCAATCTGCGTCCGGTCAAGGTCAAGGTTGGCCCCACAGCCAACAAGCGGGTGCGCGTCTGCACCAGCTGCATCAAGTCCGGCAAGATCACCAAGGCGTAAGCCTGGCCTTGCGGCCTTTGCCCTCGCGGCTTGAATTCGATTGCGCCAAGTAAAAAGCTCCTCGCGTGAGGAGCTTTTTCATGGCTGTGAGCTTCGCCCGCGACGACGGCGCTCCCCCTGCGCCGGCCACCGTCTGCACATGCGGGCCGGGCGAAGACTGATTCGCGGGCACAGGGGCCGGGGTATATCCCCTGGGCGCGATGCGGCCCGTGGCCGGCATGGCGGTGATGGCTTTGCGAATCGACGCCTCGGGCGCGCTGCGGTCAAAGCGCACGCCGTCTCCCTCCCGCACCACGCCCAGCTTCTTCCATAGCGCCGTTAGATCCACCTTGACCGGATGATCGCCCATGCGGGCATAAAGGTCTTCGAGCACATGCGTGCCGGTGGCGGCATCGCCCACGGCCAGCGCCTTTGTGAGCGGCCAGTTCTGGCTGATGTTGCCGCCATGATTCACAATGCCGCGCAGCGCGTCCTCAAGCCCCATGCGATTGTGCGTCTGCTCGCGAATCTCCACGTCGGCCAGCAGGCAGAACTGCGCGCCGCCCCAGTAGGTGAGCCCCCAGGTTTGCGTGAGGTCGAGGCCTTTGTCGCCGGGCGGCGGATCGCCCTGCGGCATGTCGCGCATCATGTCCCACCAGATTTTGCGCGCGGGCAACAGCCCGTTATGCACGCGGGCGACCGGCTCAATATAGGTCGCGAGGCCTTCTTCGATCCAATGATGATCGTCCTGCTGGGTAGGAAAGGCCGTATGCACCATCTCGTGCGTCATCATCCAGTCGCGGTTCAGATCGTCCGCTGTGGTGTGCTGGCCGATGCGCATGCGCGTGAAGGCCGGATTGCCGCCCACATCGCCCCATGTGGTGCCCTGCAGCACCCCCTCGCGGCCCGGAGCGGGCACAATCAGAATGCGGTCGAGCGATACCGGAAAACGCCCGTAGTAGGTCGCGACAGAGCTGGCGGCATTCTTCACCCAGTCGAGCACCTGCGCCGTGGAAAGGTCGAGCGGCCCGGGGGCGAAATCCACCTGAATCACCGAACCGTCGATGCGAAATGTGGCGGAATGCGCTACAGGGGCGCGCCACGGCGGACCCCAGAAGCCATGATGCGGGGGCGGCCACTGCTGCGCCCGGCTGACCGCGGGCACGGCGAGCAGCGAAAGCAAAGCGAGAGCGAGCGGCAAAGACCGGCGGAGTTTCACTGCCCCGTTAGACGGGGAATATGGGCGGGAGTCCACACGGGGAGCAGATTTCTTTCCGCCTGGCAAAACGCGCCGGGCATGGCCGTCCTCAGCCCGCAAAAAAGATGCGGTACACAAACATGCTGCCGATCAGCAGCAACCAGATCCAGAGGGCGAAGCGCAGCGGACGCTTTGGCACCCGGGGCGCGAGCAATGTGCCCAGCACCGCGCCGATGGCGCCGCCCTCCACCATGTGCAGCAGCAGATGCGCGTTGAGCGTATGTGCAAACCAGTGCGCGCTGCCGCCCAGCAGGGAGAGCGTGAAGCCGAAGAGAATGTCAGTGCCGACCACCTGCGCGGGCGTGAGCTGGGTGAGCGTCAGCAGGGCGGCGCTGCCGAGGGCTCCGGCTCCGGCGGAGGAAAAGCCCACCTCCGCGCCGACAGGCAGCATCAGCAGCGGCAGCAGGCGCAGCTTGTTCTGATTCTCAGGGCGCGCCGTGACCGGGCGGAAGGAAAAGATAATTTGATAGACCGCCGTAAAGATGAGGATGAGGCCGAGCACGCCTTCCACCCCGCGCTCGGCGCCGGGACCGGCAAAGCGCCGCAGCAGCAGCGCGCCGATCAGCACGCCGGGCGCGCCGCCCGCCAGCATGAAGCCCAGCACCTTCCATGAGACGTTTTTGCGCCAGATCTGCGCGGGCACCAGAATCAGCTTCACGGCGGCCGAGTACATCAGGCCCACCGTGACCGCCACCACGGCGGGCACATGCAGAAACAGGATCAGCAGCGGCACCGTGATGGTGCCCGCTCCGACGCCGGTGAGCGCGATGAACGCGGCGATCAGACCGCCAAGAAGATATTGCATCCGATACGGTTACGATTGCGCCGGTGCGGCCTGAATGTGAATGCCGCACTCCACTTTGCGGCCGCCCCAGCGGCCCGAGCGCGGATCGTTGGGATCAGACGGCAGAAAGGTGCAGGGCTCGCAGCCGATGGAAGAGTAGCCCTTGTCATAAAGCGACAGCAGCGGAATGCCGTAGTGCTGGCAGGCGTACCAGACGTCTTTGGTGGTCCAGTCGGCGAGCGGGCTCACCTTGAGCACCTGCTGGCCGCCGGGCAGCGTGAAGGGTGCGGACTCCTCGAGCGCGGCGCGGCTCTTTGCCTGCTCGCGGCGCAGGCCCGTGAACCAGATTTTGTAACCGGCAACGGCACGAAAGAGCGGCTCAACTTTGCGCAGGCCGCAGCAGCGGTCAGGGCTCTGCTGATAGAGCAGGCCAAACTCGGCCTCCTGCTCGGCAACAGTTTTCGCGGGCAACAGATTGATGAGGTTCACCTTCCATGCCTCGGCGATCTGGTCGCGGTAGGCATAGGTCTCGGCAAAGTGATAGCCGGTATCGAGAAACAGCGTAGGAATCTCGGGACGAAGCTCAAGGGCGAGCTTCAGCAGCAGCACATCCTCAGCCTGAAAGCTGCACGTGATGCAGACATCTTCGTTGGCAGGCGCAGAGGCAAAGGCCTGCTGCAGGTGGCCGCGCACGCGCGCCAGCTTCTCGCTCAATTCAGGACTCAGAGTCCCGCTGCTGTTCTCGCTCATCGATTGCTCCTATTGCAGTACCTTGTGTTCGCGCAGATGCCGGATCAACGCGGCCACCGCGGCGTTCAGGTCATCGGTCTCCACGGTCAGCGACGCGCCGCCGTCAAAGCTCAGTTCAGCGGGGGCGGGGCCCTCCTGATGCACGAGCACCAGAACGCCGGCTGAGGTCAGCGCCGCATGCAGCCCTGGCGCACGCTGCAAGGCGCGCACGGTGACCGCGCCCAGATCAAAGAGCGCATGCTCCAGCACATCGGCAAGTTCGGCGGGACCGGTGAGCTCAACCACCATGCCCTCATGACCCCAGCGCTGTGCGCGCAACTCGGGCGTCACGGGACCACGGCGCATGGCGCTCAGCTCTTCGCGATGCAGCGCGCGCACCATGCCGGCCGCGACCGTCGCGTTGGTCTTGGCATCGATGAGCACAAAGGCTCCGGTCGAGCGCAGGTCCGCATAGCGATCGAGCGCCAGCGGCCGCCGCGTCTCAATCTCGACGACGCCGATCTCATTCATCGCGAGGCTGACGGCCGGGGATTGATCAAGCGTGCCGACATCGACACGATGCAGTACGCGCAGCGAACGCACCGGCACGCTGTGGCTGGTGTGCTTGAGCAGATAACGCCGCTCAGGATCGAGCGCTTCGGCGTCCATCCAGACGAGCGAGGCATCGAATCGCCGCGCCAGTTGCGCCTGCGAGTCGCTGTGCGTGATGAGGTCACCGCGGCTGATGTCGAGCTCGTCTTCGAGAGTGAGCGTGACGGAGAGCGGCGCCGGCGCCTCCGCGAGATCACCGTCAAAGGTGACGATGCGCTCGACGCGCGAACTGCGGCCCGAGGGCAGCACCGTGATGTCATCGCCCACGCGCACCGTTCCCGAGGCAATTTGCCCGGCGAAGCCGCGGAAGTTCTGATTCGGCCGCACGACGCGCTGCACCGGAAAGCGCAGGGCGGCCTCGCCCGCGCCTTCGACGCTCGGCAGCGATTCGAGCAGTTCCAACAGCGACGGCCCCGTGTACCAGGGCGTCTCTGGCGAGCGATGCACCACGTTGACGCCGAGCAGCGCGCTCACCGGCAAAAAGTAGAGATTGGCTTTGAGGTTGCCCGCGCTGGCGCTCTCAAGAAACGCGGCAAACTCGCGCTGAATCTCGTCAAAGACCTGCTGGCTGTAGTCCACCAGATCCATTTTGTTGACGGCTACCAGAATGTGGCGCACGCCCAGCAGCGAAGCAATATAGGCATGCCGGCGCGACTGGATGAGCACACCTTTGCGCGCATCGACCAGCACAATGGCCGCGTCGGCCGTGGATGCGCCGGTGGCCATGTTGCGTGTGTACTGCTCGTGGCCGGGTGTGTCGGCAATGATGAATTTGCGCCGCGCGGTTGCAAAGTAGCGATAGGCCACGTCAATGGTGATGCCCTGCTCGCGCTCGGCACGCAGGCCGTCGGTGAGCAGCGCAAAGTCAAGCTGGCCCGCGCCGGTGGTGCCTTTGCCCTCAATGGAGCGCACATGATCGTCATAGACGCTGCGCGTGTCATAGAGCAGGCGGCCAATCAGCGTGGACTTGCCGTCATCGACCGAGCCGGCGGTGGAGAAGCGGAAGAGGTCCTTGCCGCGCTCCTGAGCGAGAAACTCGTCGATGGAAAACGGGGCGGCCAGATCATTTTGTAACTGTTTTGATTCCAAACCCGGAGAAGACATTTTAGAAATACCCCTCCCGCTTCTTGATCTCCATGGAGCCTTCCTGATCGTGGTCAATCACGCGGTTGGCGCGCTCTGAGGAGCGGAACGACAACAGCTCGGCGATGATCTTCGGCAGCGTGTCCGCGTCAGAACGAATGGCGCCGGTGCAGGGGCTGCAGCCCAGCGAACGCAGCCGCGAGCGGACCATCTGCGGCTTCTCGCCGGGCCAGGCCACGAAGTCCTGCTCAATGGGCAGCAGGGTTTCTCCGCGCACATACATGGGCCGCTCTTTCGCGTAGTAGAGATCGACGATGGGGATGTTTTCTTCGTGGATGTATTGCCACACATCCATCTCGGTCCAGTTGGAGAGCGGGAAGACGCGAATGCTCTCGCCCGGATGGATGCGCGCGTTGTAGAGGTTCCACAACTCGGGGCGCTGATTCTTGGGGTCCCACTGGCCGCTGCCGTCGCGGAAGGAGTAGATGCGCTCCTTGGCGCGCGCCTTTTCCTCATCGCGGCGCGCACCGCCAAAGGCCGCGTCAAAGCCATAGTGGCGCAGCGCGTCGAGCAGCGCCTGCGTCTTGAGCAGCGCGCAGCAGCGCTTGGTGTCGAGCGCGATGGGGTTGGTTCCGGCGGCGATGGCGGGCTCATTGCGCCACACCAGCAGCTCCGCGCCAATGGATTTGGCCATGTTGTCGCGGAACTCAAGCATCTCGGCAAACTTGAAGCCGGTGTCAATGTGCAGCAGCGGAAACGGAATGGGCCCGGGATAGAAGGCTTTTTCCGCCAGCCGCAGCATCACCGAGGAGTCTTTGCCGATGGAGTACAGCATGACGGGCCGCTCGAACTCCGAGGCCACTTCCCTGAGGATGTGGATGCTCTCGGCTTCGAGCAGCCGCAGATGGCTGAGACGCGCCGCGCGGTCAGAGCCGTGAGAGAGAGTTTGAGAAGAGGCAGATTGCTCGGTGGCCAGCATAGAACCTCAAAATAGTCGCCGTGCGACGGTGCTGAGAGAAGAATCCGGGTAGGGCAGATTCTTCAGAAAAATGTGGTTCAGCAAACTTTGGGTGTGACAAGCAGGAAGGGCTGCGCGCAGTCAACAACAACAGCACATGCACGCACGGACGAAGCCGCGACACGCGCAACAGGCGTGGCAACAACAGCAGCGAAGGTGGGAAGTGCTCTTCATCCGTGATTGTTGATGAGGGTAACAGAGGCCGCCCGGCCGAACAACCCTATTTCTCTTTTTCAAAGCGCAGCGAGGCGGAATTGATGCAATAGCGCAGGCCCGTCGGGCGGGGTCCGTCAGGGAAAACGTGCCCCAGGTGGCCGCCGCAGCGCGCGCAGGTGACCTCAATGCGGCGCATGCCGTGGCTGTTGTCCTCATGCGCTTCGACGGCGGCATTTTCGGCCGGATTCCAGAAACTCGGCCATCCGCTGCCGGACTCAAACTTGGTGTCGCTCTTGAACAGCAGCGCTCCGCAGGCGGCGCAGTGATAGGCTCCGCTGTCGTGATTGCGGTAGAGCGCGCCGGTGAATGCAGGCTCCGTGCCCTTTTGCCGCAGGATGTAGTACTGCTCCGGGGTCAGCTCTTCGCGCCACTCGGCGTCGCTCTTCTGAATCTTGTCCATGATGTTCTCCTTCTCTCTTGAGATTTAGAATGCGCGCCAACGGTTACAGTTTTGCAATCACTTCGATTTCCACCAGCGCATCCTTGGGCAGCGCCGCCACGGCCACCGTGGACCGCGCCGGAGCCACCTCGCCCTCGGGCGCAAAATAGCGGGCATAGATCGCGTTCATGGCAGCGAAGTCGCTCATCTGCTTGAGGAAGACGGTGGTTTTCACCACCTGCTGCATGCCGGCGCCGGCCGCGGCCAGCACGGCCTTGAGGTTTTCGCAGACGCGCACGGTCTGCTCCTCGATGCCGCCCGAGGACATTGCGCCGGTCTGGGGATCGAGCGCCACCTGCCCGGATGTGTAGAGAAAATCGCCCACGCGCACGGCCTGCGAATAAGGCCCAATTGCCTCTGGAGCACCTTTGGTTGCCACTGCCTGCTTGCTCATGGGTTTGATTGTGCCGCGACCGCCCCGGGCAGAGCAAACCGGAGCCTGCGGCGGCCACGCCCAGAAATTGCGCCGGGAAGCCGGGCGGCCCTGCTCACCCCGGGCGGGCAGCAACGTCTTGCTAAGATAATGGCAGGCCAATGATTACCGTATTCCAGCGTTCTCATGCACGCACTGTTGCGGCACTCGCCTTCTCTGTTCTCCTTTCCGCCAGCGCATTGGCCCAGACGTCGCAAGCGCCCGCGCAGCAGCAGAAGCCAGAGCCGCAGCCTCTTCAGCCGGTCCAGCAGCAGCCGGGCTCGTCGCCTGCTCACCCCACCTTCACGCTGACCACCAACGTCAACGAAGTGGACCTGGTCTTCACCGTCACGGACAGCCACGGCAACTTTGTGAAGAACCTGAAGGAGAGCGACTTCGCGCTGCTCGATGACCACCGCGCACCGGCCGCCGTCTACAGCTTCACGCAGCAGACGCAGTTGCCGCTGCGGCTCGGCATTCTGGTGGATACCAGCACGTCGATTCGCGAACGCTTTCAGTTTGAGCAGCAGGCGGTGACCAACTTTCTGCTGCAGGTGCTGCGCCCCAAGACCGACGAGGCCTTTGTCGAGGGCTTTGATGAAGCGCCGAACTTCATCCTGAACTGGTCCAATAATCTCGACACGCTCTCCTCGGCCATTCAGGATCTGCACCCGGGCGGCGGCACCGCGCTCTATGACGCGGTGTACAGCGCCTGCCGCGACAAGCTGCTGAATGCGGCCAGCGGACCGATCTATGTGCGCCGCGCCATCATCCTGGTCTCAGACGGCGACGACAATCAGAGCCACGCCTACCTGACCGACGCCATCAAGGAATGCCAGCGCGCGCAGACTGCAATCTACGCCGTCAGCACCGACACTGATCCAACGCCGGACCCCGGCGACGACATTCTGCGCAAGATGGCCGAAGAGACCGGCGGACGCGCCTTCTTTCCGCGCGTGATCACCAACCTGCCCGCCAGCTTCAATTCTGTGGAAGACGAACTGCGCAGCCAGTATGCGCTGGTCTACAAACCGGCAGACTTCAAGGCGAATGGGCAGTTCCGCTCGATCTACCTCTATTGCCTGGAACACAAGTACAAGGTCCACGCGATGAAGGGCTACTTCACGCCCAAGCTGGAGTAGGCTTTCAAGCCTGCTCCGTCTCGAGCATCTTAATAAGCGCAGCCTCGTCGATCACCGGAACGCCGAGGCTGTTTGCTTTTTCGAGCTTCGATCCGGCATCGGCGCCGGCCACGACGTAGTTCGTCTTTTTGCTCACTGAGCCGGAGACGTGCCCGCCCGCATTTTCGATCTTTCCCTTGGCTTCATCGCGGCTCAAGCCCGGCAGCGTGCCGGTGAGCACAAAGGTCAGCCCTGCGAGCTGGCTGGTCTTTTTGCGCTTTTCGCCGGTGAAGCGCAGGCCCGCCTCGCGCAGCCGCTCCACCAGATCGCGGTTGCGCGGCTCATCAAAGAACTCGCGAATGGCCTCGGAGACGCGCGGGCCCACGTCATTCACGCGCTCCAGCTCTTCGCGCGAAGCCTGCATGAGCGCATCCATGGAGCCGTACTCCTCGGCCAGTGCCTGTGCCGTGCGCTCGCCCACAAAGCGAATGCCGAGGCCAAAGAGCACACGGTCGAGCGGAGCCTGACGCGACTTGTCAATCTCACCCAGCAGCGCGGTGGCGGACTTTTTGCCCATGCGCTCGAGGCTGACAAGCTGCTCCTCTGTGAGCGAGTAGATGTCTGAAACCGTCTTGACCAGGCCGCGCCCCAGCAACTGCATCACAATGGCCTCGCCCATGCCCTCAATGTTCATGACGCCGCGCGAGGCAAAGTGCAGCAGGCTCTCGCGCAGACGCGCCGGGCAATCGGTGTTGACGCAGCGGTAGTCCGCCTCGCCGGGCGTGCGCACCACTTCACTGCCGCAGGCCGGGCAGGCGTGCGGAAAGTGAAAGTGCTTTGTGCCGCGCGGATGTTCGGCGTCATCGACGACTTCGACGACTTTAGGAATCACGTCGCCACCGCGCTCGATGCGCACAAAATCGCCGATGCGGAGCCCCAGCCGCTCAATTTCATCGGCGTTGTGCAGCGTGGCGCGCGTGACGGTGGTGCCGCCCACCTGCACGGGAGCCAGCCAGGCCACGGGCGTGAGCTTGCCGGTGCGGCCCACCTGCACTTGAATGTCCTCAACCTGCGTGACCCCGGAGCGAGCGGCAAACTTGTAGGCCACGGCCCAGCGAGGCGCGCGGCCCGTATAGCCCAGCCGCCGCTGCAGCACCGCGGAGTTCACCTTGACCACCACGCCATCAATCTCATAGCCGAGGCGGCTGCGATGCTCCTCGGCGCGATTCACAAACTCGACCACCGTCTCAATGCTTTTGGCCGCGTGGCGGTGCTGGTTGACGCGAAAGCCCAGTGTGGCCAGCGCGTCGAGCGCCTCTTCCTGCTCACCGAAGGCGTCTTCGCCTTTCTCAGTGAGCGCAAAGTAGGCGTAGAAGTCGAGCCGCCGTTGCGCGACGATATTCGGCTCAAGCGTGCGAATGGTGCCGGCCGCCGCATTGCGCGGATTCGCGGCCGGCGCAAGCCCCTGCGCCTCGCGCTCTTCGTTCAGCTTTTCAAAGGCCGTAAAGGGCATGACCACTTCGCCGCGCACCTCAAAGTTTGCGGGCATTTTGGCCTGCTGCAACTTGCCGTCTGCAATCGAAAGCGGCACTGAGCGAATGGTGCGCACGTTGGTCGTGACGTCTTCGCCGATTTCTCCGTCGCCGCGCGTGAGCCCGCGCGCCAGTTGTCCGTCGCGGTAGTGCAGCGCCATCGAGAGGCCGTCGAGCTTGTATTCGCAGACGTACTCGATCTCCGCATTCTGCCCGGCCTGCTCGCGCACGCGGCGCTCCCAGTCGCGCAGTTCCTCTTCGCTGTTGACATTGTCGAGCGAGAGCATCGGGCGCGAGTGCGCCACCTTGGCAAAGCCCTCTTTGGGCTTGCCGCCGACGCGCTGCGTGGGCGAGTCGGGCGTGATCAGCTCAGGGTGCTCCGCCTCAAGGCGCTGCAGCTTGCGCATCAGCTCGTCGAAAGCGAGATCGTCGATCTCCGGCTGATCCTGCACGTAGTAGAGGTACTCGTGATGGCGAATGCTTTCGCGCAGCGACTCAATCTGTTGCGCGGCAGAGGCGTGGCTCATGCTCAAAATTGTACCGAGTCCCTGGAGCCTGTTCTAAGCCAGGATTTTCGCAATCGCCGTCCCCATGGGCGAACCCAGGCCGGTGCATGGGTCCCATCCGGGAGCCGCGGCATAGGCCCCGTTGCTGCCCTGCGTGATGTCATGAAATGCCGATGGATTCTGGTAAAGCGCCGCATTCACAAAGCCGGCCGCCTCGCCCTTCTGCTGATTCACGAGCGCAATCAGCGCGGCCCACAGCGGAGCCACCGCGCTGGTGCCGCCCACGACCTGCGGCTGGCCGTCCACGAGCACGTTATAGCCGGACTCGGGCGAGGCATCGCCGGCCACATCGGGCACGCCGCGCATGCTGCCGCCGGGCACATTCGCGCCCGTCTGCCAGGCGGGCAGGGGGAAAAGCGCACTCACTCCGCCGCCCGTTGCGCCGCCGCCGCTTGCGAGATCGTCCCACACCGACTCCTGCGGAACGCCGTTATTCACCGCCGCCAGATAGGTGCCGCCGCAGGCCAGCACGTAGGGGCTGGAGGCCGGAAAATCCACGTGGTTCTGGCCATCCTGCACGCCGTCGGTCGAGCCGTTATCGCCGGAGGCCACCGTGATGGTGACGCCGAGTGCCGCAGCCGACTCGCAGGCGTTGTTGAGCGATTGCGCGGCGGCCTGCGGCCATGAAGACTCCGGCCCTCCCCAACTGATGGAGAGCACCGAAGGCTTGTTGGCCGTGTCATGCACGGCGGTGGTGATGGCATCCACAAAGCCCTGCTCCGTGTTTGGCGCAAAGTAGACGGCCAGCTTCGCACCGGGAGCAATCGAGCCGGCCACCTGAATGTCGAGTGCCACTTCGCCATCGGCCCCGTTCGGATTGCCGGGAGCGTTCACCGCTCCATCGACAGAGACCGCGACCACGGTGGGCGGCTGGATGCCGAGGCCGCTGAAGTACTGCTGAATGTCGCTGGTCTCATAGCCGCCGCCCAGCTCCAGAATGCCGATGGTTTCGCCGGAGCCGTCAACGCCCGTGGGAAAGCTGTAAAGGCTCGCAACCTGCGGCGGATTAAAGCTCACTGCTCCGGTGGCGGCTGCGGATCGTTTGCGCACCCGAAAGTGAGGCTTCGCAATGGGCCGCGCGTCGAGCCCCAGCACCGACTCAATGATGCGCGCATGCGCGGCCGGCACGGTGATGGCCCCGGTGAAGGAGTGGTAGCGCTGCTGCGTCTCTGAGTCCTCATAGTCGTGCAGCGTCACGCCAAAGGCCTGCTGCATCTGCCGGGCTGTGCCGCGCAGCACGACGGTGCGGCGGGCCAGGCTCGAGGCGTGATGGTCCACCGCCAGGCCGTGCCCGGCGGCAAACTTCGCGATTGTGGCAAAGTCTTTTTCGCTGGCCCCGTAGCGGCGCTCAAACTCTCGGTGGGTGAGTTTTTTGCCTTCGAGATCGGCCAGCACCAGCGGCTTTTTGCGGCGCACCAGCACCGAGACGGTCATGGTCCGGTCCGGCTCCACGGCCGCAAGGGCGCGGGCATTTTCAGGCGCGGGGCGCTCACTCAACGGCAAGGCCGAACGGCGGGATGCGATGGGGGACATGGCAGCACCTCAGGATTTCTGTCCATAAGATGCGGCCATGCGGCCTGTCGTCATCGGGAGATGCGGAGGTTGAGCCTCAAGGCACGTTACAAAGGAATATTGCCGTGCTTCCTGGCCGGATTTTTCTCGCGCTTGCCGTCGAGCATTTCGAGCGCCGCAATCAGCCGCCGCCGTGTCTCGCGCGGAGGAATCACGGCATCCACATAGCCGCGCTCGGCAGCGACATAAGGATTGGCAAACTGCTCGCGAAACTCCTCGACCTTCTCCGAACGAATCGCGGCCAGCACCTCGGCCTTGCGCTCTTCGCTCAGCGAGCCGCCCTCGCGCTCCGCGGTCTCTTTAAGCACCTTTTCAAACTCGCGGCCATAGACCACGTTCACTGCGCCTTCGGGGCCCATGACGGCAATCTCCGCCGTGGGCCACGCCAGGTTGATGTCGGTGCGAAGGTGCTTCGAGCTCATGACGCAGTACGCGCCGCCATAAGCCTTGCGCGTGATGACGGTCATCTTGGGCACCGTCGCCTCGGCAAAGGCATAGAGCAGCTTTGCGCCGTGGCGAATGATGCCGCCGTACTCCTGATCGACGCCGGGCAAAAAGCCCGGCACATCTTCAAGCGTGAGCAGCGGAATGTTGAAGGCATCGCAGAAGCGTACGAAGCGCGCGCCCTTGACGCTGGCATTGATGTCAAGCACGCCGGCCAGCACCGCCGGCTGGTTGGCCACAATGCCGATGGAGCGCCCATTCAAGCGCGCAAAGCCCACCACGATGTTCGGCGCATAATGCTCCTGCACCTCAAAGAAGTAGCCGTCATCCACCAGCCGGTGGATCACGTCTTTGATGTCGTAGGGCTGCGTCGATTCCGACGGCACCAGCGTGTCGAGATCGCGGTCGGCGCGGTCAATGGGATCGCTGCACGGGCGGCGCGGCGGGTCATCGAGATTGTTCGACGGGATAAAGCTGAACAGCTCGCGCACCATGGCCAGGCACTCGCGGTCATCATGCGCCATGAAGTGCGCGACGCCCGAGACCTCGTTGTGCGTGGTGGCGCCGCCCAGCTTCTCTTTGGTGACCTCTTCGTGCGTGACCGTTTTGATGACGTCTGGCCCGGTCACAAACATGTAGCTGGTCTTGTCGACCATCAGCGTGAAGTCAGTGATGGCGGGCGAATACACCGCGCCACCCGCACAGGGGCCCAGAATGGCCGAGATTTGCGGCACCACGCCGCTGGCCAGCGTGTTGCGCAGAAAGATATCGGCATACCCGGCCAGCGAGACCACGCCTTCCTGAATGCGCGCGCCGCCTGAGTCATTGAGGCCGATCACCGGCGCGCCTACGCGCATGGCCATGTCCATCAGCTTGACGATCTTGGCGGCGTTCGACTCAGAGAGCGAGCCGCCGAAGACGGTGAAGTCCTGCGCAAAAACGAAGACCACGCGGCCATCGATGCGGCCATAGCCGGTGACGAAGCCATCGCCGGGGATGCGCTTCTCTCCCATGCCGAAGTCGGTGCAGCGGTGCTCCACCAGCTTGTCTGTCTCTTCAAAGGTGCCTTCATCCAGCAGCAGCTCGATGCGTTCCCGGGCCGAAAGCTTGCCCTCTTTGTGCTGCCGCTCGCGGCGTTCGGCTCCGCCGCCCTCTTCTGCCAGACGATTGCGGCGCTCCAGTTCGGCCACCGCGTGTTCATGCTTGTTCATCGCAACGGATTATAGAAGAGCGAGGCAGAGCTCTGCCGCGCGCCAGGTACCTGCACGGATGCGCGACGAAAACAAAAAAGGTCAGGCGAAAACGCGGAGCGGGTTCGCGGGGGAGGCGAACCGGATCGGGGGACGGGCAAAACCCTTATGAGGTATGGCGATGAAAGAGATCGTCCTTCTCTTTGCAAGGACCGCAGCTACAGCCCAGCGAGCAGCCGACGAGCAGTCCCACACCCACGGTGACCAGAATCGCCGGGATCAGACCCTCCCAGTGACTCAGCCGGTACAGCACTTCGTGCATATGCAGGAACCACATGTTGTGTTAACTCCACTCTGTTAGACACGCAATCGCTGTGCCAAGTTTTCCTTCCATGCAATAAATCGGCGGAAAATCTCACGGCCATGATCGCACTCGTGCATCCGGCATGCAATGCTTTTTCGTAAATAAAAATCTGGCCAAAATTTGAAAAAACCGGGAAAAACCGCCGATACTGCCGCGGCCGGCGTGACACAATAGGGAAGAAAAGGCGAATCATCGCCGCGATGCCGCTCCCACCCCTCCAATCCGGCGCTTCTCCCACGGCCACGGCCGCCGCCGAGCCGCGCCTGCAGTGGCTCTTTCTCGATCTCAACTCCTACTTCGCCTCGGTGGAGCAGCAATTGCGCCCGGAGCTGCGCAACCGGCCCATCGCCGTGGTGCCGGTGAAGGCTGAAACCACCTGTGCCATCGCCGCCAGTTATGAGGCCAAGGCCTACGGTGTGCGCACCGGCACACAGGTGGCCGAGGCGCGGCGGCTCTGCCCCGGCATTGTGTTTGTCGAGGCCCGCCATGAGGCTTATGTGGACTACCACAAGCGCATCGTCGAAGCCGTGGAACAGTGCGTGCCTGTGGCCGCCGTCTGCAGCATCGATGAGATGGCCTGCCGTCTGCTCGGCCGCGAACAGCCGCTGCGCCACGCGCTCGATCTCGCGCGCGAAGTGAAGGGCTCCATTCGCCGCCGCGTGGGCGAGACACTGCGCTGCTCGGTGGGGCTGGCACCGAACCGGTATCTCTCCAAGGTCGCCTCGGATATGGACAAGCCCGATGGCCTGGTGGCGCTGACCCCGGACATTCTCGACACCGCGCTGCGCCGCCTGGTACCGCGCGATCTGCCCGGCGTGGGCGCGCGCATGGAGAAGCGCCTGCACGAGGCCGGCATTCACACCATGGACGAGCTGCTGGCCCTGGACCGCGACGGCATGCGCCGCGCCTGGGGCAGCGTGAACGGCGAAAAGCTCTGGCACTGGCTGCGCGGCGAAGACTTCCATGACGCCGAGCTGGAGCACAACAAGTCCATCAGCCAGAGCCATGTGCTGCCGCCCGAGCTGCGCAGCGTGGAAGGCGCGTATGCCGTCGCGCACAAGCTGCTGCACAAGGCCGCCATGCGCCTGCGCACCGCCCGGCTCTGGACGACACACGTCTCGCTCACCCTGAAATTTGCCGTGCCCAAAAGCGAGGCGCACCGGAAGCATTACTCCGGCATTCCTCAGCTTGGCTGGGCGCAGGGCACCACGGTGATCGAGTGCCAGGATAACCAGACGCTCGTAGAGGCGCTGCGCAAACTGTGGGAGCTGCGCCCCACGGGACCGGCGCATCAGAAGCCCTTCTTTGTGGGCGTGTGGCTCGGCAACCTGGTGCCGGACCATCTGCACACGCTGAGCCTCTTCTCTTCGCTCGAAACCGAGGCGCGCCGCACCAGCCTGACCACCACCATCGACCGTGTGAATCTCAAATATGGTCTGGATACACTGGCCCCGGCGAGCATGCTGCTGGCCAAGGCGGCCGCGCCCACGCGCATTGCGTTCACCAATATTCCTGACCTGTTTTAGTCACTGCAGCGAAATAAGAATGCTACGGATGAGATAACTTCTTTCTGCTCAGACTTATGCTCATCGCCTTGCCCAAGGCAACCTTTTTCGCCAGTGTTTATCGGCCTTTCCGTAAACATCCTTTCCATCGAAACGTGCCATCGTACTGGCTACGACAATTCTCCCGGGTACCGATTCGCACGGTGCGAACGCACTCCCGGGAAGAAGGATGGGACCTATGAACAAAGATCAAGTCAGCGGCAAAATCGATCAGGTGACCGGCAAAGTGAAAGAGACCGCCGGAGAAGCCGTGGATAACCAACGCCTCGCCAACGAAGGCCGCGCCGATCAGGTGAAGGGCAACGTCAAGGAAGCCTGGGGCAACACCAAGGAAGCCGCGCGCAACATCACGGACGCCAACCGCAAGGTCTCCTGATTCCAGCCACATTGCAGGCAGGCCCGCCGCAACCGGCCTGCCTGCCCTGATGGCACAAAGCCCGGGCGGAGCCGATTTTCAGGCTCTGCGCGGGCTTTCGCATTTTCTCTCCACACTTCTCCCCTGCGGCCATCCCGTACACTGAGCGGGTGTCCTACCGCGGCCGCATTGCGCCATCGCCCACCGGCTACCTGCACGTAGGCCACGCGCGCACCTTTTACACCGCCTTTGAGCGCTGCCGTGCGCGCGGCGGTACGCTGGTGCTGCGCGATGAAGATCTCGACCCCGAGCGCTCGCGCGAAGAGTACAGCCGCGCCGCCATTCAGGATTTGCACTGGCTCGGCATTCGCTGGGACGAGGGCCCCGACGTCGGCGGCCCGCACGCACCCTACGCGCAGAGCGAGCGCCGCGAGCTTTACCTGGCGGCGTGGGAGCGTCTCTACGCCGCCGGGCTCATTTACCCCTGCACCTGCAGCCGCCGCGACCTGCTGCGCGCCGCGCAGGCTCCGCACGAGGGCGAAGGCGGCGGCGATGAGGGGCCCATGTATCCGGGAACCTGCCGCCCGCCGCGCACGCTGCGCTCGCGGCCCGGCATGGAGGAGGAACGCCGCTATCGCAGCCCCGCCGGAGCAAACTGGCGCTTTCAGGTGCCCGATGGCGAGGCCATCCCCTTCACCGACGGCTACTTTGGCCCGCAGCGGCTGGTGGCCGGGCAGGATTTTGGCGACTTTCTGGTGTGGCGGCGCGACGATGTACCGGCCTACCAGCTTGCCGTCGTGGTGGATGACCACGAGATGGAAATCACCGAGGTGGTGCGCGGGCGCGACCTGCTGGTCTCGACAGCGCGGCAGATTCTGCTCTACCGCGCCCTCGGCTACCCAGAGCCGGAGTGGTACCACTGCCCGCTGGTGCTCGACCGCGAAGGCCGCCGCCTCGCCAAGCGCCATGACGCGCTGGCCGTGCGCACGCTGCGCCAGCAAGGCGTCACGCCGGCCGAGGTGCTGGGGCGATGAAGATCAGGCTTTGCCCCCGCAAACCGGCACTGTACCAGATATGGTACAGTGAAGTGGGTCGTGCATGAATGTTTCCGGCGCTCCCGGGCAAAAGCGCATTGAGGTTATCTTTTTCCGGACTCAGGCCGGAGGCGAACCTGTGCGGGAATGGCTGAAGAGTCTGCAGCCGGTGGAAGACCGCAAGCAGATCGGCATCGACATCAAGACGGTGGAGTTTGGCTGGCCCATCGGAATGCCCGTTTGCCGGTCTCTGGGCAACGGACTTTATGAAGTACGCTCGAATTTAACCGGAAACCGCATCGCCCGCGTTCTGTTCTATGTGGACGCGGAGAACCGGATGGTACTGCTGCACGCCTTTATCAAGAAATCGCAAAAGACACCGCCAGCCGAAATTGAACTGGCGCGCAAAAATCAATCGCTTCATGAAGCCTCCCTTCGGCTTCGCAACAAGGATTCCCAATGAATCGCAAAGCGGCGGACATTCACAGCGGATCGAGCTTCGACAGCTTTCTCGAAGAAGAAGGCATGCAGGAAGAAGTCATCAGCGCGGCCACCAAGCGCGTGCTGGCATGGCAGTTTGAGCAGGAGATGGCGCGTCAGCAGATGACCAAGCGCGCCATGGCGGCAGAGCTCAAGACCAGCCGTTCCCAGTTAGACCGCCTGCTCGACCCCGACAACACGGCCGTCTCGCTGGAAGCGCTGGCCCGCGCCGCGCATGTGCTGGGCAAGCGGCTCGTCTTTGAAATGGCGGATCAGGAGCCCCACCGGCACACGCGCAAGAGCGGGAAACCGCGTCCAGCCATGCGCAAGCCCACAGCCCCGGCAGCAGCACCTGCCACAAAGCGCACCCGCACGCAGGCTCGATGAGCGACTTCGCCCAGAACGTCAAGCAGCAGGCCGATATCGTCCGCATCATCGGCGAGTACGTGCGCCTCAAAAAGGCCGGCGCGCAAAACTTCAGCGGCCTCTGCCCGTTTCATTCCGAGAAGACGCCGTCCTTCTCTGTGCATGCCGGGCGTCAGTTCTTTCACTGCTTTGGCTGCGGGCAGTCGGGCGACGTCTTCACCTTTGTGCAGAAGATTGAGAACGTCAGCTTTCCCGAGGCCGTGCGCACGGTCGCGCAAAAGTGCGGCATCGCGCTGCCCAAGCGCGAGTTCCACTCGCCAGAAGAGGCAGCCGAGCATCGCCAGCGCGCCAAACTCATTGACCTGCACGAGGCGGCGGCGCAGTGGTTTGAGGAGCAGTTGCGCTCGGGCGAGGGCGCGGCGGCCCGCGCCTACCTGGCCCAGCGCGGCCTCGATGAAAAGGGCATCGCGCGCTTCCGCATCGGCTACGCGCCCGACTCCTTTCACGCACTGCGCGAGCGGCTGCAGGGCATGGCCGACCTCGACACGCTGCGCCAGTCGGGCCTCTTCAGTTGGAAGGAGCAGGAGGATGGCCAGCCCGGGCCCATCTACTCGCGCTTTCGCAAGCGCATCACCTTTCCCATTGCCAACGAAGGCGGGCGCATCATCGCCTTCACGGCGCGCGCGCTCGAGTCCGGCGAAAAGGCCGGGCCCAAGTACATGAACTCGCCCGAGACGCCGCTCTACTCCAAGGGCCACGTGCTGTTTAACCTCGACAAGGCGCGGCAGGCGATTCGCGAGGCTGACTTTGCGGTGCTCGTCGAGGGGCAGATGGACTGCATCTCGGCCTATCTGGCCGGCATCACCAACGTGCTGGCCACCAGCGGCACGGCCTTTACCGAGATGCAGGCGCGGCTGCTCGCGCGCTACAGCAAGCGCGTCATCGTCAACTTTGACCCCGACACGGCCGGGGCCAATGCCGCGGAGAAATCCATTGGCCTGCTTACCGAAGAGGGCTTTGAGGTCAAGATTGTCACGCTCGACGGCGGCCTTGATCCTGACCGCTTCATTCGCGAGAACGGCGTGCGCGCCTACATGGACGCGCTACGCACGGCGCGCCGCTACCAGGAATACCTGATCGAGCGCGCCCGCGTGCAGTTTCCGCCGCGCTCGCCCGAGGCCAAGGTGAAGGCGCTGAACTTTCTGCTGCCGCACATTCGCCGCGTGCCCAACGCCATCGCGCGCAACGAGTTTGCGACTGACGCCGCGCAGTCGCTGGGAATTGACTCCTCGCTGATGCGCGAGGAGCTCAAGCAGGCCGTGGCCAAGCGCCGCGACTTTGTGGCCAGCGCGCAGGCCTATCCGCTGACGCGCGCCGAGCAGATTCTGCTCATGGCCTTTGCCGCCGCGCCCGGCAGCGAGGCCCGCCACACCGCCGAGGCCGCGCTCGCCCGCCACAGCGAAGACTTTGCCCGCATTCGCGAAGACGTGCAGCAGATGGTCCACCTGCTGCGCGCGCGCGAGGCCGGCATCGATCCTCTGGCCGCCATGCAGGAGCCGCAGCAGAAGCAGATGCTGGCCAGCCTTTTTGTCTCGGTACACGATGCCGAGCCCGCCTCCGCAGAGGTGGAGGCCGCCATGCTGACCGTTCGCCGCCTCGCGCTCGAGCAGCAGCAGCGCGAGCTGCGCGGCTCGATCCTCGAAGCCGAGCGCACCGGCCGCATGGAAGACGCCCTGCAGCTCACCCGCCACGCGCAGGAGATCACCCGCCGCCTTCGCGAGCTGGACTGACGCCGTAGACCCAGGCATGTGCCTCCGCACACAACTGCCCCGCATTTCCACCATCAACATCGCCCCGCCAAGCTGCGATACTAGAAGCGATGGCTGCCGCAACCACTCCGGTCTGTCCGCTCTGCGATGGCATGGGCATGCGCGTCATTGCGCAGCCCGATGGCCGCACCGCCGCCGAGCCCTGTGAGTGCCGGCAGACGCTGCGCCTCGCGCGGCTTTTTGAACGCGCGCGCATTCCGCGCCGCTATGAGCACTGCAACCTTGAGAGCTACGCCGTCACCCCCAGCATGGACCCCACCTTGCGCCAGGCGCACCTGATGGCCCAGCGCTTTGTAGACGGCTACCCGGTCACCACCGAGGGCCGCGGCCTGCTGCTGACCGGCCACATCGGCGTGGGCAAAACGCATCTGGCCGTGGGCATGCTGATGGCGCTCATTCGCGAAAAAAGCGTGCAGGGGCTCTTCTGCGATTACCGCGAGCTGCTCAAGGAGATTCAGCACTCCTACAACGCGCAGTCGAACACCACGGAGCTGCAGATTCTGCGCCCGGTCTTTGAGGCCGAGGTGCTGGTGCTCGACGAGCTGGGCGCGGCCAAGCCCACCGAATGGGCCTGGGATACGGTGGCGCTGATTCTCAACACGCGTTACAACGACAAACGCACCACCATCATCACCACCAACTATGCCGATCTGCCGCCCGGCGGCACGGCCAGCCGAGGCGCGCGCGAAGAGACGCTGGGCGACCGCATCGGCGAGCGCATGCGCTCACGGCTCTCAGAGATGTGCGTGGCCATCGAGATGCGCGGCAGCGACTTCCGCCAGGGCGTCGGCCGCGCACGCTTCAGCTAACTCCAGAGAGCTACTCATAGCAGCTCTTGTCATTATCTGAAAAGATACCTTCAGACACACTGAAAAGCATCTCTTTACGCTTAGAAGAGATACATTTGCGCCGTTTCCTCGCAAAATTCCGAATGATTCTATGATTTTGACGAAAGTTCAAAACAGCCCTCTCGTAACCGAGTGGTACACGACCGCAGCGGGACTCGTGAATCCTCCTAAATAAAAATAAATAAAGGGTATTGCGCGATTTCGGGGCCGGGCTGCCAGAGATGAACGGGAGGTCATCTCTGCGTCTTTTTTCCACAAAATAAATATCCTGCGTCACAGAAGACTTACATATCGCAGGGATACACTCACACAGCAGTTATCCTCTTGCCCCCGCGAGGAGTTCCTCCACCATGTGTGGGATTGCCGGACTTATTTCCTTTTCTACTGCCGAAGATGTTGTCGGCCTGTCGTCACGACCCGACACGCTTTCACAAGCATTGGCCTCTCGAGGCCCGGATGCTCACAACCGTTGGATTTCTCCCGGACGGCATGCCGCACTCGATCACCGGCGGCTCTCGATCATTGATCTTCACTCCCGCGCAGATCAGCCAATGATTTCAGACGATGGCCGCTACGCCATCGTTTTTAACGGAGAGATTTATAACTACGCAGAATTGCGCAGCGAGTTGACAGGCCGTGGCGTGCGCTTTCACACCACAGGCGACACCGAAGTGCTGTTGCAGATGTTTGCCCAGTATGGTCCGGCCATGTTGCCGAGGCTGCGCGGCATGTACGCGTTCGCCATCTGGGACGAGCCGGAGCAACGGGCGTTTCTTGCGCGCGACCCTCTCGGCATCAAGCCTCTTTACTATGCGAGGAGCCGCGAGCGGCTGTACTTTGCATCGCAGGTGAGGGCCCTGCTCACAGTGCCGGGCCTTGACCTCAGCGAACAACCTGCCGGGCATGTCGGCTTCTTTCTATGGGGATCGGTGCCGGAACCTTACACGCTCTATCGCGGCATTCATTGCCTGCCGGCCGGCCACTGGATGACCGTAGACAGAAGCGGTGAAACGACCGTAAGAAAGTTTGCCTCTCCCGTGGAGGAGTTTGGCCAATATCGACTGGAAGAAATGCCCGGTAGCGATGCGGAATGTAAATCGCGCCTGCACGCGGCATTGGCCGGGAGTGTGCGCGCGCATCAAACGGCCGATGTTCCGTGCGCTATCTTTCTCTCCGCGGGAATTGATTCCTCGGTCATAACGGCTTTGAGCGCGGAGCAGGGTCTGCCGGCCACCACGCTGACTCTGGGTTTTGACATGCTTCGTGGCTCTGAGAACGATGAGGTTCCACTCGCCCAGATCATCGCAAGGCATTACGACACGCCCAACCACCCGCAATACATCGGGCAGCCATTTTTTCTGGAGCATCGCGACCGCATCCTTGAGCAGATGGATCAGCCGACCATCGATGGAGTCAACACCTACCTGGTGAGTTGGCTGGCTCGGCAATTCGGGTTTAAGGTCGCGCTCAGCGGAATTGGCGGCGATGAGGTCTTTGGCGGCTATCCCAGTTTTCAGCAGATTCCTCAAACCGTGCATGCCCTGGCGCCTCTGGCCCATGCTCCGTTTCTAGGGCGCGGCTGGCGCATCCTCACGGCTGGCGTCATGCGCCGCTTTACCTCTGCAAAATACGCAGGCTTGTTTGAATATGGCGGCACATGGGGAGGAGCCTATCTGCTGCGCCGCGGCCTTTACATGCCCTGGGAGCTGCCCGCGTTTCTTGATGCGGATCTGGTGCGCGCCGGGTGGGAGCAGTTGCACTCCATTCCCGCCATGAATGCGCTCGTTCATCTCGTGGACAGACTGCCCTTCGCCGAAAGCGGCCAAGCTGACTTTCTGCGCATCTCCGCGCTGGAGATGACCTATTACATGCGCAGCCAACTACTGCGGGATGCCGACTGGGCTGGAATGGCGCATTCCGTGGAGATACGCGTGCCCTTTGTGGATATGTTTCTGCTTCGCCAACTGGCGCCGCTGCGCGCGAGCCGATTTTTTCCGCGCAAGCCCGCCTATGCCGAATGCCTCAGCAGGCCGCTGCCCGCCAGCATTCTCCATCGGCCGAAGACGGGCTTCCATGTGCCGGTGCGCGAGTGGATGCAACAGGAGACCGAACGCGGATTGAGGCCATGGTCCCGCTTTGTGTATCGCGCCAAATTTGCTTCGGCCGGCAGTGACTAAAGGACGCGAAGCGTGCTCAACACCAGCAGCAGGACGGCAATTGCCGTTCCCACCTGATAGGCATAATCCGCAGAAGTCCGCATAAGGACGCTTCCTTTTTCTGGCTTGCTGTGGAGGATCGTTGGCATTTTTGTTTTTGCCCTTCCCTGTTTCCTGTTCTGCCCTTGTTGACACCTAGGATGCGCGCAAGATGCGCGGTTGGCACAAAATTCATCGGCAAATCATACGCCGCCATCACCACAGTCGTTACCCCGGCGCGGGCGGCTCTCATGCAGATGTAAAATCGTTTCGATGCCCGACCCTACACCATCCCCGCAGTCCGCGTCCTCGATGTTCACGCCGCCGCCCCGGGAGAAGCCCTCGCGGCTGCCCTGGCTCATCGCCGCCGGAGCGGTGCTGGTGATTGTGGGTCTGATCGGGTTCTACAACTTCTCCCAAAAGGCGAAGATATTGCCCAACGGCGAGGCCGCGCTGGCCCCATATGCCTCGCACCTGACCATCTCCAATGTGCAGTTGAGCCAGGCCGGCAGCATGGTCGGCACGGCCACCTACATTGACGGCACCATCACCAACACCGGCCGCAAGACCGTCACCGGCGTGACCGTGCAGGCCGTCTTTCATGACTTTGACCACAAGACCACACAGGTCAGCAATCTCTCGCTCAATCTCATTCGCACGCGGGTGCCCTATGTGGATACCGAGCCGGTCAGCTCTGCGCCTATCCAGCCGGGCAAGAGCGCTGAGTTTCGTCTGATCGCGGATCAAATGAGCGATAGCTGGGATCAGAGTCCGCCCGAGCTGCGCATCGTGCAGGTCGATACGCAATAAGAATCTGCGCATCTCCGTCCCACACTTCCGCACGGTGCGCCGCGCGGAAATTTCTGCCCGCCCTCTCGCACGCCTGCGCAGAATTACACGCCGGCCTCGGCTGACTGTGTAATTTTTGCACGCTCGGCGGCGCTCTCAAGCCTATACTCCAGCCACGTCTCAGGCGCTTTGGCAACCTCCCCACGCAGGGAACGCCTGTAAGCGCCCCGTAAGTACTTGATGAGATGGAATAGCCACCTTTTTCCTCAGGATGCCTGTGAGTTTGGCACGACGAGTGCTTTCTATTGGTCGTCAGGGACGAACCAAACAGTGAAGAGATCTTTTCTTCTCAAAAGTTCGGGCCCTCTCACCTCAAGCGGTAAGAACCACGCATCCCACAGGGGAGCCGCGAGAGGCAGACAAAAGATTCGCGGGCAAGGAACACGCCGTCAGAAGAACGCGGTTCCCCACCGTCCGGGCCAGTGCCCGGCCACCGCAAACCAGCTCTCACACAACGAGAGAACCAAGGCAGATTGGCCCCTCACCCGAGGGGCCCTTTTTTTGTTTTATAAACAACTTCATGAACTCTTCGATGACCGCAGCCGAACTGATCGCCTGGAACGACGCTACCGCCCGGCAATGGCGAGATCTGTGCCTTGCCACTCCCGCCATCCTGGATGCTCCATGCGATGTAGCCGGGACCGGGACCTGCAGCGGCCTGCTGCGCCATCTGTCGATTACGGAACTGCGCTATGCGGAATTGCTGGCCGGGCTTCCTGCCGGCGATTACAACCAGGTACCGGCCAACACGAGCGAGCAGATCTTTGCCATCCATGACCACGCCGTTGCCGTGTTGCGCACTCTGGTAGAAGACCCCACCATCGACTGGGCGCAGAAGATCGAGTTCCCTACGATCACAGCCGGCCGGCGCCTTGCTTCGCGGCGGGCCATTCTTTTTCACGCCATGCTGCACAGCATTCGCCATTATGCGCAGCTCGGTACGGCCGTGCGCCGGGCAGGCTTTGAACATTCACTGAAAATGGATTATCTGCTGATGGATTCAGAGCCGGCCTGACCGCTTAGGGCTTAATTCCAGCGGCTGCGGTCGTTCGGGTCTTTATCCGGGTCCACGTAGCGGCCTTCGGAGTCGAAGTTCACGTCGCGGTTCTGCTTCTTCATGTAGACCTGAAACTTCTTCGCGGCCTGCTTGCGCTTCCAGCGATAGTAGCGGTTGCGCCAGTCAAAGTACTGCTTGCTGCCCGCGGTGGTGATGCCGCGCCGTGGCGCAAAGCGAATGTAGAAGTAGCCGAAGAGCGCGCCGCCGAGTTGCGAGAAGGCGAACACCTTGTCGGTAGAGAACAGCATCGCGAGCGCGATCAGCATGTACACCGCGACCAGATACTTCGCCTTGATGAGCATCGGCAGCGGAAACATCATGAACTCGGTGTCGGCATAGAGCACGCCAAAGGCAATCAGCAGCCCAAAGATCGCGCCCCAGCAGCCAATCACCGTCACCGGCGCGTGCAGGGCCAGCGCCATCAGAATGGCCGCGATGCCCGCACCCAGCGCGGAGACCGCGAAGATCTCCATGAGCCAGCGCGCGCCGTGGTTCGACTCAAGAAAGCTGCCCAGAAACCACAGCGACAGCAGCTCAAAGGCCGTGTTCAGAATGCCCGCGTGCAGAAACGGGTAGGTGGCAATCTGCCAGATCCAGCCATGCAGAAAGAGCCCCGGCGTGAGCGCCAGCGCGTCAAACACCACCGCATAGCCATGCGGCGAAGCCAGCCCCAGCAAGGCCAGCAGAAAATACGCGCCCAGATTCCAGAGCACCAGATCGCGAGTGAATCCGCGAAAGTCGCCAAAGTTCAAAATGCCGCCGGAGCGCGACCCAAAGCGTGCCATGCAGAGATTGTCTCACCAAGCGAGTTAGCAGGTCAGCGGGTCAGCGGGTCAGCAAATTAGCCGTGAATTTCGCAACCACTGAGGGCTGACTCGCTGACTCGCTCTTACCGCGTCGGCATCGGCACCACAGCCAGGCTGCGCTGCCCGTGCGGGCCAACGGACTCGACGCCGAAGATCACGTTGTCCTTTGAGATCGGGAGCGTCGCCGTGTAGCTGCCGTCCGCACTGGCCTGATAGGCTCCGTTCTTCACGCCGGCCAGCTTGGCTGCCGGAATCTCGCGGGTCCAGTTCGGCGAGGCCGTGGGCCGCCACACGATCCAGTAGTGCGTGGACGAAGGCGCTCCCGCGCCGGCCTTCCACTTCAACGTCGAGTTGTTGTCCAGTTCGCTGACCACAATCTTCACGTCAGCCGGCGGCGGCGGAGCCGTTGCCAGCGAGGCCATGGACGCGGCGTTGAGCCGGGCCACGTGCGCCACGTAGGGGTAGTTCACAAACTGCGGCAGATCGCCATACTGAATGCCGTTTTCCACGCGCACATTCTGGTGCTGGTGATGGAAGTTCTCGCGCCACTCGGTGAAGCGCACCGCCGCAAACCCTTCCTGATTGAAGGAGTAGTGGTCGCCGCCACGCAAAAAGCGGTCCAGGCGAAACTCCATCACCGGGCGCAGCGCGGCGGTTTGGGTTTCGTCATTTTTCAGGCCATCAGCCTCGGTGTAGCTGCGGGCCACGTTGACCACGGCGCGGGCCAGCTCGCGTGAGGGCGAGTCGCTGTCATAGCCGAGCATGAGCAGCTCGCGAATCTGCTGCGGCGTGGCATTGGCCGGCACCGGCTCTGAGAAGAGCCGCACCACGCTGTGATCCTGCAGAGCCGTGTGGCCGGGCGTGGTGTCGCCGCCCACAATGTCGTTGTTGAGCACGCCCTCGATCTGCCAGCCCCACTTTTTGGCCTGCTCGGCCATGTGCTTGCTGCCAAACAGCCCCTGCTCCTCGCCGTCTTCGACTACGAAGACCAGCGTGGCCGGAAATCGCATCTTCGAGAGCACACGCGCGCACTCAAGCGTTACCGCCGTGCCGCTGCCGTCGTCGTTGGCTCCGGGCGCGGCGCCGTGCGAATCAAAGTTGTCGCTGTCACGCGAGTCCAGATGCCCCGACACCAGGATGACCCGATTGGCCTGCGCCGGGTCCGTGCCCTTCAGAACCGCGTAGGTATCGGTGATCGTCGTCGGCCCTGGAATGCGCTTCAGATAGCCGGTTTTGCCCGGCATCTGGGTATAGCTGGTGTGCTTGACGACCAGGCATCCGCCGCATGCCCTGGAATAGGCGTCAAATTGCGCAGTCACCCAGTCGATGGCAGGTTTGATGCCCTGCCCCTGTGGCAGATCGGCATCCATCATCGAAAGCGTGCTGCGGGTATGGAACGAAACTAATTTGTGAATCGTATGACGAATCTTTGCGACGGAAACGTGCTGGAGTGCGTCTACGATAGCGACATCCGGTTGCATGGCGGGGATCGGCTGTCCTGCCTGGTTCAGGTCGCGGTGCTGGGCGTGGGCCGGAAGAGCTCCAGCACAGAACAGGAAAGCCGGAAGGAATCCGAAACCGAGACAGAAACGGCGAAAATGCGAACGGTACAACGCAAGAATCATGCGAAAATCTCCGGAGGCTGATGCGCTGGCAAGCCTGTTCCCCAGGCTGCTTGACGCAGCCCCGACTTTCTTTCAACACTAACGATGTTGCAGCCTGAAACCAGCGTTTTGCAGTTATAACCGCAAAACAGCCGGATGACAAAACCATACTCTGCACGGTCAGCAATAGCAGGAGGAATATATGCCGATTTGTTCGGAATGCGAAAACCCTCTCGACTTTGACGAAGAGGACGTAGACGAAGGCGACGTGGTGGTCTGCGACGAATGCGGCACCGAATTTGAGGTGGTCGCGGTTGACCCCATCGAACTGGCCAAGGTCGATGAGGACTACGATGAAGAAGACGAAGTCTTTTCAGAAGACGAAGAGGAGGAAGAATAATGCTCAGCCGCCGCGGCGCTCTGCGCAGCATTCTGTTTGGCCTGATCGCGATTCTGCTGGCCGCCGCCCCCGTGGCCCGCGCGCAGTCGAGCGGCACGTGGACGATTGAGGGCGTGGTCACCAATGGCAGCGGCCAACCGCTGCAGGGCGCCATCGTGTACCTCAAGAACACGCAGACGAGCAACATTCTCACCTACATCAGCGAGAAGAACGGCTCCTTCATTTTCAGCTATGCCCCGGCCGGTGTGGACTACTCCATCTGGGTCGCCTACAAGGGCAAAAAGGGCGACACCAAGTCGATCAGCTCTTTTGACAACCGCAAGACCATCCACATCGACCTGCGTGTGAAGTAGCTGCTTTCCGCAGGCAACTCACGGTATCCCGGCGCTCCGCATTCTCACGAATGCGGGCGCTTTGCTTTTCAGCCCTTTTGCTCGTCCAGCCCCTGTTCCGCGAGCCCCTGTTCCGCAAGGTAGATGCGGGTGTAGTCCAGGTAGTTTTTGGCGTAGGTCAGAATCAGCTCACGGTCGGTGTCTCCGAGCGAGCGGCGCACCTTGCCCGGCACGCCGGTGACCAGCGAGCGCGGCGGAATCACGACCCGCTCGGGAATCAGCGCCCCGGCCGCGATGATGCTGCCCTCGCCGATGCGCGCGCCATTCAGGATCGTGCAGCCCATGCCGATCAGGCAGGCGTCTTCAATCACGCAGCCATGCACGGTGGCGTTATGGCCAATCGTCACCCAGTCGCCCACATGCACGGGATAGGTGTAGCGCATGCCGTGCAGCACGGCGCAGTCCTGCACGTTGCTGTTGGCCCCGATGCGAATGGCATTCACGTCGCCGCGCACCACGGCATTCATCCACACGCTGGAGTTGGCGCCGAGCACCACGTCGCCAATCACCTGCGCGGAGAGGTCGATGTAGCAGCTATCGGGAACGACGGGCGTGCGCCCCTGGTAAGTACGGATCATGGCACTAGTTTAGACGGACGAGGGCCGGGAATCGTTTCGGCCGGCCCGTCCTGATTTATCCTCGACAATGACTATGTCCGACCAACCGATCCCATCCCTCACCGGGTGGACCGAAGCTGAACTGGATGCCGCCTTTGCCGCGCTCATGCGCGAGGTGGAAAGCTCTGCCGCCGCGCTCGACGCCACTTCCGCCGAAGCCGTCGAGGCCTTTCGCCTGCACTGGCTGGGCCGCAAGCAGGGCCGCCTCAAGGCCGTGAGCGATGCCTGGCTCAAGGCCGCGCCCGTGGAAGCCAAGAAGCTGCTGGGCCAACGCTTCAACGCGCTCAAGGCGCAGGTGGAAGCGCGCCTGGACGACGCCAGCAGCGCGTCCTCTGCCTCGGCGCTCGATGCCGAAGCCATTGACATCACGCTGCCCGGCCGCGCGCGCCGCCTCGGCGCCGAGCATCCGCTCATCAAGACGCTCAATGAGATCGTCTCGATTTTCCAGCGCATGGGCTATTCGGTCGGCGTCGGCCCTGAGGTCGAGACCGACTACTACAACTTTGAGTCGCTCAACTTTCCGCCAAACCACCCGGCCCGCGACACCCAGGACACGCTCGTCGTCGCCCAGCAGGAGCGCAAGCCCCTGCGCGACCGCCTGCTGATGCGCACCCACACCTCGCCCGTGCAGATTCGCACCATGGAGCAGCAGCCGCCGCCCGTGCGCATCGTCATCCCCGGCAAGGTGCATCGCAACGACGCGGCCGATGCCACGCACTCGCCCATCTTCCACCAGGTGGAGGGGCTCTGCGTGGACACCAACATCACCTTCTCTGACCTGAAGGGCACGCTTGACCACGCGATGAAGGAACTCTTCGGCACAAGCGTCAAAACGCGCTTCTTCCCGTCGTTCTTCCCCTTCACCGAGCCGAGCGCCGACGTGCAGATCAGTTGCCCCTTCTGCGGCGGCAAGGGCTGCCGCAAGTGCAAGCACTCCGGCTGGATTGAACTGCTCGGCTGCGGCATGGTGGACCCCGCGGTCTTCGGCTTTGTGCAGCAGAAGCAGCCCGGCTATGACCCGAAGAAGATCAGCGGGTTCGCCTTTGGCATGGGCGTCGACCGCATCGCCATGATGAAGTACGGCATCAGCGACATCGGCCTGCTCTACGGCGGCGATCAGCGATTTCTGGAGCAGTTTGGATGAAGCAGCCAGCCAGCGAAACAGCAGCGAGTCAGCAAGTCAGCCTGAAAGACAAGCCCCGGACTCGGCATTTTCGCGACTTGCTGGTCTGGCAAAAGGCAATGACGCTGACGCAAGAGCTCTATCGCGCCACTGAGGGCTTCCCCAAGAATGAAGTCTTTGGGTTGACAGCCCAAATGAGACGGTCAGCGGTGTCTGTTCCGAGCAACATTGCTGAAGGCCACGGGCGATTGACCGATGGCAACATGCGGCTGTTCCTCGGGCAGGCGCGTGGTTCTTTATACGAATTGGAAACGCAAATTGAACTTGCCCGTAGATTGGATTATCTGCAGGCCGAATCAGAAAGGGACTTGCTCGAAAGCTGTCAGGAAATTGGGAAAATGCTGAATGGATTACTCGCGGTCCTGGACCGCTGACCCGCTGACTGGCTGACCTGCTAACTTGCCAACTTGCTATGCGCATTCTGACTCAATGGCTCCGCGATTACGTAGCTCTGCCTTCCATTAGCGATGCTGAACTCGCAGATGCACTCACCCTGCGCGGCATCGCCGTCGATGGTGTCTTCGACCTCGGCGCTCATGGCTCTGTGTTCGAGATGGACGTCACCACCAACCGCGTCGACGCCATGAATCACTACGGCGTGGCCCGCGAAGCCAGCATCATTTTTGGCTGCGCGCTCAAGCCGCTGGACGGCTCTCTGCCCGCGCCAAAACCGGGCTCCGCATTCCCCGTCCGCATCGAAGAGCCCACGCTCTGCGGCCGCTTCACCGCGCGGGTGCTGCGCGGCGTCACCATCCAGCCCTCGCACGGCATCGTGGCCGAGCGCTTTGCCGCGCTCGAGCAGAAGCTCATCTCCAACGCCGTCGATGCCACCAACTTCGTCACGCTCGGCATGGGCCATCCCACGCATGCCTTTGATCTCGACAAGCTCGAAGGCGGCATCGTCGTGCGCCGCGCGCGCAAAGGCGAAAAGCTCGTCACCCTCGACGGCGTGGAGCGCACGCTCGACCCCGACGACCTCGTGGTGGCCGATGAAAAGAAGGCCGTCGGCCTCGCCGGAGTCATGGGCGGCCTCGACACGGCCATCTCCGCCAGCACCAAAAACATTCTCGTCGAGGCTGCGTGGTTTGATCAGAACACCGTGCGCCGCTCCTCGCGCCGTCATGGCATTCACACCGACGCCTCGCACCGCTTTGAGCGCGGAGCCGACTTCAACGCGCCGCCCTTAGCCAATGCGCTCGTCAGCCGCATCATTCTCGAAGCCGGTGGACACATCGAAGGCGAGCTGGTGGACGTGCTGATTCCTGAAGCCGAAGCCCGCACCGCGAAGCGCGCGGCTGTCTCCTTTGCCGTGCCCGAGATTGCACGCATCCTCGGCGCGACCGAGGACCCGCAAGGCATCACCGCCGCGGATGCCGAAGGCATTCTGACCGGCCTCGGCTGCACGCTTGAGAAATCGGGCGAGCAAAGCTACTCCGTCACGCTGCCCAGTTGGCGGCTCGACCTCGAACGCGAAATTGACCTGCTCGAAGAGATCGCGCGCGTCTACGGCTACAACCGATTCCAGAACACGCTGCCCACCTTCGCCGGTTCCGTGGTGGAGCTGCCCTGGGCCGCCAAAGAGGCCACTCTGCGCGGCAAGCTGCTCGGCCTCGGCTGGAATGAAGCCATCTCCTCGACCTTCTGCGCCGAGGCCGATGCGCTTGCGTTTTGCCGCGAGCCCAATTCGGCAGTGGCCGTCGGCAATCCGCTGAGTGAAGAGGCGGGCATGCTGCGCCCCTCGCTGCTGCCGGGCATGCTGACCATGCTGGCCAACAATCTCAGCCGCGATGTGGAGAGCGTCGCGCTCTTTGAGATCGGCACCGTCTTCACCGGCTCGACCGAGAAGGTGGACGAGCGCCCCGCGCTCGCCATTGGCGCGACGGGCCGGCCCTTTGGCGCGGGCGAGGTGGACTTCTACGACCTCAAGGGCACGCTCCAAGAGCTGCTGCACAGCTTCACGGCGCGCTCGCTTTACTTTGACCGCTTCCCTGCCGAATCCGGCCTGATGCCTGCCTGGTTGCACCCGGGCCGCAGCGCCCGCGCGGTGATCGACGGAGCCACGGTCGGCTACTTTGGCCAGTTGCACCCGGCCGAGGCCGAGCGCCGCAAGGTCAAGCAGACGGTGCTTGTGGGCGAGCTTTATCTGGACCGCCTCTACAAGCAATCCCTGCGCACGCCGGTCATCGAGGAGCTATCGCGCTACCAGGCCGTGCGGCGCGACTTCTCCTTCCTGGTGCCCGACGCCGTTTCCTGGGGCCAGCTTGCCGAGGCCATCGTCGCGCTGCCCATCCCCGAGTTGCGCAGCTTCGCTCCGCGCGAAATTCTGCGCGGCGAGCGCGTCGCCGCCGGCCATTATTCGCTGCTGCTCGGCACCGTCTTTCAGTCGCACGAGCGCACGCTGCGCGACGAAGATCTGCAGGCCTGGGCACAGCAGGTCATTGCAGCCATGCAGGATAGGGGCGCGCAACTGCGCTCCTAATCAACTCCCGTGGTAATTCACAGCGCAATTCCCGAAATCGGATGGCGAGGGGAACAAAGATGGTTCCCCCCTGCAATCCACCGCTTTTCCGCAGCTATCCGCGGCGGCAAGCGCTTTATACTGCGCAAAGAAGCAAAGAGAGGTACACCATGTCCACGCTTGCCCTGCAGGATGCCGAAGTTCCCGTCGTTGCCGACGATATGATTGCGCTTGAGCAGCGCGTGCTCCGCACCGTGGAGCTGCTGCGCAACGAACGCACCGCGCGCGCCAAGGCCGAGGAAGAGATGGCCGCGATGCGCCAGTTGATGGACGAGCAGTCGGTGCAGCTCACCGAGGTGCAGACGCAGCTTCGCACGCTTGAGAGCGAGCGCGAGGGCGTGCGCCAGCGTGTCGAGCGCCTGCTCCAGCAGTTGGACGAAATCAACGCGTAATTCCCCCACTATGGCTGATCAGAATCCCGAATCCGTGCAGTCCGTGACCGTCGCCATCTACGACCAGACCTACCATCTGCGTGGCGACGACGCGGCTTATATCCAGCGCCTCGCCGACATGGTCGATGACAAGATGCGCCTGGTGGCCTCGCACGGCAAAACCGTGGACTCGCTGCGCGTCGCCGTGCTGGCCGCGCTCAACATCGCCGATGAGCTGGCCACGCTCGAGCGCAGGTATCAGGCCCTCACCGGCTCAGTGCAGCAGACCAGCAGCAGCATTCGCGACCGCGCCCACACGCTCAGCGGCCTGCTCGATGCCGTGCTCGAAGACGAGCGCAAGCTCGGCTGAATCTCATCCCAAAGACGAGCGCAAACCAGGCTGATCTTTTTCCGACACCCCCGCTCGCTGGCCATTGCCCTCCGGCCTGTCTCCGCATACACTGCCCGCATGCTGCGATTCGCCGCCGTCGCTCTGCTCTGCTTCGGTCTTCCCTTTCTCACGCACGCACAGCCAAGGAGCGCGCCCGTCATGCACCATGCCCACGGCACCTTCACCGTCGAGATGAAACCCGCGGCCGCATCCCCCGCCGAAGGTCTCACCACCTTCACCATGCAAAAGAAATTTGAAGGCGACCTGACCGGCACCGGCCAGGGCGAGATGATCAGCGCCGGGGACTACAAGGCAGGCGCGGCCGGCTATGTGGCCATCGAAACGGTCACCGGCACGCTCGATGGCCGGCAGGGCAGCTTTGCGCTCGCGCAACTGGCCACCGTGGATGCAAGCGGCCCCAGGATGCAGGTCATCGTTGTTCCCGGCTCGGGAACCGGGGCGCTCAAAGGCATCGGCGGCACTTTCACCATCAGCATCGAACACGGCCAGCACTTTTATCAGCTCGACTACACGCTGCCCGAATAAGCCCTGCCGCTTGCTAATCCTCAGACCGACCCGATAGCATCCAAACAGAGACCGGCCTGCAAAGCAGGTGTGGTGGTCAACGCTGGTTGAACCTACATTCATTGAACAGGGAGCTCGACTCGTATTTTGGCTCGGTGTGCAGTGTCCGCCAGTCCGGAATGCCTAAAGAGCTACGGAGAGTTCCCACCGTCTTAGGACGGGTTCACCGGCGAACCCTGCACGGCCCCGCGGGCCGGTTTCTTTTTTCCTGACGCACGTGTATCCCCGCCTCTTCCAGTTCGGACCCTTCGCCGTGCCCACTTACGGCATGTTCTCCGCGCTGGCCATGGTGGCCATGCTGCTGCTCGTGGTGCATCTGGCGCGGCGTCTCGATCTGCCGCAGGAAAAGCTCTGGAACCTCACCATCCTCGCGCTCCTGACCGGCCTCATCGCCAGCAAGCTGCTACTGATTCCCACGCACTTCTGGATCTTCCGCGCGCACCCCTTCTGGGTGCTCGGCCTCTCGACGCGCTATGACCCGTGGATTCCCGGCGTCTCGGCCGCGCTCGGCATCGCCATGGCCTGGCTCTACGTCATGGCCGAGGGGTTGCCGCTGCGCCGCACCCTCGATGCCCTCGCGCCCGCCGTCACGCTGGCCCTCGGCCTGCAGGCTATCGGAGCCTTTCTGGCCGGGGCAAACTTCGGCACGCCCACCCGCGCGGCCTGGGCCGTCACCTACCACAGCACGCAGGCCTCGCTCTGGTATGGCACGCCGCTCGACCGCCCCCTGCAGCCCACGCAGCTCTACCACGCCGGGCTCTGTGCGCTGCTGCTCGTTGCCCTGCTCGTCTGGCTACCACGCCGCGCGCAGGATGGCGAGCTCGCCGGCCTTTGGCTCTTCGCCTACGGCATCGCACGCTTCTTTTTAGAGTTTTATCGCGGCGCGGCCTCGCCTGTGGGCATCTTCACGGCCACACAATGGCTCGCGCTGGCTATGGTGCTCACGAGCGCCGTGCTGCTCTGGAAGCACACACCCGCCACCCCCCAAGTTTCCGAAACCAGCCCTGAGATTCCGGCACACCTATGAGCAAGAAATCCCAAGCCGCCGAACACGCCCCGAACCAAAGCGAAGCCCCGGGCAAAGACCATGCCCCGCAGATCCAGCACTTCACCGTGCCCGCCGAGGCCGCCGGGCAGCGCCTCGACGCCTGGCTCACCACGCAGTTGCCCGACGTGAGCCGCTCGCGCGTCAAGCTGCTGCTCGACGATGGCCAGGTCACGGTGGATAGCCTGAAAGAGCGCGCCTCGCTCAAGCTGCGCGGCGGCGAGTCCGTGGAAGTGCGCGGCGAACCGGCCCCGCCTCCGCTGCGGGCCATGGCCGAAGACATTCCGCTCGACATCATCTACGAGGACAAGGACCTCATCGTCGTCAACAAGCCCGCGGGCATGATGGTGCATGCCGGTTCCGGCGCAACCGACAGCGCGCGCAACCGCGGCACGCTCGTCAATGCGCTGCTTGGCCGCCAGGAGAAGCTCTCAAAGACCGGTGGCGACTTGCGCCCCGGCATCGTACACCGGCTCGACAAAGAGACCAGCGGCCTCATCATCGTCGCCCGCAATGACGCCGCCCACCAGCGGCTGGCCGAGATGTTTTCGCAGCGTGAGATTCACAAGACCTACCTCGCGCTCGTACACGGCCACATTGCGGAGGATCGCGGCACCATCAACGCCGCCATCGCGCGCGACGTCATCCGCCGCACCCGCATGACCACGCGCCGCACCGAGGGCGCGCGCACGGCAATCTCGCACTATCGCGTGCAGCGCCGCATCGAGACGCGCTGGGGCAAGTTCACGCTCGTCTCCGTCAGAATTGAGACCGGCCGCACACACCAGATTCGCGTACACCTCTCGTCCATCGGTCACCCGGTGGTCGGCGACACCCACTACGGAGCGCCCACGACCATCGTGCTGCCGGTGGCCAACCGGGCACGGCGCAAGCAATTGCCCGCGCCCGAGGGTCTCTCACTGCCGCGCAACTTTCTGCATGCGGCCGAGCTTAAATTCCCACACCCGCGCAGCGAAAAGCCCCTGCACCTCGAAGCCCCGCTGCCGGCCGAACTGGTCGCATTTCTGGAGCAGCTGGAATCCTGAGAGCCGCCCGGGTCTTCCCTGCGGCCGTTCTTACCCGGGCCGGAAACCCGAGCACCCTTTTCCCAACTGAAGCCTGACAACTGACAACTGGGGACTGACAACTGTCCTCCCCGGTCTTCGATATGCTGTGGAGTCACCCATTTTCAGCACCCAGGAGAGCCTCCGCATGAAAGTCCTCTACACCTCTGACGTCACCGCTACCGGAGCACGCCACGGCCACGTGCGCAGCAGCGACGGCCTGCTTGACGCGCCTCTCGCGCTGCCCAAAGAGATGGGCGGCAACGGCGGCGCCACCAATCCCGAGCAGCTCTTTGCCGCCGGCTACGCCGCCTGCTTTGGCGGAGCGGTGGAATATCTTGCCGCCCAGCAGAAGCTGCGCACCGGCGAGGTCACCGTGCGCGCCCAGGTCGGCATTGGCCCCTATGACGAAGGCCAGGGCGAGGGATTCACCCTCTGCGTCGCGCTCGACATCACCCTGCCCGAGCTCACGCAGGCCGAGGCCGAAGCGCTGGTGGCCCACGCGCATCGCACCTGCCCCTATTCCAACGCCACGCGCGGCAACATCGACGTCACCCTCACCGCGCACGGCGGCAAGGCATAAGGCTCATTCTTACGGCTGATGGCAAAACCCGCAGTTTTGAAGGGGCAGGGCTTCAGCCCTGCCATAAACGCAACAAAGTCCATCGGCCTTTAGGCCCTGAGGGATGAATTCTTGATCCTTTCCGATCCTGGCCAGCGGCCTGCTTTCTTTCGGCCTGTTTTCCATTCCGGGCAAACCCGGCTTTCCCGGTTTTATCCGCCGAAAGCCGGGTTTACCGGAAATTCGCCGTCCGGCCACCCCCATCAGGTAGACTAGGGATAGCTCCAGACTTCCGTATGCCTGCATTCGCAGGCGCTCTGGAGAGTATCACCACAGCCGAGACGAGATCTGTTGCACGCCATCTGATCCACGTTCTTTGCTGGATCAGAGGAATATGTCCAAATCTTTCGTCGAAGAATCCCCCACAGTCAGCACGCAGCAGATGCAGGCGGATGCCCAGCATTTTGTTCAAAGCAAGTCGAAGGCACTCAACTTTTCCTTCGCCGCTGTTCTCACCCTCATGCACGTCGGCGCCATCGCCGCCCTGTTCTACTTCAAGTGGTCTGCCGTCGGCGCGTTCCTGGTCATGTGGGTCATCGCGCAAAACATCGGCATCGCCATGAGCTACCACAGGCTGCTCACGCACCGTGGTTATGTGGTGCCCAAATGGCTGGAATACACCATGGCCATCTGCTCCACCATGGCCATGCAGGGCGGCCCCATCTACTGGGTGGCCGTTCATCGCCTGCACCATCAGCTCACTGACAAGCCCGGCGACCCGCACTCCCCGCGCGACGGCGTGTGGTGGTCGCATGTGGGCTGGATTCTCTACGGCACGCTGCACAACGGCGATCCCGCGCTGGCACGCTACGCGCCTGACCTCATTCGCGACCGCTTCTACGTCTGGCTGAGCCGCTTCCACCTGGTTCCGCTGGCGCTGGCCGGCGGCGTGCTCTATTACTTTGGCGGATGGTCATGGCTGCTCTGGGGCATTCCCCTGCGCGTCGTGCTCGGCTGGCACACCACCTGGCTGGTCAACTCGGCCACGCACCTGTGGGGCTACCGCAACTTTGATACGCGCGATGACTCACGCAACAACGTCCTCGTGGCCATCATCTCGGGCGGCGAAGGCTGGCACAACAATCATCACGCGCACCCGGTCTCGGCCACCCACGGCATGGCCTGGTATGAGATTGACGTCAACTACTGGGGCATCCGCCTGCTCGGCTTCCTTGGCCTCGCCAAGAAGATCAAGGTGCAGGGCCTCAAGGGCGGACCCGCAAAGGTCCTCCACGGCTGATTCGCCACCATCGCAGTCACAGAAGCCCCGGCCTCGCGCCGGGGCTTCTGCGTTCCCGCTCATCCCTGCGGCTCATATCCACCCACTGCGGGGCGCATCGCAACCGCCACGCGATTCCATACGTTGATCGCGCCAATCGCCCAGGTCAGCTTCACCGTCTCCGCCTCGCTGAAATGCTCGCGAACCTCCGCATACACCGCATCCGACGCATGGCCCTGCTGAATATTCGTGATGGCCTCCGTCCACGCCAGCGCCGCGCACTCGCGCCCGGTAAAGAACGCCGTCTCGCGCCACGCACTCAACGCATAGATGCGCTGCTCCGTCTCGCCCTTATGCCGCGCATCCTTGGTGTGCATGTCAATGCAGAAGGCGCAGCCATTCAACTGCGACGCGCGAATCTTCACCAGTTCCAGCAACGCCGGCTCCAGTCCGCTGCGCCGCACCGCGCCCTCCAGGTGAATCATCGCCTGATAGCCTTCCGGGAAGGCCTTCGCATAATCAATCCGCTGCTCCATTACTCGCTCCTTTTCTGGTCGCGCTGTTTGCGCCCCACAGAGTAGCTGATGATGCCCGGCGTCAGACGACCCCAGGTTTTCTGTGGAAGAACGCAAATTCTCCTCCCGCTCCGGTAGATTCAAGAGGTGACTGCGAGTGTTTCTTCCTACGATGTGCTGGTGATCGGCGCTGGCGCTGCCGGGCTCATGTGCGCGATTGAAGCCGGCAAGCGCGGCCGCCGCGTGGCCGTGCTCGACCACGCCGAACGCGCCGGCAAAAAGATCCTCATCTCCGGCGGCGGGCGATGCAACTTCACCAACCTGCACTGCCGCGCCGAGAACTTCCTCTCAGAAAATCCGCACTTCGCCAAATCGGCGCTCGCCCGTTACACGCCGCGCGACTTTCTCTCACTCGTAGAAAAGCACGGCATCGCGTACCACGAGAAAAAGCTCGGCCAGCTCTTCTGCGACCACTCCGCGCAACAGATCGTCGATCTGCTGCTCCACGAGTGCGCTGAGGCCAACGTCACGCTCCACCTGCGCACACAAGTGAATCAGGTGCGGCACAGCGGCGGCTTCGAACTCGACACCATCACCCCGCAAGGCCCGGTCACCTTCCACGCGCCCGCGCTGGTCATCGCCACCGGCGGGCTCTCGATTCCCAGGATGGGCGCGACCGGCTTCGGCTATGACGTGGCACGGCAGTTTGGCCTGCGTGTCATTGAGCCGCGCCCCGCGCTCGTGCCCCTGGTGCTCGGCGAGGCCGGGCAGCGCGACTGGTGCCAACTCTCCGGCCTCTCCGCCGAAGTGATCGCCTCGACCAGCACGCCCGGCGCGCAACGGGCTCGCTTTCAGGAGAAGATGCTGCTCACCCATCGCGGCCTCAGCGGCCCGGCCGTCCTGCAGATTTCCTCCTACTGGCGGCCCGGCGCATCGCTCACCCTCGATCTCGCCCCCCGCGCAAACATCACCGCGCCCCTGCTCGCCCAGCCGCAGCGCGACATCAGCAAAGCGCGCGCCGCTCTGCGCGAGCATCTGCCGCAGCGCCTCGCCGACCGTCTGATCACGCTCGCGCCACCCTCCAGCTTCAGCAACCGCGCCCTCGAAGCCTGGGAGGAGCATCTGCACCACTACCGCTTCACGCCCACCGGCACTGAAGGCTACGAGAAGGCCGAGGTCACCGCCGGCGGCGTTGACACCGCCGAGCTCTCCGCCAAGACGATGGAAAGCCGCATCCCCGGCCTCTATTTCATTGGCGAAGTCGTCGATGTCACCGGCCACCTGGGCGGATTCAACTTTCAATGGGCCTGGGCCTCGGGCGCAGCCGCCGGCCGCGCCGTCTAACAATGCCTGGGTGCCCCGGGTCCGTCCATTCGGACCCGGGTTTAGTCACTCCCGCTTCGCGATTTCCTCTCTCCCCGATAAAATCAAAGTGCAAGCCATGACAACCACCCCACAAACAGCTCTGACGGCCATGTTGGGCAAAGCGGCAAACGATGCCGGACTGCTCGTGATCGCGACCGAAGCCGGTCTCGACTTCAACCAGAAGCCCACCACGCGCTTCCGCCTCGGCCTGCCCGATGACTCGGGCCGCACGCTGCTGCTCGAGCTCAGCGAGGCCTTTGACTTTGACAAGCCCGAGCTGCTGCCGGCCATGACCACGCACCTGCAGGAAGCCGCCAAGCGCCTGCGCAATCCGCACCCTGACGCCTACGTCACCGTTGCGGGCCTGCCCATCAGCCTGGGCAGCTTCGCCTGGCCCTTTCACCGCTCCACCTCGGGCGCGGACACCTTCATCGTGCACGGCACCGTGCATCTGGCCAACGGACAAGACTCCCCGCTGCACGCCAAGGTCTCCGCCAGCATGACGCTCACCTTTGCTGAGATTGTGCCCGCGGCCGAGCAGCCCTACGCCGAGACGTTCATCTACAACGCCATCCGCAAGACGCTCGACTACGGCCAGCTCGAGCTGCTCAAGAGCGGCAACCGCCAGCCCGTGCCCGTCACCACGCGCTACTACAGCCGCTGGCAGAAGAAGTTCTTCTTCACCGACACCGACGACGACACGCGCATGGAGTTCCTCGCGCTCAAGGCCTTCTGGCTCTCGGGCGTGCTCGGCAACAGCGCTCCGGTCTGGATCTCTGATCCACGCGACGCCCAGTACCTCAACACCACCGCCGAAGAGCTGCAGCGCATGGCCGGCGAACTTGAGAAGCAGGGCCTGCTCCAGCTTCACGCCGACTATGCCTCGGCCACGCCCGCGCTCATGGCCCGCGCTACTGAGTACGAAGCCAGGCTGATGAAGGCGCTCGAATACACCAAGCCCACCTTCAACGAAGAGATGCGCGCCGGCCACACCAATATGTAACAGACGTCGCAGCAAATAAGAAAAGGCACGGATTACTCCGTGCCTTTTTCATTTTCCTTTGCCACAATCCGGATACCAAGGTCTCGCATCAGGTGTCTCGCATCAGGCCCCCGGCCTTAGCCCCGCCGGGTGCCCCGGGTCCGTCTGTTCGGACCCGGGATCATCTCCCCTTCCCGCCCTTAAACCTGTGGCGGCCCATCCGGAGTCGAAGCCGTGCTGCTATTGTTCTTCGCAGGGGCGTTGCTGCTCTGCTTCTTCTGGCTCGCACCACTCGCGGGCTGCGCTGCCGCAGGAGAAGACGCGTTGTCTGTCGCCTGTGGCGCTGGAGCTTGCGCGGCGGGCGCGCCCGTCTGCCCCTGCCCCGTCTGCCCCTGCCCAGTCTGCCCCTGCGAGGATTGCCCCTGCGGCGCACTCTGCCCCGTAGCTTGCGGCTGTGTTTTCGTCGCAGGTTCCGCAGTCGAACTTGCCGCCGGGGACGCCGAAGATTGCGCCGCGCCGGAATTCGTAACCGTCTGCGGTCCATTTTCCGCCGCGGATGCCCCACTCTGCGAAGCCGGCTGCGCCGCACTGCTCGCAGGCGCGGCAGCACTGCCATTCGAGCTGCCTGCCCCGGTCGGAGCAGCCTCACCCGGCACATACGGAGCGCGCGCCGGCGCGGGCGGCGGCACCGCTGCCGGCCGCACTACCGGAGGCGGCGGAGCCGAGAGCGTGATCTGGTTCACCACCGTGGGGTCATCCCGCAGCTTCACATACAAATCGCCCGTGCCCGTCTGCGGGTCGGGGTGCGGCACCGGCAGCTCGTAGCCCGGGAAACCATCCGGCACCTGCACTGCATGCTGGAAGGCCGCATCGCTCGCCACCGCATCCACCAGGAACAACTCCGTGCCCGTCAACTGGCAGGGTTGCGAGCCCTGCGCCGGGCAGGTCAGCTTCTTCAGCGTGGGCAGGCGCACCAGCGTCACCAGCGGCTGCCATGAGCCCGGCACGCCATCGGCCACCACGCGAAACTGCAGCGGGCCAAACGCCGATCCGCCAAAGGCCTTCGCCGGATCGAGCGTGGCTAGCGCCGTATGCTCGTCCTGCAGCGTCAGGCCGCCATTCTGCATATTCAGCGTGGTCGTGAAAGCATGGCCGGCGGTTGAAACCTCAATGGCCTCGGTACGGCCAAAGCTCTGCGGCGTCACCGCATGCAGGCTAAAGGTCAGCGAGGAATTCTCCGGCAGCTCATCCTGATCTTCCAGATTGATGTTGCTCTGGTTGGCCGCGAGCGGCTGCACGCTCTTGCTCAGCAGCGCCACCTGCGGGCGCGGCTGCTCAATCACAGCCTGCACCGTCAACCGGCGTCCATCCTTCAGCCGGACCTCGGCCTGCGCGCTGCCCGGCTCAAACTGCGCGCACTTGGTCTTGTCTTTCGCCTGCATCTGCAACTGGTCCTGGCCATCGGCGGACTTCAACGGTCCCGGCGCAAACGTCACACCGTTGACGCGCATCTGCTGCACCTCATCGAGGCGCTTGCCCGTCAGCACGCCCTCGGTGTCGCCCGCATGCAGGCTGAAGCCGTTCAGGTGCGCGGCCTCGGCAAAGCTGTGCAGCGGAACCCTCTCCGGCTGCGCAAATCCAAACTGGTGCACCACCAGCATCACCTGCCCCGGATGCGCCTTCTTGAGCGGCAGCGTCACCTCGACCTCGGTCGGCTTCAGTTGCTTCCACTGCACCTTCAGCTCGCGCGCGCGGCCATCCTCGATCGCAATGTTCTCCACGCACGCGGCATTGCCCGCGTCCAGATGCACCACGTCGTCGCGGCCCACAATCAGCGCGTCGCTGTCGGCTGTGGCCAGCATCCACGGCTGCGGATGCGCATTCTCCAGCTCGAAGTTCGGCCCGTCGTAGCGGTCAAATCCCCAGTAGCCGTGCAGCGAGGCCGAGACTGTGTCGCCGAACTGCTTGGCCGAGAGATTGTCCGTATCAATTACAAATCCGCCCTTCAGCGCATTCGCTTCCGCATGCAGATCGACCGTCTTGCCATCCTTGGTCGTCAGCCGCAGCACCATGTTGTGCGCATAAGCGGTAGAGAACACCAGCGGAGCGCCTTCCACCGGCAGCACCAGATCCGAATTCTCCGCGCAGTACGTGCTCGTCGCATCCACGGCATGCAGCGGCGGAGGCTGCGGAGGCTCGACGGCCGGCATCGCCACCACAATCACCGACTTGGGATTGCTGAACGACGGCGGCGCATTGAGCCGCAGCGACAGCTTGTCATTGTGCGGCATGGCCAGCGCCGGAATGTACTGGTACTGCGCCGAATGAAAGGACTCCAGAATATGCGCTATGTCGAGCACCGACGCAAGATAAGGGCTGTAGTAGCCGTAGCGCGCCTGCGGAGTCGAGCTGACCTCCATCGCCAGATCGGCCGTTGGCCCCGAGGTCAGCTCCTCGGCAATGTTCGCCGTCTGCGTGTCGTTCAGCACGAGCGAATCCTCGTTCTGCATCAGGCACGGCGCTTCCTGCTCGGAGTAGCGGTCAAAGCACGTGTTGTCGAGCTTGATGGCGAGGCTGCGCGCCATCATCTGGGCCGCGTGCTTCAAATCTCCGGGATTGGTCGCATTCGTCTCGCGCACGCCCGCCAGGTACGTGTCCAGGCGCGAGCGGTCAAGCGTCGCGTGGTTCAGATCCTGCGTGGCGCGCACAAACGCGCCCGGCCGATGCTGCACCGCATTCACCAGCGCCTTGAAGTCACCGCCCGTCTCCGGAGCCAGAAACACCACCAACTGCTCGGCGCCCACCGGCACCGTCACATGCAGGCCGCGCGCTTCCTTCCGGTTCCAGGGCTCGTTGCGGTAAAACCACCGCTCGGGCGGCGGATTGGTCGCCCCCCGCAAAAACGCCGCCACCATCAGGTAATGCACCGATTGCGAATCCGGAAAATCCGCGCGAATCCACAGCTTGTCGCCCGGCTCCAGGTTCGGCGTCTCTGAAATGGGCAGGGTCACGCCCGCCCGCGTCACCGTCATCTCCACGGTGGGGCCGGTCAAGTCAAAGGGAGCCGGGTCTGCCACGGCGGGCACAGCCGCCGACAGACAACTCAGGCCCAACAGCGCGCTACACAGCAGGCGAAATCGAAATGCCATGGCTTATTTTAGGTTTCTCTTGGTTGAAATTATGTTGCCCAGCATCCAGCTATTCACGTTTTTTACCGGGCCTTTCAGAAGGCACTCGCCAGTCTCCACGCAGGCACACGTCCGCGCGTGCCCGTGCACCGGCTGATGAGGCAAACCCCAGCGGCAGCAAACAGTTGCGTCTCAATCGCTTGCCTCCGGGTTTCCCTTGCTCAAAAGCATCTCCGGCGCATCTTGAGACGCAGCCCGGCCTGTGGAAGTACGCACCGGGCGTCCAATCAGGTACTGCACCCGGGCCCTGCCCGAGCCGGCCTGCCCGGTCTCCCAGGCATAATCGGGCGCGCGCAGACCCTCCACCAGTTCCCGCATATCGGCCTCGGAGTACGACCGCAGGCACGACAGCACGCCATCCAGCCAAAGCGTAAACGGCACCACCGGCAGCAGATAGGTCCACAGCAGCCGCTGCCAGCCCAGGGGACGCATCCACGGCGTCAGCGCCCAGTTCAGCACCGGCATGCCAAAGCACAGCAGCACCGTCTTCGCGCGCGGCTGCGCCAGCTCAAAAACGCCGATCCCCACGCGCCGCCCAAAGGCATCGGCCAGCATGGCCCGCGCCTGCTCCGGCGTAAAGTGATGAAAAGACGAGAAAATCGTCCGGAAACCGCGCAGCTCCTCCGGGACCCGCGCCGCATCGACCGGCTCCGCGCAAAACCCAACGCGCCCGCCCGAGGCCGCCTCAGTGCGGGCAAATGCCGCCTGGTTAGGAAATTTATCGGTCAGCACCACCGAAACGCCTTCGCCCAGCGAGGAGGCCAGCTTCGGGGCCAGCGAAAGCCACGGCCCTCCGCCCCCCGAGCACAGGTCCACCACCTGCCGCGTCCCGCTCTCGTCCATCGCCCGGCTCAAAAGCGGAGCCACCGGGCCATAATTGCCCAGCGTATTCCACGTATGCTCCAGCGCATCCGTCACCAGGTCGCGCCACAGGCGCGGGTAGCGCGGATGATCGTGCATCTCAAACCACGGGCGGCGTCGCATCCTACTGCTGAGAGTACTGGATGCCGGGCAATTCCGCAGCCGCAACCGCCCGCACAGGAATTTTGAGCGAAAACGCTGTATCCTCCGTCCTTAGAGCAGGACGAGATTGCGATGAGTTATTCCCAGGCCCAGGCCGCCATCTGGCTCGCGCCCGCTCTTCAGCCGACGATGACCGACACTACTGAGGCGATCACCGCCCTGGTGGAGGAATACGCGACCACGCTCTACCGCGTCGCCTATTCCGTCACCCGCAACGTTGCCGAAGCCGAAGACGCCGTGCAGGAGACCTTCCTGCGCGTGCTGCGCCACCGCGAAAAGCTCTCCGAGATTCGCGACCGCCGCGTCTGGCTCGTGCGCATTGTGTGGAATGTGGTGCTCGACAAAAAGCGCCGCGCCAAAACGCGCCCCGAGACCGACGACATCACCGAGCACGCCCGCTCGCTGCGCGCCGCCGGATTCACCGCCGATCAGCACGCCATCTCCTCGCAGCAATACCAGCGCATCCTCGCCCTCATTGACCGCCTGCCGCCCAAAGAGCGCGATGCCATCCTGCTCTCGGCCGTCGAAGAACTCAGCACCGCGCAGGCCGCCGCCGTGCTCGGCACTACGGAATCCTCCATCCGCTCCCGCATCTTCCGTGCCCGCCGCGTGCTTGCTGAAATGCTCGCCCAGGAAGGAATCGAACGATGAAACTCCGTTCCTCGCCGCCTCCATCGGCTCCCGCGCACCCGGCGCTCGATGCCGCGCTGCGCCAGCTCGGCACGGCCACGCCCGATCCTCAAATGCAGGAGCGCCTGCTGCGCCGTCTTCGCACTGCGGCCCTCACCGATGCCGCGCCGCAGTCCGGCCTTCGCTGGCCGCGTTTTGCCGCCGCCGCGCTGGCCGGCAGTTTTGCCTGCGCGCTCATCGTCACCGGCAGCCTCGCTCACTCGCATACCGTGGCGGAGCGGCAGGCTGGCCCTCCCATGCTTGAAATCGTGCGCCCGCAAAGCGGAGTCAGCACCGCCTCGGCCGCGCACATCACGGCGCATCCCGTGCCCGCACCCGGCAAGGGCCGCGCCCATGAGCAAATGACGCCCGGAGTCCACACCCGGCAAGGTCTTGCCCTGCCGCAAAAAATCAGCAGCCAGTAGTCCGCAACCGCACACAGCCTGAACCGCAACGAATCACAGATCAGGACGAATCACGCGCCGTCAAGCGTCTCTGCCCGGACGATCCGCTACCCACTCCCCGCTCTTGCCGCCGCTCTTGCGCTCCAGCCGCACCCGCTCGATTCGAATACCCTTGTCGAGCGCCTTGCACATGTCATAGACCGTCAGCGCCGCCACAGAGGCGGCCGTCAGCGCCTCCATCTCCACGCCCGTGCCTGCGGTCGTAGCCGCCGTCGCGCGAATCTCCACGCCGCCGTCCGCCACCTGCGCCTGCACATCCACAAAGCTCAGCGGCAGCGGATGGCACATCGGAATCAGGTCCGCCGTCTTCTTCGCCGCCTGCATGCCTGCAAAGCGCGCCACCTCCAGCGGGTTCCCCTTGGGATTCTCCGGCAGCGCCGCCAGCACCTCTTCCGTCAGCGCCACAAAGGCCGAGGCCACCGCCTCGCGCCGCGTTGCGGACTTGCCGCTCACATCCACCATGCGGGCCTGCCCGCTCTCATCAAAGTGCGAAAGTTTGCTCATCTTCACCCCAGCAGCAGCGCAGTCACCTTCGCGCCTGCCTCCAGCCTTTCCGCTTCTTCCGGCACCACCACAAATCCCTCCGCGCGCGCCGTGCTCGCCAGGTCGCCCGAGCCCTGCCACATCACCGGCGTCACGCGCACGCCGTCGATCGACGACTCAATCTGCGCCGGCAAAAAGCGCGTCAGCCCCGGCTTCACGCTCACTTCGCGAGTGAGCGCGCCTCGCGTCCAGCGCGGCCAGCGTTCCGGTGTCTCGCCCATCAGCGCCGCCACCAGCGGAGCGCCAAAGAGCGCGAACGTCACCATCGTCGAGACAGGATTCCCCGGCAGGCCCAGAAAATATCGCGGCTCGCCCTCATGCCGTGCCCGCCCAAACACCACCGGCCTGCCGGGCTGCATCTTTACGCCGGTAAACAGAAACTCCGCGCCCACGCGCCCGAGCGCCTGCTCTACATAATCAAAGCGGCCCATCGAAACGCCGCCCGTCATCACCAGCAGATCGCACGCCAGCGCCGCGCGAATCGCCTCTTCCGTGGCCCGCGCATCATCCGGCACAATCGGCAGCCGCACCGGCTCCGCGCCCATCGCCAATAGCTGCGCGGACAATGAGTAACTGTTTGAGTTGCGAATCTGTGCCGGTGCGGGAGTCTCGGCCACCGGCACCAGTTCATCGCCCGTCGCAAGAATCGCCACTCGCGCCTTGGCCGCCACGGCAATCTCCGCATAGCCGCAGGCCGCCGCCGCCGCAATCTGCGCCGGGCCCAGCCGCGTGCCTGCCGGCGCCACCACATCGCAGGAGCGCGCCTCCGCGCCCACCGGCACAATGTTCTCACCTGCCTTGATCACGCGGCCTTCCTGCAAACGCACTTCGTCGCCGCTGCGCTCCACATGCTCCACCATCGCAACGGCATCGGCGCCCTCGGGCACCGCCGCGCCCGTCATGATCTCGACCGCCTCACCCGAGGCCAGCGGCGCGCCATTCCACATCTCGCCCGCGCGCACTGTGCCCAGCACGCGATGCGGCCCGGCCACGCTGCTCCCTGCACTCCACGCAAATCCATCGCGCGTGGCGCGCGGAAACGGCGGCTGATCCCGATCCGCATGCACCGCCTCGGCGAGTATGCGGCCCGCCGAAGAGGACAACGACACCCGCTGCGCCATCCGCTCGCACTCCAGCAGTTTGCGCGCCTCGGCCAGCACGACGCGCTCCGCCTCGCGGTACGCCAACACCTGCTCACTCATGGGGTCATTCTCTCCTTCTGCCGCAAAGAAAAAAAGAGCGCCGCAACTTGCGACGCTCTTTCTGTCCGGTTTTGCTCCAGCCTTACCGGTGACGGTAGACCTTCTGCTGCTTCTGTCCGATGCTGGCCAGAATACCCTTCACTTCGCCCGCGAACGGTCCGTTCGGCGCCAGTTCCAGGTACTTCTGGTAGGCCTCCACGCAGCCCGGAGGCGCAATGATCTTCTGCGTCTTCGGGTCCACGGTCGCCTTCTGAATCAGCGCCTGCCCCTTCAGGTAGTAAGGAATCGGAGCCTTCGGGTCAGCCGCAATCGCCTTATCCGCCGCCGCCACCGTGGCATCGCCCTGGTTGTTGCGGTTCATCACGATCGCTTCGTTCTGGTAGAACATGCTGGCGTTCGAGGGGTCCGCCGCCGCGGCTGCGTCATAGGCTGCCTGCGACTCGGCGACCTTGCCGGTATCGCCGTACACCTCACCCAGCGCATCCTCGGCAATGCCCATCACCTGCTGATTCGGCTTCTTCTCGGCCTTGTCGAGGGTGATGGCCTTGTTCAGTGAAGTGATGGCGTCGTCATACTTCTTCTCGCCCTTCTGCGCCACGCCCAGTTCCACCCACAGCAGATACGCATCCGGCATCTGCGCGGTGTCCTTGGTCATCAACGCATCGGCAGCGGCATAGTTCTTGGTCTGGTTATCCTGGCGCGCCTGCTTGAGGTCGGCATTCAGGTTCTTGATGACCGAGTTCTGCTTCAGAATCTTCGCGTTCTCTGCCTTCACCTTGGCGAGCTGCTTCTGCTGCTCGGGCGAGAGCTTCTTCACATAATCCGCACGCGAAAGATCAAAGTCCTGCGCCGTGTCCTGTCCGGCCACAACCTTCACGTTCTGGAACTCGTCCAGCACCTTGCCCTTGGGCGTGTTCGGCTCGCGCAGCGTCACCGTATAGGTGCCAGCCTTGATGTTCGCGCCCTTGTAGTCGCCGTTCGAATCCGTGTGAAAGGTGTACTCGCTGGTCTGGCCGCCATCGGTCGAGAGCCCGATGATGCCATCCGTGATCGCCGCCCCCGTCGGATCGTTCACATGCCCGTGAATGCTGCCCACCTTGGCCGCTGTCGTCGCCGTCGTGGCTGCCGGAGCCGCCGTCTGCTGGGCCATGCCGGGCAGCGCCACCATCACCGTCGCCGCCAGCGCGGCCGTCAACCAGAGTTTCGTCTTCATCATTTCCGTTCTCTCCCGGGCCGCGCGTGCTTGCTGACTGCGCGGCTCTTTACTGCTTGAACCCGTTTATTTTATCGATGGGCGTACGGAATCGGATCAACAGCATCCGCTTCCTCAAAGGCGCGCAGACGAAGCACGCAGCTTTCGCATTCGCCGCAAGCCTCTTCCGCGCCGGAGTAGCACGACCACGTTAAATCCAGCGGAGCACCCAGTTCAAGGCCGAGACGCACGATCTCCCGCTTCCGCAGTTGAATCAACGGCGTCTCCACCCGAATCGAACCCTCTTTCGTGCCTGTCTCTATCAGATGCTGAAAAGCCTCATAATAGGCGGGCCGGCAGTCCGGATACCCCGAACTATCCTGCTCCACCGCCCCAATCACAATCTTCGACGCGCCCAGCACCTCGGCCCAGCTCACCGCCGCCGCCAGAAAATGCGCATTCCTGAAAGGCACATACGTCACCGGAATCTCCGCGCCAATCGCGGCTTCTTCGGCCGGAGCCTTCGGCACGTCAATGCTCGTGTCCGTCAGCGCCGACCCGCCGATGCGACGGAAAAGATCGATCTTCAAGTGCAGAAGATCTTTGAAGCCCAGCCGCTCGGCCACGCTGCGCGCCGAGACCAGCTCGCGCGCCTCCGTCCGCTGCCCATAGCTGAAGTGGATGGCGTAAGGCTCATAATCCCGCGCCGCAATCGCCGCGCACACACACGAGTCCATCCCGCCGGAAAGACATACCACCGCTCGTTCACGCTTCGGGGTCATCTCTTTCAGGATACCGCGCCGCGCGCCCGGCCGCCCAGCACTATACGGCAGCGGCCTTCACGGCAAATTTGCGCTTGTAATACGCCGTCGTCACGATGATCGCAGGCACGCCAATCATGATCGGCACAATCCATACCCACCACGCCCCATGCAGCAGCGGCCCCACGGTCACCACGCAAAAGGCCGTCCACGCCGCGATGTAGCTGCCGATCATGCCCTGCAGGTGCGCATACCACCAGAACATCTTTTCCCTGGGAGGATGCAGAAAGCCCCACATCGTCCGGCCCGCGAACCGCATGCCGATCAGGCCAAAAATAATCGCCGGAATCCCTAGACCCTGCACCAGCTCCGGGCGAAACGCTCCGCAAACCGCCAGACCCGCGCTCGCCGCAAAGCTGAAGACAGCCACGCCCCAATCCACAAGGCCTGCGACCCGTTCGTCCTTCCACGCCGCCTTTTGCGCCAGCACTCGATAGCCGCTGAACGAAAGATAGAAGCTGAACACCGCCACCAGCGCCAGAAACAGCGTGGGCCGATACACCGCCATCGCCAGCGCCGTAGCCGCAACCACCGTCATCGCCCAGAAATAGAGCTTTCCCCAGCGCCGGTGCGCCTTGCCGCCCTTGGCAGTCACCAGCGCCAGCGGAGCCAGCACAAAGGCCATCCCTCCGGCCGTCACGTGAATCCCCAGCAGAACGTGCATCCACCACGGATCGCGCATCGCGCACCTCGTTACACTCGAAATACCTCGAAAGGTCTCAGCGGAGGATCATCTTGCAATACGCGCGCACATCCCCGCAGGTTCCTGCACTTTCGCGCAAAATTGCCCGCCTTCCCTCTCCTTTTCGCAGCCACCTTCGGTCAAACAGCGCCCGTCTAAGCTAAGGCATGCAGCCGGTCACCCCGCACGACTTCGCCACGCGCTCACAGGCCGCCGCGAGCCATTCCTCGCCGCCCGCCCACGGACTCTTCGGGCCTGCCTCCCTGAGCTGGCGCGTCAATCGCGAGTCGGCGCTCTTTCTCGCCGCCGGACGCGCCTCGCTGCTGCAGCTCGCCCATCCCTGGGTGGCCGTCGCGCTCGATCAGCACTCCTCCATTCGGCGCGACCCGCTGGCCCGCTTTCACAATACCTTCCGGCTCGTCTTTCCCATGGTCTTCGGCACAACGCAGCAGGCGCTCGCCGCCTCGCGCCATCTCTACGGTCTGCATACCCGCATTCAGGGCACGCTGCCTGAAACCGCCGGCAGCCACGCGCAGGGCTCGCCCTACATGGCCAATGAAGTCGAAGCGCTGCTCTGGGTCTTTGCCACGCTGGTCGAGAGCGCCCTGGTCGCCCACGATGCCGTGCTGGCGCCGCTCACCGCAGCCGAGCGTGAGCAATACTACGCCGACAGCCTGCGCCTGGCCGCACTCTTCGGCATCCCCGCCGCCGCGCTGCCTGCAAGCTGGAGCGCCTTCCAGCGCTACTTCGCCGTCATGATCTCATCCAGCCAACTCAGCGTCGCCCCGCTCGCCCTCGACCTCGCCCACGGCGTCCTGCACGGCACCGGAACCTGGCTGCCCGTCCCCGGCTGGTATCGTGCCCTCACCGCTTACTGGATGCCGGAACCGCTCCGGACCGCCTTCGCGCCAGCGTTTGGTCCGGCCTTCGGCCCGGCGGATTCCCGCGCGCACACCGACGCCACCGCCCGGCGCGCCCTCCGCTATCTCGCTGCCAGCTACCGCCACTGGCCCGCGCCCGTGCGCTTCGTCGGGCCTTATCGCGAAGCCCACGCCCGGCTGCACGGCCGCCGCCCCGGACCACTGACGCGCCTCAACAACCGCTTCTGGACCGGCGCACCCCGCATGCTCTTTGCGCCGCCAAAAGCATGAGGGCAGCGCGCTGCGCTGCCCTCATGCCTAAGCCCTTACCCCAGCCTCAACTGATCTGGTCAACTAATCTGGTCATCGGCCACATGATAGCGCGGGTCCTCCAGCACATTCACCTCGACCATCGACTGCGCGCGCCGCAGCAGCTCATAGCAGTCCGGACTCAGGTGGCGCAGATGCAGCCGCTTGCCAATCTGCTCATATTTGCCCGCGAGCCCGTCAATCGCCTCCAGCGCCGAGTGATCCATCACCTTCGCATGCCGAAACTCCACAATCACATCTTCCGGGTCATCCTGCGGAGTGAACAGCTCCTGAAAGCTCGCCGTCGAGGCAAAGAACACCGTGCCCGTCAGCTCATAAATCTTGCGCCCCTCTTCATCCATGCGCGTCTTTACGCCAATCTGCTTGGCATGCTCCCAGGCAAATACCAGCGCCGAAATCAGAATGCCCAGCACCACCGCGGTCGCGAGATTGGTAAACACGGTCACCAGTGTCACCGTGGCCACCACAAAAATATCCTGCCGGGGAACCTTGCCAATCGCACGGAAGGTGCCCCACTCGAAGGTCTTCTCTGAGACCACAAACATCACGCCCACCAGCGCCGCGATGGGAATGCGCTCGATCAGCGACGAAGTGAACAGGATGAAGCTCAGCAGGCACAGCCCCGCCACAATGCCGGAGAGCCGCCGCCGCGCGCCCGCATTGATGTTGATCATCGTCTGCCCGATCATTGCGCAGCCGCCCATCCCGCCAAAAAATCCGCACACAATGTTGGCCGCGCCCTGCGCCAGGCACTCACGATTCGGCCGCCCGCGCGTGCCCGTGATGTCGTCCACCAGGTTCAGCGTGAGCAACGTCTCAATCAATCCCACCCCGGCCAGAATGAACGCATACGGCACAATGATCTTCAGCGTCGCCAGATTCCACGGCACATCGGCGATGTGAAACTTCGGCAGCCCGCCATGAATCGACGCCATGTCGCCCACCGTCAGCGTGTGAATGCCCAGCATCGCGGAAAGCAGCGCCACCGTGATAATCGCCACCAGCGCCGCCGGCGCGGCCTTTGTCAGCTTCGGCAGCAGATAGATGATCACCATCGTCACAACGATCAGCCCGATCATCACCAGCAGCGGCCGCCCGGTCACCCAGTGCAGATGGCCCGCCGCGTCCTTCACCTTGAAGTGGCCCAGTTGCGCCAGCGCAATCACAATCGCCAGTCCATTCACAAAGCCCAGCATCACCGGGTGCGGCACCATGCGAATGAACTTGCCCAGACGCAGCAACCCGAACGCCAGTTGCAGCACGCCGGCCAGCACAATCGTGGCAAACAGATACTGCACGCCATGCTGCACCACCAGCGCCACCATCACCACGGCCATCGAGCCGGTCGCGCCGGAAATCATGCCCGGACGCCCGCCGAACGCCGCCGTAATCAGGCACATCATGAAGGCCGCATACAAACCCACCAGCGGATTCACATGCGCCACCAGCGCAAAGGCAAGCGCCTCCGGCACCAGAGCCAGGGCCACGGTCACACCAGAAAGAATGTCAACTTTAGCTTCGATGACCGAAGCAGTCATAGAGGAGAAAGACAATATAAGCTCCAAGCGCGATCCACCGAGGACACAGGCAGGGATCGCCGGAAAAGGGGAAGACTCAGCAAGAGCCCGCCTCAAGAAATCAAAGGAAAAGGAAGAAACGGATCAGAGACAGAAGGGCGCGCCACTCATACTGGAGTGGACTGCAGCCTGCGGAATGGGAGGTCCAGACGCAACATCTCTTGATTCAGCCTAACATGCGCGTCCTGCCCGGCCGGGCAGGACCTGCGGCGGCGAGACCCGCGGCGGCCTGGCCCATCACCGCGCCAGACCACTCCACCACGCATCAAACTTCGCGAGCGCCCGCTCGCAGACCATCCGGTGCCGCTCCTTCTTGTCGCGCACCTTGCGCCGCGTCTCTTCCTCGAGCGGCTCCAGCAGGTCAAAGGTGATATTCGCCGGCTGGAAGCGCTTCAGCTCCGCATGCGTGATGTAGTTCACCAGCGAGCCCAGCGCCGTGCCTCGCGGAATCTCCGCCACCTCGCGCCCCATCGCCGCGGCCGCCGCATAAATGCCCGCCAGCAGCCCCATGCCCATCGACTCCGTATAGCCCTCGACGCCCGAAAGCTGCCCCGCCACAAACACACGCGGATGCGCCTTGAAATGCAGCCGCCCGGCCAGCACCGCCGGAGCCTGAATGTACGTGTTGCGGTGAATCTGCCCGTAGCGCAGAAACTTCGCATTCTCCAGGCCCGGAATCATCCTGAGAATCCGCGCCTGCTCGCCATACTTCAGGTGATTCTGAAAACCCACCAGGTTGTACGAGTCCGCCCGCAGATTCTCGCACCGCAACTGCACCACCGCCCACGGCGTCTGCCCCGTGCGCGGATCGCGCAGCCCCACCGGCTTCATCGGCCCAAACCGCAGCGTGTCGCGCCCGCGCCGCGCCAGCTCCTCAATCGGCAGGCAGCCCTCAAAGTAATCGAGCTTCTCCCAGTCCTTCTCCTTGACCGTCTCGGCGCTCACCAGCGCGTCATAAAAGCGGTCGTACTCCTCGCGATTCATCGGGCAGTTGATGTAATCCGCCGTGCCCTTGTCCCATCGCGCCGCAAAATAGACCCGGTCCATGTCGATCGACTCGGCATCCACAATCGGGCTGATCGAGTCATAAAACGCCAGATGTTCCTGCCCGGTCAGCCGCGCAATCTCCTCTGACAGCGCCGAAGACGTCAGCGGACCGCTCGCCAGCACCGTGACCGGCCCCTCCGGGTCAAGCTCGGTCACCTCTTCGCGATGCACCGTGATGCGCGGCTCGGCCGCAATCGCCGCCGTAATGCGCCGCGAAAACTCCTCGCGGTCCACCGCCAGCGCATGCCCGGCCGGAACCGCCGCCGCATCCGCGCACTGAAGCAGCGGCGAGCCCGCCCGCCGCATCTCCTGCTTCAGCAGCCACGGGGCCGTATTTTCACTCTCTGATTTCAGCGAATTCGAGCACACCAGCTCGCCAAAGTCCGCCGTCTGGTGCGCCGGAGTCTGCCGCACCGGGCGCATCTCGTACAGGTCCACGTCCGCGCCCATCCGCGCTGCCATCAGCGCAGCCTCAGGCCCGGCCAGCCCGCCGCCAATCACACGCATCCGCTCAGCCACGCCGAGCCTCGCCGGTTTCAACCATTTCTTTCCTCACTCAATCCTGAAAACGACGGCAGAGATTCCTTCCGGCGTAGCCTGCGCCGGGTCATGATGCCTTCTCAAACCGGAATGCGGTCTTGGCGCCGAAGGCGCGTCCGCCTGGACGGCCAGTCCTATTCATACGCCAGCGCGTCGATCGGGTCCTTCCGCGCCGCCTTCCATGCCGGATACAGCGACCCCAGCAGCGCCCCCACCACGGCAATCGCCGCCGCAATGCCCCACCAGGCCCCCGGAATGCCGAACGAAAATGCCGGGTTGAAGTGCCAGATCGCAGCCCTCACCGCCAGCGTCATCAGCATGCCTGCAATCGTGCCCACGGCGGCAATCAACCCCGCCTCGCGCAAAATCGCATCCAGAATGTAGAGCTTCGACGCGCCCAGCGACTTCAGAATGCCGATCTCCCGCGTCCGCTCCATCACCGCCGTGTACATCGACTGGAAGATCACCAGGAAGCCCACGATCATCGCGATCCCGATCACGCTGTCCATCGCCGCCTGAAATCCCGGCAGGTGCGAGGGCGTCAGCAGCGACACCAGTTGCTCCATCGTCTGCACCTTGAAGGTCGCGAGCCCCGGCGTATTCTTGATCTCCTGCTCAATCAGTCCGTTGTTCTTCGTGTCGTCGCTCTTGATATAGAAGAGCGAGGCATGGTCCGGGTTCCCGATAATATTGTCCAGCGTCTTGATCGGGATAAACTTGCGCCCGCCCTTGCCATGCTGCACGATCCCACAAATCTTGAAGGCCCGGCCTTCGACGATCAACGTCTGCCCCACGTGGCGTCCGCCGCCCGTCCGGGCAAAAATGTCATCAATAATGACGTCATCCGGCCCCTGAAACGGCCCGCCCGCCAGGAACACAAACGGCTTCAGCGCGTTGTAGCTCTTGAAGTCGATGCCCCAGATGTTCTCCACCGACCCCACCGTGCTCAGGTTGGTCGTCACCGGAGCCACCACCGCCACGTGCGGCAGCTTCGCCAGCACCCCGGCCACGGCAATCGGCTCCGGAGCGCCGCCAATGCCCGTGATGAAGCTCGCGCTCGGCGGCTGCACAATCAGGTCCGCGCCAATGCCGTTGTGCTCGCTCTGCGAGTTCTGGAGCGTGCCGATCATGACGCCCACAATCGTGAGAATCATGACCACTTCAATGCCAACGGCCAGCGCCGTGATCACGGTGCGCAGAGGGCGATGCAGAATGTTGCCGACAACCAGCTTGTTCATGGGATTAAAGGGAGAAACACGCGTGCGGGACGCAAGGCTCAGTGTAACAAAGCAGCCCCTTCCACCTTGGATGCGGCATCGGACACCTCGGCCTCAACCCGAAAAATTCCCCAGACCCGACACCCTCCCATACGCTCCAGATCAAAAAATATTTGCTTACTCCGGCGCCTCATCCCTAAAGAAATTCCAGAATCCGCCGAAAGCACAACTAACGATGCATCGCCTGGATCTCCCAAGCGATATCCAAATTGGAAATGAAGGTTACCAAAATGGATTCGAATACCCGAAAAAGGCGATTCATTGAATATTCTTTTTGACGATAACCTTGTCATGTTCTACGGTGGAGAAAAGCTCGCGGTAACCCTTTTCTCCTCAGCGGATAAGAGGCTGTCCGGGATGTAAACGCATGATTCACTTCGGCGAAGAGCTACGGCAGGAGCGTGAACGGCGCGGTATCTCGCTCCAGATGATCGTCGAGACGACCAAGGTGGCCAGCCGCCACCTGCAATCGCTCGAAGAGGACCACTTTGACCTGCTGCCCGGGGGCGTTTTCAACAAAGGCATCGTCCGCGACTACGCGCGCGCCGTCGGCCTCGACGAAGCCACCTGGATCGACCGCTTCATGCAGGCCTACCGTGAAAGCGGACAGATGAAGGACGACGACGTTCACTGGGTCGAGTTTGCTGAAAACGTCGGCCGCAACCGTCCCCACAAAGACCGCAACTCCCTCTTCCGGCTCCGCTGGGCCGGCGTCGCCATGCTGGTCGCCATGCTCGCCGTCTCCGGCTGGTTCGTCTGGCAATACGTCAACAACCGCGTCAGCAGCTCCGCCTCCCAGCCCGCCGCGGCATCTTCCCCCTCGCAGACCACGCAAGCCTTCAACGGCGGCTCGTGAAAGTAGCTCTTAGCTGCTAGCTTTTAGCTTTTAGCTCCTGGACCTTCGGCTTTGGTCCCAGTTTTCAGTCCCCAGTCGTCAGTTTTCAGATAGCTTTTAGCTCTTAGCTTCTAGCTGCTAGCTTTTGGTCCCCAGCCTGCGCCTGTCAGACCCCGAGCCATCATGCACGCTCCTCACCCCAATCCGGGTGCCCCGGGTCCGTGTGTTCGGACCCGGGGGAGCAATGCAACCCGCGGCCAATGAGCTAAAAGCTAAAGGCTAAAAGCTAGGAGCTAAAAGCTAAGAACGAGGAGCTAAAAACCAGCCCCCCAGACTGAAAACTGAGAACTGACAACTGGCAACCGGGGACTGACAACCGACAACTGACAACTCCCCCCATTACCCCCGTGACCTTTCTCTCACCCCGTGCGCCTTCTAGGCTCGCGCCATGCCCCGCTCCGTTCGCACTTCGCTTCCCGGCGCTTTGCCGGCGCTGCTGCTCTGCCTTCTGCTGCCCATCCCTCTCGGCGCAGCGACGCATAAAGCAAAAGCAAAGGAGCACAAGGCTCGCGCCCCGCGCATCCATTCCGTCGGTCTGGGAGCATTCCGGCCGGTCCCCTACACCGCTGATCCCGACGCAGCCGCCCCGGCCCAGACACAGCTTCGCATCCGCCCGCTGATCGTCGATGGCCGCATCGCCCAATGGACCACCGGCGACGTCCACCTGGTCACCGCCACCACCTTTACCGTGCGCGAGGCCCTGCGTGTCAACGATTCGCTGCCCACAGACCCGCACCCCCGCTGGATCTGGCAGCTTGGCCCCTGGCTGCTCGTCCACCGCACCACCGGCCGCGTCGCCGAGCTGCATCTGCCCGATTTCGATCCGCTCGTCTCCAGTGTGACGTGGTTCCGCGATTACGCCGCCTACTGCGGCCTGCACACTGGCGGCAAGCTGGTCTACGCCATCGTTGCCGAGGTGGGCACCCGCAAGCCGCTCGTCTCGAAAAAGCTCTCGGCCTTTGATCCGGCCAACCATCCCACGCCGGTCTGCGCCCCGGCCAACTGGCAGCTCGACCCGCTGCGCGTCAGCTTTCTGCCCACCGACGCCACGCCCATCACCTACAGCATCGACAACGGCTTCGCCGCTCCCGTACCGAGCGCAGACAACACCACATCCTCAGTGCCTATTCCTTGAAGGTAGTTGCTGGATAGCTGTTAGCTCTTAGCTGCTAGCTTTTAGCTCCTGAGCATTAGGTTTCAGTCCCCAGTTGTCAGTCCCCAATTCTCAGTCCTGGCCCGCGTCTGCAGGGTCTCTCATTCAAATCCGGGCGCGCCCAAGCCTGCCCCCAGCGAGACGAACCGTTCCGTGTATCCGGGGCGACCGGCGGCCAATGCGCCAATGAGCTAGGAGCTAACAGCTAGCAGCTAAACTGAATCCATGGACTCCCTCGACGCGCTCCTCCGCGAAGCTGAAATCGCTCACGGCCATCTCTGCGCTGGCCAGATTCTCGGCGTGCGCATGGCCATGCTCGGCTGCGAGCGCCTCGGCATCGGCGATCCGCGCGGCCACGACCGCAAGCGCCTTGTCACCTATGTCGAGATCGACCGCTGCGCCACCGACGCCATCGGCGTCGTCACCGGCTGCCGCCTCGGCAAGCGCGCGCTCAAGTTCCGCGACTGGGGCAAGATGGCCGCGACCTTTGTCGATCTCTCCACCGGCCGCGCCCTCCGCATTGCCGCGCTCGAGTCCTCAAAGCAGCTCGCCCGCGAGCGCTACCCCGAAATTGAAAACAAAAATCAGCAGCAGATGCGCGCCTACCGCGAGCTCCCCGATGCCGACCTCTTCGCCGAAGCCTGGGTCTCCGTCACGGTAGAGCCGCGCGAGTTGCCCGGCTACAAAGGCGAGCGCGTCGCCTGCTCCCAATGCGGAGAAGGCATCAGCTACGACCGCTTCCTGCGCTCCGGCGATGCCGTTCTCTGCTACTCCTGCGCGCATCCTGACGAGCGCTACTACCAGCCGCTCACCGGCGATGCCGCACCCCAGTCGGCGAATTCCATTCCCGGCCCACGCTGTGAGTGCCCCTGACGGCCTTTCGAGCTGATTGTGACCTTCATCACAACGGGAAGCAGCCAGAATCTCTACTCTGGTTCCACATTCACTTTTATCTGCTGCACTTGGGGAACAGGGCGCACTGGAGTTCCGCGCTCTTTTTTTGCTGCCGGGGAGAAGCCATTGAACGCGCTGCTCGTCTATCCCTCCATTCCAGATACCTACTGGAGCTTTCGCTACGCGCTCTCATTTCAGGGCAAGCGCGCCGCCCAGCCGCCGCTCGGCCTCATGACCATTGCGCCGCTGCTGCCCGGCCACTGGCGCAAGCGCCTCGTAGATATGAATGTCGAGCGCCTCACCGAGGCGCATCTGGCATGGGCCGATGTGGTGCTCATCAGCGCCATGCTCGTGCAGCGCGGCGCGGTCGACGCGTTGCTTGCCCGCTGCCGCGAGCGCGGCTTGCGCACGGTGATCGGCGGCCCCATCACCTCGAGCCTCGCGCCCTCCATGCTGCCGGCCACCCACATCGTCATCGGCGAGGCCGAGGAGATCGTCTCCGATCTGGCCCGCGACATTGAAAACAACACCGCGCGCCCCGTGTATCAAGCCTGCGAGCGCCCGCTGCTGGACCGCTGCCCGCTGCCCGATCTCAGCCTCATCCGCATGAAGCGCTACAACACCATGACCATCCAGTGCTCGCGCGGGTGCCCCTTTCAGTGCGAGTTCTGCGACATCATTGAGATCTACGGGCGCAAGCCGCGCACCAAGCCCATTCCTCAGGTGCTCGCCGAGCTGGACCAGCTTTACGCCGCCGGCTGGCGCGACTCTGTCTTCCTGGTGGACGACAACTTCATCGGCCACAAGCCGCGCGCCAAAGCCCTGCTCGCCGCCCTCTCTGACTGGCAGGCCGATCATGGCTTTCCCTTCCGCTTCATCACCGAGGCCTCGCTCAATCTTGCCGACGATCTTGATCTTCTCCACGGCATGCAGGCCGCGCAGTTCACCTCCGTCTTTCTCGGCATTGAAACGCCCAATGAGTCCAGCCTGCTCGCCAGCGGCAAGCTCCAGAACACCCGCCGTGATCTCGTCGAGAGCATCCGCCGCATTCAGCGGCGAGGCATTGAGGTCATGGGCGGCTTCATTCTCGGCTTTGATACCGACCGCGAAGACATCTTTGACCGCCTCGTCGATTTCATCCAGACCAGCGCCATTCCTATCGCGATGGTGGGCCTGCTGCAGGCCATCCCCGGCACGCAGCTCTACCGCCGCCTGCACAGCGAGGGCCGCATCCTCGAATCCGGAACCGGCAACAACACCGGCGGCCAGCTCAACTTTCTGCCCCGCATGAACGCCGCCAGTCTCACCCGCGGATACCGCCAGGTGCTCGAACGCATCTACTCCTGCGATGCCTATTACGAGCGCGTGCTGCGCTTTCTTGCCCACTGCCCGCCGCCAGCCGCCACGCAGCTCTCGCTGAGCAAGCTGCGCGCGCTTCTCGCCTCGCTGCTGCGCCAGGGCATTCTCAGCCCTCATCGCCGCAGCTATTGGAAGTTCCTGCTCGCCGCCATCACGCGCTACCGCCATTCCTTCCGCACCGCGATGACGCTCGCCGTCATGGGCTATCACTTCCAGCGCATGACCGACCGCATCTGCCGGCAGGACGCCTGACCGGCCGCATCACCGGACCATTTCAACAGCTCGCAAGGCAACGATAACTCTGCCTCTGCGCGCGTCTTATCGGCGTGCGCATCCGTCTCCATCCGGTACGATGTTACCCGTGAGTTAACCCTGCCTATCCTGGAGACGCTTCCATGCCGCTGCGCCCTGCTCTCTCGATCGCTCTCGCACTCCTGCTGCCCGCCATCCCGGGCCACGCCCAGCAGCAGCCCGCGCATCCGCCCTTCACGCTCCACACGCAGGTCCGCGAAGTTCTCACCGACGTTACCGTCACTGACGCCAACGGCAATCCCGTCAAAGATCTCCGCCAGGCAGACTTCCATATCTACGATGACGACCATCCGCAGACCATCTCTTCCTTCACCGCGCATGCCGGACAGAACCTCGCCGTCGCCGCCAGCTCCACCACACCCGGAATCTACAGCAACCGCTATCTCACCCATCCCCCCGCGGCCTACAACATCGTGCTCATCGACAACAAGGACGCGGACCTCGTCGACCAGCTATATCTGTCCGAAGAGCTCATCCGCCTGATCAAAAATCTGCCCGCCTGCGAACCGCTCGCCATCTACTCCGCCAACGGCCCGCGTGTCGTGCTCATGCAGAACTTCACCACCAGCCATACCCTTCTGCTCGCCGCCGTGCGGCGCACCGTGCCGCGCTTCCGCGACAGTGACTGGTACTACGACACCGACGCCGCAACCTTTGCGCAGCTTGCTGGCGACCTCAGCCAGTATCCCGGCCGCAAAAATGTGCTCTGGTTCACTGCCGAAACCAACATGCACCTCTTTCCCGGCATCGGCTCCAGCCGCAACTACGGCTACCTGCATCCGCTCTACAACACGCTCGAGTCCGAACGCATCGCCATCTATCCCATTGACCTGCGCGGACTCACCGTGGCGCGCGGCCAGCCGGTCTCCGGCCTGCCATCAGGCCAGTCCGGCTCCCACGGCGTCACCAACGTGGATGCCGGAAAGGTACCGGCCGGAGGCCCCCTCACACAGGCGGCGAACGGCGGTGCGTACATCGATGACATTCACGTCCAGCACCAGCTCATGCTGCAGGCGGCTGAAGTCACCGGGGGCCACGCCTTCATCAACACCAACGGCCTCGTGCAGGCCGCCCGCCAGGTGCTCGACCACAGCGCCGATTACTACACGCTCGTCTACACGCCCAACGACATTCATCACCAGGACCGCTGGCATCACGTCCGCATCACCGTCACCAACGGCTATCACCTCAGCTACCGTCACGGCTATTACGTCGATGACTCCGGCTTCAGCCCCTCGCAAAAGGCGCTCCTGCTGGCGAAGAAAACCTCGCTCCCGCCGCCGGACGCCCACAGCCAGCCCATCATCTTCCAGGCGCACGTGCAGCCGGCCACGGCCGCCGAGGGCTCGGCCCTGAAGACCCGCATCCCCGGCTACGCCCGCGCCTACACCGTCCAATACATTCTGCCCGCGGCGGACTTCACTCCCTCCGGCGCCGCCAATTCCCGCGTCACCGTCGGCACCGCCGCCGTCGTCATGAACGATGCCGGTCTCGTCCTCGGCCACCAGATGCAAAAGCTGCAGCTACAACTCAACGCGGCCCAACTGCGCCAAAATCCCAACGGAGACTTCGCCGTCACCCAGACCCTCAGCCTGCCCAAAGGCCACGATCACCTCTACCTCGCCGTCTGGGACACCTCCACCGGCCGCATGGGCACCCTGAATGTTCCCCTCAAGGTCACGCGCCACTAACGCCGCCTCTCCAAAATAAAAGAAGGCTCGCGGTCCTCCGCGAGCCTTCCCGCTTGCACTTCCACGTCCTGCTCGAACTACCGCCCCTTTGGCCCAAAGCCAAGCTGGAAGCTGACCATGATGCTCCGGCCCGGCAGCAGTTGCAGTGTGTCCAGCGAGTCGGGCGTATAGAGCACGCCGTTGCCGCTCACCCCGTTCGCCGGGCTCAGGTCCACCAGGTTGTGCTGGTCAAACAGATTCCCAAAGCTCAGCTTGATCTTCGAGTTATCAAACCGCGAGCCGTTGCGAATCGTGTAGTTGAAGAACAGGTTGCTGATCCAGAAAGGGTCCAGCTTCACATTCTGGTGATAGGCCCCATCATCTTCCCAGCGGGTGCCTACGCGCTTGTTGAAAAAACCCACATTCCATCCACCGCGCTGATAGGTCGGCGCAATGGTCTCGGTGTCGTGAGGAGCCAGCGCCACCCATGCCGAAGGGCTGGCCGCCTGTGCCGGCGCAGTTGCGGTTGCCGCCGTCGCGGCGGCCGCCTCATACTTGGCTTCGCCCAGCGTGCCGTTGAGAAACAGGCTCACGCCACGGCCAAACGCGATGTTGGCTTCGCCTTCCAATCCGTTCGTGTTCGAGGGCGGCGTCGCGTAGTAATAGCTGATGTCGTAGTCCGGGCTATTCACGTCCTTGTTGGTGTAGCTCGAGTACTGGTTCACAAAGTGAATGTGATAAACATCCGCATCCATGCTCACGCGGTTCAGCTTCAGCACCGTGCCGCCCTGGTAGGTGGAGGCCACCGTCGGCGGCGGAGCCACCTGCACCTGCGCCCCCGTCACATCAAACACGCTGCTGAACGGGATAATGCTGCCCTTGCCATACTGCCCATACACCGACCAGTTGTTGTGAATCCGGTAGTTCACCTCCACCGAGGGCAGCACGTTGTTGTAGCCCTTCTCGTGAATCACATACGCCGGGCAGCTCACCGTCGTGTCGGTCGACTTGCACGTCAGCAGGCCCACCTTCTTCGACGAGGCATACTGCTTCACCGTCATGTTGTAATACGCATCCTTCACGCCGGCCGTCACCGTCAGGTGCGGAATCGCCACGAACTGATACTCCGCATACGGCTGCTCGCTGCGCGTGATGAACGACTCGTGAAACTTGATCTTCCCAATCAGGTTGGAGTCCTGCCACGTCAGCGGATTCGACGCAATCTGATACCGCTGCGTTCCCGTGTACTCATACCAGCCGCCCGCCCGGAAGACGCCATACTTCGACGCATCGCTCAGGTGGGCAATCGCGCCGCCCTTCACATACTGGTTCAGCTTGTCGAGTCCGCTCGTCGATGTGATCGGGTTGCCCGAGAGATTTCCGTTGTCGTCCCCGCTCTCGCTGTACTGGTTGCTGTTGAAGTGCTGATGATTCGAGTAGGCATAGGCATACGGCTTCAGTTCCAGTCTCCAGCCCTTGCCCCAGTCATGCGTGTAGGTCACAATCTCAAAATCCGTCGGCACGTGGTAGTTATAGAGCTTGTTATACAGGCCATTCAGGCTGCCATCCTTGTTGTAGCGGTTCGTCTCCAGCAGAAAGTTGTCCCCATGCTGGGCAATCTGGAAGCGGTATGCGTCGCCGTCCGGCGTATTCGAATCCACAATCACCACTGTGCTGATCGCCGCCAGGTGGCTGCGGTCTGAGAAGTCATAAGTGAACTTCGCCGTCGCCGCCGTGCGCTGCTGGTCGTTGCCCGTCTGGTAACCGTCTGACGTCATGTGGTGGCCTTCCAGCCAGAAGTTCGCCTTCTTCCCCGGCCCAAACAAGCCCGAGTAGTACTCGCCCAGAATCTGGTTAGTGTTGAACGAACCGTACGACTCCGAGATCCGGAACGACCGCTGGGGATGCAGCTCGGGCGAAAACATGTGAATCGATCCGCCATAGTTGGACGGACCCATGTCCGCCGCCGTGCCCGGGCTGCGGTCAAAGTCCACATAGCCGATCGCCGGCGCCGGCACATACGCCCAGGAGTGATGGCTCGGGTCATTCGAGTCGTTGAACGGCACCCCGTCCCACGTCATCGTGTAGTCGTCATCCACAAAGCCGCGAAAGTAAATCTTCGCCTGTCCCAGACCCACGCCATTCGTGCTCCAGCTCACCGTACCCGGCGCGGCCTGCACAATATCGGCAAAGTCGGTCACCGATTGCGTGAAGTTCTCCACATACTGGCTGGTGATCTCCGTGCGGGCCGATCCGGCGTCCAGAACCGACTTCACCGGCGAAAGGCGCGAGGCCAGCGAGTTATCCGCCTCCGCTTCCACCTTCACCTCTTGCGATACCGAGGCAATCGACATCTTGAAGCGCAGGCTCTCCGTCGCATCCGGCGTCACCTTGACGATGTTTCTCGTCTCGGTCGCAAATCCCGGAGCCGACACCTGCACCGTGTAAACACCGGCCGGCAGCCCCTCGAAAACGAAAGCGCCGCGGGCATCCGTCGCCACATTGCGCACATGGCCCGCGGCATCAATGGCTGCGGCGGCCGCGCCCTTGATGTTCTTGCCCGTCTGGTCCATCACCGAACCCTCAATGGTTCCGGTTCCCGTTTGCGCATGCAGATAGCTCGTGCCCGTCATCAGCAACAGCAGGCAAACAAGTAGGGTGGCGGCTCTCCGCCACGCGGAAAGTACGCTCAAACTCACTGGCAGTCTCCTCGAAAGTGTTCTTCTGAAAAAGGGTTGACCTGCGGCGAGAGCAGATACTCCGCGCCGCTTCGCTCCTGGCGAAGGGTCTTCAGGCTCCGGGCGCAGCGCCCGGTCAGATTTTTGTGGATGAATGGGCCGCGTCGAGCGGCAATCGGAGAGGAGCCGCCATCCCCATGCGCGCGCGGCCGGAACGGGGCCGCCTGCACAGCGGCCATTCGCGGCTCGGGCGTGGCGGGCCGCGCCTGCGGCACAGCATATGGCGCTGCGCCCGCTCGCTTCCGGGTATCGGTCAATGAAGTGCCCTCTCAAAAACAAACAGCAAAGTGAAGCAATGCGGTCACTCTAGCGAGGGCAGTTGAATGTTCTGTTACACGGTCATCGCGCTCCACCCGGCGCGCCAGCCAACCCACGGGCGGCCGCGCCTATGCGTTCGCAGAGCAGCGGCCCGGAGAAAGATTAAGTGATTGTCATGAAAAGGTTTACCAAAGCTGAAAAGTCGCTCCCATGCAGAGATTTCTTCGCTCCGCTGGAGCTCACGCGCGCCCGGCCCGGCATGCCGGTTCTGAAATCTTCTTCAAGAATCCTTCAGCTTTCCTTCAGCAATTCATCTTCCGTTCATCTTTGACCGCAAATCACTGTGCCAACTTGGAAGTCAGACCGGAGATTCTCCTCACAAACATCCACACGAAGACCCATGAAAACCATCTCGCGTCGATTTTCCTCTTTTTTCTGCCGCTCAGCCCGCCCGGCGGCCCGTTATCGCATCGCTGCCCGCTCTCTCGCCTGGCTCCTGCCCGTCCTTCTCTGGGCGCTGCCTCTGCACGCGCAAAATCATCTCGACAATGCCACCGTGCTCGTCATCCGCCATGCCGAAAAGCCAAAGCACGGCCGCAGCCTCACCCCGGCGGGCTTTGCGCGCGCGCAGGCCTATGCCCGCTACTTTGATCCCTTTCACTTTCAGGGCCACACCCTGCGCATCAACGCCCTCTACGCTGGAGCCGATCAGCCCGGCAGCATTCGCCCCCGCCTCACTCTGGAGCCGCTCAGCCACACCCTGCACCTGCCGCTCAACGCAACCTTCGGCACCAACAATCCCGAGCCGCTGGTCGAGGCCCTCCGCCACCAGCCGCACGGCAACCACATCCTCATCGCCTGGCGGCACAAGCACATCCCCGTCCTGCTCACTGCCCTCGGCGCCGACCCCGCCCGGCTGCTCCCAAACGGCGAATGGCCCGGCTCCGTCTACGACTGGGTCATCTATCTGCGCTATGACGACCACGGCCGTCTCGTCGAGCAGCGCCGCTTCCCCGAGCCGGAACCCCTCCCCTGAAAGCTCTTCCCCGGCCGCCCCGCACAGCCCTCCCGGCCGGCGGCCGGGGAGCGCAAAGGCTTCGCCCGCGCCCGGCTCCCGCCGGAAATTCACCCCAAATCCGCTATCCTGAATACAGGGATTCGATCACCCAGCAGGCGGCTTGCTTGTTCGTGCCCTCACAAATAATGTGAATACGTATTCACATTTTTACAGAATTGCCCCGGAAGCCGACAAGTCCCTTATATTCAAAGGCTTATCCGCCAACGCAGCCCGTGCCCGGCGCAGGACCGGGAGAAATCCTTCAGATGCGAGTGCGGATTCGCATATTGCGTGATTGCCGTAGATTCATGAAAATAAAAGACTTGCGAAACATTGAGCACCCCGGAGACGCCCCCTCCGGCATAATGTGAATCCGGATTCACTTTACAATAGCCGCCACAGCAACACATATTCCCCTTATTATCAATGACTTGTACAAACTAGCGCCCCAATTGCAGCCTCCAGCCGATACAAGCCATAAAAAACCGGGCAAATGTGAATCCTCATTCACATTTTAGGAATAACCCGGCTAACCAATTGAATCAAATAGGCTTACGAACAAAAAGCGCGCCCGAAAGGCGCGCTTTTTGCAAATTATGCGAATCCGGATTCACATTTTACTTTTGCAGGCTTTCCACCGCCTGGCCGACCCGCAAAACCGTCGCTTCATCGAAGTGCCGGCCCAGAATCTGAATCCCGATCGGCAGCCCCTCCCGCGAGGTTCCACACGGCACCGAGGCACCGCAGATGCCCGCCAGGTTGGCCGTCACCGTATAGATATCGGCCAGGTACATCGACAGCGGATCGTCCGACTTCTCCCCCAGCTTGAAGGCGGGCGTCGGGGCGGTGGGCGTCACAATGGCATCCACCTCTTCAAAGGCCCGCAGAAAGTCCTGCGCCAGCAGCCGGCGCACCTGCTGCGCCTTCTTGTAATAGGCGTCGTAGTAGCCCGCGCTCAGCACGTAGGTGCCCAGCAGAATGCGCCGCTTCACCTCGGCCCCAAAGCCAAGATCGCGCGTCTGCCGGTACATCGCTGCAAGCGTGTTCGCCTCCGGAGCGCGCAACCCGTAGCGCACGCCGTCAAAGCGTGCCAGGTTTGCACTCGCCTCGGCTGTGGCAATCACATAATAGGTAGGGATGGCATACGGCGTATGCGGCAGCGAGATCGGCTTCACCTCAGCGCCAGCCGCACGCAGTTGCTCAATCGTGCCCTCGACCGCGCGCTTCACCTCCGGGTCCAGCCCCTCGGCAAAGTACTCCGCCGGAACCCCCAGCCGCAGCCCCTTCACCCCGGCATCCAGCTTCTCGGTGTAATCCGGCACCGGAACCGATGACGAAGTGGCATCCATTGGGTCATGGCCCGCGATCACGCCCAGCACCTCGGCCGCATCCCGAACGGTATGCGCAAACGGCCCCACGCGATCGAGCGAAGAGGCAAACGCAATCAGCCCATAGCGCGAAACGCGCCCATAGGTCGGCAGCACGCCCACCACGCCGCAAAATGAAGCTGGCTGGCGAATCGACCCGCCCGTATCCGTGCCCAGCGTCGCGACGGCCATATTCGCCGCCACCGCTGCCGCCGAGCCGCCGCTCGAACCACCCGGCACCCGGTCCAGCGCCCTGGGATTCTTCACCGGCCCGTAAGCGGAATTCTCATTCGAGGAGCCCATTGCGAACTCATCGCAGTTCAGCTTGCCCACCAGCACCGCGCCCGCGTCGATCAGCCGCTGCACAGCCGTCGCCGTATAAGGAGGCCGGTAGCCTTCCAGAATCTTTGAGGAAGCCGTCGCCGGCATGCCCTCCACCGTCAGCACGTCCTTGATGCCGAACGGAACGCCCCCCATGGGCAGCTTGGCCCGCTCCTCGCGGCTCAACGCATCAATGTGCCGGGCACGCGCGCCAGCGCCGTCGCGATCGAGCGACAGGTAGGCATTCACCTCGCCATTGTGCGCGTCAATCGCGCCAAGGCACTCCTGCAACGCCGCTTCCGCGCGAACCTCGCCCGTGCGCACCGCGCGGATGCTGGGCAACGTCGTCTGGAACTCCAAAGAAGAATGGGCCATTCGAAAATCTCTACTCTTTCAGCAGGTTCAGCGCTCGATGACTTTCGGCACTTTGAAATAGGTGGAATCCGCGGACGGCGCACCCGCCAGCACCGGCTCCCGGTCAAGAGAAGGGCGAATCTCGTCTACCCGCAGGGCCGCTGCGCGGCCTTCCACGCCAGTCAATAGCTCGGCAATCTGCGCCAGCGGCTCGACCGCCGCCGTGTCCAGGGCATTCAACTGCTGCACGTGGCCCAGAATGGCGCCGAGATCCCGCAGCATGCGGCTCTCTTCGTCACTGGTCAGCTCCAGGTTGGCCAACTCCGCCACCCGCCGCACATCTTCTAGGGTTACCGCCTGATTTTCAGCCATAAATGCAAATACCAGAGCCGTAACAGGCTCTGGTATCAGTGTATAGCGTTCAGGCAGGATCACCGAGAGCCCCAACCGGAATTCCTCAATCCGCACCCTCGATCGAAAACGCCGGCAGCGTCACTTGAAACTCCGACTCCCGGTCACTGATGCATGCAACCGCGGTAAGCCACACCAGGCGCAGATCTGAGCGGAGTGTCGCCGTGCGCATATAGTCCCAGTCCAGTTCGGCCTTGCGAGGCTTTACATAGCGGCTGTAGTAGCTTTCCAGATGCTCCGAGGGAATTTCACGCAGCATCTCTTCCTCATACCGGAATGCCAGGGTCGCAGCTCCAGTGATCCCGGGGCGGAAGGGCATGTGCATGATCTCAAGATGAGGAATCTTAGGCCGCGGTCCAATAAGGCTCATGTCGCCGCGCACTATATTCCAGAACTGCGGCAACTCGTCGAGCTTGAACTTACGCAGGAACGTGCCGATCGGCGTGATTCGCTTATCCCCTGTTACCGTCAGAGGGCTGCCATCTCGATCAGCCACTCGCATGGAGCGGAACTTATAAAGCGTGAAAACCTGTCCATCTCTCCCCATACGATCCTGCGTAAAGAGAGCCGGCCCACGGGAAGTCAACTTCACCAGAACCCCGATGATCAGCATGAGAGGGAGAAAGCAGATCAAGCCGGCAAGCGCGCAGACAAAATCAATGGCACGCCGTCTGCGAGACATAGCCCATACGCTGGCACACTCTGGAAAAGCCATTGAGCCGGGCTCTTCACAAGAAATAGAGTGTATTGCGACAGATCCATGAGCAACCTGCTGCACTGGCTGACTACTAGCGTAATAGGCAGGATCTGGTATCAGTGGTGCATCCATATCGAGTGACTCATCAACATTGTTGAGCGGCTACACAAAGCCGAGTGGATAGATGCAGATTGGGAAATTAAGCCACACTTGCTCTGGCTTGGCGGGGTATCTTCACGTACCCTCGCTGGGATTCTACCAAACTCTCCTATATTTGCGAGAGCCGAGGAAATCGTAACACCAATGACTTCAGTTGCAAGGGCAAGTTTGGCCCCCCGTTCCGAAATGACACTCTAAAGCTTCAAATGTTGCGATATTCACACGAAAAAGTACCAAATTCACGTGAATACTTACGTAAGTCTTCTTCACGGCAAGGATCTGCGAAAGCGGTTCGATTCCGCTTTCGGCCGGTTGCACCCTTGCCCTAAATCGCGATTAGAACCGCCCTAGTTTTGATGCTTGAAAACGCCTCGGGCGACAGACGGAAGCACCGCTTCGCAGACCATCTTTTTTTTGATTGGCTAACTCAAGGGTGCTTGCAAGCGATTCTTCACGGTTGCAAATGCATCTTGCCACGCCGGGAGGCGAACATCCCAGGCATTGGACAGCATCTCATTGCTCATGACGGAATATGACGGACGCTTTGCCGGGGTCGGATAATCCTCGGCCTTGAGGGGACGCAAGCGCGGTTGACGGCCTTCCAGTTGATCGGCGCACTCTGAAAAGATGTGCCGGGCAAACTCGTACCAGTTGGTGCTGCCGGCGCAGGTCATGTGGTAGATGCCGGAGCGAGCTGCAGCCTCTGCGGAGGACAAGCCCTCCATCCGGTCCACAACGGTGCGCGTGGCCGCCGCGATGGCAATCGAAGAGGTCGGGCTACCCGTCTGGTCTGCGACAATGCTCAATTCTTCGCGCTCTTTGCCGAGTCGCAGCATGGTCAGAAAGAAGTTCTTGCCATGCGGGCCATACACCCAACTGGTGCGGAAGATCAGATGCCGTCCTCCCGCCTGCTGTACGCGCCGCTCCCCTTCCAGCTTGGAGCGTCCATACATATTCAGAGGACGGGGCTCGTCGGATTCCACCCACGGCTCCCGCTTGCTGCCGTCAAAGACGTAATCCGTGGAATAGGTGACGAACAAAATATCTGATTCCGCACAGGCCTGGGCCAGCAGGCCTGGCGCCTCTGCGTTGACGGCCATGGCAAGTTCCGGCTCGGACTCAGCCTTGTCGACGGCAGTATAGGCCGCCGCCAGCAGCACCACCGAGGGCTTCTGCTGACGGATGGTCTCAATGATCGCCCCGGGACGAGTGAGGTCGGCCTGGCTGCGGTCATACGCAAGCACTTCGCCATATCCGGCGAAGCTGCGTTGCAACTCGACACCCACCTGCCCTGTGGAACCAAGGATCATGGCCTTGCGCGAGGCCATCAGGCGAAGACCTCGGCATCGGCCAGACGCTTGCCGTCTGCATCCTTCGCGGAAACGATAGCTTCATCTGCCCGAACCGGCCAATCGATGCCGATCTGCGGGTCATTCCACAGGATGGTGCGCTCTCCCGCCGGAGAGTAGTAGTCCGTCACTTTATAGGCGACCCGGGCATCGTCCGTAAGGGCCACAAAGGCATGCCCGAAGCCGACTGGAATCCACAGCATGGCGCTGTCATCACCCGAGAGTTCCACGGCGATATGTTTTCCAAAGTTCGGCGAACTCCGCCGCAGATCGACAGCGACATCGAGAATGCGGCCCGCAGCGGCACGCACCAGCTTCCCTTGCGGCTGAAGAATCTGGTAATGAATGCCACGCACCACATTCTTTTTGGAAACTGAAGTATTGTCCTGCTTCCACTCTGCAGGCAGACCGGCCTCGGCGATTGTTCGCTCGTTCCAGGTCTCCCAAAAGGAGCCACGATCATCGCGGAAAATACGGGGGCGAATCACCAAAACTTCCGGCAATGCGGTCGGTGTAATCTCCATGCTCACAGGCTCTCCGAAAAGTTGGGCTCATCGAGCAGCGATAACAAATAGTGGCCATAGCCGCTCTTGCGAACCGGCTCGGCAAGAGCTTGTAATGCCGCCTTGTCGATATAGCCCATGCGAAACGCGATCTCTTCCGGGCAAGCGACCTTCAGCCCCTGGCGATGTTCCAGGGTCTGAATGAAAAGGCCGGCTTCAAAAAGCGAATCGTGGGTCCCCGTATCGAGCCACGCTGTTCCGCGGCTCATGACCTGGACATTGAGCAAGCCCTGCTCGAGGTAGAGGCGGTTCAGGTCAGTAATCTCAAGTTCGCCACGCACGGAGGGGCGCAGCGACGCGGCCAGCTCTGTGACCTGCGAGTCATAGTAGTAAAGCCCCGTAACCGCATAGCGAGATTTGGGCTGCTTGGGCTTCTCTTCGAGGCTCACGGCATTGCCTTGCGCATCAAACTCGACGACGCCATAGCGCTCCGGATCATGCACCGGATAAGCGAAGACTGTCGCGCCTTTTTCCAGGCGCGCCGCCTGCTGCAACTGCCGGGAGAGACCATGCCCGTAGAAAATATTGTCGCCGAGCACGAGTGAGGCCGCGCTGCCTGCGAGAAACTCGCGCCCGATCAGGAATGCCTGGGCCAGACCATCAGGGCTGGGCTGCACGGCGTAGGAAAACTGCATGCCCCACTGCGAGCCGTCCCCCAGCAGATCGCTAAAACGGCCTGTATCCTGCGGGGTAGAGATAATCAGGACTTCACGAATGCCCGACAGCATGAGCGTGCTGAGCGGGTAATAGATCATGGGCTTGTCGTAGACAGGCAGCAGTTGCTTTGAGGTCACATGCGTGACTGGATACAACCGCGTACCCGACCCGCCTGCAAGAATAATGCCCTTCATCCAATGCTCCGGTTTCCGTAGTTCTGCTCGATCCATTCGCGATAGCTGCCGGTGCGAACACTCTCCACCCAGTCCATGTGTGCCAGGTACCATTCCACGGTGCGGCGCAGTCCCTGTTCGACCTGAATGGTGGGCGACCAGCCTAGTTCGCGCCGCAGCTTGCTGGCGTTGATGGCATAGCGCCGGTCGTGGCCCGGGCGATCAGTGACGTAGCGAATCAGTTCCCGGCGAGACGTGGCCGCTGGCCGCAGTTCGTCGAGCAGATCACAGATTTGATGCACAATATCGAGGTTCTTGCGTTCGCTGTTGCCGCCTACGTTGTAGGTTTCTCCCAGCTTGCCACGCTCCAGCACCACGCGAATGGCATCGCAGTGGTCGGTCACGTACAGCCAATCGCGCACGTTCTGGCCATCACCGTAGACCGGGAGCGGCTTGCCTTCGAGCGCATTGAGGATCATGAGCGGAATCAGCTTCTCAGGGAATTGGTAAGGCCCATAGTTATTGGAGCAATTGGTGGTGAGCACCGGCATGCCGTAGGTGTGAAACCAGGCGCGCGCCAGGTGGTCAGAACCGGCCTTGGAAGCCGCATAAGGGCTATTGGGCGCGTAAGGAGTCTCCTCACTGAAAGCCGGATCGTCCGGGCCGAGAGAGCCATACACCTCGTCCGTGGAGACATGCAAGAAACGGAACTGCTGCTTATCCTCTGCATTCAGGCCGTCCCAGTATGCCCGAGCCTGCTCCAGCAACTGGAAAGTGCCCTCAATATTGGTGCGAATGAAGGCTGAAGGGCCGGTGATGGAACGATCCACATGGCTTTCGGCTGCAAAATGCAGAATCGCGCGGGGGCGATGGGTCTGCAGCAACTCGCGGAGCAGATCTCCGTCGCACAGGTCGCCGCGCACAAGCGTGTAGCGGTCATCGCCCTCGAGCGAAACAAGGTTTTGCGCATTGCCTGCGTAGGTCAACAGGTCAAAGTTCAGCACTTTCTCTGATGAAGTGCTCAGCCAATTCAAAATAAAGTTGGAGCCGATAAAACCGGCGCCGCCGGTCACGAAAATGCAAGGATTCATAAGAAATCAGGGTTTAGCTGGTCTGCGTCGAAAGGCTTGCCGTACAGCCTCAATCTGCTGGCGGCCGTGCGGATCCTGGTTCAGGTGGTCCCAACCCTCCGCGAGTAAGGCCAGCATAACACCAAGGAAAATCCCCGCGAATAAGCATCCGGCTAAAATCAGCAGCCGCTTTGGAGCAGATTTGTGGTCGGGAGGAATGGCAGGATCGACGACCTGAATCAAAGCGCCTTCTTTTGCTTCGTCGATCTTGGCTAATTCATACTGCTGCGCCAGAACATTGAAAATTGTTTGATAGTAAGTAACGTCGCGATATTTGCGCAGATAGTCCAGCCCCGCCACGGGCAGCTTGCCCTGGGGAACGATGAGCTGATCCTTAGTGTTTCCGCCACTCCCCGCGAGCTTGGCCAATTGAGCCCTGAGCCCCGCCAATTCCTGCTGGGCCTGCAAGAGATTGGGATTGCCGGGAGCAGCAAAGGCTTGGAGCCCCTGGATCTCAACCTCCTTCGCCGCAATCTGCGCGCGAAGCTGAGCGCCCGATTGAATCAGAGCTTCGGCCTGGCTGCCGACCTGAATCATTCCGCTTTTTTCCTCGGTCTTCACCAACGCCTCTTCAGCATTTGTCAGATTGCTTTTCGCCTCTGCCATCTGCTGCTGGTAGAAGAGACGGCGCTGCGAGGCTTCAGAGATGGCCAGATGCTCCGAGAGCTTACGGAACTGTTCCACGTATCCATTGGCCAGCTCCGCGGCGCGGGCCGGGCTGCGATCCGTCACCGAGATGTGAATCAAGCCGTCCTTGGTGGTACCGTCCAGCTTGACGTGACCCTCAAATGCCTTGCGGGCGGCAGACATGAGCTTGGCATGATACTCGGCCATGAGCCCGTACTTGCGAATCATGGCGTCTTCGACCGTCTGGCTCTTGAACATCGCAATGTAGCGGTCATTCGGATTTTTGAGCCCGAGACCGCCACCAGCCAGAGAAGCTACAGCTCCGAGACCTCCGAGTTGCGAAGAGAGCATGGAACTGAGCGATGACTGCTGCTGCGGGGGAAGCAGCGTAACTTCAGCGGTAAATTTCTTTGGCAGCAGGAACGCCAAAAGAATCCCGATGACGAGCATTACAGCGATGGTGCGGATGGCAATATGCTTTTTGCGTCCAAGCGCCGCGAGCAGATCCAGCAGAGAGATTTCGTCTTCCTGCTGAGGCTTCTCCGTAACGTGTGTGGCGTTTGTGGACTCTTCCATACTCTCGATCGATTCTGCCATGTCGCCTACCGGATCACGTTGAGGGACGCCGCACCCAGCGCCAGATTAGAGAACAACTGCGTGTACTGAAGCAGGCCCTCTAAAGCTGAAGGTTTGAAGGTCTTTTCAGGAACCACAATCGTATCTCCCGCATGCATGGGCAAGGACATGAAATCGTTCCCGAATATTCCCGAGGTCATCTGGCGGCTGACAACGGAACCATCCGCACGAATGATGAAGACGTGCCTGCGATCCGCATCCCGGCTTTCCCCGCCTGCCAAATGGAGATAATCGCCTGCCCTGCGTCCCCGAGCATAGAGGAATGAATTCTGGTCGTAGACCGCACCCACCACATTGATAGTCGAGGGCTCCGACGGAACGATGAAGGCGTCCCCATCCTGAAGGGGAATATCGGGCAAAGCATCAATACCGTGACTGCCCGGCTTCAGATTGAGCACAATGCGCCCGGTGGCCTTGATCTTCTGCAGATCTGCGATCAGGTTCTGCTCATTCTGCGTCGCGGCAGTGGCGGTTGACGCGAGGCTTCCACTGGCGGCCGCGGCGCTGCTGGCCGCCGCCAATGTGCCGCGCTGAATCTCCAGCCCTAACTGCTGCACATATTGATTGATGCGCTCCTGTTGCAGCACGCGGGTGGAAACCCGGGTGAATTCCGATCCATACAGATAAGCATCGGGCGTAAAGCCCCCGGCCTGGCGCACCAACTCCTGCAAGGTTTCGTCCGGCTTGACGCTGTAAACACCCGCGTGGACAAACTCGCCTTCCAGTCGCACGAACTTGGTTTGCTGGGCTTGAGGGACGTGAATGTCACCTTGAGAGAAGATCGTGACTACGTCCCCCGGCTCAAGCGCGAGATTCTGACTGGGATCGTGATCCATCACCAGCTTTCCGAGATCAAACGGAATCAAGGTCGTCTTGAGCGTTTTTGGATTCAGCCGCTCGATGACCGCGTAAGACCAGTCGATGTCCGGCGCAGGCAGAGCTACCTTGAGAGGCTTCGTGGCCCCCATGGTATTTTCTGTGCGAACCTCAGCCTGAGATGCCACGCTGGAGGCGGTATTGTTGGTCTGCTCTTCGTTTTGATTCAGTTGCTGCAGCCGCTGCTGGGTCTGCAGGTAGGAGCCGCTGCCGGAGTTGTACGGCTCCTGCTGCATCGAAGGAGACATGGAAGGGTACCCGGATGAGCCGCCCCCTTGCTGGGCCTGCTGATATTCCTGCTGCAATCGTGCCTGCCGCTGCTTCTCCAACTGAAGATCAAAGGGATGGTTAGGCTGGGTGAGAGACGGATAATTCTGCAACGGCTCGAAGTCAGGCGTGGGAATGCCGAGCTGAGCGCGACGCCACCAGTAATTACGGGTGATGAGCGATTCGCGGTCTGGAATCAGGTCAGAGAGCCGCATGCCCGGATGCCATGCGAAGCGCCCCGGATTGGCCGTGTTGCCGCGCAGCGTGACCGTGTTCTTGTAAAGCGGAACGATGGGAAGAACGCGGACCAGATCTCCATCGCGCACCGGAGTATCAAGACCAGCGTGATTGAAGTTCACGCTCATGGCGGCGCGGTCCTGATGATCATCGATGCGCTCTACAGAGATGCTCGTGTGTGCCGCAATGGCCGAGGTGCCCCCGGCATCCTGAATAAGCTGGCCGATGGTTTCGCCGGGACGCATTTCATAGATAGCCGGCGTATTCACGCTGCCCAGAATGGCCGCCTGAGGTCCCACGGGAGGGATGAAGATGACGTCGCCCGAGAGCAGCGGAACATCATGAGAGCGATCGCCATGCACGAGCAGATCATAAAGATCGAAGGTGGAGATCACCTTGCCATTGCGGCGTACCTCAATGCGGCGCATGGAGCCCTGCGGGGACGGCCCGCCGCTGGCAAAAAGGGCATCCACCAGCGTGCTGAGCGAACTGATGGTGTAAACGCCCGGACGGCGCGCATTGCCGACCACGTAAACCTGGATGGAGCGGATCTGGCCTACACTCGCCGTCAACTGAAAATTGCGAAAGACGTGGCCGACAGCCTGACGAAGGACAGCCTCAAGCGATGCTGCCGGAACTCCAGCGAGATGAACTTCTCCGACCTGGGGAAGATAGATGCCTCCCGTGCGGTCGATGGGAAGGGTGGTCGCAAAATTGACCTGCCCCCAGACCTGCACGTGGATTTGATCGCCGGGCCCGAGCACGTAAGTCTCCGGAACCGGCCCCTGATCGAGCGGAGCAAAGGTCGAGGGAACGCTTTGAAAGAGCGATGCTCCGTAGATAGGAAGTATCTGTTGCGTGGTAGAGGCGACGAACTTCTGAAAGTCAGTCAGCGGCTCGGGCGGCAACGGAATCATGTTGAGCTGCTGCGAGTTGCCATAGCGGGAGCGGTTGCTATTTTGCGAACTGCTTGAAAGCTGCTGCTGTGCACTGTTCTGCTGGAGCTGGCTGGAGAGGCTCTGCCCATAGGGGCTGCTGAGCGGATTGATGTAGCCGGGGATCTGCCCTTGCCCGCTTGACTGCCCGCCGGCAGAAGGGGCCAGAAGATTCTGATCAAGAGTCTGCGTCTGACCAGAGCACAGGCCATCGGCCTGCATGCCCGCGGTGCAGCCATTGTTTCCCGTGGAGGTAGCATCGGGCATCTGCGAGGTCTGCGACATCTGCGCCGCGGCCATGGCGGCAGTCATGATCAGAACAACAGAGAGGAGAGAAAAACGGCTTTTCATGCTGCGGGCAGTATCTCACTGATAGATGAAATTAGTGGCTCGGCGAGGAGCGGTAACTTGCAGGAAATCTTGATCATCCGTTGCCAGACTAAACCGTACTCAGTTTACGGGGGAAAGCCTGGTCCGCAAAATCAGGAACACCGGCAGCAAAGATCGAACGGGCGGGAGCATTCTTCTCTATTCCACGACGAGCTGCACCTGCTGTGTCTTGGTCAGGGATGGATTTGAGGCAGAGGGCATCGAGGCCGTGATGGTCAACGGGTATGTGCCGGAGGGGGTGATTTGCCCTCCGCCGCCGGAGCCGGAGCCTGAACCTGAGCCCGTCGTTCCTCCGCTGGCGTGCACACCGCAGCCGATAAGGCCGAAGCCGGCAGCCAATGCGCCCGCCCCTAAGAGGCAGGCCAGCAATATGTGGGCCCGGGAGGCGCGGGTGAACCGCCGTCTGGAGCGCCACAAGCCAAGCCCGCCCAGAGGTATCAGGCAGAAAAAAGTCGCCCCCCATCCGGAATGGAAAAGGCGAATCGAGCTGGTGGAGGTCAATCCTGTCGCTACAGTAACGGTAAAACTAACCGGGGACTGGCCATTGAACGTGGCGCTTGTGGGATTGAGCGTGCAGGTGGAGCCGGCCGGCGCGCCCGCACACGTGAAGTCCACATTTCCTGTGGTTCCGCTGGCTGGGGTGGCGGAAAAGGTGTAGCTTGCGGTCGCGCCGCTGGTGATGGTCTGGGTGGTTGAGCCCACGACAGCAAGCGTGAAGTCGTCCTGCTGTCCTTTCAGAGGAATGCCATAAGACTGGCCGCTGCTGGCAATATGAACGCTCAGCGTGCCGGACACCGCTCCACCTGCCGTCGCGGTGAAGGTGAGTCCAAAGGTGCAGGCGCTGCCGACCTGGAGCGTCCCCGTGCATTGATTCGCCGTGACAGAAAACCCGGAACTGACGCTGACGGCAATCCCGGAGAGCGGAACTCCTCCGTTGTTGGCCAGAGTCATGGTTTGCACCGGGCTTGTGGCAGATCCGCCGACGTACCCGACAAAAACCGGAGGCGGATTGGGGGTCAAAGAGATGCCGGGACCGGCCTGGCCTGTGCCGGTGAGAGCGACGGACTGGGACTTGAGCGCATCGGTGATGGTCAACTGGCCGGATTCTGCCCCGACCTGGGTGGGCAGAAAGCTCACGTCAATCGTGCAGGAGGCATGCCCTGAGAGAGACGCTCCGCAGTTGTTCACGAATTGGAAGTCGCCTGCCACCCGCACCCCAATGCTCTCCAGGGTGGTGTCTCCGGTATTGGTGAGGGTCACCGACTGCGGAAGAGATCTTGTGCCCACCGGTTGCGGGCTCAGAAAGGACAAGCTTTGAGGCGCGAGGTTGTCGGTCGCGGGGCTCTGCCCTGTTCCGGAAAGAATCGCGGTTTGCGTGCCTGCGCTATCGGTGACGGTGAGCGCTCCGGCGCGGCTCCCTGAAGCGGCGGGAGAAAAGGTGACTCCAACTGTACAGCTCGAATCCGCCGCGATGGAAGTGCCGCAGGTGTTGGTACTGGCGGGGATGGAAAAGTCTCCGCTAACAGCGATCTGCGTCAGGCTTGCGGGGACCGAACCGCTGTTGGCGATGACGACGTTCTGGGCCTGGGCCGTCTGGCCGATGAGTTCATCGCCAAAAGCGAGCGAAGCGGGCGTCAGGGTTACCGCAGCCGGGGTAGTTCCAGTACCGGTCAGATCCACGGTGTATTCACCGCCTGGCACGTTCGCAAGAATGGACAATGTACCCGTTCTGGAGCCGGTCGCGGTGGGGGAGAAAGAAACGCTGATGGTGCAATAGGACTGCGGCGCAACGGAGGCGGTGCATGCGTTGGTCGTCACGATGAAATCGCCCGTGGTGAGAACACTGGCGACACTAAGATTCTGGTTGCCGGTCGCCTTGACCGTCACGGTCTGGGGAGCGCTTGTCGTTTCTACTTGCTGATTACCGAAGTTCAGCGATGAGGGCGTCACCTCGGCGGCGGTAGTTGACGTTCCCGAGGTGAGCAGCGGAATTTGCCAGATACCCCGGCCGTAAGTGGCCGCAAAAAGAGAGGAACTGCTGCCAAAGTTATAGGCGGCCAGCTTCGTCACCGGGGCATCCGGCAGCCCGGAGCCCATGGCATTCCAGCAGTTCTGCCCGGGGATAGCGCATTCATTCACGTCCGGCGTGTACCAGACTCCGGCATCGGTGGCGAGGTAGACAATCAGCGGGTTGTTCGGGTCAACAAGGATGCTGTTGGCCGGTACCAGCGGCAGATTTGAGGTCAGGTTGAGCCAGCTCAGACCACCATCGGTGGACTGATAGACCCGATCTTCGCCGGGGAGAGTCCCAGGAAATCCTTCGATGGTGGCATAGATGGTCTGGCCGGTCGCATCATGAGGATCAGCGTAGAGGCTGGAAACGTCATAGCCGCCCGGGTTGAAGCGGATGTTGCCGCTCTGGTTGGTCACGGGGCTCTCCGTGAGATCCGTCCATGTGACCGGGCCCCCGGAATCGGCAGGGATGGTTTGCGTATAGATATGACCGGGAGCAAGTGCGCCCGGGTATTCGGTGCCGGTCATGCCGGCGTAAATCTGCTCCGCGCCGCCCGTACCGCTGGCGGTTGCGCTCAAGCTGCGTATCCATTGATTGCCGTTGCAATAGCTTTGCTGATCTCCATCCAGCATGGTGCTGAGCAGGTTAGCGGAGTTGGCGCCGGAACTCCACCCGGAGCCATCGGCCGAGCCACGCCAGACGCGGCAGGTGCCAAGCAACATTTGAGACGAATCCGAAGGATCGAGCATCCACGCGGCCGGATCTGATGCCTCAGCCTCTCCTGTACCCACCTGCGACGCTCCCACGGCCGGCTGAAAATCGGTCGGGGTGCAGGTTGCCCCCTGCGTGCATTCATCAATGGCAACGCCGGGACCTGTGGTGGCAAACCAGTTCTGCGGCGACACGGGATCAATGGCGACGTGATCGCCCTCCCCATCCAGCACCTGGGGCCAGACCGCGCTGTTGGTTGCCGTGCCCGCAGTTCCCAGTTCGCCCAGAGCTGCCAGCAACTCGGTGGACGAGGATGGACTGACCGCAAAGTCAGAGACTTCGGCCAGAGAACCAAGCCCAGCATTCAAATTCTGGAAGTGGGTGGCATCATCACTGCCGCACACAGCCTGCGTTTGATTGACCACGTCAGTGGTGCGCCAGAGGCCGCCGTCATTGCCGAAATAGACGAGGCCCTGCGCCCCCAGTGTCGCGTCGATGGCATGCTGCGAGGGAGCGACCTGCGCGGCGGCACATCCGTCTGTGTTGGTGGTATTGCGCCACGCGCATCCGTTCGCCAGCGAACAACGGTAGAGGTCGCGCGTGCCCACCAACAGAATGGTGTCCTGCTCCCAGGGGACAGCGGCCAGGGAAAGATCATACGCAGCCTGGGGAATGATGCCTGATCCATCGCTCGCCTCAAGAGGAGCGTCCGCGATTTGCTGGCTGAATTGCACCACAGGATTGGCACAGTTGGAACTCGTCTGGTTGCACACGTCGCGCCATAAGCCCTGGTCGTGGCCATATTGATCGACGGTGATGGCAAAGATGTCCCCGGTCAAGGGCTGGACGGCGAGCGTGCCACGGTAAATAGGGCAGGCGGGGGAGCCAGGGTTATTGATATTGGCTGGGCAGAGCGTATTGCCCTGCGAATCCGGATTCAGACTTGTCCCCGGCTGGTTGGTGAGCCGCGTCCAGTTTTCACCATCGCTCGACTGGTAGTAGCCGTGATAGCGCACGGCGGCATAGAACATCTTTCTCACCGGGTTCCAGACGATGCTGGTGACCGCATTGCCGGACGCGGTGCTGGAACCGGAGCCTCCTTCAAAGACGGTGGCGCCGTCCGCGAGCGTGGCCAGCGTCCAGGTAGCGCCCGCATCCGTGGAATAGTAAATGCCCATTGGATTGGCGGAGTTTGCATTCTCTATCCCTTGCTGCTGACCGAGAGGCGCGTCGGTTACGGCGGCGACCACAAGCTCAGGGTTAACCGTGCTCCAGGCAAAGCCCGCGAAAGCGTTGCCGTAAAACTTGACAGCAGATTGTCCGGCTCCGATCTGGGCCGCAGAAATAAGAGTCCAACTCTGCCCTTGATTGGTGGAACGCAGGAGGCCTACTCCAAAGTAGGAGTCTGAAGCGTCATTGGGGTCGCCCGTACCCGCCAGAACCACGCCGGTGCCGCCGGGCTGCACGCTGACCGCGCCGATGCTCAAGGAACTCGGGGTAGGCGGAGCAAAATCCCCAATATTGTCTGTCAGAGGTGTAAATGTAACGCTGGCTGCCTGATTGGAATCTGCATTGGTGGAGTACCAGACGCCTCCGCCGGTGGTCCCGACATAAACGGTATTTCCGCTGGGGTCAGACGGATCCACGGCAACGCTTGTGACGCGACCGGTGACGAGCCCATAGCGCTGATGAAAGGTGCTGACCTGCGCGGGGCCGAGAGCGCTCCAGACGCCGCTGCCAGCGGCGCTTTGCTGTTGGGCCAGCGCCCACTGTTTCAATGCGTCTGCGTAATTTGCCGCGCGGGTGCCGCGGGGAGCACGGTCAATGCCGCGCCGGACAAGAAATTGCTGCGCATGCTGCCGGGCCATGACGGCGGAGAAGCTTTGGGGTGCTGCCACCGGAGAACTCTGCCCATGCGCGACGGCCAGCAGAGCCAGGGGCAATAAAGCCCTGCGCATCCGGGAAGACCATCGATGCCCGCACGTCAACAAACAGTCCCTCGCAATCTCTGACCGGCAGACAGAGACAGGGTGAAACAAAAAGCTGCGCGGGCTGGCAAATCAAAAGCCAGCACACGGACTCACTGCATGCTCTTCCAGATTGCGAGCACAGCAAAGATGATTTCCACGGATGTGGTGGCTTGATTATCAGAGGAACTCAGAAGAGCGAAAACATTACTTCGGTGCCGCGATTACTCAGCCTGCGCGGACTCGGCTAACTCTTCCATCTGCCGGATATAGCGCGTCGCGTCAAACTTCTTCGCCGCCGCATTGCCTGACATATAGCGAATGGTGCCGAAGATATCCCGTTCAAACCATGGGCGGTCATGCACGCCGCCGATGGCCCAGGCGATGCCCGCATATCCATTAGGATCGCGGCCATCAAGGAAGTAGCGGTCGTTCAGATAGACACAGGTTTCCCATGCCTGCACCGGAGAAGGCGACCACTCAAGAATCTTCTTGGCCCAGTACATGCGCATGTAGTTGTGCATCCAGCCGGCGTGGAGCATCTGGCGCTGAGCGGCATTCCACAGCTCGTCGCATGTTTCAGCGCGCTCCAGCTCTTCGAGCGTATAAATGGGATCGCGGGTATCTCTTGCGTGCTCGCGCAGCGTCTTTTGCGCCCACTCGGGAGCGGCCTCAAAGGAATCGTAACCCGGCACGAACTTTACGAAGTTGACCGCCATGTCGCGCCACGCAATCAGCTCATTGAGATAACTGTCGCAAGCCTCGCGCGATGCGTGCTTGTTCTTGTGCGCATCCTCGACGGCGAGGGCAATCGTCAACGGGCTGATGTGGCCAAAATGCAGATAGGGCGAGAGGCGGCTGGTGCCATCCAGTTCGGGATGGTTTCGCTCTTTGGGGTAATTTGCCAATTTATTGGTTACGAAATCCTTGAGCAGTCTCTGCGCTTCGTGAGTGCCTCCATGAAAGGAGTCCACCGGCTTCACGCTGCGGTCGAATTTGCTCCAGCCTTCAGTGACATCGTGCCGGACGTCGAAGGCTTCGAAGCCTTTGGGATGCGGCCAGGATTTTTCGGCTTGGATGACAGGCTGCGGAACAAGATACTGCGGCAGCAGAGGCTCAAAGCGTTTGCGGAAGATATGCACCATGTACTGGTGCTTTGGAAAGAGATTCGACGGTACGACGACATCGGCATCAATGGTCCAGTAAGGCATGTTCAGGCGTTTGGCGATCACCTGACGCCAGCGCTCTGGTTCGCGGCAGGGGTTTTCATCGCCGATGAGCATGGCGGCCTGCACTTCTTCCAATAGCTGCTCCAACGAATTGCCCGGAGGGCGGCGCACGATGAAGGTTACGTTGCGCTCGGCCATGTCCTCTTCAATGTCGGCCAGCCCCTGATTCAGAAACACGTAATGACGCAGATTCGCGTGAGGGAAATTAGAGATTGCGGAAAAGTAAGCCACGACGGGAAGGCCCAGTTCGTTGCCGATGCGAATGGCCATGTCGAGCGCGGGATTGTCGAGGGCCCGCTGCGCGCGCTGCATCCAGTAGACGACGCACTTGCCCTGAGGAAGCGGAGCGCCGTTGCGGCGCACTGTCACCCGCGCATCCTGGCTGAATTGCTGCAGTGCCCGAGGCACTTCCGGGGTGGATGCGTCACTCTCGATCTTCGACATGGATTTCATCCTACCGGTAGATGCGGCTTCCCCTGGCCGGCGGACGCTGCGCGTTGATGAGACGAAAACCCGCCAGAGGCAGATTCTGCAACGCGCATCCGGGACGCTAGAGCGCCATAACAAGCAGGCGCGGCTCGGTCATCTCTTCGATGGCATAGCGGATGCCTTCGCGACCGAGACCGGACTCTTTGACGCCACCGTAAGGCATGGGGTCCATGCGCCAGGTGGGGGTATCGCCAACGATGAGGGCGCCGACTTCGAGCTCAGCGTAGGCTTTGAATATCTGCTGCGCGTCGCGCGTGAACAGGCCCGCCTGCAGGCCATAGCGCGAGTTGTTGACACGGGCCAGTGCATCGTCGAATCCATCAAAGCGCTCGATGACCATCACGGGGCCGAAAACTTCCTCATCGAGCACCTTCATGCCCGGCCTGGTTCCGGTCAGGATGACAGGACTCACCAGAGAATCCTTGCGCCCGGCGCCAACGAGCAGCGTCGCGCCGCTATCCTCGGCCTCCTGTACCCAGGCAGTGACTCGCTCGGCGTCGCTGGGTCGAATGAGTGGCCCGACATCGGTGCGCTCCTCGTCCGGGTCGCCACAGACCAGAGATTGCGCCTCCTCGACCGCAGCAGCAATGAAGCGATGAAAGAGTGAGCGATCCACATAGACGCGCTGCACCGCGATGCAGCTTTGACCGGCATAGCCCATGGAGGCGCGGACGGCCTTCTTTGCGGCTCCAGCGATATCTGGCCAGTCTGCGCAGACGATCATGGCTGCGTTGCCGCCCAGTTCGAGCAGAACAGTCTTTTTGCCGGCCTTTCGCTTGAGTTCCCAACCCACGCGCGCACTGCCGGTGAAGCTGACCTGGCGCAGGGACTCGTCGGACTCGACCAGCGCCTGCACGGATTCATTCTCAAGATGCAGCACGCTGAGCGCGGCGGCGGGAAAACCCGCGGCTTCTCCGGCGGCGTAGATCAGTTCCGCCAGCCGCAGCGCAGTGAAGGGCGTCTGTGGAGCAGGCTTGAGAATCACGGGGCAGCCCGCTGCAATTGCCGGAGCCAATTTATGTGCTACCAGATTCAGGGGAAAATTGAAGGGCGTGATGGCCAGTACAGGGCCGCGCGGGAAGCGCCGCACTAGGCTCCAGCGGCCTTCGCTGCCGGGCGTAAAGTCGAGCGGCAGCACCTGGCCTTCGAGGCGCAGCGCTTCTTCGGCGGCAGTGCGGAAGGTGAGCACAGCGCGCTCCACCTCAACGCGGGCGGCCTTGAGCGGCTTGCCCGCCTCAGCCACGATGCCCGCGGCGAGTGACTCCTTTTCCGCCTCGATGGCCCGCGCCACAGCTTGTAGCATTTCGCTGCGCCGATAGGCTGGCATGGCGCGCAGCACGGACATGGATTCTGCAGCCAGGCGGGCTGCGTCTTTGGCCTGATCCAGACTGGCGATGGCCACGGTGCCCAAAAGCCGCTGGTCCCAGGGAGCGTACACGGCCAGACGCTGCTCGCTCATGTGCTCTTTGCCCGCGAGGAAAAATCCGCGATCTGCCTTGTTGATCATTGGGTGCCAGCTCCTGTTTTGCGGACGCTCGTATGATGCGGCCTCTGCGCAAGAATAACCCCAGAATCTGTTTTTCTTCTTCGTGCTTGGCTCCAGGCACAGGTAGGCCTAAACTCCGGTCATGACCGCCGGACTACGCCCCGTTCGATACGATGCCGATCTTGCCTGCCGCGAGCTTGCCGAGGCAGACCCCAAGCTGGGAAAACTGATCGAGTGCGCGGGGCCATTTACATTGCGGCTTCAGTCGCAGCATTCACCGTTTGAATCCTTGCTGGAGTCCATCATTTACCAGCAGTTGCATGGCAAGGCGGCAGCAGCCATTCTGAAGCGGCTGCTGGAAAGCTTTGGCGAGTATCACCCCGCGCCCGAGCATCTGCTGGCCGCGCCGGACGATCAACTGCGGGCAGCGGGGGTTTCGCAAAGCAAGGTTCTCGCCCTGCGGGATCTGGCGGCGAAGACGATGGACGGGACTGTCCCGAGCCTGCAGCGCATCCGGCGCATGCCCGATGATGAAATTGTGGCGCGACTGAGCGCAGTGCGCGGCATTGGCAAATGGACAGCCGAGATGATGCTCATCTTCCGGCTTGGACGGCCCGATGTATTTCCTGTGACCGACTATGGAATTCGCAAAGGGTTTGCTCTGACGTTTGACCGATTGCCGAAGTCGAAGCCTTTTGATGCGAGCATGCTCGCCGATATGAAGAAGATGGCGCGCCGCGCGGAAAAATGGCGGCCCTGGCGCTCGGTAGCTACCTGGTACCTGTGGCGAGCCTGTGATCTCGCGGGAAAATCAAGCACACCGTTCGAGTAGCCGGCGGAGGGGAGTGGGATTCCGCAGCCGCAGTCTTCTAATCTGAAGCAAGCCACTCGATTGCGCGAAGGAGAAGTCTCAAGATGTCGTCGCCGGACCGTTATATCTGTATTCACGGCCATTTCTACCAGCCGCCACGGGAGAATCCGTGGCTCGAAACGGTAGAGACCCAGCCCTCGGCCGCGCCGTATCACGACTGGAACGACCGCGTCACCGCCGAGTGCTACGCGCCAAACGGGGCGGCGCGCATTGTGAATCCGGAAAACGAGATTATCCGGATCATGAACAACTACAGCCGCATCAGCTTCAACTTTGGCCCAACACTGCTGTCATGGCTGCAGTCAGATGCGCCGCGCGTGTACCGCGCCATTCTGGAAGCAGACCATGCGAGCCAGAAGCGCTTCAGCGGACATGGCTCGGCCATGGCACAGGCCTACAATCACATGATTTTGCCGCTGGCGAGCCGGCGCGACAAGATCACACAGATCCTGTGGGGCATTGCTGATTTTGAGTCGCGCTTTGGACGGCGACCGGAAGGCATGTGGCTGCCCGAAACAGCCGTGGACACCGAATCGCTCGACCTGATGGCTGAGCAGGGACTCAAATTTGTGGTTCTTGCTCCCAACCAGTGCAAGCGCGTTCGCCCCATACCCAGTGGAGAGAAGCCCGCAAGCGCAGACACGGGCTGGAAAGACACACCCCACGACAGCGTAACCACGACGCGAGCCTATGACGTGAAGCTGCCCAGCGGGCGCTCCATCGCAGCGTTTTTCTACAACGGGAGCTGCTCGCGAGCCATTGCCTTTGAAGGACTGCTCAACAGAGGTGAAGTGTTTTACGACAGGCTGATGGACGCCTTTGACGCGAAGAGCGAAGCCCCGCAGCTTGTGCATGTCGCGACGGATGGCGAAAGCTATGGGCACCACCATCGCTATGGGGATATGGCTCTGGCCTGGATGCTGGAGCATGTGGAACAAACCGGCGGGGCCCGTCTCACCAACTACGGAGAGTTTCTGGAGAAATTTCCTCCGCAGTGGGAGGCGATGATTGAAGAGAACACCTCATGGAGTTGCGCGCACGGCGTGGAGCGGTGGCGCTCAAATTGCGGCTGCAACACGCATCCAGGTTGGTCACAGCAATGGCGCGCGCCTCTGCGCGAGGCACTGGACTGGCTGCGCGACAGCGTTGCGGCCTATGCGCAGCGGGCATCGCTCTCGATGGGCTTTGACCTGGACCGCGCACGCAACGGCTACATCCGGGTGATTCTTGATCGCAACCATCAGGCTGCCGGAGAAACCTCGAGCGCCGCTACGGATTTTATTACGGAGTTCATCTCTCAGGCGCGCACGCCAGAACTGCGGCAGGCTGCGCTCAAGCTGATGGAACTGGAGCGCCACGCGCTGCTGATGTATACGAGCTGCGGATGGTTCTTTGATGAGATCAGCGGCATCGAGACGATACAAATCATCGCCTATGCGAGCCGCGTGCTGCAGTTGGCCGCCGAACTCTTTGGCCCAAGCGCTGCAGAGCTCGAAGAGGAGTTCGTTCAGAAGCTGACCACGGCGCAGAGCAATCTGCCCAAAGAAGCCGATGGTGGGCAGGTTTATCGCAAATATATTTTGCCGATGAAGGTAGGCCTGGAACAGGTAGCGGCGCATTATGCCATCAGCTCCATCTTCACGAGCTATCCGGACGATGCCGCGATCTTCTGCTACCTTGTGCGCCGCGAAGCCTATGAGATGTACAGCTCAGGGCGGGCGCGGCTGATCATTGGGCGCGGGTTTGTGACTTCAAAGATTACCGAAGAGTCGGAGATGGTCGTGTTTGCGGTGCTCCACCTGGGCGACCACAATCTAACCGCGGCCGTAAAGCGATGGAACACGGCGCTTGAACCGACCTATGCACCACTGTGCGATGCCTTGCAATCGGCGATGACGAGAGCCGATATTGCAGAAGTGATACGGGTCGTGGACCGGCAATTTGCCGAAGCGAGTGCGGGCGGCGAGCTGCAGCCGGCGCACACCTACTCCCTGACTTCGCTTTTTCAGGATGAGCAGCGGCGCATTCTTGGGCTCATTCTTACATCCACGCTGAGCGAGGTGGAGGCGAGCATCGCAGCGATTTATGAGACGCAGGCTTCGCTGCTTCACTTCCTGAGCCAGAGCCAGCTCCCCAAGCCGCAGGCGCTACTGCTGGCCGCGAATTTTGCCGTGAATGCCGGACTGCGGCACGCACTTGACAGCGAGCCAGTCGACGCCGTGGAGGTGCGGGCTTTGCTTGAAGTGGCCGAGGCCGACAAGATTGAACTCGATCGCCAGGAACTGAGCTATCTTGCCGGCACGCGCATGAAGCAAGCCATGATGGCCGTGCTCGGCAACATGGGCAACACCGAACACCTGGAGAATGCCTTGACGCTTGCGCGAACGCTGGCGCTCTTCCCGTTTGAGACGCGCATCTGGCACGCGCAGAATATCTGGAACGAAACCATGCAGCAGACGCGAGTCAAAAAGCAGACAACGGACTGGATGAAGCAATTCATGGAGTTGGGGCAGCAACTGCACATCTGCGCGGAATGCCTGTGGAGCGACGAGAATTCGGTTGCGATTTGAGATGCCTCGTTGAGCTTCCTGCCCCGTGCTTCAGCTTCGCCAGTGCAGCGTTACGGGGCCATCCATGGGATGCCGGGGTGGCTCGCCGGTCCGGGCTGAATCCAGGCGCGCCTGTTTGAGCGCAAAGTACCATTTGGCGGGCCGGTCTGCATCGTCGATCAGCATCAACGTGGGATCATAGCGCAGCCCCTCGGCCTGCTGGATCATGGTGACCTGGTCCTGCTCGACAAAGCGCTTGCCAAAAAACATGGCGATGGCTTTCACGAAGGGCACGGAATAGAAAATGTTCCACGCAGCGGCCACATCGATGCGGCAGGCATTGGGCGCGGTCGGCGTGACAGTGGTAAGGCTGGCAAACCACTTTTCTCCGCACCGGATGGTCTCATAGCGGCGATTGGGCAGCACAAAATCGATGGTGGTGGTGATGGGCTCGCCATAGACTCCCAGCAGCTTATAGGGCGCGCTGTTGCCTGAGGGCTTGTGCGAGGCCATGCGAAAGCCCTGCGGGATCGGCTCGAAGTGCTTCTCTTTCTCATGTATGCTCGCGCGGCTGCGCCACCACCAAGACTGATGCACGAAAGGGCCGTGCGCGGGGTCCATGAGGCCGATGATGCCGTGGTCTACATTGCAGGGCAGTTCGGCAGTCAGGTGCGCAGAGCGGAAGCGGCCGCCGAACTTGGGAACCTCTGGCACAGCCGGCAGAGAGGTGCGGTCCATGACACGGCCGCTACCCGGCTCAGGAAAATAGACCCACGCATAGCCGTCACGCTCTTCACAAGGAAAGGCGGTTGCGAAGATGCGCGAGCAGTCCAGGGTGTCGTGCCCGGTGAGCGAGGGGATGGCGGAGCATTGTCCGGTGACTGGTTCAAATCCCCATCCGTGGTACTTGCAGGTGACATCCTTGCCGTCAAACCAGCCGCACGAGAGCGGAATACCGCGGTGCGGGCAGGCATCGCGCATGGCAAAGAGCTTGCCGTCGGCGCGCCGGCCGAGCACCAGCGGGATGCCCATGATCTGCTGCTTTGCCAGCGTTTTGCCGCGCAGAGCTTCACTGCGCATGGCCGGATACCAATCGTTGAAGAGGAGCGTGGTTGCCGGACCCATTGCCTCCGGCACGACCAATCGTTGCGCCATGTGTGCCTTTACCTGCGGGTATCTTAAATGCGAGGGCCAAAAGGTGCTCGTGCTGCAAATCACCTGCATCCTGAGGACGGCTTCTACCATCTGCTGGAAAAGGACCGTGCGGGAGCCGGGAACGATGTGGCATGCTGGAGGCCACGGCATTTTTCGGGAGATTTCCCCACCGGAGGGAAGATGAACTGGATTCGCAAGACCATGCTCGCTGCAATGATGGGTGGCCTTATGGCCTCGCTCGCACTGACACCCACCGCTGGCGCCCAGATGAGCGGCCTCTACTCCGCAGAAGTGCACAAGGTGATTTACCCTGCCCCCTCGGCCGCCCCGGCGGAGATTGAGCATGCACTGATGGTGGCGCGGCGCGAGCATAAGCGCGTGATTCTGGACTTTGGCGGCAACTGGTGCCCGGACTGCAAGGTGCTGGACTACTACTTTCATCAAGCGCCCAACGCGACCCTGCTCGCCCGCAACTTTGTGCTGGTGGATGTGAATATCGGACGCTTCGACAAGAACGTAAACCTGGCGAAGAAGTATGGGGTGCCCCTGCACAAGGGCGTGCCTGCCCTCGCGGTGTTGAATGCGCATGGCCGCGTAATTTACAGCCAGAAGAACGGCGAGTTTGAAAACATGCGGCACATGAGCCCGGAGTCGGTCACAGCATTTCTGACCGCATGGAAGCCGGCACGATAGATCCGCGATGACGAAACGTCTCCCATTCCAGCGCCCGCTGCACCGCTTGCAACTGCATCTGCAGCGGGCAGGCTGGAATGCCTTTCGTCATAGCGCGTTTCAAAACTCCAAGGCCGCAGCCTATTCCGCGATTCTGAGTCTTTTCCCTACATTGCTCGCAGCCACAACCATTCTGGCGCTCGCGCCGGAGGGCGACACGTTTCTGGGTGAGCTGCGTTATGGCTTCAGCCAGATTCTTCCGCCGGATACCATGCTTCTGGTGCAAGCCTATTTTCAGCCAGGCAAAGGCCGCTCGGCGCACCTGGTTCTGATCGCCTTTGGCATTTCGTTTTTTGCGGCCATGGGCCTGATGCTGGCCCTGATGGAAGGGCTTCGCCGCGCCGAACGCCTGCCCCGCAGCGCGTGGAACTTCTGGTGGCAGCGCGTGGTCGCGGTGCTGCTGGTGGCGGGCACTCTGGTGCCGATGTTTTTCGCCACCCTACTGATCACATTCGGGCACTTCATCGAGCACTGGATCGTCGACTCTGCCGGGCATGAGCTGCGTTTCTACGTTTTGCTCTTTTGGCGGGTGATTCGCTGGGGCATCGCCGTGGTGACCAGCGTGGTGATGCTCGCAATGATTTACCACTTTGGCGTGCCGCGCCGCCGCCACTGGAAGCACGCATTGCCGGGAGCCATGATGGCGACGGTGACATGGTTTGTTTCCACGCTGCTCTTTGGCTGGTATGTAACGCGCTTCTCGCATTACCAGGTCGTCTATGGGTCGCTGGGGGCGGGCATGGCCACGATGGTGTGGCTGTATATCGTGTCGCTGAGCATACTTTTCGGTGCGGAGTTTAATGCCGAGGTGTATGGAGTTTGCGGGGACGAACCGCCGGAACTGGATACGATGCCGGACGCAGCAACACACTCTGGCCGGGAAGTTGTGGGCGGCGGAGCCGAGAGCGGCGAGAACTGCTTCCAGGAACCGGGAGAGGACCTGCCGCGCTTTCGCTGAGCGCGTTTGCTGGCCAGAACCTGTGAAAATCCGGGCGTCTGCGCGCCGTTGACTATTCCCCGGCACAACTTCCGCTAAAATAGGTCGCGGATGCCGCAAAGGTTTCCGCATAAGTTTGGGGGATGGATGAATTTCACGTATGCCGGCAATGAGCCGGCTCACGAGCCGCGCCGCGCCAAGATTGTAGGCACGCTGGGACCCGCTTCTTCGCACGCTGATGTTTTCCGCGAACTGGTTCGTGCCGGACTCGATGTGGCCCGGTTAAATTTTTCTCACGGTACGCATCCTGAGAAGCTGAAGCTGATCGAGATGGTTCGCACCGTCGCCGCCGAAGAGAAGAAGACCATCTGCATTCTTGCCGACCTGCAGGGTCCGAAGATTCGCACCGGAAGACTGCAGGACCGCATACCGGTGCAGTTGAAGGCCGGGCAGACTCTGACGATTACTCCGAAGGATATTGCCGGCACCGCCACAGTGATCGCCACCACCTTCCCGACGCTGGCCGAAAATCTGACGGAGGGAGATCGCATCCTGCTCTCGGACGGCTTGATCGAGCTGCGCGTGAAGAGCATTCAGGGAGAAGACGTCGAATGCACCGTGATGAACGGCGGCACGCTCGGTGAGCACAAGGGCATTAATCTGCCCGGCATTCCGGTCAAGGTGCCTTCGCTCACGGAGAAGGACGATATTGATCTGGTCTTTGCCGTTCAGAACAATGTAGATGCCATTGCGCTCTCGTTTGTCCGCACGGCCGAAGACGTAAAGCTGGTGAAGGATCGCATTGCGGCTCTGGGCTCAAGCACATGGGTGATTGCAAAGCTTGAAAAACCGCAGGCGATCGACAATCTGGAAGAGATTCTGGAAGCGGCTGATGGCATCATGGTGGCTCGCGGCGACCTTGGCGTGGAAGTTCCACCCGAGAAAGTTCCGGCCATCCAGAAGCACATGATTCGCCGCGCGCGCGCCTGGCGCAAGCCGGTGATCACGGCAACGCAAATGCTGGAGTCGATGATTGAGAATCCGCGCCCCACGCGCGCCGAGGCGAGCGACGTCGCCAATGCCGTCTATGACGGCACCGATGCGGTGATGCTCTCGGCTGAGACGGCCGCCGGCAAGTACCCGATTGAGGCCGTACACATGATGGCTCGGATTGCGTCCGAGACCGAGAGCAACCTGGAGCACAGCGCGCAGGAAGCCCGGCCTCCGCATCAGCGGCTTTCGATTCCAGAGACAATCTGCGAATCGATGGCGCACGCGTGCGAGGATCTCGATGTGGCCGCCATTGCCGTCTTCACCGAGACCGGAACGACGGCACGCCAGCTCTCGAAGTACCGGCCGAAACCCCCGATTTATGCGCTTTCGAGCGTGCCGGAGGTGATCAACCGCATGGCCATGCTCTGGGGCGTAAAGCCGATCCTCTGCGAGAAGGCCTACACCACTGAAGATATGGTGGACACCGCCGAACGCCTCATGCAGGAGGGCGGCTATGCCAAGAAGCAGGACATTCTTGGCATTGTGGCCGGCACCCGCACCCGCAGCGGCTCGACCAACTTTCTGCGTCTGCACATTATTGGCGACCGTGCTCCCGAAGTTACGGACGCAGCCAAGACCGCCGAACAGAAGCCGGAAACGGCGAAGGCTTAACCCGCTTATTTCGTCCCCCGCTTTGCACAGGTGTACGCAAAGCGGGGGATTTTGCGTCTTGTAAGCTTCTTTCATGGGCCGCATCCGCGTTTTGTCCGATCAGGTGGCGAATCAGATTGCCGCTGGCGAAGTGGTGGATCGCCCTGCCTCTGTCGTCAAGGAACTGCTCGAAAACGCGATCGATGCGGAAGCCACGCGCATTCGCGTCGAAGTGGAAGCCGGAGGCCGCAAGCTGATCCGGGTAACCGACAACGGCATCGGCATGATGCGCGATGACGCCATGCTGGCCTTTGAGCGGCACGCGACGTCAAAGATTCGCAGCAGCGACGATCTGCTCACCATTGCCACGCTGGGCTTTCGTGGCGAAGCGCTACCCTCGATTGCCTCCATCTCGCGGCTCGAGATGATCACGCGCGCGCAGGGCGAAGAAACCGGCACGTGCATTGAGATTGCGGGCGGCAAGATGCTGCGCGTCGAGGATGCGGGCGCGCCGCCGGGCACCAGCTTCACGATCCGGGACCTCTTTTACAACACGCCTGCGCGCCGTAAATTTCTCAAGGCCGAGAGCACGGAGCTTTCGCATGTCTCCGCGCTGGTGACGCATTATGCGCTCGCGCATCCTGACAAGCATTTTGAGCTGCACTCGGCCACGCATGCACTGCTCAATGCGCCGCCGGTAAATGAGCCCTCAGAACGCGTCTTTCAGATTTTCGGGGCGGAGACGCTGAATCAATTGATTCCCATGGCTGCCGAGCGGCCGTTTGACCGCGCCGGGCTGCCGGAGCCTCCGCCGTGGCGCCGCGACCAGGATTACGAACCACCTGATCCTGGCTTTTTGCGCGTGAAGGGCTTTATCTCAAAACCGGCCCTGCAGAAGCTCAACCGCAACTCGATCTATATCTTCATCAACCGGCGGCTTGTGCGCGACCGGCTGATTCTGCATGCCATTACCGAGGGATACCGGAATATCATTCCGCCGACTTCGTTTCCCGTAGCCCTGCTGTTTCTGGAGATGCCGCCTCACGAAGTGGATGTGAATGTGCATCCGGCAAAGACAGAGGTGCGTTTCCGGCAGTCTTCGGTGCTGCACGATTTTCTACGGGACAGCATACGTAACGCACTGATGAAGGCACGTCCGGCCGCCGATTTTCTGGCTGCACTCTCCGCTTCGGAGCCGGTTTCGTCGGTATTGCCGACAGCGACTCCGGTGCAGGACTCCGAAGTGATTCCGGCAGGCTCTGAAGCCGCCGGCGAAGTGGCCGCTTTTGCTCTGACGGAGCCCGTGCTACCTTCTGTGGAGCAGCCACTGCCCTTCGCGAGGGCGGAAATGACTGTGCCGCAGGTTCAGGGCGCGGCGGGGTCTGCGCCAGCGCCGCCGGCATATCCTGCCGTGGCCGGAGCGGCCGCGCGCGTGCCAGGAGGAAACTGCGGCCATGATGCCGGGCCGGAAGAGATTCCGCCACCGGGAGGAGAAGCTGGGACGCTGGCGTCGCTAGCCTCCCTGAAGCCGCTTGGGCAGCTTCGGGAGTCCTTCATACTGGCGGTGAACGATGAGGGCTTCTGGATTATTGACCAGCATGTGGCCCACGAGCGCGTGCTGTTTGAGAAGATTCTGCGGGAGCGTGAGGTGGAGCGCGTGCACCGCCAACGCCTGCTGATGCCTTTGCTGCTCGATCTGCTGCCACACCAGATGGTGCGCTTCGCCGAGATTGCCCAGGAGCTGGAACGCAATGGCTTTGAAGCGGAACCCTTTGGCCCGCATACCATTGCGATTAAAGCATCTCCAGTAGGGCTGGAGGGCGCGCGGCTGGAGCGGATGCTGGTGGAGGTGCTGGAGCAGACCGGCACGGGCACGCAGTCAGAAAATCTGGAAACGGTGCGGACACGGATCGCCGCCTCCATTGCCTGCCACTCGGCCATCAAAATCAATACACCGCTCGATCCCCAGCGCATGGAATGGCTGCTGGCCGAGCTGGCGCGCACGGCGCACCCCACGAGTTGCCCCCATGGACGCCCGATTGCTTTACGATATTCATGGAAGGACATTCAGCGGGCGTTTGAACGGATCTAGTTCCGAAGAACCTCGTGTTTTGGCCGGGCGATAAACGCCGCGGGCCTGTTGCTTCCCTAAAGGACATTCTTTGACATCGCAGCAGCTTCTCGAGGCGCGCGCCACTCTGTGGCGCCACAACGCCGATCCTATTCTTACGCATGAAGACGCGACGGCCTGGGTAGAGACTCACGGCTTTCAGCTCTTTCTTCCCCGGAAGCAACAACTTCCCGCCCCTGCCCCGTCTTTTGTAGAGGCATGCCTGGGCAAACTGGAACACACCCCGAGCCGCTCTGCGATTGAAGACGCACTCGATCTTGCCCGCCGCCTTTTTACCACCGGCGATGTGGTTCCGTTAAATCTTTTTGGTGCGCTCAGCGAAGAGCCGGACTTTCTGATCTCGCGCGAAGAGCTGCCCTGGCTGCTTTCACTGCGCGCCGACCGTACCTGGAAGACTGCACCAGCCGGACGCACGTCGCCGCTGCATATCAACATCTGGAAGCTGCTCGACGAGCAGGGCGCGCTTACGGTAGAGGAAATTCGCTCGGGCGTGGGCCGCGAAGTGACCGAAGCCGCTGTACGCCGCGCTCTGGTGGAACTGTGGGGCACATTGCGTGTGGTGCCGCGCTACCTCGAGAACCGCACCGAATGGGCACTGGTCAAGTCTGCTTACCCTAAGGAGTCGGCCAAAGGCTCCACGACCGCGCAGGGCACCGCGCTCTCGCTCTTTCTTGCCGGCTATCTGCGCTCGGTGATTGCCGCCAGCGAGGATGAAGTCTCCATCTTTCTGTCGCCGCTGGCTTCCCGCTCCAAGGTGCGCGAGGCGCTGCATGCACTGCTGACCACGCGCCAGCTAGAGACGGTGGCTTTGGGACCGAATACGCTTTACCACGTCGCCGGAGAGCTGCCGGAGTTTCCGGAAGTGCTGCCGCCAGCGACCGTGGAACCGGCAACGGAAGCGGGCACGGAGATGCCCGAGGGAACTGCGTTCTCCTCGGAGCCAGGACCAGGCACCGATCGCATCCGCAAGTACACGCCTCGCGATAGCCGCCCGGAACGCCCAGCCCGTGAAGGCGGGTTCCAGCGCGGAGATCGCCGCCCTCGGCCTTATGGTGAGCGGCCAGCGGCCGGATCGCGGGAACGCGGGGGATTCTCCTCTGAGAACCGGAGCCGCGAGGGATTCCGGCGGGACGATCGAGGCCGCGCAGGCTTTGGCCGGGATGACCGCAAGCGGGAAGGTTTTGGTTCCGACCGGCGCGAGGATCGTCCCCGCAGAGATGGTGGCGCCTTTGGCGACAATCGTCGCGAGCGCACACCTTATAGCGGAGAGAGAAAGCCTTTTGGACAGCGCGATCGCTCCGATCGGCCCGCTGGAGGATTCCGTCCGCCGTTCCGCAAGCCGCAGGAGGAAGGCGGTGCCTTCGCCGACAACCGCCGCAGCCGCGAGGGCAGCGAACCGGGACGCCCGGACTTCCGGCGGCGCGAAGAAGGCGGCCGGCGGGACGGAGATCGCCCGCGTCCCAGCTTCCGCAATCGCGAAGAAGGCGACCGCCGTTCCTTTGGCAAGAAGCCCTTCGGGAAGCCCTTTGAGAAGCGCAAGCCTTTCGGAGACCGCGCGCGCGAAGGCCGGGAAGACTCGCGCCCGCCCCGCGGAGACAGCGACCGGCCGGCCCGCAAGTCGTTTGGTGGACCTCGGCGCGAGTTTGGGGATCGTAAGCCTTTCTCGCCCCGTGAAGGCGGAGGCGAGCGCGAGCAAAGGCCCTATGGCAACCGCCCCCAGGGCCGCAAGCCCTTTGGGGATCGCAAGCCGTTCGCGCCGCGCGAGGGGGACGGTGAGCGTGAGCAACGGCCATATGGCAATCGCTCAGAGGGACGCAAGTCCTTTGGTGATCGCAAACCGGGATTCCCGAAGCGCGAAGGCGGCAAGAGCTTTGGCAAGGGTCCTCAAAAAGGACCGGGCAAGTCTTTTGGAAAGTCTTTCGGCAAAGGCCCCGGCAAACCGGGCGGCTTTGGCAAGGGACCCAATAAGGGCTTTGGCAAAGGGCCGGGAAAGAGCTTCGGCAAGGGGCCGAATCGCGGTCCCGGCAACGGCTTTGGCAAGCCGCAGCGCCGGCCTGAAGAATAACTTCCACATAAGGATGACCGCTGCACGATGACTGCCCGTAAACTCATCATCGCGATCGACGGCCCAGCTGGAGCCGGCAAAAGCACCGTGGCCAGACACCTGGCCACGCGCTTTGGCCTGCTGAATCTCGAGACCGGAGCGATGTACCGCGCCTTTGCTCGCAAGGCTATCGAGCAGGGCGTGAACCCTGACGATGCCGAAGCACTCACCGCATTGGCCAGCAGCACCGCTATCGAGTTGGAGCCCACCTCCGCCGGCAACCGGGTGCTGCTCGACGGGCAGGATGTCACGGCTACGCTGCGCGACAAAGAGGTCACACAGGCGGCTTCGCGCGTGAGCGTGCATCCGCCGATTCGCAACTGGATGGTCAGCCTGCAACGCGCCATGGGGCAGCACGGCGGCGTGGTGATGGAAGGCCGCGACATTGGAACCGTGGTTTTTCCGGACGCGGATCTCAAGTTTTTTCTGGATGCATCGCCGGAGGCGCGAAGCCACCGGCGCTATCTTGAGACGCCGCAGGCGGCCACTCATGCGGCCCTGCATGAGGAGTTACGCAAACGCGACGAGCGGGACCGCAACCGGGCGGAATCCCCGCTGCGCCCCGCTCCCGATGCGATCGTGATTGACTCGACCGAAATGACTCTGGACGAGATGCTGCGCGCGATTGAAGAGACCGTAGCGGCTCGCGTCTAAGGCTCGACGACGCCGGGCCAGCCTATTCCAGCGTGCTTTGAACGTGTCCCTTACTCTTGAAGTGGGGAGCCTTGCTGTGGCTGGCCGCTCCAGGGGCCATCGGCACCGCCGCATCCCCCTTATTCAACTCCAGGCTGCCGTGCGTGGTCGAGATATCGACGGTGGCGCCTCCGCTTCCTACCTTGCCCTGGGCCGTCTGCTGGCCGTTCTGCGTAACGACAGGCAAGGAGAAGTTGGTGTGCAGACTTTCGTCCTGGCTGGTGGTTCCGCTGAAGTTGAAATTTGCGTTCGATGGCACGGTGAGCGTCACATCTCCGGTGTGGTTTGCAATCCGGATATCGCCCAGCGGCAGCCCCGTGGTTACGCTGATGTCGCCATCGTTATCCTGAATATTCAGGCCTCCGGTGATGCCCGTCAGGTCCATGTCCTTGGCATGCGCGGCGATGGTAATGGGACCGCTCGCCTGCTGAATGCCGAGGTCACCGGAATCGAGCGTCAGTGAGCCGAGCAGGTGAGGCACGGTAATCTGGGTGCGGCTGGAGCGGAACTGCACCTGGCCACCAATCTGCTCCAGATGGGTGTCGCCAAAGAACTCGCCGTTGATACTCGCTCCCCCTTGCACCTTCGAAAGGGTCACATCTCCGCCTCGACCGCTCATACTGACGCTGCCCTGCACATTCTGCGCAGAGAAGTCTCCATGCTGCATCTGCACATGCACATCCGAGCCGATATCCTGCACCCGGACGTCGCCGTGATTCGCAGTGATGTCGGCATTGGACTTGAGACCCTCCACGGTCACGTCGCCATGGTCGCCGCGAATAATGGCTGAGGATTGCGGTGGCAGCTCGACCGTGAGGTCATCGCTGAGGTTGTCGCGCGAAGGAACCACGATATTCGCACCCGTAGCGGTGGGCTCGATCTGAGGCTTGGTATCTGCAAAGAGCTGATTGGCGCTGGCTTGCGATCCGATATGGGCGACCTGATGGCCGGACAGATGTATCTGCCCATCGGTAGATGCCGTCACGATGACATCTCCGTTGGGGTTCTCGATATTCACGACAGGCGTCATACCGGCGCCCACTGTCAGCGGATGCGAGAGCTGCAGATCGTTGCTGTATTCCGGCCCGAGAGAGCCCCAGAAGTTATTCCAGTTGCCCTGTTGCCAGCCCCAGTGATTGAAGCCATTCGATCCCCATCCGATCAGGGCCAGCAGAACAACCAGGCCCACAACGCCGCCCAGTCCGCGACTGCCTGCGCAGGGGTTGTTGCGATCCACGAAATACTCGATCAGCAGCAACACGCCGATGGCAATCAGCAGCACCGGCCACCAATGTCCCCACCAGTTCCAGAACATGTCGGCGGGCAGCTTGCCCGTCTCGATCAGCAGAGCGATGACACCCACGCCAACCAGCACCAACGGGCGCACGATGGAGGAACTGCATCCGCGTGTCTGGTAGCGCCAGTAAGCACGCTGCGCCTTGGCCTGGGCACGAGCCTGGCGATAAGCCGATTTCGGGTCGTAGGGAGGTGTGGTTGCCATGGCTTACCGGCTCCTGTCTTCCGGACCGATGCCCGGAATTACGGGTGTGATCGCGGTTCCCGGCGATGCCGGAGGCGCGGGAGGCACACCTCCGACGGGGGGATAGTAGCCGCCCATCGGGGGCGCTTGCATCCGCGACAGCGCTGCGCGCTCTGCCAATTGGAAGATGCCAATCACGATCAGATAGAGCGGCCAGCTTTTGCCGAAAGAAAGCACATGGTACTGGTCCAGAAGAGCCGTGATGCCAAAGGTGATCAGAAGCGCGGGCCCCTTCAAGCGCCGCAACAGCAGATACTGATTCATTGGCCGCCTCCCGTCCTGCGGGCAACGCCGCGTGAGCGGCTGATCAGCATCCAGATGCCGACACCGATGATCAGCAGCGGCCAGCCCCGCCCAATCCAGTCAAACTGCAACAGTCCCAGCGTATTAAAGAGGAAAAGCATGCCCAGCCCGATGAGAACAATGGCCCCGATCGGCTCACGGCGCGCGCGCTGCAGGTCCGGCGGAGGCACAGGAACACCGGCATTTATCGAAGGATCGACGGGAACTCCCGGATCCACTGGAGTGTACGGCGGTGCATAGGGCGGATAGGCTCCGTAAGGGGGAACGGCTTCCTCCGCTGCGGCCGCTGGTGGCGGAGGTGGCGCATAAAAGGGATCGTATGGCACCGCGCCGGGAGGCACGGAACCGGGGGCTGGCTGGCCCGTCGCCGGATTCACCGGCACATAAGGCACAGCATTGTGCAGCCCAAGACGATTGCCCAGGTCGTTCAGCCCGAATGGGTCAGGAACCGGCAGCCCGAAGCGGCGCGCGCGTGCCGTATGGTAGGCGTCAAACACCTGGTAAAAGAACCACGCAGCGATGAAGATGCCAAAGATGTCATGAGAGTTCGCCAGGCCGACCAGCACGACAAAGACCAGTACATGCACAATGGCTTTGACATACTGGCCGTTGTACATGGCTCCCACACCGGGAATGATTCCGAGCAGGGCTGCCAGTCCTGGATTGGGCGCACCCGGCATCTGAGGGATAGCGGGCCCCGTGGCGGCTGCGCCTGGAGCCGCACTTACGCCCAGCTTTTCCGCCAGGCACTGTTCGCAATAAACGTTGCTGGAGACTGGCCGGACACAGGCGGCGCAGAGTGCCTTGCCGCAGTTCTGGCAGTAGGCAGCAACAGGTTGATCCGGGTGATTCGTGCAGTTCATGCCCAGTTCCTTTCTGCCTCTTGTTGGCTTGCCATGAGTCCTGTACCGGACTTCTTCTCGTTCTCCACGCGGCTGGTCTGATCAGACGAAGCCGCCGTTGAAGCCTTCTCCTGCGCCCACTGGCGAGCATTGGGCTGTGCCGGAACATCGTTTTTCGCACCGCCGCCCTTGCCCTTCTTCGCGCCGCCCTGCCGCGCCGCATTGCGCTGCAGGTCGCGAAGCTGCGAATCCATTTCATAAATAAACCGCAGATTCTCGTATGTATGTACCACTTTTTGTTTGGTGCCGTAGAAGCTGCTCACCACGGTGCGCTGCATGTTTGAGAAAGACAGATCGCGCAGGCGCATGCTGCCGGGATGCACTCCGAGCAGGTTGAGGGTGAGCGTGATGGAGAAGAAGGCCATCGCCAGCGTCATCAGCAGACGCGTCTCCTGAAAGCCGCGCCGCATCGAGAGATGCCACACCGCCACCGCACCTGTCGCTGGAACCGGAACGGCACCTGCCGGATGCGCGCCGAGCCCAGCAGGACTCTTGGTCTGATCCAGAATTTTACCCAGCAGCCCGGGCGGCACAAACGGATCTTCATGCAGGAACTGGAGCCACTCGCGTCCCTGGCTGGCGCGCGCCAGCAACTCCCCACAAGCAGGGCATTGGGCGGCATGGGCGACAAACGGGGCCTCGAGCTCAGGAGCCAGCGTTCCGTCCAAACGCTCCGTCAGCCAGGCTTCCCAGTCCTCGCAGCGGACTTCGCCTGCCTTCCGCGTCTCGAATGGATTATGTTCCGCCATGACTAAACCACCTGTCCTTTACTACGTTCCAGCACGCGGGCCAGTTCCGCGCGGCCGCGGCTGATCCGGCTCTTCACGGTACCTTCGGGCACCCGCAGAATCTGCGCGATCTCCTTGTAATCCAGATCCTGCAGATCCCGCAGAATAACCGCTTCCCTCAACTCGGGAGAAATCTTGACCAGTGCCTCCTGTACCAGCTTTTCCAACTGTCTTTGCACCGCGCGGTCGTGAGGATCGGGTCCGGGCTGGGCCAGCCGCTGCGTCAACGGCAGATCGTCGGCTTCATCCCACCCCTCATCCATAGATGACGTAGCACGCTGCTGTTTGGACCGCCGGAAGTGATCCACCAGCAGATTCCTCGTCAGCGTTGTGATCCAGGTCTGAAAACTGCCCCGCTCCGTATCAAACGAGCGCAGATTGCCGTAGACCTTCAGAAACACGTCCTGCGTGAGATCTTCAGCGTCGCTCGATGAGCCCGTAAAGCGGTAGCAGAGCGCATACACGCGCCGGTGATGCGTCTGCACCAGTTCGGTCCAGGCACCGGAGTCACCATCCATGCACCGTTGCACGACCAGATGCATGGAGGCGTCAGTCGATTTTGCATCTGGGGCTGGTTGGGGCATGGCCTCGGACGCTCGCTCCGGATGTCCAGCCTCGCGGCCCGGACGGCTGTGAGACTGCGCGGCTCTGGACCCGTCCGGCCCAAAGCTCATGCTCCGCAAATCCCAGGTCAACGCGCTCATGGAGCCATATACGCGCATGGCTCTCAATTCGTTCCACGAGCCGGATTCGCGCTGACCCGGCCCGAAGTCTGCCTGTCATTTTCGCAGGACGGGGCTTTTGATGAAAAGAAAAAGCGCTTCCCCCTAAGGAAAAAGCGCCATCGTGGAATCAACAAGATACAGAGTTTGCAGGAGTCTCCTAATTCTGCTCCGGCATGAAGTCCGGCGCGACGGGGTTTTCATATAGCGAATAATCGCGCGTCACCACTGTCAGGCCGCTGGGAGTCACAAAATGATTTTTGCGATCCTCTTCCGGGTCAAAGCCGATCACTGTGCCCTCAGGCAAATGCACATCGCGATCAATGATCGCCCGGCGGATGCGGCAATGCCGCCCGATATTCACATGCGAAAAGATGATGCTGGAGTCCACCTCAGAATAGGAATTCACACGCACGTCCTGCGAAAGCACACTGTTGCGCATGGCCGCGCCGGAGATGATGCATCCGGCCGAAACAATTGAGTTCACTGCCGAACCCGTTCGCCCAGGCTCGCCAAAGACGAATTTGGCCGGAGGGTACTGGCGCACGCGCGTACGAATCGGCCAACTCTTGTCATAGAGGTTGAAGATGGGCGAGACGGAGGCTACATCCATATTCGCATCGTAAAAAGCATCGAGCGTGCCCACGTCGCGCCAATAGAGCGCCTCCTGCTTGTTCTCATCGACGAAGTTGTAGGCGTAGATCTTGTAGCGCTCAAGGATGTTGGGCAGGATGTTGTGCCCAAAATCATGCTTGGAGTGCGGGTCTTCCGCGTCGCGCATCAAGGCAGGCAACAGCACGTCGGTATTGAAGAGATAAATGCCCATGGAGGCGTCGACCATCGACGGGTTCCAGGGGGAACGCAGATGCGTGGACTTGGGTTTCTCCACAAAGCCCTGCACCTCGCCGCTGCGAGCCACATCGACGACTCCGAAGCGCGATACCTCATCGGGGCGAATCTGCAGCGTCGCCAGCGTCACGTCTGCGCCTGAGGCGTTGTGCTGCTCGAGCATCTTGCCGTAATCCATCTTGTAAATGTGATCGCCCGACAGGATGAGCACATGCTTCGGCTGCTCGGAACCGATGGAATAGATGTTCTGGTAAACAGCGTCAGCGGTGCCCATGTACCAGTTGGCGCTCACGCGCTGCATGGGCGGCAAAATCTCAATGAACTCCCCGAGTTCCTGAGCAACCACGGTCGACCAGCCCTCGCGAATATGCCGGTTGAGTGAAAGAGCCTTGTATTGAGTGAGGATGTAGACCCGGTGCAGGCCCGAGTTGATGCAGTTGGAAAGCGTGATATCGATGATGCGATACTGGCCGCCGAACGGCACTGCCGGCTTTGCGCGATCCCGCGTGAGTGGAAACAAACGTTCGCCCGCGCCGCCCGCCAGCAGGACTCCCAAAGTGTCTTTCATAACCGCGCGCCATCCTCTCGTCTTATGGAATCGCTTCGGCCTTCCCGGGGATGGACCGCGCAAAGACGATTGCCAAAACTCCACAACTCAAACCCGCCGAATGCTACCACAGGCACATCACAGCCAAATGCTACGCCGGGAGCAAGCACTACGTCTCGCCGTTCTCTCCCTCGACAGCGATTCGCAGCGATTTGAGGAAGTGAACATCCTGCGCGGTGAACGCGCCCTTCTGCTCGCCGTCTTCTTCGTCCTGCTCGCCTGCTGTTTCTTCAGATGCAAGTTCATTCAGCCCGATGGTTGCCTCCAGCATGAGCAGCACATCAAAGCCGTGATTGCGAATCTCCTGCACAACTCCGGCAATCAGCTCGGACTCTGCGACGCTTTCGTGAATAGCCTCTCCCAGGCGCTCGATGAGCTTGCGTATGGTTTGATCCAAGTGAAACCTCTCCTTCAGCCGCCGCTCTTCCGGGCAGTTCCAGAATCCGATGGCCCTAACATACTCCTACTTGGGATGACGCAGTTACGCAAACGGCTTCGATTACACTGCTAAACTTTTGGCATGGAACCGAAGCGGGTCGGACGCACGGTCGGAATAGGCACGCGCGTCGCAGCCCGGCTGCTGCGCGAGAAAGCCGCCCGGGCGGCGACCGACTCCGCCGCCCGGGCCGAGAAAAATATCCCGGTCTATGCCGATCGCGGCCGGCGGCTGGGGGAAGGCTCCCGGCGGTTCGGACGATCCGTCTGGAAGCCATTCGCAACAGCCTCCCGCGTGCTATGGCTGGAGGTAACAGGCCTCTTCTTTGCAATTTTTACGGTCTTCTTCGGTTCGAATACCTGGCGCTTCCGCGCCGGCTGGGAGCCGGGGCCCCAGCATCGGGAGTTTGTGCTCTATGCGATCTGCACGGCGATCTTTCTGTACTTTACGGTGAGTTCATTTGTGCGGGCTGGCCGCCATAAAAAGGGCTGACAGCGCACTCGCCTCCCTTATCCGTGTGCGACCACTGCTCGCCTTGCTACACTGCTCAGTTCCCCATGACCGATCAGAATAAGCAGGATAAAGCCGTCTACACCCCCGCCGATCTGGAGGCGCTGGGATTTGATCCCGAAACCGATCTGGGATTTCCCGGCGAATACCCCTTCACGCGCGGCATTCAGCCCACCATGTATCGCGGCCGCCTGTGGACCATGCGCCAGTACGCCGGCATGGGGGATGCCGAGGAGAGCAATCGCCGCTACAAGTTTCTGCTGGCGAATGGCACGGCTGGGCTCTCGGTTGCCTTCGACCTGCCGACACAAATCGGCTACGACTCCGACGACCCAATGTCGATGGGTGAGGTCGGCAAAGTCGGCGTGGCCATCGATTCCCTGGAAGACATGGAGCGGCTCTTCGACGGCATTCCGCTCGACAAAATCTCCACCTCTATGACGATCAATGCGACGGCCAGCATCCTGCTGGCGCTCTATGTCGCGGCCGCCAGGCGCGCCGGCGCCGACACGCGCAAGCTCTCGGGCACTGTGCAGAATGATGTGCTGAAGGAATACATCGCGCGCGGCACTTACATCTACCCCGTGCGCCACGCCCTGCGCATCATCACCGACATGTTCGCATGGGCGAACGAGCATGTACCCGACTGGAACACCATCTCTATCTCTGGCTACCACATGCGCGAGGCCGGCTCGACCGCCGCGCAGGAGGTCGCCTTCACCCTTGCCAACGGGGCCACCTATGTCGAGGCCGCAATCGCCGCGAGCCTCGATGTGGATCGCATCGCGCCAAGGCTTTCCTTCTTCTTCAACGCGCATAACAACTTTCTCGAAGAGGTCGCGAAGTTCCGTTGTGCCCGCCGTGTCTGGGCACAGATGATGCGTGAGCATTTCGGCGCGAAAAATCCCCGCTCATGGATGCTGCGCTTCCACACGCAAACCGCCGGCTCCACGCTGACCGCGCAGCAGCCTGAGAACAACATTGTCCGCACCGCACTGCAGGCACTCGCCGCCGTGCTGGGGGGCACGCAATCGCTGCATACCAACGGATTTGACGAAGCCTTGGCACTGCCCACCGAAGAAGCGGCGCGCACGGCATTGCGTACCCAGCAGATCATTGCGTATGAGTCCGGCGCGGCGCAGACGATCGACCCCTTCGCGGGCTCGTACTACATCGAATCCCTCACCGCAAAGCTCGAACGCGACGTCCTGGCTCTGCAGGAACAAATCGCACAGCAGGGCGGCATGCTCGCTGCCATTGAAAAAGGCTGGGTGCAATCTGAAATTCAAAACGCCGCTTATGAATACCAGCGATCTGTGGATTCCGGCGAGGCGACAGTCGTTGGAGTGAACCGGTTCACGCGCGACAACGAGCCGGGCGTGCCCATTCAACGTATCGACGAAGAGTTGGAGCGCAAGCAGATCGAGCGCGTGCGTGCCCTGCGCATGCGCCGTGACGCTGCCCGCTGGCAGGTTTCCCTAGACAGGGTGCGCGACCATGCGCGCAACGGAGCCAATCTAATGCCAGCCATTCTTGAGGCGGTAGAGAGTTACGCGACCGTAGGCGAGATTGCCTCGGCCATGCGTGAAGTCTTCGGAGAATATGAAGAAAGCGTCGTAATCTGATTCCGGCCTGCACAAGCAGACGCAATCCATTGCCTTCAATATCGATGGCAGCGCGATGCTTTCTCGCGAGCCTATACTTCTCCTGCTTTGAAATTCACCTCAGGAGAACTCATGAACCGATTCTGCTCGCTCCTGCTCCTCGCAACTTTCGCAGCCTCGGCCGCACTCGCACAACAGGCCACCACAGCGGCCACGGCTCCCAGGAAAGACTCCAGTTACATCGGCCCCAACGGCACGGCTTACGTCACGCGCGTGGTGCCGGTGCCCACTGACATCAGCCCGCAGGCGCAGGCCTTTCTGGCGCGCCACGAGACCGACGCCAAATCGCATCAGAGCATCGCACAGCAACGTGCGGGCACCGATACCTGGCAGGAGGGCGCAGGCAAAGTTTCGCTGAAACTTTATCCCGCCAAGCTTTCCCGAAGCACCATTGCGGGGGTGCCCGTGCGTATCATCACGCCGCTCACGATACCGCCCAGTCATCGCGACTATGTGCTCATGAACGTGCATGGCGGGGGCTTTATCGTCGATTCGGGTTCGCTGACAGAGACCATCCCCATGGCCAACCTTACGCAGACCAAGGTGGTCTCGGTGCTCTATCCGCTTTCTCCCGAGCATCCCTTCCCTGCTGCCGTGAATGCCTCAGTGGCCGTCTATAAGCAGCTTCTCAAAACCTACCCGGCGAAGCACATCATCATTTACGGCACCTCGGCCGGCGCGATTCTCACCGGTGAAATCGCCGTGGACCTCAAGAAACTCGGACTGCCGGAGCCCTGCGCGCTTGGCATCTTCTCCGGCTTTGGAGACTTCTCTAAGCCCGGCGACTCCCAGTCTCTCTTTGCGTTGGATGGCCTCTCCGGCTATCTCGCCCCGCCGAACCCGGGCAAGCTCATGCTTCCCGAATATGAAGGCAAGACAAATCCTCGCGATCCTGTTCTGTCGCCGGTTTATGCCAATCTCAGCGGATTGCCGCCCACGCTCTTTCTCACCAGTACTCGCGACCTGCTGCTGAGCGGCACCACCATTCTCGACCGGAAATTTTTCGATGCCGGCGACAAGACACAGCTCATCGTCTTTGAAGCACTGCCGCATGCTTTCTGGAACAATCCGCGCATGCCCGAGGCCAAACAAGCTGACCACGACATGGCGAATTTCTTCAGTGAGCACCTCTATGCCACGCAGCACTGATTCCATTTTTCTTTCTGGCATCGGGCAAGGCTACGGCCTTGCCCGCATCCTATCTGCATCACATTTGGCCGCGTTTCCATCTCATACAAGTACTCTGATAAGGCATGGCTTTCGATTCCGCTGTCTCTCATAGCCGCCGCTGGCGCATCGCAGTACTGCTGGGCATTGGCGTACTCATTGACTTCTTTGACCGGGTAAACATCTCGGTTTCGCACGACTCACTGGTGCACGCCTTTCATATCTCTGACGTCACCTTTGGCATACTCGCCAGTGCTTATGCCTGGACCTACGCGATCATGCAGATTCCGGTCGGGGTCATGCTCGACCGCATCGGCGTGAAGCTGATTGGCCGCGTCTCCACGCTGCTCTGGAGCCTCTCTTCGTTTCTTGCCGCCGTAGCGCCTGGTATCGGCTCCTTCTTTGCGGCGCGACTTCTGCTTGGCGTGGGCGAAGCGCCGGTCTTTCCCTCCAATGCCAAAGCGACTGGCTACTGGTTCCCAGAGAATGAGCGCAGCTTCGCCACGTCGTTCTTCGATGCGGCGGCCAAGCTCGCCTCGGCGATTGGAGTGCCCATTCTCGGTCTGCTGCTGATTCACTTCGGCTGGCGCTGGATGTTCGGCGTCTCCGGCTTCATCAGTCTCGCCTATTGCGCCGTATTCTGGGTTGTCTATCGCAATCCCAGCCAGGACCGCAAACTCTCTGAGCAAGAAAGGCGCATTCTGCGCGAAGGCAATGCGCAGCCCGAGGGTGTGGCCAAAACTACGCACGGAGCGCCACTGCTCTATCTCATGCGCAATCGCGAAGTCATCGGCGCATCCATCGGCTTTGCAGCCTACAACTGGACCTTTTATCTGCTGCTCACCTGGCTGCCGGATTACCTTTCGAAGACCCTGCACATCAACTTGCTGCATTCGGTGCTCTACACCAGCGTGCCGTGGGCTATTGCAACCGTGACCGACCTTGTCATTGGCGGCTGGCTCGTCGATCACCTGGTGCGCCGGGGCTTTTCCGCGTGGAAGGTGCGCCAGACGGTGCTCTGCGTGGGCATGGCTTGCGGCGCGGGCATCTTTGGCGCGGGTTTTGCTCACACTCCCATGCAGGCGCTCTTCTGGATCAGCCTTTCTATCGGCGGCCTCGGCGCCATGGCTCCTGTGGGATGGTCGATTCCTTCGCTCATCGCGCCTAAGGAGAGCGTGGGCCGTATTGGCGGCATCATGAACTTCCTAACTCAACTTGCGGCGATTGGAGCGCCCATCGTCACGGGATTCTTCGCCAGGGAGCACAACTTCAAGGGAGCCTTTCTGGTCGCCGCGCTGTTGCTTGCCATCGGCATCGCCGCCTATCTTTTTCTGCTGGGCAAGATGCACGTCATCCCTGAGCCGGAAGAGGCATAGAGCAGGCTGCGAGCCACGACATGCGCTGCCGGAGCATCCCCGGGATGACGGCAAAGCATCCTCTAAGGGATGATGGATTCCATGGCACTGAATCGTCGTGAATTCCTGCGTTCGGCCGCTGTCGCTCCGGTAGCGGCCAAGCATCTCTGGTCACATCCTCACGAGAAGGCCAAACGCCGTCTGCTCTTTGTGGGCACTCGTACCGACAAAACCAGCAAGGGCATCTATGCCTACCGCTGGGACCCGGAGCAGGGCGAACTCACCTCGCTGGGCCTCGCCGTCGAGAGCCAGGAGCCAACCTTTCTCACTGTTCATCCCAATGGCGAGTTTCTTTATGCAGCCAACGAGCTGGATGAATTTGAAGGAGCCAAGAGCGGAGCCGTCAGCGCATTTCGCATTGACCGGGAGCAGGCGCGGCTGCATCCGATCAATCAGATTGCCTCAGAGGGAACCGAAACCTGTAACGTGAATGTCAGCCACACGGGTTATGCTGCCTTCTGCGCCAACTATGCCAGCGGCAGCATGTCGTCGTTCTTTCTCAATCCCTCGGGAGCGCTCAGCGCGCCGGTCTCGCACTTCCAGTACCATGGCCACGGACCGAATCCAGAGCGTCAGGCTGGCCCGCACGCGCACCGCGTCACACCATCCCCTGACGACCGTTTCCTGCTGGTGAACGACCTCGGCCTGGATCGGATTCACATCTATCGTCTCGACGCCGCCAATGCGAAGCTCACGCCCAATGACCCTCCACATTGGGAGGCCTTTGCTGGCTCAGGACCGCGCGCGCTGCATTTTCACCCAAATGGGCATGTAGCGTATGTCGTCTTTGAAATGGGATCGGCCGTGCAGGCTCTGCACTGGGACAAGGAAAAGGGTACGCTCCACGCCTTGCAGGATCCGATTCACCTCACACCCCCCACCTATCACGAAATCAGCACCGGCTGCGACATGGTTCTGGACCACAAGGCGCGCTTCGCCTACGTGATCAATCGTTTCTACAACCGCATCATTACCTTTTCCGTAGACCATGACGGCAAGCTGACGCTGCTGCACCGCAGTTCCTGCGGCGGCGAGGTTCCGCGCCATCTTGCGCTGGACCCCACCGGACGCTGGCTACTCCTCGCCAATCAAAAATCGGACAACATTGCCGTCTTTGAGATTCATCCTGAAACAGGCGTGGTCTCGGACAAACCGGCCAAGAGTTATCCGATCTCGATTCCGCAGTGCTTGTTGTTTGTGTAGAGGATAGGAAGAATTTGCGGTCCCGGCTCCCATCCTGAGCGCGCATGGTGCGTAAAGGGTGGGATTACACCGTCACCAGACGCCGCGCGGGAACTGCTTCCTTCGCGGCTTTCTTTTCTGCGAGTGTCACCAGTTCCCATGCAGACTTGTCTTTCAACAGCCGTGAGACCAGGGCCGTGTGCATGGCGTGGCCGGCGCGCTCGGCCTTTACGTGGCCAAGAATCTGGTGTCCCACCAGGGCGAGGTCTCCAATCAGATCCAGCACCTTGTGGCGCACAAACTCGTCGTCAAAGCGCAGCGGCCCGTTGACCACGGCCTGGCGCGTGAGGATAATCGCGTTCTCCTCTGAAGCGCCGCGAATCAGACCCATGTCACGCAACTTGCTCTCGTCTTCCTTGTAGCCAAAGGTGCGCGCGGGAGCGATCTCTTTGCCGTAATTGCGCGATGCCAGATCCACCACGAAGCCCTGACGCCCAATCGGTGAAGGAAAGTCAATCTGGTAGGAGACGCGATAGCCCTCGCCCGGATATACGCCGATGAACTTGTCCCCGTCGCGCACTTCCACACTCTTCAGCACGCGCAGGTACTGCCGCTTGCGGCGCTGCATGCGCAGGCCCACCCGGCGAAATGCCTCCACGTAAGGCATCGCGCTGCCATCCAGAATCGGCAGCTCCAGGTTATTCAACTCCACGATTACGTTGTCCACGCCCATGCCGACCAGCGCGGAAAGCAGATGCTCGGTGGTCGAGATGAGCACGCTCTGGCGCATGAGGCTTGTGGCATAACTCACCTTGGCTACATTGCGCCCGGTCGCGGCAATCTCGAAGCCCTCGAGGTCGGTGCGCCGAAAGACAACACCCATGCCCGCCGTAGCCGGCAGCAAGCGCATGCACACGGGTGCCCCGCTATGCAGGCCGGTACCATGAAACTCAAGGGGAGCGCTGACAGTGTGCTCGTAGTGAACGGCGTCGAACAAAGACATGACCTCAGTGAAGCAATAGACTATCCTTTGCAATACAAAGTTTAGCTGTTGCTTTTTTGCCACAGTAAGGGCTGGCAATGGCACAGCCGTCCATGATCTGCAGGAGATCGCTCATGCCCAGCCGCCGACGAGCTTCGAACTCTGCCCCTTTTGACCCTCAAGCTCTACTTCTGCTCGCACGGAATGCCGAGGATGCCCAACTCCGTCTGCTGCAGCAACTTGTTGAAATGGAATCACCTAGCATGGATCGTGAGGCCGTCAACCGTTGCGTGCAGGTGGTTGCGGAAGCGGGCGTTCGCCTGGGAGGGAAACCAAAACGGTACAGCAATTCCCAATTTGGCGACACGCTGGAACTGCGCTTTGCCAGCCGCAAACGGGGACGTCCCCTGTTACTTCTTGGGCACCTCGACACGGTCTGGCCGCTCGGGACACTCCGCCGCATGCCGTTCCGCATCGCGCTTGAGCCGGGCGGCGAGCGCATTGCCGGGCCCGGCATCTATGACATGAAAGCTGGCGTGACCATGGCGCTAACGGCGATTGAGATTCTGCAGAAGACCGATCAACTCTCGCGACCGGTCACGCTGCTGCTGGTCAGCGACGAGGAAGTAGGCAGCCTCTTCTCACGGCCGATCACCGAGAAGCTGGCACGTGAATCAGCAGCCGTTTTTGTGCTTGAGCCTGCGCAAGGACGCACCGGGGCCTATAAGACCGCGCGCAAGGGAGTCGGAGACTACACGCTGCGCGTGCGCGGCGTGGCCGCACACAGCGGGGTGGATTTCACCAGTGGCCACTCGGCCATCGAAGAGCTGGCCCGGCAGATCGAGCAGATTCGCGGCTTCACTGAACTGGAGAGGGGCCTCACGCTCAATGTGGGCGTGATTCGCGGGGGCAGCGCCCGCAACGTGATTGCCGCACACGCCGAGGCGGATATCGACGTGCGCATTGCCCGGGCGGGCGATGCGGCACGCATTGATAAAAAACTCAAGAAATTGCGCCCCCGCGACCCGCGCTGCGTCTTATCCATAGAAGGTGGCGTCAACCGGCCGCCCATGGAGCGCTCGCGCGCCACGGTAGCACTCTTCCGTCAGGCACAAACGCTAGCCCGGCAGATGGGCTTTGCGCTCGATGAGGCTTCGACGGGCGGCGGATCGGACGGCAACTTCACGGCGGCACTTGGCGTCCCAACACTAGACGGCATGGGAGCCGTCGGTGAGGGTGCGCACGCGACGCACGAGTCCATCTTCCGTAAGGATCTGGCTCCGCGCACTGCATTGCTCGCAGCCATGATAGGGAGTGCAGAGAGGTAAGGGTCGAAATGATCAAGTGGATCGAGTTTGCGTTTCTCGGCGCGTCGTTGGCGGTCATTCTTGGCCTGGTCATGGCCGGCCCAAAATTCAAGACGCCGCCGAGCACGGACGAGGTGCCGCTCGGCGCGGCCGATCCGCCCGCCTCCAGCTCTGACAGCGAAGAGCAACCGCAAACGACGTAATCCTGTTACCGCGTCCTCTTGGCCTGAATTCCTTCGAGCATTGCCGTCACGAGCGCCAGCGGTAAGCCCACTACATTGAAATAGCAGCCGTGTATGCGCGGAATCCATCGCGCGGCATACCCCTGAATGGCATACGCCCCAGCTTTGTCCCGCGGTTCGCCCGTCTGAATGTACGAGGCAATTTCAGCATCGCTGAGCGTGCGCATGGTCACGTAAGTGACCTCGGCAGCAGTCTCCGCATGGCTGCCCTGCAGCAGCGCCACACCGGTGATCACTGTATGCGTTGCACCGGCCAGCAGGCGCAGCATGCGCGCTGCATCCTGATCGTTTTCCGGTTTGCCCAGCATTTCTCCGGTGGGCGACACGACCGTGGTGTCTGCCCCCAGAACAATCGAATCGGCGGGCTGAACAGCGTGTACAGCCACGGCTTTTTCGCGCGCCAGCCGCGTTACATAGGCGATTGGGTTCTCCCCTTCGCGCACCGATTCATCAATGCCGGCCACGGCAGTAGAAAATTCATATCCCGCCTGCGCCAGCAATTCGCGACGGCGCGGGGAAGCAGAAGCAAGTACGAGCATGGACTCGATTATTTCAGACGCGGCCGAGACCGTTGTGGGCTTGGCGCTGCAGAAATCAAGCAGAGTAGATCACCCTCTGAACTCGAGCCCTACGCGCGGTCCCTGCGCATCGCATACGCCCCAGGCCATCTGCGGAGTATTATGCGCAATGCCCCAGCGCCCATCAGGGCTCAACAGAATCATGCCGGCATGGCCTTGCAGCCGCCGCGCCAGATACGCAATGGCCGCTTGCGCCGCCTCTTCCGGAGCCATTCCGGACTGCACGCGATCGGTCGCCCATTTGCCCAGGACCAGTTTCATGATGGGCTCGCCCCACCCCGTGAGCGAGACGGCCGCACTGAGGTTGTCGGCATAGCATCCGCAACCGATGAGCGAAGAATCACCCACCCGCCCCGGAGCCTTATTCAGAGTGCCGCCCGTCGAAGTCGCGGCGGCGATACGGCCCTCAGAGTCAAGCGCTACGGCTCCCACGGTGTCATGGGAGGCCAGTGGATCGTCACCGGCAAAGGTGGTGTCAGGCAGTCCGGCTTTGGCTTTTTCCTGCGCCGACCGCAACCGCTCCCGCTCGCGGTCAAGCACCAGTTCGGCATTGTCGATCAAAGCCATGCCGTGCTCCTGCGCGAACTCTTCGGCGCCCTGGCCCACAAAATAAACATGATGGCTTTTCTCAAGCACCAGCCGCGCGGCCTGAATGGGGTTCTTGAGCCGCTCCACGCATGCCACGCCGCCGGCGAGCATGCGCGCGCCGTCCATCAATAGGGCATCCATCTGCACGCGGCCATCGCGGGTCAAAAAGCTGCCGGTCGCGGCATCGAAGGTAGGGTCATCTTCGAGAACCGTAACGGCGGCCTCGACCGCATCGAGCGCGGAGCCGCCTTTTTCAAGCACGGCATAGCCTTGGGCGAGCGCCGTGCTTACACCTTGGCGGTGGGCCTCGCGCGCATCTTCAGGAATGGCCCAGGCACCGCCGTGGACCAGTAAAACCGGGGTTACTTTTCGCATATCGGACCCCTGAGTATACGGGATGGCAGCCTGTTCACGCCTTTCTGCCATCTACTTATTTGTCCCCCTCAGCAGGTGCTTTTACGGCGTCGGTCGAGATGCCTGCCTGTAACCTTTTAGGCAAGATTTTTTCGCAAGGAGCATGCATGCATCACCTTACGGTTCTTCCAGCGGTTGTTCTAGCTATTTTGGGACAGATTTTCAAAAGCGGGCAGGGACAGACGCACAGAATTATCGTAGGGACCGCCGTGCTCCTCGGTGCGCTCTTCGTGGCGTACGGTATTTACTTCGTCGTTTTCCGTTTTGTGCTCCGACGCAAGATTTCGCTGATGAACCATCGCTTTATCGGCCGCTTCAGCCGTCCGGCATTCTGGATCTTTGGCATCGCGGCCGCGATGAGCGCCGTCCCCTTCTTCCAGCTCAACGATTCGATGGCCGGCACGGTTGAGCATATTCTTCACATCATTTTTCTTATTTGCATCGGCTGGGTACTGGTCGCCTTCGTTTATACCTTTGAAGACGTCATGGTGCGGCGCTACGACATGAGCACCGCGGATAACCTCAACGCCCGCCGTATTCGTACCCAGCTTGCCGTCATTCGCCGCATCGCGCTCATCTTCGTTTTTGTGTTGACGGCGGGTCTCGTACTCTACACCTTCAATCACACGCGCATCTGGCAATATGGCGCGGGCTTGATTGCATCGGCCGGACTCGCCTCTTTTGCACTCGCCAGCGCGGCCAAAACCACCGTGGGCAACATGCTAGCGGGCATTCAGATTGCCTTGACCGAGCCGATTCGCCTCGATGACGTGGTGATTGTAGATGGCCAGTGGGGCCGCATTGAGGAGATTACCTCGGCCTATGTCGTAGTGAAAATCTGGAATCTCGAACGCCTCATCGTGCCGCTCACCTGGTTCATCGAGAATCCATTTCAGAATTGGACCCGCACTTCCTCTGATTTGATTGGCACCTTTTATATCTACGTGGACTACACCTGCCCGGTCGATCCGCTGCGCAAAGAGTTTGAGCGCATATTGAAAGAGACGACACTGTGGGACGGCAAGGCGCAGGTGCTGCAAGTCACCGACCTCTTCAAGACGACCATGCAGTTGCGCTGTCTGCTGAGTGCAACTGACTCGGGCAAGCTCTTTGACCTGCGCTGCCTCGCCCGCGAGAAGATGATCCTCTTCATCCAGCAAAACTATCCGCAGCACCTGCCGACCCTGCGCTTTGCCGAGAACGCACGCGATCAGGAGCATTCACATGAAAATGCGCTTCGGAGCGCGGCACTCGAAGCGAAGACAAACTCGCCCGCACCTTGAGTGCAGATGATTCGCTGCCGAGGCTACGAGATTCTTCGCAGCCTCGGCAGCGGGTGAAGGTTGTGCGGAGTCGGAGAGATGAACGGCTCTTGCAGAGCCTTACTCTTTGACAGGCTTCAGCGCTCGCCACACCAGCCACCAGACAATCAGTCCAATGAACGCCAGCGAGCAGACCAGCAGCAGAATCAGGTGCTTGTGTACGAGTTTGCCGAACAGAACGATGATCTCAGGCCCGTATAACACGGTGAGCAGCCCCTCCACCATGTAGCGAATGGTGCGCCCGATAAACACAGCCAGCAGAAACTGCGGCGTTCTCATCTCGAAGACGCCCGCACCAAACACAAACAGCTTCCAGGGCGTGGGTGGCGGCATCATGGACGGGATGATCATCGCCATCATCTCCTGCCGTTCAAAGCGGTCGCGCAGCGCCTCAAAGCGTTTGCGATCAATACGCCGCAGCAGGAAGAGCTCGCCACCGGCACGGCCAAGGTAATACGGAATGAGAGCGCCAATCGAGGAGCCCACGCCGGCCATGATGGCGTAGATATAAAAATGCCAGCGGTCCGACCAGGCATATCCGGCCATGATGAGGTCCATGGGGAGCGGGATTGAGCTGGCGTCGATAAATGCGATCACTCCCGCGCCCCAGAAGCCCAGCGGCTTCACAAAGGCGAGGAGAAAAACCTTCCACTTCGTCAATAAGGCGATAAAGCGCTTCAATGGACTTCCTGATCTCGGGCGGTATCGTCGTGCTGAGTGTCGCCCTGCAGCAGGCGAAGCGCATGCGGCAGCAATGGCAGCACCGCGCGCAGTGAGGTCACAGCGCCGCGCGGACTTCCCGGTAAATTCAAGATGATTGACAAGCCCGCTGTGCCGCAAAAAGCTCGGCTCAAAACGGAAAAAATTGTCTCCTGACGGCCTTCGGACCGCATCAGCTCCGCCACGCCATCGAGCGAGCGGTCACACAGGGGCCGCGTCGCGTCTGGAGTCACGTCGCGCGGGCCAATCCCAGTGCCGCCGGTCGTCACAACCAGGCGCGCCTGGGCCAGGCAGCCAAGCAGCTCCGCCTGGATGGCCGCCACCTCATCGGGCACGGTGCGTCGCAAAATCACCGAAAATCCCGCCTCCGCCAATGCCAGCGCCACCGCGGGACCGGAAACGTCTTCACGTTCGCCCCGAAAACAAGAGTCACTGACGGTGATAACCGCGGAAGAAATCATCTTTCTCGATTGTAAGGGGAAGAATTCCTTCCGGAAGTTAGGGATTTTCCGCCTTCAATGAGAGAATTTGCAGAGGAGCCACGCAGCCCCCTTCGGAAGGGGTTTTGCTTCGCCCCTGTTGCAGATTCAGCATGCCGATCACTGAAGTCCCAACGAACCAGGCACCTCCTGAGCCGCCGACGCCCAGGAATACGCGCAACCGTTACGAAGACCTGGACGCCGATCATCTCCTCCACGTCATTGAAGACCTGGAGGACGCAAAGTCGTGGGGACGCGTGCGCGAGATGATCTGGGTATCGATCATTCTGCACTTGCTCGTGGCCTGGTTTCTCATCTACGGCCCCAAGCATCTCTGGCATGTTCGCGTGGTTACGCCGGCAGAGCAGTTGCGGGAGCATCCTCCCAAGCAACTCTCCTACATCCAGCTTCCGCCCGATCTGCTGAAGCAGAAGCCCAAGCAGACCAATATTATTTCCGACCAGAATCGAGTAGCCGAAAGCAAGCACCCGGTTCCGGTCAAGAAGACCCCGCAGCAGTTGGAAGCGATGCGCAGGGCGGGAGAATTGCGTTCGCCCGGACGGCCACAACGGCCTGCCCCGCAGCAGCGGCCCGCCCCAACCCAGCAGGCGCAGCGGCCCATGCCGCGTGGCGCGCAGCCGCAGGCCCAGCGCGCTCCCAAGACACCTCCGGCGCAACCGCTGCCCAACAACAGCCAGTCGAAGTTAAGCGCTCCCGCGCCCGCGCCAAAGATTCAGAACTTCCGCGCCAGCACCAGCGTCTCGCCCGGCGAGCAGCTTCAGCAGGCTCTTCGCGCGGCCTCGCGCGGCTCCTATTACGGAGGAGGCGGAGGCGGCCAGAACGGCGGCGATGAAGGCATGAATGCGCCCGTGCAGCACAACGGCGAGCAGGGAGCCGTCGAGATTCTGAGCGACACGATGGGCGTGGACTTCAGCCACTATATCCAAAAAGTCATCGAGGCCACCAAACGGGCCTGGTATCCCATCATTCCCGAAGAGGCACGTCCGCCCCTCAATAAGCAGGGTGAGGTTGCGATCCGCTTTGAGATTTACCCAGACGGCAGCGTGCACGTGATGCAGCTTTACGGCCCATCGGGCGATGTTGCGCTCGACCGCGCGGCCTGGGGTGGCATCACGGGCGCTTCACCCTACCCGCCGCTCCCCAAGCAGTTCAAGGGCAAATATCTGGCCCTGCAGTTCAACTTCCTATACAACGAAACTCCGGGTGGTCAATAGCCATGTCAGACTCGCAGCCGTCCCGCGAGTCTGGTCCCGGCTCGCAAAAACCAGCGGCAGGGCGTGATCCGGACCGTGTGCCGCGCCAGCAGGTGCGCGGCCTGATTCTGCTGGCGGTGCTTCTCGCTTTCTTTGCGCTGATGCGGGCCAACTGGCATGCTCTCTTCGCGCCCGGCTGGTGGCGCATCTTTTGAGCCGCGTCCCCGATACAGATCCTGTCTTGCAACCACTTCTGGTGGTGCTGCTCGGCCCGACCGCAAGTGGAAAAACTGCGCTCTCCCTCGCGCTTGCCGAGCGCTTCAACGGCGAGATTGTCAGTTGCGATTCGATTGCAGTCTACCGCGAGCTGGAGATCGGTTCGGCCAAGCCCTCACTCGCCGAGCGCGCCCGAGTGCCCCATTACCTCATTGACGTCTTTGGCCCGCAGGAATGGTGCACGGCCGGAGACTACAGCCGTCTGGGCCGCGCCGCGATCGCTGAGATTAGCGGCCGCCAACATCTGCCGATCGTGACCGGGGGGACAGGTTTTTATCTGCGAGCGCTGATCGACGGCCTCTTCCCAGGGCCGCCGCGCTCCGCCAAACTGCGCGAGCGCCTCGAACGGAGCGCGCAACGTCATCCTGCGGGGTGGTTGCATCGCCTGCTCCAGCGGCTCGATGCGGCCGCAGCGGAACGTATTCATGCGAATGACACGCCAAAGCTCATTCGCGCCATTGAGGTGTGCCTCGCCGCACGGCAGCCCATCACACAGGCCTGGCAGGCAGGCCGCGATCCTCTCACCGGCTACCGCGTGCTGCGCATTGGCCTCAACCCTGACCGGCAAGCACTTTATGCACGCATCGATGGCCGCGCCCAGTCGATGTTTGAGTACGGCTTGCTCGAGGAGACCAGCTACATCATGAAGACATACGGCAATACTCTGCCTACGCTCGATGCGCTCGGGTACCGGCAGGCGAAACAGGTGCTGAGCGGCGAGCTTGCGCTGAAGGATGCCATCGCGGCCGCGCAGCAGGGCCACCGCAACTATGCCAAGCGCCAGCTCACCTGGTTTCGACGCGAACCGGAGGTCCATTGGCTGGCCGGGTTTGGCGACGATCCCGCCATTGAGGCTGCCGCGTGTCAAATCATTCAGACAGCGCTCGCCGCGCCGCATTCCACACCGGAGAAGCCACAAGAGTGAAGAAGTCTTCCCGCGCCATCTTCACCGCCATCTTCGCGCCCGCCCCCAATCGCACGCCGTGGAGCCTCTTCGCTGGGCTCACCGTGTTGATTCTCTTCGTACAGGGCTACCACCCGTGGTCAAACGACGCCGGCATTTATCTCGCCGGTGTCCGCAAGTTGATTGATTCCGGCTTATACCGCTCCGATGCGCCGTTCATCGTCTCTCACACTCATCTGTCGATTTTTGCTCCCGCGCTGGCTCATTTCATTCGGCTTACCCACGCCAACTTCGCCTGGGCAATCTTCGGCGCGTACCTGTTTTCTACCGCGCTTTTTCTCTACGCCTGCTGGCAGGTCGCCGTGCGGCTGCTGACCTCTCAGCGCGCACGCCTTGGCGCTCTTTGGATGGCCGCGGCCCTTTATTCCCTGCCAGTCGCGGGTACCGCGCTGGTCATCATGGACCCATACCTGACTGCGCGCTCTTTTTCCACGCCGCTTGATCTGCTGGCTGTCTCCGCTGCGCTCGACCGCCGCTATATGCGCACCGGCATCTGGATAGTGCTTGCCGCGCTGCTGCATCCGCTCATGGCGGCCTTTGCATTTGCGTTCGTAGTGATACTGATTGCGCTGGACCGGGAACGGCCTCGCTTTGCCCTGAGCCTCTGCATCATGGGCATACTCGCCGCAGCTATCGCCTATTGGAATGGCCTCTTCGAGCCTATTTTTCTTGCATATCGTGAGGCATTGCTGCTCCCGGCACATACATTTCTTTTTCTTGGCCGCTGGCAGTGGTACGAGATCGCAGGAGCCGTACTGCCGCTGATTCTTTTCGCTGTCACCGCGTGGAAGTCTGGCCTTCGCAGCCGCATCGCCCAGACATGCCTGGCCGCGCTACTGACGGGGGCCAGCAGCCTCATCATCGCAGCCTCCTTTGTTCCCGTGCGCGGGCCATATCTACTGGTCCCCCTGCAGGTCATGCGCATCGATCACATCCTGTATGCACTCGGTGTCATCCTCTTTGGCGGATTGGTCGCGCACCTCACACGCCGCCACACATGGATCGCATTTGTCTTCTTTCTCCTGGCCTTCACCGGCATGGGCGTTGCCGCGCACCTGAGCTATCCAGGATGCCGCGCGGTCGAATGGCCCGGCCTTGCGCCCAAAAATCCCTGGTCACAGGCATTTCTCTGGATACGCGGCCACACACCACCCAATGCAGTCTTTGCTTTCAATCCGAGGCTCGTTTACCAACCCGAAGAAGACGAGCAGGGCTTCCGCGTACTGTCAGAGCGCAGCCAGTTGCCCGATGACAAGGACGCCGGAGTCGTCGCCGTCTTCCCCAGCCTCGCCTTCCGCTGGGCACGCGAGCGCAACGCAACGCTGCACATCAACGCCGAATCCGACGCCGAGCGCGTCAAAACACTCACGCCTCTTGGAGTCACATGGATACTGCTGCCCCCGAGTGCCGCGACACAATTCTCCTGCCCCTATAGCAACGAGGTAATCAAGGTTTGCCAACTACCGAGGCATTCATAGCCCGGCCCTCTCTGGCCAGTATCGCGATGGCCACCACGCCTGAGCCGGTTGGCGTTGCCGCCAGCCAAAACACCAAGGCCGGAGCATCTGCCCCGGCCTCGTGAATTTCCACTCTTGCGTTCTACTGCACCGTCAGCGCAATGCAGGCGGCACCCGAGCAGCCCGAGCTTGACGTCGCCTGCTGCACCTGCGTGCCGTTGGACGAGTAGGCTGAAACCACCAGAGTGTAGGAGCCCTTCGGCGTTCCGGGGTTTGGGAACGGCTTGTGCAGCAGGTAGCCATAACGCGCGCCGCACGCCGTCAATCCAGCCGTACAGACCGCCAGCAACGCAACCATGCCCATCATGCGAAGCGCATTTCCGTTCTTGCGGCGCAGCGCGACCACACCGAACAACGCAAATCCGCCCGGCAACAGGAAGGCGAGATAAGTCTGTCCACGATGGAAGGGCGTCTCGTTCTTTGAGGAATAAATGCCAGAGGCCGCGTAGGTATTAATCTGCATTGAGCTCGTCATCGAGCCATTGGCGGTGAGGGCGAGAGTGTCAGGGCTGAATGCACAATCCGCCTCCTGCCCGAGTGTGGCCGGCAGGAAGGAACAGGAAAGATCGACGGTACCTGCAAAGCCGTTTACGGAGTTCACCGTGAGCAGCACCGTGGTGTACTGCCCCGCCGTCAACGTGACAGATGAGGGCGTGGCCGTCACATTAAAACTCGCTACGGTGGACGTAGTATCTGCCGACACGGCCGCAGGCACAGAGGCCGAGAGCGCATAATCGCTGGTCACCGGATGATAGACCGCGGTTACCTGCGAAACGCCCGCAGGTAGCGAACTCACTGTGAGCGATGCCGTTCCATTCTGCACAAAAGCCGATCCCAGCGAGCCCTTTGAGGTCTCAAAGCTGACCGAGCCACTGTTCAGCGGAGCGCTGGTCATGCCGGAGACCGTCGCCTGCAGTGTCAGCTTCCCGTTCACGCTACTCGTGCTCAGGTTCGTGCGCGTCACCTGCTGCGCATGCGCAGCAGGAATCGAGAGGAGGGTAAGAACGGTGAGGAGCACCACATAGATTGCCGCGCTGGGTTTGCGCTCGCCCGCGCCATACGAAAACTGCCGAATCATTCGTTAGATCTCTGCTTCCTGAACCGCTGGGGTTGGTCTGCCCGTATTGTATAGGAGGCCACTCCACGCCTGCCCCGGAATTCGACTGGAAGCTTGCCTCATGGCCTGCTTTCCGCCGGGATAGCCCCCGCAAATGCGGCCGGCACGGTACGATATTCGGTTATGGCCCATCCACTCTCTGAGCGCTCTCAACTTCGGCACCTGACCGCCCAACTCGACGAACTGAAGCAAAAGGGTACGCACTTCCGCCTGCGCGTACTGGACGACATTCAGGCCCCAGTCTGCACCTACGACGGCAAAAAGGTCATTAACCTCGCCTCCAACAACTACCTGGGGCTTTGCGATCACCCCAAGCTGCGCGAGGCCGCCATCCAGGCAATACGCGATTACGGCGTCGGCTCGGGAGCCGTCCGGACCATCGCAGGCACCATGAAAATTCACATGGAGTTGGAGGAAAAGATCGCCCGCTTCAAAAACGTGGAAGCCTGCGTCGTCTTCCAGAGCGGATTCACGGCGAATGCCGGCACGGTTTCATCCATTCTTGGCAAAGAAGACTTCATCATCTCTGACGAGCTAAACCACGCCTCCATCATCGACGGCGCCCGTCTTTCCCGTGCCAAAATCAAGGTCTTCCGTCACAAAGATGTTGCCCACGCCGAAGAACTGCTCAAAGAGGTCGCCAGCGAGCCCGGCCGCAAGCTCATCATCACCGACGGCGTCTTCTCCATGGATGGAGACATCGGCCCCGTCGACAAGCTCTGCGATCTCGCGGACAAGTATGGCGCCATCATGATGGTGGACGATGCTCATGCCTCGGGCGTGCTGGGCCGCAATGGCCGCGGATCGGTGGATCACTTTGGCTGCCATGGCCGGGTTGATGTGCAGGTTGGCACGCTTTCCAAGGCCATTGGCGCACTGGGCGGCTATGTTTGCGGCTCCAAAGATCTCATCGACTACCTCTATCACCGCGCGCGTCCATTTCTCTTCTCCACCTCGCATCCGCCATCGGTGGCCGCCACTTGCATTGCGGCCTTCGACATTCTGGAGAATGAACCCGAGCGCATTGAGCGCCTTTGGAGCAATACGCGCTACTTCAAAGAGCAGCTCGGCCACGCCGGCTTTGATATCGGCGGCAAATCCACCCCGGCCAGCGAAACACCCATAACCCCGATCATCGTCGGCGACGGCCGCAAGACCATGGACTTCTCTCGCGCGCTCTTTGACGCCGGGGTCATGGCCACCGGCATCGCCTTCCCAACCGTTCCTGAAGGCAAGGCCCGCATTCGCACCATCATGACCAGCGAACACACCCGCGAGCAGCTCGATCAGGCCCTCGACATCATCGTGAAAACCGCAAAGCAGATGTCGATTCTGTAGCGGCAAACGACACAAGAGAGAAGAGGCCTGCACATGCAGGCCTCTTCTCTTGCGCCGAAGGCGCATCCGCTTCGACAGCCAGCCTCTACCAGATATGCACCCGCTGATCGGGCCGTAGATACAGCTTGTCGCCCGGCTTCACATCGAATGCCTTGTACCAGCCATTGATGTTGCGCACCGTCTCTGCCCGGTACTGCGCCGGTGCGTGCGGATCATTCACAATCTGCGCCCGCAAAGCTGCCGGACGCACTTTTTCCGCCCAGTTCTGCGCAAATGCAAGGAAGAACTGCTGGTCGCCCGTCAGCCCATCGACTACCGGAGCCTTCTTGCCGTGCAGCGAGAGGTGATAGGCCTCATAGGCATCCGACAACCCCGCCACATCGGCAATGTCTTCATCTATGGTCTGCTTGCCGTTCACGTGTACACCGGGGAAGGGCGAGTACTGGTCATATTGCCGCGCCAGCGCCGCTGTCACAGCCTCAAAATGCGCATGATCTTCGGGAGTCCACCAGTTGCGCACTTGGCCTTCGGCATCAAAGGTTGAGCCCTCAGCGTCGAAGGTGTGCGAAATCTCATGGCCAATCACCGAGCCAATCGCGCCGTAGTTGAAGGCATCCGGCGCCTTGGGGTCGTAGAACGGTGGCTGCAGAATAGCGGCCGGAAAGTTCAGCGCGTTATCCAGAGGCAGGTTGACTGCGTTCACCGTCTGCGGCTCCATGCACCACTCGCGGCGATTGACTGGCTGGCCAATGCGTGACAGCTCGTAACGGTAATGGAAGAGCCGCGCCCGCATCAGATTGCCCATCAGGTCTTCGGCCTTGATCTCAAGGCCGGCATAGCTCTCCCACGAGTCCGGATAGCCTACGCTCACCTTGAGGCTATCGAGCTTCTTGATGGCTTCTTTCTTCGTTGAAGGTGCAAGCCAGGTATTGGCCTCCAGCCGCTTGTGATAGGTAGCAATCAGGTTCGCCACCAGTGCCTGTACCTTGGCTTTTTCCTGTGCGGAGAAATATCGCTTGGCATAAATCTGCCCCACGGCATCGCCCAACACATCGTTCACCAGCATCACGCCGCGATGATCGCGGGGCCGCTGCTGCTCTGCTCCATTCAGAGTTTTGCCAAAGAAGTCGAACTCCGCCTCTGCCATCTTCGACGGCAGACCGCTCGCATTCTGTTCGATCAGGTGATAGCGCAGCCAGTCCTTCCATGCATCGAGCGGAGTGCCTGCCACCAGCGCCGCCTCTCCCGTAAACGCGGACGGCTCCCAGACGATGAATGACTTCTGATGCGCCAGACCCGCCGCCTCAAAGTACGTCTTCCAGTCCAGCCCCGGAGCCTTGGCGGCAAACTCCGCCTGCGTCCACGGGTTGTTTGCCTTATGGATATCCTCGTTTTCTTCGAGTGACCAATGCGTCTTCGCAAGGGCCAGCTCGAGCCGGTACACACGGGCCGCGCGTTCGGGAGCGTGATCAAATCCCGCCAGTTCAAACATGGTGGCGATGTGCTTCTGGTACGCCATACGAATCTGCTGCATGTGCGCCGAAGAGTCCAGGTAGTACGCGCGGTTCGGCAGGACCAGTCCGCCCTGCAGCAGGTAAGCCGTGTAATGGTTCGGATCGTTAAAGTCCGGAGCAACCCACAGTCCAAACAAGTTCAGAGTGTGAAAGTTCGTATCGTTCAGCGCGTCCACGTCCGCACGCAGCGTCTCGCCCAGCACGCGCGCCAGGTCCTTGCGCGAATGAATTGCATCAATCTGCCGCATCCTCGGCTGCAGCGGCTTTAATCCTTCCGCATCGATGGCCTGCGTGTCCATGTAGGAGTGGTACAAATCAGCGATCATGCGCTCGTTCGTAGCGGGCGCGGTGTTGGCCTTCTCTGCGTTCTCGATGATGCTCTTCACCCGTTTATCGGTGCGGTCCGCAACGATGGAGAAACCACCGACCGCTACGCGATCCGGCGGAATCACGGTGTGCTTCAGCCACTCACCGTTGGCATACTCGTAAAAATTGTTGCCCGGCTTCACCGAATGATCGATGTGATCGACCGCTACGCCATGGCTCTGCGCCAGCAGGCCGCTCGGCGCGCAAAGAAGAAGAGAAACCGCCAAACTTTGCAGAAACTTCATGAGCAGATTGTTCCACATACGAAGATTCGCGGGCGAGCCGGAGAAACCCCGAAAAAGCAGGGCAAATTTCATGCCAAAACACGAAAAGACCGCCCGGCAACAGGGCGGCCTTTTCTTTTAGGGAGAATAGTTCCAACGGAGGCAAAGCCATCAGAACTTTCTGGCGAAATACTATGTTTGGGCAAAACCAGTGTCAAGGCAAAATACCCTCGCCTGCAACCATTTTATTTATCAACAAGTTACAAAGCTACCTTCCAGGACATGGCTGAATCATTATTTCTCCTTTTATTCGCCACTGGTCCCGCCACCTGCCCCCTAGCCCCCTCAAAGGACACCGCTTATCCCTTACCTTGCACCAATGACGGTGCAATCAGGCCAGACGGACCGTCAACCTGGAACCCAGCCAGGTTCCCTGGCCGGTCTACTTGTCGTTGATGTTCAGGGCGATGAACTCTTCGTCGTGCAGGCTGGATGCCGGCTTGCCGCGCATCACTCGATAGATGGCGCGCCCGCCGCCCAGAAACAGCCCCAGCAGAATCGAAGCTCCGCCCAAAATCACTGTGAGCAGAGCCACCGAGGTGAGCATCTGCGCAGTCTTGGCAATTTCGCTGACCTTGGGCTTCAACCGGTCCATCGCGATGTGCTCGCGAAATTGCACCTGTGCCAACAGCGCCTTTGCCTGAGCCGGCGTAAACCCTCCGCTGGTCACGGCCACACGGGTTCCGGCGCGCTTGACCAGCAGCGCTCCCGGCGTGCCTTTCACTGCGCCCTGCTGCAGCGCTCCGGCAATCGCCGCCATGCGGGCATCGGCAATCTGGGGGGTAGGGTAGGCAAGCAGCGTGAGCGTGCCCTTGCCATATTGCGCAGTGACCGCTTCAGCATCCTGATCAAAGTGAATCAGCTCCGGCGGCAGCACGCCGCCCTCCAGTTGATACGCCGCAGGGCCGATCGCATAGCGCAGACTTGCAACATCGAGCCCCTCCTGCGGCAACTGCTCCGGCAGTCCTGGCGGAACTCCGGCTGACCCCGCCGCTGACGACAATGCCATGTCCAACTGCATCATCGCCGCCTTCTCGCCAGGCAGCCCGGACGCGAAGGCCGCTTCCACCAGCAGGTTGCCCTTCCACAGCAGCCATACGTCACCGCTCCGGGCTCCGTTGTACTGCGTTGCGGGGATAAACAGTCTTGGACGCCGCCCATCTTTACCGGGCTTGCTTAGCCTGGCCGTTGCGTAACGTTCCGCCGCAATCTGTTCTGGCTGCATGCCCGGAGCATGAAGAAGCGTGAATGCGCCATAGGCGCCGGTGGCATCAGGGAACTGAAAAGCCGATACCGTGACCTTCGCTCCAGCACGTACATAGCTGGCCTGGCTGCCGGTCTGAAAGCCGAATTCTCTCCACGCGGCATCGTCCTGCACTTCAGGAGTTGCCTGCTGCACGACGCCCCGTTTCCACGAACCAAAGCTGGCAGGCAGAATGAGGGGGGGATTCGCCGCCTGAGGGAGCGAAGAAGAAGTCGTTGCCGAAGGAGTAGCTCCAGGAACAACCCCCACGAAAGACCCCAGAGTCAGCACGCCAATCAATCGAAAAAACATAGCTTTACATCTGGAGAGTACCACTCGCCATCTGCACGCGAGCGACACCGGGTGAGATGGCTGGGTTTTGCGTCATTTATGACGCTGAAATTAAAAAGATGAATTTAGTCTGAATTCGGCTTCAATCCTGAAGCTCTTCTTAATAAATTCCTTCCTTTTCAAGAGGCTGTAACAATGTGTTGAACCTTCATTCACCAGAGAGGCCGCCGCCTTTCTCATACTGCGACTAAGCAGACAACTCTGCCGGAATAGTGCGGTGAAAAGGCTTCGACTCCCATCTCGATGGCAGCTCCCCAGGCTGGAGTATCTGCTCCTGGCTCTGCTTGTTCTTTGTTGGGGAACGCAATTCAAAGCCTCTCTCTACCAGGCTGCCTCCCACGGCCGGCGTGTTCCCGTTGCCAAGCTGCTTTCTGATACAGAAGGCAGTGAGACCATGCGGACAGCCCTGGCCGCACCTGACGTGCTGGCTCGGACCGGCTTCATGGGTACATTCCACGCAACCGCATTGCCCGCATCTCTTCCGGAGCTCGTTCTGGCAGCCGCTGTGCCCTTCGATTCGCCCCATCCTGACTGGCAACTTCTCGCCCAGCGGGATTCCCTCGGCCACTTCTTCCACCGGCCACCTCCCACGCTCTAAGCCGAGCCGCGCATTCACGCACCCGGGCGCATACTCCGTCAGGCGCGCATGCGGCTCTCTCATGTTCTGCCTTCAGGCGCACTCCGCTCACCTCAAGGCGAACCACCGCTCCTCTGATCCATTGCATTGGGCCCAGCGATCAGGAAAAGCGGAAGCACTTCACAAAGCACCAACAATTTTCGGAGGAACCAACTTGCGTCGATCTCTGACTCTCATTCTCGCGATAGCATCTCTGGGCTTCTCGCCCAGTTCTCATGCTCTTGCGGCATCCGCTGCCGCGCGGCAGTACGCTACTGTCACGATTCACGGCAAGATTACCGACCCATCCGGCGCCGTGATTCCGGGCGCGGCGGTCTCGTTGACCGACCTGACCAGCAACACCGTGCTCAGCACGATCTCCGGCGCCGATGGAAGCTATGAATTCAGCGGCGTGGTCGCGCACAATCAACTGCTGACGATCGTCAAGTCAGGCTTTGAAACCTATTCGCAGCAGATCGCCCCGGCTACCCAATCCACTGCGGATGTCACGATGAAGCTCGCGGCCCTCTCGCAGAGCGTCACTGTCCGCGGCACCATCAATCCTGAAGCCACGCCGGTGCCCACGCGCGGTCAGGTCATGCTCATGCCCGGCACGGTACGCGTGATTGACCGCAAGGAAATTGAGGCCAGCGGCCCCGTTGCGGGCGGCGCACAGATGGTGCAATCGACTCCTGGCGCCAACGTCATGGGCTACGGCCAGACCGGCTCGACCAAGTACACCATCATCCTCAACGGCATTCAGCAAGGCTGGGCAGGCGAAGCCACCAGCTTTACCGGACCCGGCTCGCTCGGCATCACCTTTGACGGCGTGCCTGTCGCCGATCCGGCCACCGGTCTCTGGCAGTCGGCCACCATGCCCCAGAACCTGGTCATGCAGAATCTTCAGGTCACTTATGGCCCGGGCCAGCCCATGAATCGCTGGTATACCGACATCGGTGGGCGCGTGGACTTCGTTCCCGTGCAGCCCACCGTTGGTCATCACCTCAGCGTTGAGGGCACCCAGGGTCCCGAAGGCCAGCAGAATTTCGCCTTCGTCGGCAATACCGGCCAGATCGGCGGATGGTCCACCGTCATCGGCGGCGGCCTTGGCCGCGGGGACAGCTACCTCCAGGGTCCTGACGGCTTTGGCAATCACTCCAAGAACGGTTCCATCTTCGGCAAGACACTCAAGACCTTCTCGCGCGGCAGCCTTGCCTTTGGCGCCTTCTACTCCAAGGCCGGAGGCTATCGCCCCACCGTCATTCCCACCACGGACATCGGCCTGACGATTCCCGGAACCACCACGCACTTCAGCCAGGCCACCAGCGGCTACTACACCGTTCTGCCCTTCGCAGACTACAACAAGTACGACACCAACGAGATGGCCATGGTCTATGCGCGTGAGCACTTCCAGGTCAGCCGCAGCATGTCCTTCCAGAACCTCACCTGGTACACCCACATTCGCCGCTTCCATCACCGCACGGCCGATGCTCTCAGCGGCGGCCCCCAGGTGGATGAGTGGAACAATCCCCACAGCAACATCTTTGGCGAAAAGATCAACGTGTCACAGGTGCTGCCCTACAACACCATCAACTTTGGCGGATACTTCATCCACGAGCTTTACAACACCCGCAACATTTTCTTTAACCCCAATGACGGTGCCAGTGGCCAGAATCAGGTGGTCGGTTTCGGCTCCAAATTCCGCTCCGGATACTTCGATCAGAACAACGTCACCTTCTATGCGCAGGACGACTTCCACCCCATCCCGCAGATTCACATCATTCCGGGCGTCCGCGTAGACGGCTTCAATACCAACTACAGCGATCAGGCCTTCCGGGATTTCACCTTCGCGGCCGGCGTAACTCCCTCCACCCACTGCTCGCTGTATCCCACCACGGCCGATCCTCTCAAAAACATTCTGGGAACACCGAATGCGACAGACCAGGGTTCCCTCTGCTCCTCACACGAAAGCCGCTCTGCTGTAGAACCTTCGATCGACGTCACCGTGACCCCGAAGCACTGGCTCACGCTGTATGGAGGTTATGACACCACCTATCGCTCGCCTTCCTTCGGTGGCGGCGGCGGTCTCTTCCAGAAGGTGAACCCCAAGTACTACATCCTGGCCGAAGGCAAGTATGCGCAGATCGGCGGCAAGATTCACTTCGTGAACGCACCCGTACTTCACAACTTCATTGCCGGCATCAACTACTACCACAACACCTACAGCAACCAGGAAATCGACGTCGAAACAGCGCTTGGCGTGGAACTCACCAGCGGCGGCACCTCTGAGTATCACGGTGTAGACGCCTTCCTCGATGCCGACCCCACCTCGCAACTGCACTTCTTCGTCAACTTCGCAGGCGAAGCCTCCAGCTTCACCACTTACGTCACCGGCGGTACGCTCGCTGTGTGCGGCAAGACATCCAACCCCGCCGGAATAGCAGCAGGCTGCCAATACTTCAACAATCTGCCGGTTTCCTATATTCCCAACTACACCTTCAACACCGGTATTTACTACGCCATCCAGCACCACGGCCGCGAGATCATCGAGCCGCGCCTCTGGCTCACCAGTACGGGTTCGCAGCATCTCTGGTCGAACCAGACTGGTATGCCTGACAAGACCACCATGCCCTCATACACCACCCTGAATCTGGGCTTCAACGCTCCCATCACCTTCCACAAGCAATCTTTCAATCTCAAGCTGGATGCCATGAACGTGGCGAACTCGAAGTACAACCAGTATGAGTACATCTCCAGCGGCGGCTATTTCGCCTCCATAGCACCGGATCCGAACAATCCGCCTGCGAACTACATCAACGCCTATCCCGGAGCCCCGGCCTCGGTCTACGGCACCATCAGCTACCAGTTCTGATCGTTCTCTTCAGGACGGCAGAGCGTACAGCGAGGGCGCAGGCCTAAGGCTGTAGCCGCGATTGAAACAGGCTTCTCCGAAGACCGCCAGGTCTTACGGGAAGAAAGAGAAAACAGGAAGTGCCTCTCTTGGCGCCAGCTCAGGCTGGCGCCGATTTTTTTGTCTCGAAGGCATTAGGCTTGAAGCGCCGCCGGAAAAGAACAATTCTCATTTCCTGGCAGATGGCCCGCGGGGGCACAAAAGGGGCATCCCGACGCACGTCTTGCACGAGCCGGAACAGAGTCTGATATCTATTTGGAAGAAGAGCTGCGGCGGGCGACGATCTTGAGCTTTTCTCTGTCAAGAAGTTTGCGAATTTGCAGACGCGCATGATTGTGCCAGGGGCCGTGGGGATCGAGCTTGATGTAAGCCGTCCAGTGGCGCAACGCCTGCCGCCGCTCACCCTGCCGCTCGTAGGCAAGCGCCAGATTGTAGTGGGCATCAGCATAACGCGGCACGAGACGAATCGCGGCCTGGTAAGCCTCGATCGCTTCCGTCATGCGCTGCAATTCGTCCAGCACGTTTCCTAGGTCAAAGAATGCCAGCGCATAATTCGGGTCTGCTTCGGTCGCGCCCCGGTAGAGCCGCTCCGCGCGGGCATAATCCTTGCGGTGGTAATAGATCGTTCCCAGGTTAATCGCCGACGGTGCGTGACCGGGGGCCTGCGCCAGAATCGCCTCATACAGCGCGACTGCTTCGTCGATGTTGCCGGCCTCTTCACACTGTACCGCCTCAAGAAACGCCGCCGGCGTATGGGGCGCTGGCTCACGGCGAAAGCGATGACCATCTTCGCGGGCCACATCGGCACCATGCTCAAAGTCAAACAGGAGCTGCCCGCCAATCGGGTCCATCAGCGTGCCGGAGTGCCGAAACACCACACGGGCACCATCGCGCGCCGTACCCGCCTCCAACAGCGGATTGCTCATGCCCGAAGCCTGCTGCATCGCCTGAATGCTGGCGCGAATATGCGACGCGGAGAGGCGCGTGGAGCAAAGGTCGCGTAGCTTGCGCAACTGCACAAGATGCTCAAAACTGTACGTCTCAATGTGAGGGAAGATGCCCGCGCGTTCCCAAGCGCGCAGTTGCTGCGCGTGAATGCGGAGGATGCGAAGAATATCTCGACGCGTGTACGAGTTGACGATGACTTCGCTCACTGCCGCGATTATCCAAGCACCTCTGCCACAAGGACAAGTAGCGTGCAATAAAAATCGTGGATAAGTGGGTACTAAACTTGATTCTTTTTGAGGAGGGGAAATCGGCTGGAGCCGACGACCGGACTTGAACCGGTGACCTGCCGATTACGAATCGGCTGCTCTACCAACTGAGCTACGTCGGCCTCTTTGAGCATTTTACTTGAAGCCGAGGAGATTGTGGGGGTTCCGGGCCGGTGGTTTTCCTGTCCATCGTACAAAAAGGCACGATGAACGGGCACGCGTTCCTTGGTGCCCACGTCCGGATACACAGACGTGGGCACCCTTATGAGACTTAGGCCTGAAGCGCGGCGAGCGTCTTCTCCAGGCTCGCCTTGTCTTCCACATTGAGGCAGCTCTGCGCGCGGTCAATCTGGCGCATCAATCCGCTCAGCACCCGACCCGGGCCGACTTCAACAAAGTGTGCCGGCTGCTTATCAATGAGATTGCGCACGGACTCCACCCACCGCACCGTGCCGGTAACCTGGCGAATGAGCGCGTCGCGCAATACGTTTGCGGTGGTGACCATGGCGGCATCGACATTCACGACGACCGGCATGTTGGCATCAGCGAAAGTCAACTCGTGGAGCAGCTTGGCAAGCTGATCCTGCGCCGGCTGCATCAGCGCGCAATGGAAGGGCGCGCTGACCTGCAGAGGTACCACGCGCTTGGCTCCCCGCTCTTTGCACAACTCGCAGGCACGCTCCACGGCGGCCGCCTCGCCAGAGATGACCGTCTGCTCCGGCGAATTGAAGTTGGCCGCCGAGACAATGCTTCCTTTCTCGAGCGCCGCAGCGGCGCAGGCCTCGGCCGCAGCCTCAGAGGAGATGCCCAGGATGGCCGCCATGGCACCCTTGCCCGCGGGAACAGCCTGCTGCATGTAGGCTCCCCGATGACGCACCGTGCGCACAGCATCGGCAAAGGCCAGCGAACCGGCGGCCACATTGGCCGCATATTCTCCGAGCGAGTGGCCCGCCACAAAGCCGGGCTGAATGCCGCGCTCCTGCAGCACGCGCAGGGCAGCCACGCTCACCGTACAAATGGCAGGCTGCTGAAACTCGGTGAGCTTGAGCTGATCTTCGGGTCCCTCGAAGCAGAGCTTCGAGACAGAAAAACCGAGAGCCTCGTCGGCCTCCTCAAAAGTGCGGCGCGCGACGGGAAACTGCTCGTACAGATCGCGGCCCATGCCGACAGACTGCGAATTCTGCCCAGGAAAAAGAAATACCAGTGTAGGTGTGCTCATGTTCGTTGTTATTTCAAATGATTGGGATGCCGGAGGGCAAGGTGTGGCCCACTGCTCCACTCAAAAATGACAGGCCACTTGCCTGCATCCGGATTGCAAAATCTACTCAGATCCTGCGTTGGCCCACATCGATGCGGTTGCCATCCGGGTCGGCGAAGACGAATGCGTCCTGCCCATAATCCTTGCCGGCAAGCGACCTGATAATGCGCACGCCGGCTTGCTGACAGTGCTGATAGAGCGCCGCCACATCATCCACAAACAGATGCGCCACATTGGTCGTGCTCGCCTGATGATTGCGCTTCCAGCTCAGGTGCAGTTCGGCGTCATCTTTCTTTAACACCATGAAGCCGACCGGCAAGCCGTTCTCAAAGACCTTCTGAAAGCCAAGCACACTGCAATAAAAGTGGTGAGCGGCCTGAATGTCGCTCACCTCAAGACACGGTGCCAGGCGCCCGTAACGGATGGTTGCCACTGACTTTTCTGTCATCGCGAAGATTTCCTTGTGGTTCTTTTGCGAGCAGATGGCGACGGTGCGCTTGCCCTGTTCAGGAGCGGTGTCCCGTGAAGCAGACTAGATGGTCCGGTAAAAATCAGGCATGGGAATCGGCTGGAGCCGCAAAATCGGCTTCCAACTGCTGATTGACGCCCGCCGTGGCAAACTCGGCTGCGACCCGGATGCCATTCATGATGGCCCGGTCATTCGAGGATCCATGACCGATGATGCAGACGCCGCGCACTCCGAGCAGAGGAGTTCCACCGTACTCTGACGGATCAAGTCGGCGCTTGAACTCATCGAAAGCCCGGCGGGAGAGCAGCGCACCCACCTGCGCGGTGACCGTGCTTTTGAGCGATATCTTGAGCATTTCGCGCACCAGCTTGAGGATGCCCTCAGAGGTCTTGAGCGCGACATTGCCCACGAATCCGTCGCAGACAATCACATCGCAGTGACCGTTATAAATATCGCGGCCCTCAACATTGCCAATGAAATTCAACGGCAGCGCCTTGATGAGCGGGAAGGCTTCACGGGTAAGATCGTTGCCCTTGCCTTCTTCTTCGCCGACAGACAAAATGCCGACGCGCGGGCGGTCGACCTTGAGCACTTTGCGGGCATACATCTCGCCCATGACGGCAAACTGCTCCAGATTGTGGGCCTTACAGTCGGTATTCGCACCAACGTCGAGCAGAATGGTAGGGCCGGTCAGCGTAGGCACCGCCAGCGCCAATGCCGGGCGATCAACGCCGGGCAGCGCGCCCAGCACCATCTTGGCCGTGGCCATCGCCGCGCCCGTGTTGCCGGCCGTGAAGAAACCGGCAACCTTCTTCTCGCGAACAAGCTTGAGCCCCACGCGCATCGAACTATCGCGTTTGGTCCGAACAGCCTGAGCAGCCTTTTCGTCCATGGCGATGCGCTCGCTCGCATGCACGATCTCAATCGGCAGGCGGGCACCACGAAGCGCCTGGGCCAGTAATGGCTCCAGAACGTCCTGCTGGCCCACGAGATGAACGCGGACCGGCAGATGACGGCATGCAAGAATGGCGCCTTTGATCTCCGGTTCGGGAGCCTTGTCAGATCCCCAAGCGTCGAGGGCGATGTCAGTGAGCATCAGCGCGCGAGACTAGCTGGCAGCTTCCTTGGTTTCAATGACCTCGCGGCCCTTGTAGGTGCCGCACTTGCGGCAGATCCGGTGGGGCAGCTTCGGCTCATGACAGTTGGGGCACTCAGAGATGCCGGTCGCGGTGAGCGCGTCATGCGCGCGGCGCTTGGAGGTGCGCGCCTTGGAGTGGCGGCGCTTGGGATTGGGCATTGCAAATTCCTTTCGTTCGGCAGCGCGGGTCAGCGTGCAATGCGCCCGGCGCGCGACAAAACCTTATTCTTCTGGCTTCAGCCGGCTGCGCAGGTCTGAGAGCGCTGTCCACCGCGGATCGGACGGAACCGTATCGCAGGAGCAGGAGCCGCTGTTCAGATTTTGTCCGCAGCGAGGGCATAGCCCTTTGCAGTCTTCGCGGCAAAGCGTCTTGGCGGGGAGGGACAGAATCACCTGCTCCCGCAACACGTCTTCCAGCAATAGACCGTCATTTTGATAATAACCGATTTCCGTCTCAGAATCGCCGATGGAGTGCTCCGTCGGACCGTCTTCTACCCCGATAGGACGAAAAATCAGGTCGAAATGACCGCTCACCGGATATTCAACCGGCTCCAGGCAGCGCGCGCAAAGGATCGCGAAACGCCCGGAGTACTCAGCCCGGACACGAATGTCAGAAACGATGTCTTTGGGGCCGCGATGCTCTTCAATGAGGTCAGCCTGGCCCTTGGCCCTCAAGGAACCATGCTGGGTCAACTCGATGCCAAAATCGATCTGGCCCGGAGCGAGCGATTCGTCGAAGACAATCGACTCTTTCTGGAGTTCCTGGAGTGTGAATTGCATGGGCGAAATCCTCGTTGGGGGCTCCTTTTAGCCTAAAGACGAGGCGCGGCAGGGTCAAATGCAAGTGATTGATAGGCTGAGGAGAAGGTTTTTCTCTTCTGCCATGACCAACGCAACCTCTCGCACCAACTGGGCTGGAAATTACCGCTACAAAGCCGCGGAGCTCGCCACACCGCGCTCGATGGCCGAACTGCAGGAATGCGTGGCGCAAGCCGGGCATTGCAAGGCACTGGGCACGCGTCACTCCTTTCAGGACATTGCCGACACCACCGGCACGCAGATCTCGCTCGAACATCTGCAGGGCATCACACTCGATCGCGCAGCCTCGCAGGTGACCGTGGAAGCGGGCGTGCGCTACGGCGAGCTGGCTGCGTGGCTCGAGGCCCAAGGTTACGCGCTGCACAATCTGGCTTCGCTGCCGCACATTTCCGTGGCAGGAGCCTGCGCGACCGCGACGCATGGATCGGGCCTGCACAACGGCAATCTGGCAACGGCGGTCGCGGCCGTGGACATCGTAACTGGTGACGGCACAATTCGCCGGTTCGCTCGCAACGAGAATCGCGAAGCCTTCCAGGGAGCCATCGTTTCACTGGGCGCGTTGGGCGTGGCCGCGCGGCTGACGCTCGATGTGCAGCCGAGCTTTCAGATTGCGCAAACGGTGTATGCCGGCTTGCCCTTCGCCGTCCTGAAGGATCACCTGCTCGACATTTACGGCGCGGCCTACAGCGTGAGCCTCTTCACCGATTGGCGCGAGGCGCGCGCCACGCAGGCGTGGGTGAAACGGCGCGTGGAGGCGGGAGCGCAAACGGCACACAATGCAGAATTCTTCGGCGCGCGGGCGATGGCGCACGACGTGCATCCGATCAGCGGGCACGAAGCCGTGCATTGCACGCCGCAGCAGGATGCTCCGGGGCCTTGGCACGAGCGACTGCCGCACTTCCGGCTGCAGTTCACACCAAGCAGCGGCGCGGAACTGCAGACCGAGTATTTCGTAGCACTCGAAGATGCCTATGCGGCACTGAGCGCAGTCGAGAAGCTGAAGGAACAGATCGCTCCCCTGCTGCTGGTGAGCGAACTACGCGTCATTGCCGCCGACGACTGGTGGATGAGTATGAACTACCAGCGCGCGAGCTTTGCGCTGCACTTTACCTGGAAGCCGGAGTGGGAGCAGGTGCAGCGCGTGCTGCCCGCCATCGAAGCAGCGCTGGAGCCATTCGGCGTGCGGGCGCACTGGGGCAAGCTATTCACGCTTCCGCCAGCAAAGCTCGCGGCTCGCTACGCACGCATCGATGATTTCCGCACGCTCATGCGCGAGTGCGATCCTAAAGGCAAATTTCAGAATGCATTTCTCGCGCCACTCGCGTCGAGATAAGGCAGCGGCATCTTTTTACCCACAGGCCTCCATGCTTCGTCCCTTGGCGGCAAACCATGGAGCGGCCACGCAGGGAGCGCGAGCCGTTCTCTTCCATAAGCGCTACTGTGCTTGTTGCAAAAGCCCGAGTGTCATGTGCGCGCTGTCTGTTTCCAGCAACAAACCCTGCGATGGACTTGCCTGATAGAACACAAAACTGCCGGCGGCTGCAGGTGAAGACAGATCAAATCCGGTGAGCGAACCCCTCAGGATTCCACTTGCAAAAGTCGAGAGGCTGCCGCTAAGGGCATAGTCGGCGAGGCCCGCGCCGTCATCGGCATAGCCGGAAAGTTGCGCCGATCCACTGGATGCGGTGAACATAAGCGGGCCGGTGAAATCAAGCGGCCCGGCAGAAACCTGGCCCGCGCCAGAGCCGTACAGGGTTGCGTTCAGCCCGTAGCTGCCTTGCAAATCACTGGCGTCAAGCGTGCCGTTCTGCTGCTCAAAAGCCTGTCCTGAGAAGTAGTCATTCGGATCACTGGAGACTAGCAGTCCATTGCCATCGCCGGTGAGATACCAGTTCATGGAGTACAGAAAAGACTTGTTCGTGCTGAGGTGGGTAATCACTACGCGCCCCGCGGCATCGACGGTGTAATCGCCCGCAATGGTGGAGGGCAATGCAGGCTGGCTCCCGCTGCGATCATTCCAGTTGATATCGCCTGCCACCGTACCATCGGAATGAAACGTGAGCACACCCGCGACCTGAAGCGGACCTTTGGTATCGACTCCATTACCGCCAAAGATATAGGAGGTGTTAGCCAGAGACGCGGTGCTGAACTGGCCGGTCGCGCTGCCCTGCCCCAGCGCCGTGCCGCCCAGCACACCCTCAAAAGACGTGCTGTAGAGCCCTTGCTGCACGCCCGTCTCAACCAGTTGCATCTCTTGAGGACTGGCGATGTATGCGGCAAGCTGCACCGGCTGAAATACGGCATTCACGCCCGGGTTGACCTGGATCACAACCCGCCCATAGGAATCCGGCGCGGAGACCGTGCTCTCCCCCACGGGCTGCAGACCATTCGCGCCCACCGCATAGTCCAAAACGTCGAGCTCGCTCCCGTTGCCAGAGATGCTTCCCGCTCCGTCAAAGTTGAGCACGCCGCCCATCGTGACCTCGTATTGGTTGAACTGATCGCCGCCGCTCAAGGTGAGCGCATAGCCACCGGAGGGCCTAGCCGCGCTGGTTTGCAGCGTGAGCGCGCCATTGCTGCCGGGGGCTCCGTTGAGGTTCGCCACAAGTCCCTGGCCGCTGGCGGCGAGAGTCCCGCTCAAAGTCTCCGTGCCGTATTGGTTCAACTGCAGAGTGACTGCAAGATTGCCATCGCCCGTGCTTCCATAGCTGCCTCCGGTGATGGTGTAGTGATTCGAATATGCCTCATAAGAATAGTTCGTCTGCCCGGAATAGGTCGGGCTGGTGGGCTCGTAGTCCACCGTATCCTGCTCGCCACCAGTGATCTGGCCGTTGCTGGCAGTAAAAGCTCCGGCTGTGAAGCTAGGCATACCGCTGAATGAGTCAGGCCCGGCGAGCGAGAAGACGTATGTCCCATTGGCAAGCGTGGGAGCAGGCGCTGTGATGGTGATCGTGGCCGAGGCCGTTTTGCTGGGATCAGTCTTCGAAATCGCAGTGACTGTCACCGTTCCGCCAGAGGGAATAGTGGATGGCGCAGTATAGGTCGTGACTTGTTCCTCGGTTGTTGCATCTGGTGAAAAAGACCCGCAATCAATGCCGTCGCAGGTAGCTGACCAACCTACCTCAGGATGAGCGCTGACATCGTTCTGGATGGCAGCACTGAACTGAAATATGGAACCCGCCTCGAGCGTAGCGGGCATGTGCGCGGGAAAACTCACGGTAATAGGCTGCGGGCCAACAACGGTGATCGTCGCCGAAGCTGAGACGGAGGCATCGGCCACAGAGGTCGCTGTAATGGTAACCGTGCCTCCCGAAGGAATCGCGACCGGCGCGGTATAGACAATCGCGCCTCCTTCATCACTGGCGCTGAAGCCGCCGCAGGCTCCCGTGCTCCCGCAGGCGACTGACCAGGTCACAGCGGTATTCCGCTGCGAGGAGGCAAGGCTGTCGGAATAAATCGCATTCGCGACAAGCGTCGCACTGGCATTCACCGCCAGCGTTTTAGGCGTCGCCGAAGAGAAGATCACCGCGCTCGGCGTTTGCGGTTGACCTATCGTGGTGCGCGGCGCATTTGCGGTACAGCCGGTGAGCCATAAAATGCCACCAAACGCCAGCATGCTGCAAAAAACTCCGCGCAGGTGCATTTTCACCTCCAGAATCGGTCACAGAGCGACCTTCTGCAGGTGAGACGTGGCAACTGCGGAGCGGGTTTCGATGATGACGGAATTGTTATTGCCTAGCAATTCCGCAGTCATCGCACTGACACACGTGTATCAATGCGCCGTGATGACATACCTGCCTTGCCCTCGCAGATGAATAACCGCACGGTGTCCGCCCTCTGCAGAAGAGCTGGGGACAGACTTTCCATTCACGAGCACAGCCGAGCTCCCAGTTGGGACTGGGACAGAAACGCTGGCGGAAACATCCGGCGGCAGGGTGACGACGGTTACGTATCCGTGATCATTACGTATGGAAACTCCCAGCAGACCATGCGGCGTCGGCTCTGCGCCCTTGGCCCACTGCAGCCCCACCAGGTCGGGCCGGATGCGGACCTGCGAAAACCCCGCGGCCGTCGGCTGAATGCCCAGAACCTGTTCCATCAGCCATGGCGTCACGCCACTCGACCATCCATGCGCAAGGCTCGTATGAAAGCCTGTCTCGTTATCGGCCTGCAGAGAGCGATGAAACAGGCTGCCCTTGTACCAGGAAGGATCATAGCCCTCCCAATAACTGGTAGCACCTTCGTCAATCATGCCGCCCCAGAACTTGCGAATCCACGAAAGCGCCTCCTCGCGGTGCCCCATCTTTGCCATCGCGCTCACCACGTAATAGTTGTAGTAGGGCGTGATGATGTACGGATGATAGAGATGCTGCCCAACGCCGGAAAGTGCGTTCCTCCAGATCGAGGGATACTGATCAGGCTCGGCAACGCCAGAAACAACAGCATACGCATTCGGCTGCCAGCGATCTCCAAAGGATCCCTGGCTATCGAGCATGTGCTGCTGCGCAGCCTCGCGAAGCTCGTCTGCCACATGGCCGAAGCGTGCAGCATTGCTTGTGTCATGCAGCGCATTCAGCAAATAAGCTCCATCGCGAAACGCAGCATAATACTCAAACTGCGTAGCCATGCGTGTTTGCGGGGTATCGCTGTGCATGCGAGGCGACCAGTCGACAAAAGGCCATGCATGCGTCGCATCTACAAACAGATGTTGCTGATCCAGGTCCTTCTCCATATAGGTGAGAAGCTCGACCAGACGCGCATGAATCGTTCTCAACTGATCGGCTGAACCGAAGTGAAGGTAATACTGTGTCTCGCCCGTCACCCAAAAGGCGGAGTATCCCGGGATACCATTCACATGATCCTTGATCGGATCAGGACCCAGCAGACGATTCAGCGTGTCTTCCATCAGAAAGTGATCTGCAAAAACGTCGTCTATGGTGCGCCCGCTGACATCAAGGTCGCCCATCCAGCGGCCACGGTCGCGCTTGGGCGCATCCCATATGTCGTCCTGCATGCACAAGTGCGCCGTATAAGCACCCACTTGCCACATCTTGTTCAGTTCCGCATCAGAAGACTCAAAGTACCCCTGATATTTGACCGGATACGCGATGCCATCCAGGCGAATCGCGCGGAAATGCAGATCTCGCCCACCCACAAAGCGCACCACAGCATAGCGAAAGGCGCTCTTGGGTCCGTAGGCTGTCACGCGAGGCGCAACATATACAGGATCGGCACCCAGCCACGGTCCGTGCAGCGCTTCATCTTTTGACTCGCCATACTGCACCGTGACCTCGGCGGGGCTGTTAGAAGCGGAGATCAGCTCGATCCGCCCCGTCACCTCGCGCCCAAAATCCAACACCATCTGCGGAGCATTCTGCGCCAGCACATGCTCCGCCGGCAGAGTGACCTCCAGATCGGCCTCGCTGCTATTCACGAGCGAAGATGCGTTCTGAATTTTCCCCAGCCCGTCGTAGACATCCTCCACGCGCATCGGCCGTAGGGAATAATGCGCGAGAAAAGGCGAGATGCCGTCATAGCCCGGCCACGCATACATCCCGGCATCTGCATTCCATTGAAAAAAGTTGATGGAGCTTTCCAGGCCGCCAAGATCATCGACAGAAGGCCACGCCATATCGTCAAAAGTTGGCGTCATCCAATTCGCTGCCACCGGATGCAGTGTGGCCCTCCACCGAGCGTCACTCATCACCAGCGGTGGAGCCTCTAGTCCACGGGCGCGGGGCACAATCATCGCGGCGAGCACTTCGCCATGCGTAAATTGCACGCCTCGCCGATCCTGCGCTCCGGTGCCGACATTCGGGCCACGTACCGCTTCGATCGCGAGCACATTGCGCCCGGAGCGCAGTGCGTGCGAAACATCGCAGAGGTACACCCGAATCCCCAGTTGAGAATCAAGATTCAACGCATATTGCCCCACCTGCCGGCCATTCAGATAAATCGTCGCTTCGCGAGGACCAGCAACGTACAACGTGGCATGCGAAGGAACACTGGCCACTTCAAATACACGGCGAAAGTAATGCGGAGCCAGATCCTCGCTGGAGCCGCTATCCCATCCCGTTGCAACATCAGGGCGCTCCGGCACCGCATCCGCTTTTGTCCAAATATAGTGCTCCGGCAATGGATGATGGCGAGCGGACTCCAACGCTGAAGACGGCAAATTGCGGGCTGGATCAAGCTGCGCATCAGGAATTTTACTGGGCCCATTTCCGGGGTCGCCCATGGGTACGACGGATTGAGCAGCCGCAATCGAGACAGCGGTGAAAAGAACAACAACGGCCCAACGCTTCATAAAAATAAAACTCCTTCTTTTGATCCACTGCCATGCAAAGGCGCTGGGCATTCTGCGAATGACACACCTCAGCCAGCCCGGGATGATCCTCTTTCCGCTGAAGCAACTCCGGGCATTCCCCACGTCGCGGCAATGATAGCGCTTACACTGCGTGATGCGCTATTCCGTCCCATCCACAAAGCGCTCCATCTCATTCCAGCAGAGGCCATTTCTGATGTGTCAGCGCGTATACTTCGGCTGCAATCTCCTCAGGAGGACCTCTCAACTCTTATGGCGCTCGACCGAAGAGCTTTTCTCACTGTAACGGGCCGATTCGGCATGGCCTCCACACTTTTCCCCGGAATCCTGTACACATTGGCGACACAAGCCGAGGCGCAAGCGGCAGCCAAATCCGCAGACTCAGCTCAAGGCTTCAGCTACGCAAAAATCACTCCCGAGATGGTCGAGCAGGCAGCCGCGCTTGCCGGAGTTCCAATTCCACAGCAAGACATCGCAATGATGATCGCCGGTTTGAATGACCAGCGTGACAGCTATGAGCCGCTACGGAAACTCAATTTGCCCAACAGCATGCCCCCGGCGTTTCTCTTTGACCCGCTTCCGCCCGGCGCTAAAGTTGATTCCGTGCGCGAAACGCCCATCTACAGCAAGGCTCCGGCCATCCGCACCGTGCCGTCAAATCTCGAAGACGTGGCCTTCGACACCGTTCCGCAGCTCGCCGAATTGATTCGTACGCGCAAGGTCTCTTCGCTGGATCTCACTGAGATGTACATTCGCCGCATCAAGCGCTACAACCCGCTTCTGCATTTCGTCATTACCATCACTGAGGAGCGCGCCATCGCGCAGGCCAAGGCTGCCGATGCAGAAATTGCCCGCGGCCACTATCGCGGACCGCTGCACGGCCTGCCATGGAGTGCCAAGGATTTGCTCGCGGTGAAAGGCTACCCCACCACCTGGGGTGCCGCGCCTTACAAAGATCAACAATTCGATTACGACGCCACCGTAGTAAAGCGGCTCGATGCCGCCGGCGCCGTGCTGGTGGCCAAAGCTACCATGGGCGCGCTGGCCATGGGCGATGTGTGGTTCGGCGGCATCACGCGCAACCCCTGGAATCCGCAGCAGGGCTCGAGCGGATCATCGGCCGGCCCAGCCTCCACAACCTCCGCTGGTTGCGTGGCATTCTCCATCGGTACTGAGACACTAGGCTCCATCTCGTCGCCCTCCACGCGCTGTGGCGTGACCGGCCTGCGGCCTACCTTCGGCTTTGTGCCGCGCACCGGCGCGATGGCTCTGAGTTGGACCATGGACAAGATCGGCCCCATCTGCCGCGCCGTGGAAGATTGCGCCATCGTGCTGCAGCATATCTATGGCCCCGACGGTGAAGACGAGACCGTACGCAACGCTGCCTTCAACTGGAACGCCGATTTCGACTGGAAGAGCCTGCGCGTTGGCTACCTGCACAAGGACTTCCAGCGACCCGCACCGCAGCCCGATCACCGAAGTGCGCCCCCCAACGAAACGCCTGCGGAAAGAAAAGAGCGCGACCTCATCAACGCACTGAGCAAGGCGTATCACAATATGCATGTCTACGATCACCAGTATGATGCCGCAGCGCTCGACACCCTGCACCAGATGGGCGTAACCCTTAAACCCTTTGAGCTGCCCAACCTGCCCTTTGAGGCCATGACGCCGCTACTCAGCGCAGAAGGTGCGGCCGCCTTCAGCGAGCTGACTCTGACAGGCCGCGATAAGCTGCTGACCGCGCAGGGCCCCCACGATTGGGCCAATACCTTCCGGGTAGCACGCTTTTATCCGGCGGTCGAATACATTCAAGCCATGCGCGCCCGTGAGATGGCCGTGCGCGCTGCCGCAAAAATCTTTGATGAAGTAGATGTGCTGGTCGCGCGCACCGGCAGCGAGCAACTCGTGATGACCAATCTCACCGGCAACCCGGCCGTGATTGTGCCCAACGGGCTGCGCGGTGCGGATGCGCCAGTGCCGCCCCCGCAGATTCCATTCGACAACCGCTCCGGTGGCCCGGGTACGCCAGTCAGCATCACCTTCCTCGGCGGTCTCTATCAGGACGCAAAGCTGGCCGCATTTGCTCGCGCCTATCAGAACAAAGCCGGCTTCCTCGGCCTGCATCCGAAACTGCCGAACTAGCAGCAGGAAACAAGAAAACGTGGGTGTCCCGGGTCCGCCTGTTCAGACCCGGGGAATGGCAGAATCTCCTCCTTCCCGGGCTCCGTTCCCAAAGGGTGGGTTAGCATGAGCCTGATGCTCCTGCTCGAAGCCCGACACCTCACCAAGCGCTACGACGAAGCCATCGTGGTCGATGATGTTTCGCTCTTCATTGAGCGCGGCGAAACCCTCGGCCTCGTCGGCGAATCCGGCTCCGGCAAAAGCACGGTGGCCCGCATGGTGCTCGGGCTGATCGAGCCCACCCTCGGCGAAGTCTTCTTTGACGGCCAGCCCGTCACCCCACGGGGCGCCGCGATGCGCAAACTGCGCCGGCGCTTTCAGCCCGTGTTTCAAGACCCCTACGCCGCATTAAACCCGCGCATGCGCGTCGAAGAAATCATCGCCGAACCGCTGGTCATACACGAGAAGCATTCGCGGGCTGAGCGCCGTCGCCGCTGCTCTGAACTGCTGCGCTCCGTGGGGCTCGATGACTCAGCCCTCGCCCGCTATCCGCATGAGTTCTCTGGCGGCCAGCGCCAGCGCATCAACATTGCACGGGCGCTCGCGTTGCGGCCTGAACTGCTGGTGCTCGACGAGCCTATCTCCGCGCTGGATGTAAGCGTGGGCGCGCAGATCGTCAACCTGCTACGCGACCTGCAACGCGAATTCAGCCTGACCTATCTCTTCATCTCTCACTCCATGCCCATGGTGCGCTATCTGGCCTCACGCGTGGCGGTGATGCAGCGTGGCCGTATGGTAGAAACTGGCCCCTGCGAGCAAATCTGTTCACACCCTCAGCAGGAGTACACGCGTAGCCTGCTCGCCGCTACGCCTGAAATGCGTGTGGGCTGACAGAAGCCGGCCACCGGCATAAACTCCGCATCGGATGCGCCCCGCGCCGCATCTACAATTCAGATAGCCCGTGCATCACGATCTTGCTCACTCTCTATTTCTTGCAGCAGCTACATTCTTAGGTGGACTCATCAATTCCGTCGCCGGTGGCGGCGGATTTCTAGTCTTCCCAACCCTGCTGCAGATGGGCCTCTTGCCCATTCAGGCCAACGCCACCGGAACGGTCGCGTTGTGGCCGGGCCAGTTCACGTCCATCGCCGGTTATCGCGAAGACCTGCGCAAAAACCTGCGCATGGTCATTCCAGTGGCCATCGTCGCGGCTATTGGCGGATTTTTCGGCTCCTGGACCCTGTTGCACGGAAGCCAGAATGCTTTCCTTCGGCTGGTGCCCTACCTGTTTCTGCTTGGCTCAACCAGCTTTGCCGTCAGCGGTCCCATCTCGCGCCGCATCAAGGCCAGAGCGGCCGCGCATGCCGGCCAACAAGAGCGCATCTTCATGCTGCCGCTGCTTGGGCTACTGCTCTGCATCACCTATTACATCGGCTACTTTGGCGCGGGCGCCGGCCTGCTCACCATGACGGCGTTGGCCCTCTGCGGCGTCGAGCGCATTGCCGAAATCAACGCCCTCAAGACCGTCATCACCACCGTCGCCAACCTGGTTGCGGTAATCATGTTTGTGGTGCACCGCGCCGTGGACTGGCGCGTCTGCTGGTTCATGATGATCGCCTGTGCCATCGGCGGATACGTCGGCGCACGAAATTCACGGCGCATCAGCGACCGCATCCTGCGCCCGATTATCATTACACTGGGGTTCGCCATCGCGATCTGGTTCTTCACGCATCGCAGCCTCTGACACTTCCATGACTCTCCACATCCCGCTCCTGACGCTGGCCGGCTACTGCGCCGCTGTTTGCACCACCCTTTCCTTCGTGCCGCAATTGGTGCGCGTGTGGCGTCTGCGCAGCGCGCGCGACATCTCCCTGACCATGTTTCTGGTCTTCTCGATTGGCGTCTTTCTCTGGCTGGTCTATGGAATCTCCATCCGCTCCATCCCGGTCATTCTGGCGAATGCGGTGACGCTGGCGCTCTCGCTGGCCATTCTGATTCTCAAGCTGCGTTTTGACCGCCAGCATTGAGCCGGCGCACGAATATTCCAATTTCAGCGAAAATAGATCATATGAGCCACGAGGGAATCCGCATCGTCCACGAAGACGAAGCGCGCCGCATCGACGAGCAGAATCGCAGCCTGCCGCAGCAAGCCACCGAACCCGCCAAGGTGCGCGTCAACAAGACCGAAGGCACCGGCATGGAGATTGACTGGAAGGATGGGCACCACAGTGCCTGGAATTTCACCTGGCTGCGCAACGCCTGCCCCTGCGCCACCTGCCACGAAGAGCGCGAGCAGGAGGGCCGCCGTCCCGGTGAGCCCAAAAAGAAGCCGGCCGCCGCGCTGCCCATGTATGAGCCGCCGCCGCGTCCCGTGCTCGTCTCGCCCGTGGGCCGCTATGCCATCAGCTTTCACTGGAACGACGGGCACACCAGCGGCATCTACTCGTGGGATTTCCTGCGCCGCCACTGCAACTGCGACGTCTGCTCGAAAAAGGAGTTAAAATCCTAGCTCTGGGAGGGAAGCGATGAACTCTGCCTCAGAAGTTGCGATCGTCGTATGTGCCTTTTTTCTCGGAACATGGTTGTTCCGGCGAATGCAAGGCAGCCGCGGCAAAAAATAAGCAGCCTGTACAGATGGTGTGCCCGCTACTTCACCAGTTCATCCAGCCGCGCATCATGGGCCTGCATGGCTCCCGCAGCCCACAGTTCCTCCATAATCCGCAGCGCCTCGTCCGCGTCGGCCGCCACCTGAATCAGCGCGCGATTCTCGGGCTTCAGAAATCCTTCCGCAACACACCTATCCAGGAAGCTCAACAGCCCGTCATAATACCCGCGCACATTCACCAGCAAGCAGGGCTTGGAGTGGATACGCAACTGCGCCCACGTCAGCACCTCGACAAACTCATCGAGCGTCCCGTAGCCACCGGGCAGCGCCACAAAAGCATCGGCGCGATCCGCCATCATCGCCTTGCGCTCATGCATCGAGCGCACCACATGCAGTTCGGCCAGCCCGCGGTGCTCGATCTCGCGATCTTTCAGCACCTCAGGAATCACGCCCATCACCGCGCCACCCGCAGCCAGTGCGGCATCAGCCACCGCACCCATGGTGCCTACCGTTGCGCCACCATAAACCAGCCCGTGTCCACGTTCGGCAATCACGCGGCCCATGACACGCGCCTGATCCAGGTAATCACGGTGCCCGCCAACCGCCGACGCGCAAAAAACTGCCACCCACTTCTTCATGCGCCCAGTCTATCCCTCCCTGAAGCTTCCAGTCTGGCGCACCAAAAGTGTTAGCTGCAAAATGCACGTCGAACACTAGAATGATCGCGTGAATCCCCCGGCGGCACCTTCAAAGAAGCCCATCTCCACGCGCACGCTCTGGTTCGCATTTTCCACAGCGCTTACGCTGCGCCTGCTATTTCTCTTTGGATTTCACCTGTACACCATTCACCCATGGACGGATCACTTCCAGTTCGGATGGGAGATGGGCCGCATTGCACGGTCATTGGTTACCGGCCATGGATATTCGAGTCCATTCGGGGGTTACACCGGCCCCTCCGCCTGGACCGCGCCGCTCTATCCCTTCTTCATCGCGGCCGTCTTCAGACTCTTCGGCATTTACTCGCAGACCTCAGCGCTGGTGCTGATGCTCTGGAACGTGCTTTTCGATGCGCTGGCGGTCTTTCCGCTCTGGCACATCGCACGCCGCAGTTTTGGGCTTCGTACGGCAAGGGCCTCTGTGTGGATGTGGGCCATCTGTCCATTCACTTTCCAATACATTCCGCGCATTTGGGTCTCAACCCTGGCCATGCTGCTTTTTGCGATGATTTTTGCCTTGATGCTGCGCATGCGCGGTATCGGTGAAGCGCCACAGCCACTTTCCGCTACGGCAACTCCGCGGCGGTGGCTGCTGTTCGGCTTGCTCTGGGGAGTGCTTGCCCTCGGCGAGGCCTCATGTCTGCTTTGTTTGCCTGTCTCTCTTATTTGGCTACTTCTACCCGCATGGCGCGAACCGGGCCGCTCTCAACTGCGCGGCATGACCACACGCGCTGCCGCATCCGTGGCCATTATTGTCGCCTGCATGACACCGTGGATGATTCGCAACACGATCGCTTTCCACCGGTTCATTCCCATGCGCACCGACTTAGGTTTAGAACTGGCGATTGGCAACGGCCCCGGCGCAGAAGGCCTGCCATTGGTCTATGACCATCCCAGCGTTAACCCTGTTCAGTTCCGGCTATACAGCCGCCTCGGTGAGATTGAGTATTGCCGTGAACGCGGCAGCCTCGCAAAGTCCCTCATTCGCACCAATCCTGCACACTATGCAGCTGACACGCTTCGCCGCATCGACTTTTACTGGTTCGGAGTACCGCCACCGAGCAACCCGAACATCCTGATTCAATACTTGCCCACCGGTGTCTTTGCCTTTTTTGGCCTTTGCGGTTTGGCGGGATTGGCTCTTGCGCTGCACAACAAAGCTCCGGCGGCAAGCTTGATGGCCTTTTCATTTTTGCTCTTGCCCTTGCTCTACTACTTTGTTTTTGTAGAGGATCGCTTCCGCTATACGCTTGACCCACTGATCTATTGCTTAACGGCTTATCTCTGGCTGTGCGCCGAGGAGGGCTACCGCGTGCGCTGGCTCACTCCCGGTTGGTGGCGTTCACATTTTCCCTTAAGTAAATGAAAGCCGCACTTCTCTTCTCATACCTCTTGCGCGCAAAATAGCGGCATGCGACTCGCCGTCTTCACTCCCCTGTTCTCCGGTCTTTCGCTCTCGCAGACTCTGGCCAAACTGCGCGACCTCGGCATCTCCTCCGTCGAACTGGGCACCGGCAACTACCCGGGAGCCGCACACTGCCCGCTCACAATGCTCGATGACGATCTGGCACGCGAAGACTTTCAACGCACGCTCGCCGAATACGGGACAAACCTCTGCGCACTGAGCTGCCACGGCAATGCACTGCACCCTGATCCGGCCCGCGCGCGTGCCGCTCGCGAAGTCAGCCGCAAGACCATCCTGCTGGCAGAGAAGCTCGGCGTGCCCACAGTCGTCGACTTCTCCGGCTGCCCCGGTGGCTCGCCCAATGACATCACACCCAACTGGGTCACCTGCGCCTGGCCGCCGGACTATCAGGAGATTCTCACCTGGCAATGGGAGCAGGCCGTCGCGCCGTACTGGCGCGAACACGCTCAATTCGCCGCCGATCACGGCGTGCGCATCGCCATCGAGATGCATCCCGGCTTTGTCGTCTACTCACCCGAGACCCTGCTGCGCCTGCGCCAGATCGCCGGGCCTGCCGTGGGAGCCAACCTCGACCCCAGCCATCTTTTCTGGCAAAACATCGACCCCATCGCCGCCATTCGCGTGCTCGGCGATGCCATCCATCACGTCCACGCCAAGGACACGCAGCTCTACCCTGCCAACCTGCCACGCACCGGCGTGCTCGATACCCAGCCCTACACCGCCGAGCGCACCCGCGGCTGGCTCTTCCGCACCGTAGGCTACGGTCACGGAGCGGAATGGTGGAAGGAATTCGTCTCCACCCTCCGCATGCACGGCTACGACGGCCCCGTCTCGATTGAGCATGAGGACAGCCTGCTCTCCGCCGAAGAAGGACTCACCAAAGCAGCGGATTTTCTAAACGGCCTGCTGCCGCGCGAGCCGCCCGGCCAAGCCTGGTGGGTGTAGCCCCTTACGCCCCTAGACCCAAGGGCTTTCGCAGCAGCCTGTAAGCAATCAGTAGTCCGCCCGCACCCAGCGCGATAAACACCGATGCCACCATCATCACCTTCACCAGCGAAGAAGCGTGCTGCACCCGTGCCCCACCACCACTCTCCGTCGCCTCACTCACAAATGCCATCACCCCAAAAGTCAGTCCCGCCAGCAGAGCCAGCGGCCACGCATACCGTCGCAGCCACCCATGATCCGCAGCCTCATCCTGATCCCCCACATCCGGAACCAGCGACTCTACCAGCCAGCCGACCGGCAGGCACACAATGACCGCCCCTAGCAGCACCGTCGCCAGATGTACCCACATAATGTGAATCCAATGCTCTGGATACACCCCCAGAAATATCATTCCCGCCACCAGCGCAAGGAATCCCCGGCTCTGCAGCAAGGCCAGGGTGGATACGCGCCTCTCCTGCGAACACCTAACCAGCCAAAGCACCGTCAACGCCATACACCCAGATCCCAGTAGCAGCGTCAACAGCAAGGCGCGCGACCTCGCATGCAGCCACAGCTCAGGATGCCGCAATAGCGCCACCCCGTCGCTCGCCAGATTCACCAGCATCACGAAGCAAACTGCAATTTGTGTCCGTATCAGGTACATTTCATCGCGGCGTGAGGGTCGCCCCTCATCTCTGTAAGGCCGAAATGCCCGCAGCAGCGCTATCACCGCCAGCCCACCCGCCGCCATCACAGCGTAGGAACCGACCGCATCATAGGGGTCGTCTCCAAATGGGACCACTCCAGCCAACGCCCGCGCATGCTTGGCAAACTCAAATACCCACCAAAGCAGCGCAACCAGACCGCACACTATGAGCGAATTCGTCTTTAAGTTCCAGCGCATGGGGCGAATTATATCCACCTCGCAATAAAGTCATACGCGGCGCCGTACGCCCAACCACCTATTCCGCGTTAACCTGTATAGTCATCCTCGCCCGCCTCCACCAAAAGCTCGGGCGCAAGCCGCCGGAGCCGAACTGGCGCTGAGAGCCTGCGACGAGGGCGAGATATACCAGTACCTCATGCCGCACCGCCGCCTGCGCAATGGCGTGCGCGAGTCCTTCGTCTAGAGAGTGAACTTGGCCCAATGGTTCAATTCAGTGCAGCGTTTCACGCCACCCCGCGCCGCAGCTTCATCACCGCATTCACCGTGCGCATGCCAGCCTTCACGGCGGCAAAACCCAATCCCTGCTTCGGCCCGGTGAACTGTTCCATCGCGCGGCGCGAATCCTCCACTGCGGCAAATCCATACTTCCGCATCGCCGCCTCGTATTCCCCGACCGCGGCCAGAAGCGGCTGCTCGCCGCGCGCCGCCCGCGTCAGCGACTCGCACAGCACGCGCGCATCCTTGAGTGCGATGTTGCCCCCAATACCGCGATAAGGCGTCATGCTGTGAATGGCGTCGCCCATCAGCGTAACGCGCGAAGGCATCCACGCTGGCTGAGGACGCGAGGTACGAAAGCGATTGAGAAAAATCTGCTCCTCCTCAATCTGCTCCACCAGAGCACGCAGCGTAGGGTGCCACGATTGCACCACCGAGCGCATGATTGTCTTCAACTTCGTCCCTGGAAGGCTCTCAGCCTTTTCCTCCAGCCCGAAATACTCCGGCCGGCCACCGAGCGCACATATCAGGTAGTCCCGCTCTTGCTCCGATGGCTCTTCAATACCAAGCCTGCGCAGCGCATCGTTCGATCTTTTCACCCTGCGCCACGGTGCCACAAACAGGCTGCACGGCGCAGGTGGCAGCACCATGACAGGGTCTAGCAACATCGCCGCAGGAACCAGCTTCATCGTCTGCTCATCGAGCGGCACTGTGCCGCCAATGCCGATGCGGCCTGTGTCCACCGGCCCTGCCTCGGGCAGCAGTTGCTGGCGCACCCGCGAATGCACGCCGTCCGCACCCACCAGCACATCGGCCTCGGCCGAAGAACCATTTTCAAAGTGCGTCCGCACGCGGTCGTTGGCCAGCAATTCATAACGCGCCACGCGGTGTCCCCAATGCACACTGTCTTCCAGATCCGCAAGCAACACCCTCCGCAGGGTGATGCGGCTGATGGAGCGATGCTTACGCACCTCATCCTCGCTATCCGTGTGGCCCAGCGAAAGTAGCTCCTGCAACTGCTCGGTCATCACCGTAAAGCTCTGCGCCGAGACTCCACCAGTCGCCTCAAAAGTCTCCCACAGTTCCGGCGGCAGGCACGCATGCAGAGCTTCGCTGCCCTCCGGATCAATATGAATTCGGAAGCCTTGCGTGCGCGCGTCGGGTGCGGCATCCCGCTCAAACACGCTCACTCGAATACCGGCTCGCTTCAACCCCTGCGCCAGACACAACCCGCCCAGCCCACCGCCTGCAATTGCCACATGCAATTCCGCGCTGCTCATGCTTTTGCTCCCCGTTTTCTGGCCGCGGCCAGTTTGCGTTTTGCCCTCGCGCTCAAGAGCCAGTCTTCGGTGTGCCGGGCAATAGCATCCATCTGCTCCACATCGCGTCCTGCCACTCCTGCAAAAAGCGTCATGAGCATAGCCGTCAGTTCGCAGGGCGGCACATCCTCGCGAAAGGTGCCATCGGCCACCCCCTCTTCCACCATTTGCTCAATGCCTTGCCGCCAATGCCCATGCATCTGTTGCGTCACCGCCATCACGGCTGCATCCCGCTGAGCGCGCAGGCCAAATTCCTGCATCACCAGCAGCATTTCTGGGTGCTCACGCAGATAAAACCGCCCATCGGCAAACTCCTGCCGCAGCCGGTCCAGCGCGGGCAGCCCTGAGGGCTGAGGCGCGGGGCCATGGAGCGACACAAACTTTGCACCAATCCACTGCGCCAGCCCCTCAATCAAGAACTGCTTCGACGGAAAGTAGTAATGCAGGGTTGCAATGTTCACGCCGGCGCGCTGGGCCACGGCGCGGGTACGCAATCCCTCGAAACCAGCCTCCGCAATCGTGTCAAAAGCGGCCTCGAGCAGCGCGGCGCGGCGCTTGCCCGCGTCATCGGCCGGCTCGAGCAGAGCTCTGGTCCAGCCAGAAACGGAACGATCAATCAAAGTATCGGTCACGGGAGCAGAATAGCCACCAATCACTTGATTGTCAATCAACTGATTGAGTGAAGGCCCACGGCGGAGACCTCACACCCGCCCGTTTCCGCCCTCGGTTTACCCTGATACGTGGCCTTGCAGAGCTTCGCGAGCTCCCACTCGTCACAGGAAGCAGACACGCACATTGAGGAGAACAATGACCATCCAGCAGTTTCTTACCCCCGGGCTCGCCCAGTACGCGTACCTCATCGCCTCCGAGGGGCAAGCGGTCGTCATTGATCCCATGCGCGGCGATCCGCGCCCGGCCGCGTACGCCGCGGCACACGCGCTGCGCATCACCCATGTGCTCGAAACTCACATTCACGCCGACTTCGCCTCAGGCGCGCCCGTACTTGCACAAACCACCGGAGCCGAACTGGCGCTGAGCGCATACGACGAGGGCGAGCTCTACCAATACGCCATGCCGCACCTCCGCCTGAGCGATGGCGAACGCATCGCCGTGGGCCGCCTCACGCTCGAAGCGTTGCACACCCCCGGCCACACGCCCGAGCATCTCTCCTTCGCGCTGTACGATTCAGACCGGAACAACAGCGCACCCGTCGCGCTCTTCAGCGGCGACTTCATCTTTCCCGGCTCGCTTGGCCGTCCTGATCTCTTGGGAGAGGACGCTAAAGTCGGCCTGGCGCACGCGCTCCATCGCAGTTTGCACCACCGCATCGCGCACCTGCCCGGCACGGTACGTCTTTACCCCGGCCACGGCGCAGGCTCGCTCTGCGGTGCGGGCATTGGTGAGCAGGCCGAATCCACGCTCGGGCAGGAGCGCCTCACGAACCCGCTCTGCCAGCTCGCAGAGGACGACTTCGTCCGCGAAATCCTCGCCGGCGTTCCGCCCATGCCCGCCTACTATCCGCGCATGAAGCAACTCAACGCCACTGGAGCCGCCGCCTGGGAGACCCTCCCCACGCCAGCCGCACTTTCCCCGGCGGAAGTTCACGCGCTTGACTCCACGCAATCCATCCTGCTCGACCTGCGCACGCCCGAGGCCTTTGCCGCTGGACACATTCCCGGTGCCATTCACATCGGAGCCGGAGCCAGCCTGCCGCTATGGGCCGGATGGCTGCTCGATCCTGCACGGCCCATCACGCTCATCAGCGAAACAGGCGACGACCCGGAATCGCGACTCGCGCTGGCCCGCGTCGGCCTTGACCGCGTCACTGGCTTTCTCGCTGGAGGCATGTCCGCATGGCGCGCCGCCGCCCTGCCCGAGCGCATCCTCCCTCGGCTCTCTCCGTCCGAGGTGGAAGAAAGGGCAACCCACGCACTGCTGCTCGATGTGCGCAATCCCGGCGAGTGGCAACTCGGCCACATCCCCGGCGCGCGGCATCTCATGCTCGGCGACTTGCCCGCTCAGTTAGCCACACTTTCCCCGCATCAACCCATCATCGCGATCTGCCAGGGGGGTTACCGCGCCAGCGCCGCCGCCAGCCTGCTGGCACGCGCCGGCTTTCGCGACGTCGCCACTCTGGCCGGCGGCATGACCGCCTGGAATCAGCACACCCTCGCTCTGCAATCACGCTGATCGCCCGGCGGGGTGGGATGCTCTTCCACCAAGCAAGCCGGGCAGTCAACGAGCCTCGGATATTTTCCTGGGCATCTGCCCATCCGGAGCCGCTTCGAAAAATTAACTTGCAAATCGCAAGTTGATTGTCTTACTGTTCTCCCCGTGCCGAAGCAGTCTCGCGGCCACAATCGCTCCGGGTGCCCGGTCAGCCTGTCGCTTGAGGTCTTCGGCGACCGCTGGTCGTTGCTCATCGTGCGCGATCTGATGGTGCGCGGTTTTCGCAATTTCAAAGACTTTCAGGAGAGCGGCGAGGGCATCGCCACCAACATCCTGGCAGGACGCCTGCGGAATCTGGAGACCGCCGGCATCATCACCGCGCAACCCGATCCGGAAGACGCACGCCGCGTGCTCTACCGGCTCACCCGCAAAGGCATCGACCTCGCCCCGGTCATGTTGGAGCTGCTGGTCTGGGGCGCAACACATGAACCATCGGGCGCGCCCTGCGAGGTGATCGCCGCGATGGCCAAAAACCGCGACGCTATCCTCGCTGAAGTGCGCCGCCGCTGGGAACAGAACGACCCCACGCCACTGCTGCCATGGCTGGGCGGGCCCAAAAGAAGCAGGAAGTCGAAGTGAGTGGATTCGCAGGATTCGGAGAGTTCCATGTCGATTGCCCAAAGCATGCTGGCGGAGTTTGAAATCCAGGCCCCCATCACCCGTAAATTTCTTGGGCGTTTGCCCGAGGACAAGCTGGCCTGGCAGCCCCATCCCAAATCCATGACCGCCGGGCAGCTCGCCCTGCATCTGGCTGGCGTGCCGGGCGGTGTCATCCGCGCAGCCCAGAACGACTCCATGCAGGCGGCCGGCTTCCAATTTCCGCAGCCTACGAGCCTCGCTGCGGTGCTCGCCGCGTTCGACGAAAGCATTGCGCTGGTTCGCGAACTGCTGCCGCCTCTGGACGATCGAGCCATGCACGCCACCTGGCGGTTGATCTCAGGCGAGGAGGAACTGCTCGCCATTCCCCGCCAGGAATTTTTGCGCGACATCCTGTTCAGTCACTGGTATCAGCATCGCGGACAGTTCGGCGTGTATCTGCGCCTGCTCGATATTCCTGTGCCCGCCACCTGGGGCCCCAGTGCCGACGAGCCGCCGGTTTTCCCGCAGAGAACCACTGCCTGACGAGCGCGTGGTCCATCCAAACCCAGCCCCACAGCTTCGCATTTTGAAGAGGTTTACCCCATGAGCACCGTCGCCCACAATTCGCACATCACGCCCTTTCTCTGGTTTGACAACAACGCCGAAGAAGCGGCTCGGTTCTACACCGGTATCTTCCCCAACTCCCGCATACTAGAGACCGTGCCCAACCAAACCGGCACTTCGCCCGCGACGGCCGCAGTGCTCCTCGTTCACTTTGAGCTTGATGGCACGCGCTTTACCGCACTCAACGGCGGCCCGCAATTTCCGTTTAACGAATCCATCTCGTTTGTCGTCCACTGCGCCACACAAGCAGAAATTGACGACTACTGGGAGCGCCTCACCGCCGAAGGCGGCAGCGAGGTGCAATGCGGCTGGCTCAAGGACAAGTACGGCGTCTCCTGGCAGGTGGTACCTGCGCACATTTCTCAACTGGCCCGCAGCCGCAAAGCCATGCAGGCCCTCATGCAGATGAAGAAGCTCGACATTGCGGCGCTCGAACGTGCCGCGCAGGAATAACGCAGTTCCAACCCGGCACTGGAGCACACTCATGGAATTCGCGCCTTACGTTCACTTCTCCGGCAACTGCGCGGAAGCGCTCGCCTTCTACGTCAAAGTCCTCAACGGAAAAATCGCATTCACCCACACCTACGGCGACTCGCCCATGGCCAGCATGGTCCCGGCGGACTACGCCGGCAAAATCATGCACGCGACCTTCGACTTCGAGGGCGGCCGTCTTTATGCGTGCGATGCGCCGCCCGACCGCCAGGGCAAGATCCAGGGCATCACGCTCTCCATAGGAGCCAAAGACGCAGCCGAAGCGGAGAAGATCTTCAATGCGCTCTCCCAGGGCGGCAATGTCACCATGCCCTTTCAGCAAACCTTCTGGTCCGCAGGCTTCGGTATGTTTAACGACAGGTTTGGCGTGGCCTGGATGGTCAACACCGAGCAGGCAGCTTAGTCCCCTCCAGAAAGGAAAGAAACCATGAGCAGCGTTCGAGTTTTGGTCGGCACTCGCAAGGGCGCATTCATTCTCACCGCAGATGGCAAGCGCAAGGACTGGACCGTCAGCGGCCCCTTCTTTGCCGGATGGGAGATTTACCACATGAAGGGTTCGCCCGTGGACCCCGACTGCATTTATGCCTCGCAGACCAGCGGATGGTTCGGGCAGATCCTGCAGAAATCAGAAGACGGCGGCAAGACATGGCATCAGCCGGGACTCAAACCAGGCGAACCGGAGATGCCGGCTTTCCCCGGCAAAGCGCCGAATCGCTTCGAATATGACACCTCAGACGCAACCGGCAATCCGCTCACCACCCACCAGTGGTACGACGGCTCGCAGCACCCGTGGGAGTTCAAAAGAGTCTGGCATCTCGAACCCTCCCTAACCGAGGCAGCAACCGTCTACGCCGGCGTTGAAGACGCCGCGCTCTTCCGCTCCACAGATGGCGGCCAATCATGGAAGGAGCTCTCCGGCCTGCGCGGTCACGGCACTGGTCCGCACTGGCAGCCGGGGGCGGGCGGCATGTGCCTGCACACCGTCATCCTTGATCCCGGCAACCCGAATCGCATCTTCATCGCGATCTCAGCGGCCGGCGCATTTCGCACCGACGACGGCGGCGAAACATGGAAGCCCATCAATCGTGGCCTGCATTCCAAATATATTCCCGACCCCAACGCCGAAACCGGCCACTGCGTGCACCACATCGCCATGCATCCCGACCGCCCCAATACGCTCTTCATGCAGAAGCACTGGGACATCATGCGCACCGACAACGCCGGCGACGAATGGCACAAGGTCAGCGGCAATCTGCCCACCGACTTCGGCTTTGTCATCGATGTGCATGCGCACGAGCCGGAGACGATCTACGTCGTCCCCATCAAGAGCGACTCCGAGCACTTTCCTCTTGATGGCGCACTACGCGTCTACCGCAGCCGCACCGGCGGCCACGAGTGGGAGCCGCTCACCAAAGGACTGCCGCAGCAGAACTGCTACGTGAACGTGCTGCGCGACGCCATGGCCGTAGACCGGCTCGACGACTGCGGCCTCTACTTCGGCACCACCGGCGGCCAGGTCTATGCTTCGGCAGACGCGGGCAATACATGGAACCCCATCGTCCGCGATCTGCCTGCGGTTCTCTCGGTGGAAGTACAAACCCTGCCATGAGCGACGCAGCTACTCATACGGTGCGCGTGGAGTTGCCCTACCACCTGCGCAATCTGGCCGGCGTCGGCGAAGAGGTTGCTCTTACCCTCGCCGCGCCAGTCACTCTTGCCACGGTGCTTGACGCGCTCGAAAGCCGCTACCCCATGCTGCGCGGAACCATCCGCGACCATGGCACGCTGCAGCGCCGCCCCTTCCTGCGCTTCTTTGCCTGCGCGCAGGATCTTTCTCACCAGCCGCCGGACACGCCGCTGCCCACTGCTGTCATCGAAGGCAAAGAACCACTGATCGTACTCGGAGCCATCGCCGGCGGATAGGATTTCTTCGCCGCCTCAGCCAACCTCATAAAAAACATCAGGCGTGAGAGTCGATGCATTCGTTCGGCTCCAGCGCTCCTTACACTCCGCAGCCGCAGCTCTCCCCTCTCATGGCGCGGCGCGCCTCCTGCAAAATGAGAGGCACCGCAGCCAGCGCCGCGGCAGAATCAATCCAGCCCACATGCCAAATGAAGTTCACCGCGAGCCCCGCCAGCGTGATCGCCGCCAGATAAGCACAAGTGGCCGACTGCACCGCATCCGCAGCCAAAGCCACATTGCCAGATTTCCTCGCGAGCCGCCGTTTCTGCCATGCGAGCAGCGGCATCGCCAGCAATGCGGCCACGGTGATCGCCATCCCCGGCAAGCTCACTTCAGGCTGCATCCCCATTGCCAGCGCCGCCAGCGCGAGGGCGGCAACCACTGCCGCCAATGCATACAGCAATGCACCCGCAATGCGCGCGGCACGATCTTCGCTAAGCGGAAACCACCGCACAAATTGCATCAGCACGACCACTGCGGAAAACAGTTCCACCAGGCTATCCGCGCCAAAGGCCAGCAGCGCCGGGCTATGCGCACGCGCCGCGCTCCAGAGCGAAACGCCGCACTCCGCCAGCATCCACACAAGCGTGAAGGCCTGCAGCCCGGTGATCTTTTTCGCGGAGCAACCGGGCTCACAGGCCGCGTCGCCACAGTGTTCTGTCATGCCTTAATCGTAGCGCTCAAACACAATCTGCTTGCGATCCCATCCCATCTCCTTGAGCCGCTCGCGATTGGCCGCCACCATCTCATTCAGGCCACAAATGTAAGCGCGAATATCAAAGTCCGCGCCCTTTGGCGCCGTCACCGCACCATGCTTGGCTCTACGCTCATGCACAATGCGCGCCACATGATCCTGCACATAGCCGCGATGGCCGGTCCAGCTTTCATCCGGGCGGCTCAGCGTCTTCACGTAGTGAAAGTTCGCATGCTTCGCGGCCACCCGCTCAAAGTGGTCTTCGTAATACACCTCCGATGCATGTCGCGTGCCATAAACCAGCCATATCTCGCGGCCCTCTGAACGGCTCTCTCCTTCTTCAGGGAATAGCCATTCCACAAAACCACGCACCGGCGCAATGCCGGTTCCGGTCGCAATCAGGATCGAGTCGGTCAGCGGAGCGCGCAACACAAACATCCCGTGCGGCCCGTGAAACTCCACTTCCTGCCCGGGCTTCAAATCGCACAGCAGGTTTGAAAAAAATCCTCCCGCCACGCGATTCACACACACATCAAAGCTCGCGCCACGTGGGGCCGACGCCAGCGAATACGCCCGCATCTGGTGCTTCCCTCTCTCATCGGTCGCCACAAATGAAACAAACTGCCCCGGCTGAAAATCAAAGCTCTCAAGCTCCGGAATCGAAAACTCCAGATGAAAGCACTGTGCTGGCTCCGAGAGGAGAATCTTTTTTTCAAGGCGTGCACGATAATACTGACGATCCAAAAACAAGCTCCTGGCGCAAAGAACGGCGCAATTTGCCTCAGTCTACGCCATCCCGCATAGCCCGGCAGCCGACAGGGTGGCGTAACCTTTCCAGTCAAATCAAATCTCATCTCTGCAAGCACCGGCTGGATCATGAGAAGGTGGTGGGGCAAAATTTATGCGGCTTTTGCGCCTGCCCCGGCATCTGCAAAAGCATCCAAGGGGAAGAGCATACTTATGACAACACTGGCCAGCCCCGTCTCCGGCGACGCCATCACGGCGCTTGGCGCGCAATTTGCCACAGTGCGCCGCCAGTCGCTCGCCCTGTGCGAAACGCTCACCCCCGAAGATATGATGGTGCAGTCGCTGCCCGAGGGCAGCCCCGCCAAATGGCATCTGGCGCATACTACATGGTTTTTTGAGACCTTCATTCTTCGCGAATTCGTCTCCGGCTATCAGCCCCTCCATCCTGATTTCCTCTGGCTCTTCAACAGCTACTACAACGGCGTCTCTGATCAGCCTGAGAAGACGCTCCGTGCCATCTTCTCGCGCCCGGCGTTTGTTGACATCCTGGCGTATCGCCGTCACGTAGAGGACGCCATCGCATTCATGCTCGATCACGAGCCGGCCCAGGAAGCGCTCACACGCCTCGTGCTCGGGCTGCATCACGAGCAACAGCATCAGGAATTGCTGCTCACGGATATCAAGCATGCGCTCTGGTCCAATCCCCTGCGCCCCATCTACCGCGAGGGAGTTCTCAGCACGCATGCACAGGCCGCCCCGCTGGTGTGGCATGAATATGAAGGCGGCCTTCGCGAGGTTGGCTTTGAGGGTGATGAATTCTGCTTCGACAACGAGCTCCCGCGTCACGCGGTCTATCTGCATCCCTTCCGTATTGCCTCTCGCGCGGTCACCTGCACTGAATACCTCGAGTTCATCGAAGACGGCGGCTATCACCGCAGTGAACTTTGGCTCTCTGCCGGCTGGGACGCCGTGCGCGAGCACGGCTGGCAAGCGCCCCTTTATTGGCAACGCGAAGGCAGCGCATGGCAGGTCTTCACCCTGCATGGCCCTGCAGATTTCGGCACTCTGCGTGACACCCCTGTCTGCCACATCAGCCACTTTGAAGCCGACGCCTACGCACGCTGGCGCGGCCTGCGCCTGCCTACTGAGTTCGAGTGGGAGGTCGCTGCTTCGCCTGTGCCAACCCACGGCAATCTGCTCGAAGGCGGACGCCTGCATCCGTCCGTAGCCCTGCCGCCTGCGAGCGGAAACGCAAACCGTCACCCCCTGCAACTCTACGGCGATGTGTGGGAGTGGACTGCAAGCGCCTATCTCGGCTATCCCGGCTATCGCCCCGTACCAGGCGCACTTGGCGAATACAACGGCAAGTTTATGTCTGGTCAAATGGTCCTGCGCGGCGGCTCCTGCGTCACACCTGCCACACACATCCGCGCGACCTATCGCAACTTTTTCTCTCCCGCCACACGTTGGCAATTCTCCGGCGTGCGGCTCGCGCAGGATGTTTCATAATTTCCGCAAAGGATCGCACCGCTGCCTATGTCGCTCGCACACGCTGCCCCCGTTCTGCCTGCTGCCGCACCCTCCGCACTTGGCGCTGAAGTTCTGCGTGGACTCACCGCGACTCCAAAGACACTCTCGCCCTGGCTTTTTTATGACGCGCGCGGCTCTGAGCTTTTTGAGAAAATTACCACGCTACCGGAGTACTATCTCACCCGCACTGAGCGTGCCATCTTTCGCGAACACGCCTCTGAGATCCTCGCCACTGCGGCCGGTGATCGCCGCCTTGCTCTCATCGAACTCGGCGCCGGTACCGCAACTAAAACCGGCCTGCTGCTCAAGGCTGCTCTTGAGCGCCAGCAGAGTGTCACCTATTGCGCGCTCGATGTCTCCCCGTCGGCACTCGAAGAAGCTCGCACCACCATCACCTCGCAATTTCCCGGCGTCACTGTTGAAACGCGAGTTGCGGACTACACCGAAAACCTCAGCGCTATTCAGCCCCTGAAGAATTCGGCTACTCGCCGCCTCGTGCTCTACATCGGCTCGAGCATCGGCAATTTCGATCCGGCGGACGCCACGGGCCTGTTGCGGCGTCTGCGCCAGCGTCTCGCACCCGGTGACCATATCCTGCTCGGCGCAGATCACGCTCCCGGCACCGGCAAAGACACGGCCACACTGCTGCGCGCCTATGATGACGCCTCCAGTGTGACCGCGGCCTTTAACCGCAATGCCCTCGTGCGCATCAACCGCGAACTCGATGCAAACTTTGATTTGCACGCCTTCCGCCACATCGCACGCTGGAACCCCCAACACTCCCGCATGGAGATGCACCTGGAAAGCACGCGCAGACAGACCGTCTCCGTAGCCGCTCTGGGGCTGAATCTTAACTTCTCGCCCGGCGAGACAATTCACACCGAAAACAGTTACAAATTCACTCCCGGCAGCATCGCACACCTGCTGGCGGATGGTGGCTTTACTGTGACGCATTCTTGGACCGATGCACGCCGCTGGTTCGGCGTCTATCTCGCATCCGCTTCCCCGCTGCAGTAGCGTCTGACTCTCTGCTGATCTCGGCAGCATAGGATCATTCCGCCCCCTCGTGTCACAATCAACACGCATGCTTCGCATCCCATTTGACGATCTACACCGCGCCTTCATCGCTGCTCTCACCCACGTTGGTTTCACACCCGAACGCGCCGAACTCTGCGCGCGGCTCTTCGCTGAAACCACGCTGGACGGCGTCTATTCACACGGTGCAAACCGCTTTCCGCGTTTCCTCGCGATGATCCGCAACGGTGCCGTCGATGTGCATGCCACTCCCCAATGCATGTCTGCCTTCGGTGCGCTCGAGCGCTGGGATGGTCGTCGCGGTCCCGGCAATCTCAATGCACACGCCGCCATGGAACGAGCGCTTGCCTTGAGCCGCACGCACGGCATCGGCTGCCTGGCGCTTCGTAACACCAATCACTGGATGCGCGGCGGCAGCTACGGCTGGCAGGCCGCAAATGCCGGCTCCATCGCGCTCTGCTGGACAAACACAATGCCCAATCTACCCGCATGGGGCACGCGCGAAGCATCCGTGGGCAACAATCCGCTCATTGTTGCCGTGCCGCGCCGCGCGGGTCATCTGGTGCTCGACATGGCCATGTCCCAGTTCTCTTATGGCGCGCTTGAAAGCTACTCCCGCCGCAGCGAACTGCTGCCCATCCCCGGCGGTTTTGATGCCTCGGGTACACTCACAAATGACCCTGCAGCCATTGAGGCCTCGCAACGCCCGCTGCCCATTGGCTACTGGAAAGGCTCGGGACTCGCTCTGCTGCTCGACGCAGTCGCCGCCATGACCGCGCTTGGCAATGCCACGCATCAACTGGCACGCGACCCTCTGCAGGAGACAGGCCTTTCGCAAATGTTCATCGCCATCCACCCCGCCGCGCTGGATGCTGCAGCCGATGCCAATCACCTCGCAGACGAAATCGTCGCCTCGCTGCATGCCGCCGCGCCCGTAGATCCGGGCCGTCCCGCGCGGTATCCCGGCGAACAAACGCTGCGCCTGCGCGAAGAGAATCTTCGTCTCGGCATTCCGGTAGAGGATGTCATCTGGCAGCAGATCCTGGCCGTCTAACGATCGCTCCCTGCCCTGCATGCAAGCTGCAACGTGCGAGCGCTATCATGACTACCATGACGAACAAGCTTCGCTGGGGAGTTCTCAGCACTGCGAACATCGGCATCAAAAAAGTTCTGCCGGCCATGCAGCAAGGCAACTTCAGCACAGTCACGGCCATTGCTTCGCGCCAGTTAGCCAAAGCGCAGGAAGCCGCAAAATCGCTCAACATCCCCAAAGCGTACAGCTCTTATGAAGAGTTGCTGGCGGATCCCGAGATCGACGCCATCTACAATCCGCTGCCCAATGACCAGCATGTGCCCTGGACCATCAAAGCCGCGGAGGCCGGCAAGCATGTCCTCTGCGAAAAGCCTCTCAGCATGACTCTCGCTGAAGCAAAGTCGCTCATCGCCGTGCGTGAGCGCACCGGCGTAAAGATCGGCGAGGCCTTCATGGTGCGCAGCGCTCCCCAGTGGCTGCGCCTGCGCGCATTGCTCGACGAAGGCCGCATCGGCGAACTGCGCTCAGTCGCCGGATTCTTCAGCTACTTCAACATCCAGCCAGACAACATCCGCAACAAAGTGGAGACGGGCGGCGGCGCGCTCATGGACATCGGCTGCTATCTCATTCTCGCCGCGCGCTATGGCTTCCGGCAGGAGCCCTCACGCGTTGTCTCACTCATCGATCGCGACCCCATCATGAAGACCGACCGCCTCACCTCAGCCATCCTCGACTTTCCTTCAGGACAGGCCACCTTCACCTGCAGCACGCAGCTTGTGCCTTACCAGCGCGTTCACTTCTTCGGCGCCAAAGGCCGCATCGAGATTGAGATCCCCTTCAATATGCCCAATGACCGCCCCACGCGCATCTTCATTGACGACGGCAGCGATCTCACCGGCGCAAAGATCGTAACGGAAACATTCCCCGCCTGCGACCAGTACACGCTGCAGGGCGACGACTTCTCACGTGCCGTTCTTGAAGGCGGCGAAGTCCCCATGCCACTCGAAGAGAGCATCGCCAACATGGCCGTGATTGAGGCAGTCTTCCGTTCGGCTGCATCCGGCCGCTCAGAGAGCGTTTAAAGTCTCCAGGAGAAAATGCAAATCCCATGTCCGTGTCTTCAGACGTGGGATTCGCTCTACTCCTCAACAAAAATCTTCTCAATCGGCTCGCCAAACAATCGCGCCAGCTTGAACGCCAACGGCAGGCTCGGATCAAACCGTCCCGTCTCAATCGCATTCACCGATTGCCGTGAAACCCCAAGTTCCTGGGCCAGATCGGCCTGGCTCCAGCCACGCTCCGCGCGCAGATCACGCAAGCGGTTCTTCAACGGCTATATCTCCGCAGCAGCAGCCGAAAGCTCACCATCGTGGAAATGAGCAGCACATCCGCATTCAGCAGAATGATAGGGAATGGCTCGCCGGTGGTTGTCATCAGAGCTCCAATCAGTGCATCGGCCGCCATCGTCCACGCAATGCCCCACAGCAGCGCTCGCGTGATCAGCGCGCGAATAAACTCATCCGGCTCATGAGCCAGATAACGCGCGCCAACGAACACCGCCATCAGTACTGGGAAGAGCGTCAGCGCTGAAAGCGTAAATACCTGCCACTTCTGCACATGGCCGGGCGATCCCAGAAGCGATTTCATCCCGGGAAACAGAAGCATAAGGGGATTCGCCGCATCCGGCACAAGAAAGTTGAAGCATACCGTCAATATCATCGCCACACCCATCAACCGCATAGACCGGCGCTGCAACGGTGTCAGATTTTTGCAAAACAAGCTCATTCCCCCTCCGTCTTAGACAAGTAAACTTTACACGTCACAACGGCGCATATCAAGCCCATTTGTCCTTAGGTAAGGGAGTGCGGACTCTGATATCCGCTCTGCAGCTCAAGGCAAAAATACGCGAAAAAGCACATGCAGCAACGCCAGCACGCATGCACCCACCAGCGCCGCCGCAAAGCTGTTCACGCGAAAGCCCGGCACCACGGCGCCGGCCATCTTCAGCATGAGCGCATTGATGACCAGAAAAAATAGTCCCAGCGTGAGCAGGCCGAGTGGTAAAGTGATGAGCTTGAGCAGCGCGCCAAGCGTTACATTGAGAAACCCTATGACCAGCACCGCAATCAATGCCGAGCTTATGCTCGCTACCTCAAATCCCGGCACAATCCACGTCACGATCAAGAGCGCAAGAGCCTGCAGCAGCCAGTACACCAGCAGTCGAAGCATGGCGAAGAGTTCCTTTCTGAGTGCATGACAACGCCAAAGCACAACACGGGCATATGTTGGATGGCGCCACACGCGCTGCGGCTGTTTGTATTTATGCTCATCTTTATGGGAATCGCGCCCGCTGTGCTCCGCGCACAATCGGCGTCATCCCCGCAGCCTCCCGTGCCCGATGCGGCCACACTCCTCAACGAAGTCGCAGCTCACCAGCGGCAAATGGACGCGGTAAGAGAAAACTACACCTATCGCGAGGTCGTCGTCACCCATCTTTTAGACAAGCATGGCAAGGTTATCAAGACCACCGCCGAGACCAGTGACGTCTTCTTCGTCAACACTCATGAGGTAGACCGGCTGATTGCAAAAAACGGCAAGCCCCTCACACCCGGCGAAGAGCGCAAGGAGCAGAACCGCGTCAACAAGGCCGTCGCACTCGCGGAAAAAACGCCACCCGGCCAGGTGCCCGACCACAACACCGTGAGCATCAGCAAACTGCTCTCCATCATGCAGCTCACCAGTCCGCGCCGCATCCTTATGGACGGCCGCTCCACGCTCGTCTTCCAGTTCACTGGCAATCGCCACGCACACACGCACGGCCTGGCCGAGAATGCGTCAAAGAGGCTCGCGGGCACCATCTGGATCGACGAGCCGGATCGCGATGTCCGCCGTCTTGAGGCTCATTTCGACGCCAACTTTCGCATGGGTTGGGGACTCGCCTCCGTCGCCAAAGGCAGCACCTTCACCTTTGAGCAGCGGCGCATTCGCGGCACGCTCTGGCTGCCGGCCTCCGCGCAAATTCACCTTGTCGCCCACGCCATCGGCTTTCTGACCTATCGCGCAGACATTCAAATCATTGACAGCGGATACAAGGTCTTCCATGTTGGTACAGCACAAGCGCCCAAAGCCAGCGTGGCCTCTCCACTGGCGCCGCAGCACTGACGCGCTTGCGTCATTCCATACTCCTTTTGCAGCGCATGTCCCACCTTTGTGGCAAAAATTCCTTGTGGCGAATCCAACTCGGGACGCTACGATTTGCATATGTTGCTGGACGCAGTGCTCCTGATTCAGGACGTGCAGTTACTCTGCTTCACCGTTGTCTTCGGCCTCTTTGCCATGCAGCGGTGGAGCGACCGCACCCGTGTCTGGCTTTGGAGCACGTTCCTCGCCAATGGCGTTGGCGCGGTCCTCGATCTGGCAGGCAGTCATCTGCCTGCGTGGCTCAGCAAGGGTGTCAACATGGAGATGATCCCGCTCTCCTACGCCCTGCTCAATGTCACCCTCGCGTGCTTTGATCGCCGCGACAGGCGTACGAACTGGCTCTCGTTCGCGCTACTGCTGGCCGCTCTGCCTTTCTTTCTCGCATGGCGCAATGAGCCTGGTCTGGTACACAGTTATGCGCTAGGCGATCTGCTTATCTCACTGGAATGTCTCATCGCGATGCTGCTCTTCTTCAGCAGCAAAGAGCAGGCCACACGCGAACCTCGTGTATTGATGGGCAGCTTCCTCGCGCTCTTTGCGATTCTTGAGGCCGCCCGTTTTGCGCTGGCCTTCCCGCTGCATACCAATCCTGACTCCGTCCACTGGTTCCTCGTCACCTGTACCGTGGCATACATCGTGAACACATCCCTGCTGCCCCTGGCATTCATCTGGATGATGCACACAAGGCTCGAGTCAGAACTGCGCCAACAGAGCAGAGTCGATGCACTCACCGGAGTCCTGAATCGCCGCGGCCTTGAGGAAGCGCTGGCTCGTGAACTCGCGATCTTCGAGCGCGACCGGAAGAACTTCAGCATCGGGATTCTGGACCTCGATCACTTCAAGGTCATCAATGACCGCTACGGTCATGTCGCAGGCGATGCCTTCCTGACCAAGGCGGTCAACGTGTTGCGCGCGCATACGCGCGCAACAGACATCATCGCCCGCTTTGGAGGAGACGAGTTCATCCTGCTGATGCCCGGTACCAGCACGGCTGAGGCCGGGCGTCGCTTTGTGCAACTCTGCAAGGCGATTCGCGACTACTCTGGCTGGGTGGCGGGGGAGCCAGTCAACTTCACCGCGAGCATCGGCTTCACCAACACTGACAGCCGGCAAAACATCTCCAACAGCGGCCTGTTGCGGGAGGCCGATGCCGCCCTTTATCAGGCCAAGCACAACGGCCGCGACCAGGCCCGCCACTACGAGACCGAACTCGTCAATCCTGCGCCCGGATAATGTTGCCGGGAATTTCCCCTGAAATTGCTACTCTTGAAATAGAGGGTAACTTTATCTCCACTTCGTGAAATCGCGCCCGCCGCCAATCCCATGCGGCACCCTGAATAGCGCCATTAACTATCTGCCTTGGGCCTAAATGGCGTTGAAAACAAAGGATTTACGAGACTAATGTTTTATAAGCCACTTGGAATCAACAAGTTCCGGGACGTTAATGGTGATTTTTTTTGCCGCCCCATCCCTCGCCGCGAGGGGCTCCCACATACTAGTTCGGCGTGTTGGCACCGCCGCCATTTTGCGCAATGCGCAGCCCGTTGAGCGTGCCGACATATTTCGCCACACCCTCATAAAGTGCCTCCGCAATGCGCTCGCGATACGAGGGCTCCGTCAGCAGATGAGCCGACTTCGAATTCGAGATGAAAGAAATCTCCGCCAGAATCGAGGGCATGTTCGCACCAATCAGCACCACGAAGGGCGCCTTGTGCACACCGCGATTCTCAAAACCCGGGCCATTCACCGGCGCAAGATCTCCATATAAGCTCCGGTCCACATCCTCGGCAAAATCGCGCGACTCATTGATCTTGTCGGAGAGAGCAATCTTCTTCACCAGGTCTGAAAGCTGATGGATCGACTCATTCGACACCGCATTCTCGCGCGCCGCCAACTGCAGTGCATCCGCTGAACTGGTAAAGCTCAGGTAATACGTGGCCACGCCGCGCGCCGCCGCATCCGGGCTCGAGTTCACGTGGACCGAAATGAAAAGATCAGCCCGGTCCTGATTTGCAATCGCCGTGCGCGTCTCGAGCGGTATGAAGCGATCCGTATCGCGCGTGTAAACCACATCCGCGCCCAGCTTCTGCTTCAACAGCCGTCCCAGCCGCAACGCCACGTCAAGCGCCACAGTCTTCTCTTCCAGGCCATTTGGCCCGATGGCTCCCGAGTCATGGCCGCCATGACCGGCATCGATCACAATCCGGTTGATCTTCAGTCCCAGCGCGCGCACCATCGTCGGCGCGGTTGCCGAGAGCGGTGGAACAACCGCGGGATGCCCGGGCACCACAGGTTGCATGCTCTCGAGCGGCGCAGGCAGTGAGCTTTCCGCTGCAGGCTTCGGCGAGCTTCTCCCCGTCGTGGCACGATGCGTCATCCTCGGCATCACTCTTGTGGCAGCAATGGCGGGCCGCGTGCCCGGCACCTTCGCGGCCACAGGCTGCGTCGAGGGCACTGGAGCGGTAACGGCCTGAGCCGCATGCGCAAAAGGATGCACCGGACGCGCCGGAACCGCAGCACGCTCCACCGGCGCGGCATAGGTTCTCACCACAGTGTTGGAGGAGTTCGGGTAACCCACCCGGTTGGAGATTTGCGTCGTCTGCTCCGAGCCCGGCGCGCGCCCATGCACATCAATAATCAAACGCGGCGGATCAGGCAGATAGAACGCATAATAATCGCTGACCGGACTCACATTCAGTTCGATTTGAGCCACACCCGGGCGCTCTTCTGTGAGATGAATCTGCTTCAGAAAGCCGTTGTCGATAATCTCAGACGACCGCCCATTCAACCGCGAAGAAAGCCGCGCACCATACAAGTCAAAGTCAATGCGGTCAGGGTTCGTCTCCCGCGAAGCCTCATAGCGAACCTCCTGCTGCAGATTGATCGCGACACGCGTATAGCTCGGCGTTGACCAATGCCGAATACTCGTCACCAGCGGCAAAGGGCCATGAAAACTCGCCACCGCGGGTGCTTGCTCTACGACAGCCCGAACCGGCATTGCAGGAGCGCTTCGCTCCGATTCCGCAGCCGCTCGCGCAGCAGGCCGCATCATCGGCTCGGTGGCCGCGCGCTCCACCCTCTGCGTCGAGGCTATGCGCTGAACGGGCGGCGGAGCCTCCTCAATGCTGTGCGCTGCAGAAGACCGCGAACGCAACGGACCCGCAGCCGCCTCCCGCTGTCCATCATCCCGGCGAAGATTCGCCAGCGCGTAGCGCGCTTCATTCGCCATGGCGCTGTGCGGATACATCTTCAGAAATAGCTTCAGCTTCGTCTGCGCGGCCCGATCCTCATGCAGATCACGCGCCTCAATCTCGCCTTCATCCAGCAGTGCCAGCACGCGATACGAGCTGCCCGGGTACTGTTTGCGCAAAAACTCGTACTGCCCTATCGCATCGCGTGACGCCTTTGGGTCATGAAACGTCTGTCCATATTCGGCGAGCAGCGTGCCAACGGCATAGACCGAAGCTGCCGCATGCATCGAGCCAGGATCGCGATGATACACCACGCGATACGCATCCAGCACGCGCTCATACTCGGCCTCTGTGCGGTCCCGCGCAGGCTTCTGCTCAAGCGCCGAACGCAGGCGTGCCGCCTCGGCATAAGCATCCATGCGATGTCTCTGCCCGGCATGAGCCTGCCACCCTGCGCAAGCCACAAGTCCAAACAGACACCAACCGCAAATAGTAGATAACCGGTGCATGCGCGTCATCAAGACTAGCTCGATTATAGGTTTCGCACGCACCCGATCCCGCATGGGGAACCCACCTTGGAACGTGATATCCAGATGCAGGAATCGCCTTCCCTATACGGGAAATGCAACAGCCGGAGATGCCCAATGCCATAGGCTCCTCCGGCTGTTCATGAAGTCGGATGATGATCAGCGCATCTATCCCAGCAGCGCCTTCACCACCTCAGGCACACCGGCCAGCGCGGCATCCAGTTGCGAGGCATCCTTGCCGCCAGCCTCCGCCATGTCGGGCCGTCCACCGCCCGATCCGCCGACCTGCTTCGCCACCTGGGCCACCACCTTGCCGGCCTGCACCTTGCCGGTGAGGTCCTTGGTCACACCCACAATCAGCGCAACCTTACCCTCTTCCTGGGCCGAACCCAGCACCACCACGCCCGAGCCCAACTGGTTACGCAGGTTATCCACCAGCGTGCGCATCTGTCCGCGATCCAGTTGATCCACTCGCTGCGCCAGCACCTTAACGCCGTTCACCTCGGCCGCCTGGTTTGCCGCACCCGACACTGCCGAGGCCGCGGACTTCATCCGCACCTGGTCCAGCTCGCGCTTGAGCTTCTTCAGCTCTTCGTCCTGCGCCGCCAGCCGATGCTGCAATGCCTCTGCCGGAGACATCTCCGCACTCGGCGCCAGTTGTGCCGCCAGTTGCGCCACCTGGTAGCCGCGCCGGAACTCATCGAGCGCACCGAGTCCGGTCACCGCTTCCACGCGCCGCACGCCAGAGGAGACGCTACCCTCGCTCATCAGCTTCACGACGCCAATCTCGCCCGTCGCACCCGTGTGCGTACCGCCGCAAAGCTCCGTCGAGAAGTCGCCAATCTTCACCACGCGCACCCGCTCGCCATACTTTTCGCCAAAGAGCGCCATCGCGTGATACTCATTCACCGCGACATCAATCGGCACATCCTCAATCGTCTCCACGCGCGTATTGACCAGCACCTGCCGGTTGATGAGGTCTTCAATGTCCTTGAGTTCCTCATCGGCAATCTGCGTGAAGTGCGAGAAGTCAAAGCGCAGCCGCCCCGGCTCCACCAGTGAGCCGGCCTGCTTCACATGCGTGCCCAGCACCTCGCGCAGCGCCGCATGCAGCAGGTGCGTGCCGGTATGGTTGCGGCGGGTCGCCGCGCGGAAATCCGCATCCACCACCGTATCCACCTTGTCGCCAAGCGCCAGCGTCTGCCGCAGCACGGCCTTGTGCGCAAACACGCCCTGCACCGGCTTCGTGCAGCCGCTCACCTCCGCCACCACTGAGTTGTGATCGTCAGAATAGAGCCAGCCATGATCGCCCATCTGGCCGCCGGAGTCGGCATAGAAGCTGGTCGCGTTCAACACCACTTCCACCGCATCGCCGGGATTCGCCGCCTTCACGCCCTGCCCATCCTTCACAATGGCGAGCACCTCGGCGCCCTCCACCCGCAACTTGCCGTAGCCTTCGAAGATCGTCTTCGGCAACTCCCGATACACCGGGCTCGCGGATTGCTTCGCGCCGCCCTTCCACGAAGCACGCGCCCGCGCCTGCTCCTCGGCCCGCGCCTCTTCAAAACCGGTCAGATCGAAGTCAATGCCCGCATCCCGCGCCGCATCCATCATGAAATCAAGCGGCAGACCATAGGTTTCATACAAATGAAAGGCTTCGCGTCCATGCAGCACACGTCTTTCACTGCCGGAACCATCACCAAAACCCGCGCCGCTACCGCTACCACCGCCAAAGCCGGAACCATCACCAAAACCCGCGCCGTCGCCTGTCCCCGCGCCTGAACCCCATCGGTCGCCAGAATCAGAACCATTGCCTGCAGCTTCAGATCGAATAAGCTGGTCGAGTTGCGCCGACCCCACCTCCAGCACCCGAGCAAACTGCCGTTCCTCGGCCTCCACCACTTTCGCCACGCGCTCCGCGCTCTCCTTCAACTCCGGATACGCCACCTGCATCTCATCGCGCACCGCATACACCATCTGGCCCATGAAGGGCTGCTCCTGCCCAAGCAGGCGTCCGTGCCGAATGCCGCGCCGCAGAATCTTGCGCAGCACATATCCGCGCCCTTCATTGGCCGGCAACACTCCGTCTGAAATCAGAAACGTTGCCGCGCGCGCGTGATCGGCGATGATACGCAAAGAAGCGTTGCCGGTGAGTTCCTTACCCTCGGGGGCTAAAACCCCTTCCTGTTTTGCGCCATGAGCGGCACGACTCAAGTCGTTCCCGGATACATCGCCTTCGCCCTGACTGCCCTTGGCTGGCTCGCTGACTTGCTGACTGGCTGACTGGCTGACTCGCACGCCCGTCAGCTCCGCAGCCTTTTGTATCAGCGGAGTGAACAAATCCGTCTCAAAGTTACTGACCTTACCCTGCAGCACCGAGGCCAGGCGCTCCAGGCCCGCGCCGGTATCAATCGAGGGCTTCGGCAGCAGCGCCAGCTCCCCATTCGCGCTGCGGTCAAACTGCATGAAGACCAGGTTCCAGATCTCCACATACCGCGCATCGTCCTGCCCAAAAGGCTTGTCCACGCCCGGCGTCTCGGCCGCGTCCATGCCCATGTCGTAGAAGATCTCCGAACATGGTCCGCAGGGGCCCGTATCACCCATCTGCCAGAAGTTATCCTTCGCGCCAAACTCAAAAATGCGCTCGGCCGGCACGCCTTGCCCGCGCCACAGCTCATACGCCTCTTCATCGCGCGGCACGCCATTCTCGCCCTTGAAGATCGTGACGTAGAGCTTCTCCTTCGGAATGCCCAGCCAGTCCAGCGAGGTCACCAGCTCCCACGCATAGGCAATGGCGTCGGCCTTGAAGTAGTCGCCAAAGCTGAAGTTGCCCAGCATCTCAAAGAAGGTATGGTGGCGCCGCGTGAAGCCCACGTTCTCGAGGTCATTGTGCTTGCCGCCCGCGCGCACGCACTTCTGCGAGGTCGTGGCGCGTGCATAGTCGCGATGCTCCAGCCCTAGAAACACGTCTTTGAACTGATTCATGCCCGCGTTGGTAAAGAGCAGCGTCGGATCGTTCGCCGGCACCAGCGACGAGGAATGGACACGGCGGTGTCCCTTGGTTTCAAAGAAGCGGAGGAATGTCTCGCGAATGTCAGAGCCAGAGCGGTATTGCATAGCTCCAGTGTAATCAACGGCCTGAGCTTGCGCTCAATCGCCCTGCGGCACCCAGATGCGGAACCCAGATGCGGCCCTCCAGCCGTTCGTCCCCCTCGGCGGCCTGCGCCAGATGCGCAAACTGTTCGCGATGCCGCCACATGCCCAGCGCCGACAGCAGCGCATCGAAAGCATCTTCTGACGCAGCAGCCTCCGCCAGCAGGTCCTCGCGCAGCCACTTCCTGCAGGCTTCGTCCTGCATCAGCTTCCTCAGTTCCCGCGCCCTCTCCGCTGCGCTCGACTTGGTGCAGTCGCCCGTAAAAACACGCGGATAAATCTCCACCACCAGCGGCGCATCCGGCAGCGCCGGTTGCTCAAAAGGCCAAATCCTGAAACCCGCCCGCCGCAACGCCTGCAATAGGGGAATGCCCCGCAGCGTCCCGGTGCCCACCGCCCCCGCGCCCCCTACCTGAAAAGGCGACTTCGGCTGCGTTCTACGAATGCCCGCGAGCGGCTCACGATCCGTGCGCCGAAAGCCACGCTCCGGCCGCTCCACAAATTCACCCGGCTTTTTCACGCCGGGCCGTCCCCAGAACCACGGCTTCGCGCCGCGCATCCACGACTCGCCTTCAGTCGCGGCGACACTCCAGAAGTCGGCAGCGCTCCCGCAGCCGCACTCCTCGCGCACAAACCATGCCGGATAAGAAAATGCGAAGTCGAGCCCCACTACCAGATTCCGAGTCTCCGCGGCGGCTTCCATCAGCCATTCAGCGGTCTCCTCGCGCGTGCGGCCCGCCGTTAGAGTCAGAGGCCGCTCATGGCGCTCCGGCCACAAATCCGCCACCCAGATGTGCCGTTTCTGGCCGCTCTTTGCCTCCGCGCCCGACCAGTCCACGGCAATCATCCGCGCGGGCTCTCTCCGCATCTTCTGCTTCGCAGGCAAAGCCGCTACTCAGCCTCGCATTTGAGCACCAGCAGCGTCATGTCATCATGCTGCGGAGCGCCCGCTGTAAAACGATCCGCCGCCTGCAGAACCGCTTCCAGTATCTGCGCGGCCGATCCCTTCGCAGCCTCGCGCGCAGCCCCAATCATGCCCTCTTCGCCCCATTCTTCTTCTCGCGCCGTCATCGCCTCACTGATGCCATCCGTATAAAGCAGCAACAGGTCGCCCGGTTCCAGAACAATGCGCTGCTCGGCATATTGCGCCTTCGGCAGCAGGCCCACCACCGGCCCTGAAGCCTCAATGCGAATTACCTCTTCGCCGCGCACAATCAGCGGCGGATTGTGTCCCGCATTCACGCACTCCAGCTCGCGCGTCTTCGCGTCAAAGGCTCCAAAGAAAAAGGTGGCATACCGGTTCTGCGCCGAGGCCTCATACACCAGGCCATTCATCTGCTCCATCAGGCAGGCAAAATTGTTATGGCTGGCCAGCGTCAGCCCGCGCAGCGAAGCCCGCAGGCTCGCCATCAACAGCGCCGCCGAGATTCCCTTGCCGGAAACATCGCCAATCGCAATGCCCACGCGCCCATCGCGCAACAGCAGCATGTCATAGTAATCGCCGCCCACGCCCTGGGCCGGACGGCAATAGCCCGCCAGCGAGAGCCTGGGCAGCGAGGGCGCATCCTGCGGAAAGAGCCGCTCCTGCACCTCGCGCGCAATCTCAATCTCTCTCTGCGTGCGTTCGCGTTGCGCGGCTTCGTGCGCCAGCGACTGCACCAGCTCGCTCACCTCCAGCGCCAGGCCAGTCTGCGAAGCCACCGTCTGCAGCAGGCGCAGGTCACTGCGCGAATAAGCCGCCTCTGACTTCTTCGGCCCCAGCGCCATCACGCCCATCAACCGTTGCCGCCCCGGCACCGGCAGCAATACCTCGGCATGCAGCCCATCGAGCGTCTGCCGCTCCGTGGAATCCGCCATCAAGTACCACGCATCGGGCCGCCGTTCTGAGAGCCGCGCCGGTTCATTGCTCAGCGCCAGCCGCCGCACCGCCGAGGAATGCGCCGTGAGCGTCAGCGTACCGTCAATGGGCAGTCCAATCGCCTGCTGCAACTGGAACGATTCGCCACTGCGCAACAGCAGCGCGATATTCTCCACGTGCAGCGTGTCGGCAATGCGGCGCACCACCGTCTCCAGCAGCGGCTGCGCATCGGTGAAGCGCAGCACCTCTTCTGACAACTCGGTCATCACCAACTCGGCGTTGTAGGCCTCGCGAAAGAACTTGCGGTCGAGCCACTCGCGCGCACGCTTGGGCGCTACAAAAAGCAGCAGCAGCACAATCGCGATAAAGATTGCCGGGCCCACCCAACGCAAGCTGCTGTGGCTCGACTCATGTGTCCCCGGAGCCAGCAGAATCAACGCCGCCCCCAGTATCAGCACCACCTGCAGCACCCAGATGCCGGTGCGCGCCAGCAGATACCGTGTCCCCGAGCGCAGCAGCACCCGCACATCCATGGCCCGCTCCACCAGCACCACATAGACCATGGAGGCCGGAGCAAAGGTGAAGAACAACGTTCCCACATAGGTGAGCCACATGCCATGAGCGCGCAGATTCACCCCCAGATCGGGCAGCAGAACAAAAACGATCAGAACCGCGCCGAGACCAACAGACATGCCCGTGAGAAGCACGCGCATGCGCCGCCGCGTATCGGCGGAGGACGCCGAGCGCAGTTTGTCCACCATGAGCGCAACACAACTCAGCACACAAAGCAGATTCAGAACATTGTCCGCGTTCTGCGCAAACGTTGACGCGGCAGCGAGCCAGGGAGGATTGCCATCGGCCACCATCTCGCGCACAGCGACCGGAGCAAGGACCGCGAAGGCACACAGCATGGGAACGATAATCAGATATTTCAGCCACGGAAAGCGGATGTCGATGCGCGAGCGCTCGGGAAAATATAGACCAAATAAAAGTAAGCAAAGAATGCCGTAGAACTGCAGCAGCTGATACCAGGCCATCTCCGGCACGAACAAGGGAACTGGCGCGTTGCCGGGCTGGTAGAACATCACGCTGGGAAAAGCCAGAAGGAAGTAGAAGAGCCAGGCGTTGAGGTCCGTGGGCCGGGCAAAGAGCACCCACGAGCCCAGCAGCAGGCAGATCAGCGACATTCCCAAAAAGACCCCGGCCTCGCCCCAGTACTTGCTGGCAGAGACCACAGGCTCGGGTGCCATCCGGATCGCCGCCGTGCCCTGCTGGCCGTTTGCCGACCGGTAGCCCACCAGCAGCAAGGTGCCGGGCGCCACGGCGGTCAGTTGGTTCCACTGAATCTGGCCGTGGTAGGGCACATGATTCAAAGAAACAATCCTGTCGCCCACCTTCAGGCCAGCCTCGGCGGCCTCGGGTTTGACAGAGGTAACCCTCAGAGAATCACTGTCAAAACCAAAGGGATCCCGCACATGATGGCTGGCATGAACCGTCCAGTCCCAGTCGGCCGCAGTGCTAGAGACCCAGTAGCCCAGTCCAGCCAGGATGCAAAGCACCGCCAGCGCTCGCCACCATCCCACCCGCAGATTCTGACCGGTCTTCATGTGCCCCCATACTAACCGGGCATGAAGTGGGTCTCCCACAACATTCTCGTGCCCGGCGCGCCACTCTCAAATGCCTTACGGGCAGTAGGCCGCGGTGGTTCCCGAGGAGTATGGTGTTAGGCGAATCCATTTGGAGGGATTTACCCCAATGAATCGTTTGATCGGCCTGGCCGCGGCGGTCGCGTTTTCGGCTACCGCCTTCGCACAGGCCCATACCCCGGCGCGACCGCCCATCACAGGCGTCTCGCACATCTCCGTCTATACCAGCCACCCGGAGCAGGCCCAGCACTTCTACCAGCACGACCTCGGCTTCAAGAAGATGCCCGACCCTGAGAATCCGGCCGGAGTCCGCTACTACGTCGACTCCCGGCAATTTGTCGAGGTGCTGCCGCTGCCGGCCGGCCAGGGCGTCAATCGCCTTGACCACATCGGCTGGATCACCACCAATGCTCGCGCGATGCGGCTCTATCTCAAGGCACACGGCGTCACCGTTCCCGAGCAGGTGCAGCACGGCAACGACGGCAGCTACTGGTTCAACGTGCACGATCCAGAGGGCAACAAGGTCCAGTTCCTGCAGCCACCCGCGCATGGCGTCTCCATGGCAGGCGCTGACCCCATCGGGCATCGCATGATCCACGTCGGCATGCTCGTTCACAGTCGCGCGAAGGAAGACACTTTTTACCGCGACATTCTCGGCTTCCGCCCCTACTGGTACGGCGGCATGCAGACCGGCAAAATTGACTGGGTATCGCAGCAGGTGCCCAACGGCCGCGACTGGCTCGAATACATGCTCACCAGCGGCCCCTCCGGCAGCGGCATTCCCGCAAACATCTCCCAGCACCAGCTTGGCGTTCTCGACCACTTCTCCATCGGTGTCGTCAACATGGAGAAGGCCGTGACCACACTCGACTCCGAGGGCCGCCTCAAGGGCAATGAACACCAGCATGGTCCGCAACTGGGCCGCGACGGCAAATGGCAGTTCAATCTCTATGATCCGGATGAGATTCGTGTCGAGCTGATGGAGTACAAGCCGGCAGAAAAGCCTTGCTGCTCCCCCTTCACCGCCGCCAACCCGGTGCCGCCCACGCACTAAGCTTTGCTGCACACAAGGGCTCGTTCGCCGCACCCTCCGCGGCGGGCGAGCCTTTTATTTCCCTGCCAGTAAGGACTCCAGCGCATCACAGGCAGCGAACACGCCGTCTTCGGCACGCACCTCTTCCGCAATGGCCGCCGCACTCTCGGCATAGCTGCGGTCTTCGAGCAACGCCCGTAGAGATTTCGCAGCCGTGCGCGCATTGTAGTGAGGGCGTCCAATCACCTCAGCCACGCCAAGCCGCCGAACCCGCCGGGCATTATCCGGCTGGTCATGGCTATAGGGCATCACCAGCATCGGCTTGCCGGCACGCAGCGTCTGCGCCGTCGTGCCCACGCCACCCTGGTGAATCACTGCGGAAGCAAAAGGCAAAATGCGCGAATATGGCGCATAATCCGCCACAAAAATGTTCTCGGGCAGCCGGCGCTTCGGGCGATTCGCCGCATCGTGCCCCACCAGCAGCACGGCACGCTGGCCTAACTCCTCAGCCACCCGCGCGCTCTCTTCATAAAAATTCCCGGGATCCAGAACCGCCGCCGAACCCAGCGTAAAAACAAGCGGAGCTGAACCTTCCTCCAGGAATTGCTTCAGTTCCGGAACCAGATTCCGCTCCCCCGCATCGCCGTCATAGTAGACAAAGCCGGTCACGCGAGTCTGCTTCGGCCAATCCTTTTGCGGCTCGCCCAGCGCGCCTGAAAACAGGGCCAGCACCAGCCGCTCCGAGTGCTTTGCGTCAAAGATGGGGTCCTTCCCGTGCGGCAATCCCAGCTCCCGCCGCAGCGCATACACCGGCTCAGGCCACTTGCGGGTGACGTAGCGCGCAAATCGCGCCACCACCTGCCCCGTGCCCGGCACAATTGCCTGCACCTTCGCCAGCAACGGGTAAGGGGGCAGCACTGGCGGATCATAAGCTGAAAAAAACGAGAACGGCGCCAGCACATAGCTCGCCCACGGTATGCCGGTCTTCTCCGCCACAATCGGCGCGGCATAGGCCAGTTCTCCGGCCACCAGCAGATCTGCGCCGCCCTTCGCGCTCACTGCGGCCATCAGGTCTTCGTAGCTCTCGCGAATTGACGGAAACAAAAACTCCCGCAGGCCCCGCTCGGTACCATGCTTGATGTCATAGATCATGGCGACCAGCCGCTTGTCATGCGGATCCTGGTCCGGGCGCACCGGCGCAAACTCAATGCCCAGCGGTTCGATCTTTTCCCGAAACATCTCCGGAACCGCCAGCACCGGCGTATGCCCCCGCCGCTTCAATTCAAGCGCAAGACCGATCAGCGGATTCACATCCCCAAACGTTCCAAAGGTAGAAAAAACAATCCGCATGACTTAAAAACTTGCCTCAAACAAGTGAAAACGCCGTTCCAGCTCCCATTCTTCTTGCGCCTTTTGACTGTGATGCACCAGCTCCGCGCAGGCTCCCGACGGCTCGGCATTCCCTAGCTGGCCACGGCAGGCGGCCACTGGCGTCGTCAGCCGCTCTGGAGTTGTTTGTTCCCATAGGCTCCTGCCCGGCAGAAATGCATGCTCCATCGACGTCCGAGCCAGCAGCTTCATATCCATATAACTCAGTGGATACGTATCCGCGGCCATCACATACTCATGCGTCAGATCAATGCGTGAAACACCCTCATCATCGGTCGAAAGCGCCACCGGCACTCCATACGCGCGATACAGCATCAAGGGATGCTCCTTGCCCTTGACGCCCAGAATCACGGCATTGCTGGTGAGGTTGATCTCTACCATCACGTGCTTGCGGGCCATCTCATGCAGCAGTTGGGCGGCATCATTCTCATAAGAGATATCCACTCCGTGGCCAATGCGCTCCGCATCGGCTTCTTCCACTGCAAGGCGGATATGAAAACGCAAATCCCGCGGCGGCACCAGCCCCAGCGTCAGCTCGCCCGCATGCAGCGAGATATGCACCTTCGGATACATCAAGTGCAGCGCATGCACCATCGCCATATGCAGGCGGTAGTCATGAATGGAGTAGTAGGCATCCTCCGGCTGCACCATGTTGATGCCCACCACTTGTGAATCCGCCGAGGCCACCTCAAAGCCCAGCAGCAATTGCGCAAATACATCCGCCGGCTTCATGTTGCGCAGCACCTGGTAAAGAAACCGCACCTTGACCTGACATGCCGGCGCCGCGCCCGGCTCGCCGCAATGCTCCATCGCCTTGCGGCGCGTCTGCGCCTCATCAAAGTAAGCCTCCGCCGGCGGCACCAGCTTCCCAAAGCCCGCCGCCATCAGCCGGTCCCGATACTGCACATAATTGCTGTCAAAGCCTAGCTTCTCAGCCAGCGCCGTCGCGGCAGAGAAGCTCGGCGTCATCATGATTTCGAGATACTGCTCATTCTGCGCGGCCGCGCGCGCCGCCACATCGTCCACCCACTCGGCGTCATGACTCACCGCAAGGCCGCTGAAGCGGTCAAACGTATCAAAAAACTGATCGTGCCCCGAGTCGCCCGTCACCGGAACAAACGTCCGCATGGAGAACGAGTCCACCAGCTCGTCATAAAGATGCTGATCGTTGGGCAATGCCGTCGCAGCCACATCGCCCTTCGGGCAGTCCGGCGAGTGATGCGCCGCGTCAAAGCGCAACCCCGCCACATTCACGCACAGGCGATCCTCCGCCGCATCCTTGAGAAATGTCTCGGCATACACCGCGCCCGAGAGATGCATGTGCAGGTCGCCGCCCTTCGGCATGCGGCGCAGAAATATCTCCAGCGCCGGCGGCCCCTCTTTTTGCGCGGCGGCAAAGGCGCGCGCGGCGCGCATCTCCGGCGTAGCCTGCGCCCGTGCGGACGCCGGTCCCAAGACCCATCCGGCCACGGCAAGCAGACTTACGAGGCAGACTCCCCGCAACCTTTGCTCGGATTTTCTCCTCATTCCGGCAAGCTCCTGAAAAGACTCGTGCGACCAGTGTAGCCGCCGCGCCATCCCGACCGGCCTCACGCCGGCCCGGGCATCAGGATTTTCACAGAAGTGCGCCGAATCTCCTCCCGGCGCGTCGCTTGTCCATCGCTGCACACGCTTCGGCGGTCTGCTATACTTTCAAAAGTTGTATGGCAGTAGATTGAGCCTTCCCGGGATCCCTCCCGGCCGTATCGCTGGCTCCACAATCCCTCGCCACCCACAACTTCCTTGGAACTCCAAGGCCAGATAGCTCAGTGGTAGAGCGCGGCCCTGAAAAGGCCGGCGTCGGCGGTTCGATCCCGTCTCTGGCCACCACTCCCCCCCTCCCAAAACAACCCTCCAGCCGCGCTCGAATTTGAAGAGCGGAGCTCAGACTTATAGCTCGCGGCACTGCGCAAGGCCGGCGTCCGCGGTTCGATCCCGTCTCTGGCCACCACTCCCCCCAAAGCAACCCTCCAGCCGCGCTCGAATTTGAAGAGCGGAGCTCAGACTTATAGCTCGCGGCACTGCGCAAGGCCGGCGTCGGCGGTTCGATCCCGTCTCTGGCCACCACTCCCCCTCCCAAAGCAAACCTCCAGCCGCGCTCGAATTTGAAGAGCGGAGCTCAGACTTATAGCTCGCGGCACTGCGCAAGGCCGGCGTCCGCGGTTCGATCCCGTCTCTGGCCACCACTCCCCCCTCCCAAAACAAAGCTCCAGCCGCGCTCGACATCCCGAGCGAAGCTCATGATAGTCAGCAGCGTGCCTCAAAACACGCACCTCAGCTTCATAGCCGGGTACAGCTTTCCCGGCTAGTATTCAGTAGGCATTCATTAAACAATCGTTTTTCTTCAGTGAAAACGCTTGACAGCCGCTATGCCGCCCTGTTTCCATCATCTGCGGATTCGGAGGGAGACCGCCAAGCCGTTTAGACAATGGTTTGTCTATCCATTCTCTCAACCTCCTCCCCCGGCATATTCGCACTTGAGGTGATCTTCATGAAGACCAAAGCGGCCTGCTGGCTGCTGTCTCTCGCCCTTCCGCTGAGCACGAGCCTGCTGGCCGGCGCGCAGCAGATTCCTGCCGCGCACGAATGGCTCACCACGGCTTCCCGCTCGGCATTGTTTGCCGAGCAGCCCGGCTCGCTCGCATTTGCTTCCCCTGCCAATCAGTTGCCCGTGATCGATGTCAACGACATGCAGCAGTTCCAGTCCATGCTGGGCTTCGGCTGCGCGCTCACCGGCGGCAGCGCGCGCCTGCTCATGCAGATGGGCGCAAGCCAGCGCCACGCTTTGCTGGAGCAGCTTTTCGCCAAACAGGGCAATGGCATTCACATCAGCTTTCTGCGTGTCAGCATCGGCTCCTCTGACATGAACACCCATGCCTACACCTATGACGATCTGTCGCAGGGCGAGACCGATGCTTCGCTCAGCCACTTCAGTCTTGATCCTGACATGCACACCGTCATTCCGGTGCTCAAAGAGATTTTGGCCATCAATCCCGACATTAAGATTCTCGGCTCGCCCTGGTCCGCGCCTGCATGGATGAAGACCGATGACAGCCTCAAGGGCGGCCACCTCAAAAAAGAGGACTACCCCGTCTACGCCCGCTATTTTGTGAAGTACCTCGAAGCCATGCGCTCGCACGGCATTCACATCTACGCCATCACCGTGCAGAACGAGCCGCTCAATCCCAAAAATCTGCCCAGCATGGTCATGTTCGCGCCCGAGGAAGCCGCCTTCATCGCCAACGATCTCGGCCCCGCGCTCCACAAAGTCGGCCTCGATACCAGGATCTGGGTCTATGACCACAATCCTGATGTGCCGTCCTATCCGCTCTCTATCCTGGGCGATTCTGCAGCCAGCGGCTACGTCGATGGCACGGCCTTCCACCTCTATGGAGGCACCGCGGCCACCTTCACCAAGGTGCACAACGAATATCCGAACAAGAACCTCTACATGACCGAGCAATCCGTCGGCAGCCCGCACACCGGGCCGCTGCCTATAGCGGAAACCCTCCAGCGCGTCGCCATCGACTCCTCCCGCAACTGGAGCCGCAACGTGCTCTACTGGAACCTCGCCGCCGACCCCAACGACGGCCCTCACACGAACGATGGCGGCTGCACTGGATGCCAGGGTGCCCTCACGCTCGACGGCAATCAGGTCACCGACAATCTCGCTTACTATGCCATGGCGCACTTTTCAAAGTTCGTGCCGCCCGGCTCAGTCCGTATCGGCTCCAGTCAGCATGAGCAGCTTTTCACCGCCGCCTTCCGCACGCCAGACGGCCACATCGTGCTCGTCGCCGCAAACACCGGCAACTTCGCCAAGCCCATTGACGTGAAATACCACGGTCAATGGTTCCAGACCACGCTGCCTGAGGAATCGGCCGCCACCTACGTCTGGTAGCACCGCTCTTTGCAATGCCTCCAACTCCAGTCTCCGGGAATCCGCACATCGGCTTCCCGGACTTTTTTTGCCTCTTCCCGGCTGACTCCGCAAACATCCATGCGTCCCTGCAGAAATCTTTCTCTCCTTTTGCACCTTTCCTCTACCCCATCGAATCTTGAACCCATGCCGAAGCTTTGCTCGCGCATCTGCTCCAGGGCGCCGGGCAGAATGTATAAATAGGAGAGTTTAACGCTCCTATCCACTCTTCCTGCTGGGGTCTTCCAGATGTCTCAATCCTCTGTCGCTCCACGGCCCGCGGCCGCCGCCAGCGATCAGGATTTCCATTACGAGCACTGGACCCCGCGTTTCAATCCGTGGGTCATCACCTTTACGGTGACTCTTGCCACTTTTATGGAGGCGCTCGACTCCAGCATCGCCAACGTGGCGCTGCCGCACATTGCGGGCTCGCTCGGCGCAAGCCAGGACGAAGCCACCTGGGTCCTCACGTCTTATCTCGTCTCCAACGCCATCGTGCTGCCCATCAGCGGCTGGATCTCCAACCGCATCGGCCGCAAGCGTTTTTACATGGCCTGCGTGGCCGCCTTCACTCTCTTCTCATTCTTTTGCGGACTCGCGCCCACTCTGACATGGCTGGTCATCTTCCGCGTCATTCAAGGCGCGGCCGGCGGAGGCTTGCAGCCCAGCGAGCGCGCCATCCTGGCCGACACATTCGCGCCGGAGAAACGAAGCCTCGCCTTCTCGCTCTACGGCATGGCGGTCGTGCTCGCACCCGCCATCGGTCCTACCATCGGCGGCTGGATCACCGACAACTACACCTGGAGATGGATCTTCTTCCTCAACATCCCCGTCGGCATCCTGTCACTGCTGCTCACCAGCCGCATTGTGGAGGACCCGCCCTATCTCAAGCGCCAGCTCGCCCGCCTCAAAGAGTCGGTGGATGGCATCGGGCTCGGGCTCCTCGCGCTCTGCATCGGCGCCGCGCAGATTGTCTTTGACAAGGGTCAGCAGGATGACTGGTTCGGCTCTCACTTCATCGTTGGCTGCACCATCGTGGCCGTCGTTTGCCTCGTGCTCTTCCTCTATCGCGAAAGCACGGTCGAGCACCCCATCGTGGACCTCAAGCTCTACCGCACCCGCAACTTCGCCATGACACAGATCGTCATGCTGCTCATCGGTGCCGCGCTTTACTCCACCACCGTCATGATTCCGCAATTCCTGCAGGTGCTCATGGGCTACACCGCCACGCAGGCGGGCCTCGCACTCTCCATCGGCGGCGTCGTGCTCATGATCCTCTTCCCCATCATGGGCTTTCTCGGGCAAAAGATGGACCCGCGCCTGATGATCACCCTCGGCTTCGCCGTGCTCACCTTCGGCATCTGGCGCATCAGCGATCTCAACCTCAACATCAGCTTCGGCACCGCGCTGAGCTGGCGAGCGGTGATGGTGCTCGGCATGCCAATGCTGTTTGTGCCCATCAGCGTCATGTCCTACGTCGGCATTCCGCAAGAGAAGAACAACGAGGTTTCCGGCCTCACCGCACTGGCCCGTAACATCGGCGGCAGCGTCGGAATCTCCTTCGTCACCACCCTCATCACCCGGCGAACGCAGGTGCATGAAAACTATCTGGCCGCGCAGGTCAACCCGTCCTCGGCGCAATACCAGTCCCTCGCCCAGGGCATGCAGGGCTTCCTCGCCCAGGCAGGAGCCGGCACCGGCAATGCCGCCCACGCCGCTGCCGCGCAGATTTACAACATCATGAAGCAGCAGGCCGCCGCCCTCGCCTACGTGGATACCGTCCACGTTCTCGTGCTGCTCACCGCCTGCCTCATCCCCATCGGCTACCTCATGAAAAAGCCCCGCTACCGTAAGCGTTCCTGAAGCGTAGCCTCCTTGCCTCCCACCGTCACAACAGGGCAAAACGCTGTCATCTGGCCTTCATTTTTCCGATAATATGAAACTCGCAATACCCAGGCCGCGCGGGTGTACGAGACCGGCGGATCCCAATGTTCGAGGCCCCCATGGATTCCGCAACTTTCCGCCGCCACCTGCTGCGGCTATGCTGGGTCCCGGTTCTGGCGCTGTTCCTGCTCTGCCTGTTGCTCGGCTACGAACTGGACCGCATCACCATGGCGGCGCAGTGGGTCGATCACAGCGACCGCGTCATCGCCCAGATGAACCAGGTCAGCCGCGCCATCGCCGACAGGCAATCTGTCCTCCGGGCCTATCTGCTCACGCAGCAGCCTCATTATCTGCACGCCTATATCCGCGATCAAGCCGCCATCCGCGCGGGCTTTGATGATCTTCGTCAGCTTGTTGCCGACAATCGCGAACAGATTGCCGCCGTCGATCAATGGAGCAGGGACTATCAGGCTTGGAGCGATCTCGATCCCCGCTCTGTCGCTCAGGATGACCGCTCAAGCCTGTTGGCCTATCTGCAGTCGCAAAAAATAGCGATGCATCAGGCCTTGCAGGATCGCGAAACCATGATGCGCCGCGAACTGGAACTCCGCGAGCGACGCACCGTCGTCCTCGAACGCCTCGACTGGATGTCGGTGCTTGCCTTCTTCATTCTCGCCATCGGCGTCGGCGCGCTGATTGTCTGGCGCACCACCCGCACCTTTCATCTCGTCCATACCGGCTATGACCAGCGCGTCAATGAAGCCAAATCCCTCTATGAAGAAACGCTGGCGCGCCGGCAATGGCTTGACACCACTCTGCGTAGCATTGGCGACGCCGTCATCGCCTGCGACGCGGAAGGCCGCATCGCCTTCATGAATCCCGTGGCGGAGCAGCTCACCGGATGGAACGAAGCCGAGGCACGCGGCCTCGATCTCTCTGCAATCTTCCGTATCGTCAACGAAAACACCCAGCTCGCCGTAGAAAACCCAGTGGAAAAGGTGCGCCGCCAGGGCACCATCGTCGGGCTGGCAAATCACACACTCCTCATCCGCAAAGACGGCGCTCAGATCCCCATCGATGACAGCGCCGCGCCCATCCGTAACAGCGACAGCAATCTCATCGGCGTCGTGCTCGTCTTTCGCGACATCACCGCAAAAAAAGAGACCGAGCGGGCACTCCTGCGCGCCGAAAAACTCGCCTCGGCCGGCCGCCTGAGCGCTTCCATCGCGCATGAAATCAACAATCCGCTCGAAGCCCTGATGAACCTGCTCTACCTGACCCGCCACATGGACAATCTCACAGAAGTCCACGAATATCTGGCCCAGGCAGAGTCGCAGTTGCGCCGCATCTCTCACATCGCCCGGCAATCGCTCGGCTTTTATCGCGACAGCACCGTGCGCTCCACCTTTTCCATGCGCGGTGTCATCGGGCAGGCCGTCGAGTTCTATGCTGCCCGTGCTGCTATGCAGGGCGTCCGCATGGAAGTTGCGGCAGCCTCCGATGTTTACGTCTTCGGATCAGCCGACGAGATCATGCAGGTCCTCTCCAACCTGCTCGCCAACAGTCTGGATGCCATGCCCGGCAGCGGCATCATCCGCATTCATCTGCGCCAGACGACGGCCAGCCCTGACGGGCGGGCTGACGGTGTGAGGCTGTATGTCTCTGACAACGGCAACGGCATCCATCCGGAGCAGCGCCAGCAGATCTTCGATCCCTTCTTTACCACCAAAGGCACCACCAGCACCGGACTCGGCCTCTGGGTCACCCAGCAACTCATTGAAAAGCACGGCGGCTCCGTCGCGGTGCGCTCCCGCACGCAGGGAACCTGGCGCGGCACATTCTTCCGCATCTATCTGCCGCAAACACCCGGCACCGGCTCTGACCGCAAGCCAAACCATGCCATCCTTGAGCCTGCGCCAGACGAATCCGGCCCGCGGTCGTAAAATAAGGATTGAGTGAGGACCATGGCACACAACGTATTCTGCGCACGCTACAAGCAGGAGATGGAAGGACTCGACGAGCCTCCCTTCGACAGCGACTTTGGCCACAAAATCTACAACAACGTATCCAAGCGCGCCTGGGGCGAATGGATCGAGCACCAGAAAATGCTGCTGAACGAGTATCGCCTGCAGCCCTGGACGCCACAGGCTCAGGAGTTTCTGGTCGAGCAGATGAATCAATACTTCTTCGGCGAAGGCGCTCAGCTTCCCAAGGAGTACGTTCCCCCGTCGCCGCGCTAGCTTTTTCTAAACCGCGTTCCAGCGATCCACGGTTACAAATTCACGGCCCTCCCCGCTCTGCGTCAACAGCATCTCCACCGCGCGCAGGGTGTGGGAGCGGTCAGCCCCCATCGCCAGATGGCCGCCGTCATGCAGCAGCAGGTTGCTCGCGCGGCCTCGCTTCTGATTCCGCTCAATCCCCGCCGTGAGAATCCCCGCCACTTCCTCGGCCGGGCGCGGATTCCAGTCATACCCCGTCACATTCCACATCACCGGCGTCAGCCCAAGCGAGCGTGCATGCCGCAATACATACGGCCGCCGCGCTCCAAAGGGCGGGCGAAAGTATCGCACCGGCTGCCCCAGAACATCCTCAAGAATCGCGTTGCAGCCCGACAACTCTTCGCGCACCTGCGCTGCCGAACAGCGCATCAACATCGCGTGCGTCACCGTGTGATTGCCAATCAAGTGCCCGGCATCGCGCACCGCGCGCGCAATGTCCGGCCGCTGCCGCACATACTGGCCCACCATGAAAAACGTAGCCCGCACCTCATGCTTCGCCAGAATCTCCAGCAGTTGCAGCGTGCAGCGGTCATTCGGGCCATCGTCAAAGGTCAGCGCAATCTCATTTGAATTGCGGCCCGCCAGCAGCGTGCGGCCAAAGATCTGCGAGGCCGGCCAGATGCCCGCATAAAAATATCCGCCCACTCCCAGCCCGGCCACACCGGCCGCCGCAATTGACGTCGCAATCAGATTCACGCCGTGCCTCTTGCCTAAACTTCCTGCTCGCCGGCCACGCCGAGCTTCACATGAAAGACCATGCGGCGGCCATCGCGCAGCACTGTCACCGTGATGACATCGCCGGGCTGATGGCTGTTCATAATGTCAGAGATATCCTGCTGGCTCGCCACCTGCTGGCCATCCATCGCGATGATCAGGTCGCCCCCAATCTCGATCTGCTGGTTGCCCAGGTACGCTGTTTGCGAGCCGCCATGCAGCCCGGCGCGCGCGGCGGGTCCGCCCGGAATCACCTGCTCAATCAGCACGCCATACTGCGCGCCCAGATTCATCTGCTGTGCAAGGTAGGGCCCAATCGGCAGCGTCACCACGCCCAGCGAGGGACGCATCGGATGCCCGTACTTCTGGAAATCCTTGAGCACCGCCTTCGCCGTATCAATCGGAATCGCAAATCCGATGCCCGCGCTCTGCTCCACCGGAACCTGGTCATTCGGATTCGTCGCAATCAGCGAGTTGATGCCAATCACCTCGCCCTGCGAATTCAGCAGCGGGCCGCCTGAATTGCCCGGATTGATCGCCGCATCCGTCTGAATCGCATTCTCAATCGGCGCGCCCACCGGCCCGCGCACTGAGCGAATCGCGCTGATGATCCCCGACGTCATCGTGCCATTCAACCCAAACGGATTGCCGATGGCATACACAATCTGTCCCACCTGCAGATTCCGCGAGTCGGCCAGCACCGCCGGATGCAGATTCGGAGCATGAATCTGCAACAGCGCCAGGTCATGCGTGCGATCCCGCCCGATCACCACCGCCTTGTAGCGGTGCTTGTCCCAGGTCTGCACCTCGATATTCTGTGCGCCCGCTACAACGTGATAGTTGGTCAGAATGTGGCCGGCCTTGTCCAGAATGAAGCCCGAACCCTGGCCTTGCTGTGGCACCAGCCCATAGAAGAAATCAAGCCCCACCGAGGTCGAGGTGATGTTCACCACCGAGGGCATCGCCCGCTTGTAAACCGCAATGTTGTTCTGCTCCTGCGGCAGATACTTCGGCTGGGTGCTGACCTCGGTCAACTCAAGCTGCGGGTTCGCAGGATTGGCGAAGACGCCAAAGCCTCCATCGGTGCCCAGATGCGAGAGTACGAACCAGAAGCCGCCCACAAGGAGCAGCACCAGAGCAATGCGGCGAAAATTCATGCGCGGATTGGCCTCGGATCGAATTGGATTTCAGCCCCCGCCGCCATCCCATCGAACAAAGCAGCGAAGCATCTCCTCTATTTTACCGGGAGCCTCTCGCCGCTCCTCTTCGCGATCAGCGCGCAACGCCCCGCGCCGCCAGGCGCAGTTCTTCGGCCAGGCGCTCCACCTGGGCGCGCGTCTCCGCCAGCGTGCCGGTGTTATCAATCACCGCATCACAAAGCGGAATCTTCTCTGCATCCGGAATCTGCCGCGCCAGCCGCGAGCGCGCATCCTGCTCAATCGCAGCCCTGCGCTCCGGCGTTGCATCCGGCTCCATCGCCAGAATGCGCCCCACATAGCGGGCAATCTTCATTTCATCCGGCACCGTGACCAGCAGCACGCGATCAAAACGGTCTCGCCATCCCGGCACGCTGCTCGCTTCATGGCTCGCCTCAAAAATCAGCGCGGACTCTACCATCGCCACGGCCTCTGGATCACGCGCAAACACCTCGCGCATCCACTCCTCCTGCGCCGCAATCACCAGCGGATGCACCAGCGCGTTCAATTCCGCCAGACGCCCTTCGCGAAAGGCCATCTCCGCCAGCCGCGCGCGGTCCAGCGTCCCATCGGGTCGCACGACTTTGTCGCCGAAGTGTTCCACCACGGCGCGGTACGCGCTCTGCCCCGGCTCCATGAGCGCCCGGCCCACGGCATCGGCTTCAATTACGGACATGCCCAGTTCGCGAAACATCTGCGCCACTGTCGATTTTCCGCTTCCAATGCCGCCGGTGAGTCCCACACGCAGCAATGCTCTGCTCCTCGCGCGCCGGTTACACTGGCGCTATGCCATTTCAACTGCTGGACTTGATTGTATGTCCCGCCTGTCACGGCCCGCTGGCCGAGTGCACCGGCCAGGCCGATGCGCCTGCGCTCGTCTGCACATTCTGCGGCCGCGAATACAGCCTGCTCGACGGCATTCCCGTGCTTATTCCCGATCGCGCAAAGCAGTAACCACGCGGCCCAATCTGCATCTCATCCATTTCTCATGCCACTTGCGTACCAATGGATGAGAGTTGCACAGGAAGAACATGCTTTGCTGAATTTCCTTTCGCACAGCAACACTCACGGCTACTCTGGTGTCTCACTGAACAGCAACATCCAAAGAAAGGAAGATCGCCCATGCAGGAGAAAGTGGATCGAATCGAGAAGTTCTCCGTCGCCGAGTTGGCAAATCTGCGTGCGGAATTGATGCGCTCGGGCCTCGACAGCCGTCAGGCGGCGGAAATTCTCTCGACCTTCCTGATCGGACGCGGATACGGCGTCGATTCGCAACGAGTCACCGAGGCTGCGCTCCGCATGGAGCGTTCCGGCTGTACCACGGACTGCATGCAGGCCGAACTCGAAAGTGTCGCTCTCATTATGTAGTGGTCACCGGGGCAGCGCGACCGCTGCCCCGTCCACCACTTAACCTTTCTGCGCCAGGTACGCTTCCACCACCGGCAAATACTTCGCCAGCCACTCCGGATGCGCAGGCCATGCCGGAGCCGTGACCAGGTTCCCATCCACCACCGCCGCCGTCATCTCCACCGCAACGTAGTGTCCGCCCGCAAGTTCCACCTCTGGCGCGCATGCCGGATAAGCGCTGACACGCTTGCCCGCAATGCACTTGGCCGCCGCCAGCAGTTGCGCCGCATGGCAGATAGCCGCAATCGGCTTCTTCGCCTCGGCAAAATGCCGCACCATCGCGAGCACCCTCTCATTCAGCCGCAAATATTCCGGAGCCCGCCCACCCGGCAGCACCAGCCCGTCGTACTCCGCCGGGTCAATCTCCTCAAACGTGGCATTCAACCCAAAGTTGTGGCCGCGCTTCTCCGAATAGGTCTGATCCCCTTCAAAGTCGTGAATCGCCGTGCGAATGGACTGCCCGCTCTTCTTGCCCGGGCAAACCGCATCCACCCTGTGCCCCACCATCTGCAGCGCCTGGAACGGCACCATCGTCTCATAATCCTCGGCATAATCGCCCACAATCATCAACAGCTTGGCTTGGCTCATCGCAAAGACCCTCCGCCTCATTGTGACGCGCAATGACGCGCCCGCGATCCAGAATCACATGTAAAAATCCTTCCGAATCTCCCAAACATGCCTTTAGTACCGTTGGCCCACTCCCCCGCTCGGGTGATGCTGTTGCTTCCCATGCTTTTCAAAGCTCTGAGCGCCGCGGTGTACGGCATCGATGCCAACATCATCGATGTTGAAGTCGATTTCTCCGGCGTGACCACGCTCGAAAGCCGCTTCAACATGGTGGGCCTGCCCGACGCCGCCGTGCGCGAAAGCCGTGACCGCGTGCGCTCCGCCATCAAAAACTCCGGCTTTGAGATTCCCACCACCAACATCACCATCAACCTCGCTCCGGCCGACATGAAGAAGGAAGGCTCCGGCTTTGACCTCCCCATGGCCATCGGCATTCTGGGCGCTTACGGCGCGCTGCAGATCAAGGACATTCGCGAATTCCTCCTGGTCGGCGAGCTTGGCCTCGATGGCGCACTGCGCCCCGTGCCCGGCATGCTGCCCGTCGCCGTGGCGGCGCGCGAGCGTGGCATTCGCAATCTCGTTATTCCCAAGGCCAATGCGCGCGAAGCGGCGGTCGTCGAGGGCGTCAACGTCTATCCCGTCGAAACCCTGAACGACGCGCGCGAGTTGCTCAACGCTGCCGGCAATGGAGGCATCCACACCCCGCCCTTCCGGGTGCATGCCGAAGAAACGCTCGAGTCCGATACCTATTTCGGCCCCGACTTCGCCGATGTGCGCGGCCAGCAGGCCGCCAAGCGCGCCCTTGAAGTGTCGGCCGCAGGTGGACACAACATTCTCATGATTGGCCCTCCCGGCTCCGGCAAAACCATGCTCGCCAAGCGCCTGCCCTCCATCCTGGCTCCGCTCAGCTTTGACGAGGCGCTCGAGACTACCAAGATTCACTCCGTCGCGGGCGTGCTCGACGCCGAGGCCGGACTCGTCACCCAGCGCCCCTTCCGCTCACCGCACCACACCATCTCTGACGCCGGGCTCATTGGTGGCGGCATCATTCCCCGTCCCGGCGAAGTCTCGCTCGCACACAACGGCGTGCTGTTCCTCGATGAACTCCCCGAGTTTCCGCGCAACGTGCTCGAGGTCATGCGACAGCCGCTCGAAGACCGCAACGTCGTCATCGCGCGCGCCTCCATGTCTCTCACCTTTCCGGCATCGTTCATGCTGGCGGCAGCCATGAATCCCTGCCCCTGCGGATACTTCAACGACCGCTCGCGCGAGTGCCACTGCACCCCGCCGCTCATTCAGCGTTACGTGGCCAAGGTCTCAGGCCCGCTTCTTGACCGCATTGACATTCACATCGAGGTGCCGGCTGTGCAATATCGTGAGCTACGCGGGGGAGCCGCCAGCGAGGGTTCGGCAGCCATCCGCGCCCGCGTGCTGCAGGCGCGTCAGCGGCAGGCAGCGCGCTTTGGCAACATTGCGGCCGCTCCATCCGCCAGCCGTGCTCAAAAAGAAAAGTCCCGCACCTACTCCAACGCCCAGATGACCACACGACAGATTCGCCAGTTCTGCGAGCTCAGCCCCGAATCTGAAAAGCTCCTCGAACGCGCCATGCAGCAGCAGGGACTCACCGCCCGTGCCCACGACCGCATTCTCAAAGTCGCACGCACCATCGCCGATCTGGCCGGCGAAGAATCCGTCGCCGTCCCCCACATCGCCGAAGCCATCCAGTACCGCACCCTCGACCGCAGCTACTGGAGCTGAGCCTCACGCGCCTCATCGCGCCGCTCTCTCCCGCGTCCTCTTCTTGCGCCTCAAATTCTCCCAAAAAACTGCGCAAATCGCCGCTTTTGGCTCCCCATGTCAATTGTCAGTGAATGACCTGTCAATGTTCGGCAAATCGCTCTTTTTTTAAGGTTGCCTTCAGCTTCGCGTTTTTAGACTGACCCAGCCGGAACTCTCATAACAATCAGCCGGCGCGTGGATCCTCCTTGCGAGACTCCCCTCTCAGTCGTCATTCCGCACCGCGCGACTGGGCTCTCACTCGCGTCCGGGAACCACATCGCCACAAGGCAATTCGGCTATCTGCTTCATGCGTCCAGTCGGCGGCCTTCGCCCCTGCACGGTGAATTGCAAACAGTAAACAGGCCTCTTCAAGGAGAAGTAATGCCAGTTCATGCACGCCGTTGGAGTAGCTGCGTCACGCTGCTCGTTCTCACCCTTCTGCTCTGCGGAATTCTGCCCCCCGCCGGCGCGTCGTCCATCAGCACCATGGCCGAACCCGCGCCCAGCTCGACCGGATCCATCTCAGGCACCTTGACTGACTCCGCTGGCGCTGTGCTGCGCGGCGCACGCGTCTCCATCCCCGCCAGAAATCAGGTCGTCTTCACCGACCAACAGGGCCGCTTCTTCTTCAGCGGCCTTCAGCCTGGCGAATACACCGTCTCCGTCAGCTATGTTGGCTTCAAAAAGGTCACAAAGACCGTCACCGTAAGCGCCGGTTCCTCCACCTCTCTGAACCTGCAGCTTCAGGTCGCCTCCAGCAATCAGACCGTCCTTGTTTCCGCCGCCAGCGCTTCCGCTGAGGTCGAGGCCGTCAATGAAGAGCGCGCCGCCGACAACATTATGCAGGTGCTGCCGGTCAAGATGATCACCAGCCTGCCGGCCCCCAATCTCGGCAACGCGCTCGGCCGCCTGCCCGGCGTCAGCCTCACCCGCAATGAAGGTCAGGACCAGTACGTGCAGGTGCGCGGCACCGAGCCCCGCCTCACCAACACCACCGTTGACGGATTCAACCTGCCATCCGCTGACCCCGGCGTGCGCGAATACGACTACTCCGTGCTGCCTCCGAGCATCATTGATTCCGTGCAGGTCAGCAAAACGCTCCAGGCAAACATGGACGGAGACGGCATCGGCGCCTCCATCAACATCATCACCAAGACGGCCACTGACACTCCCACCTACGAGTTCACCGCGCTCGGCGGCTACAACCCGATCGAGAACGGACGCGGCAGCACCGACGAGTACGGCACCTGGGGCCGCCGCTTCGGACCCGGCAAGAAGTTAGGCTTCATCATCAGCGGCGAATACAACTACGACGGCACCGGCATCAATGACATGGAGCCCACGCCCGACATCGCCACGCTCCCCAACGGCCAGACCACCGGCTGGTTCGACGCGCAGGATCTGCGCACCTACATGTTCCACCGCCCCCGCTGGGGAGTAGGCGGCAGCCTCGACTACCGCATCAAGCCCGGCCACACCATCTATCTCCGCTACCTCTACTCGCACTACAACGACAGCGGCGACAAGACCGTCTACACACTGCATGACAATACGCCCGGCGTCCAATTGCTGGTCCCCGGCAACAGTGGTTGTACCGGAACCCCCACAGACAGCGGCGCAACCACCGCGCCCTGCAATACACCGCCCAGCTTCTATAACCAGCAGGAGGACGCGCAGATCTCCACCGGCGCGCTCGAACTCAGCAGCATGCATGTGCTCAAGAAGGCCTGGTACTCCTGGGGTGCCGACGTCGCCACCAGCATCTTCGGCGGCGAGCCCTTTGACTCCGGCAACTTCAACAACAACTCCACCGCGGGCGACTGCCACTATGAGCCCGGCAACACCACGGACTACCACCTGCCGCAGTGGAGCCTCGCCTGCTTTGCCGAGATCAATCAGCCGCAGAACTACGTCTTCACCGGCACGCAGCGTTCGCCCGGCCACAGCCAGCAGATCAACATCGGCTTCAATGTCTCGGCCGGATACAACTGGCAAATCGGCAAGAAGTACGACTCGCTGGAATACGGCGCCAAGTTCCGCAGCATGCACCAGTACGCCAACACCTACAACCTCAACGCCACGGCCAACACCGCCATTCCCATGTCGATGTTCCCCAACCGCCTCAAGCAGCCCAGATACTACAACGGCTCCTATCAGGACGGTTACAACGTCTTTTATAGCGACGTGGCAAAGTACGTGAAGCAGAACCCCACAGACTTCACCTTCAACGATGACAAAGGCGTCGATCCCTCTGACTTCGGCATCGTCGAGCACATCCCCGCGTTCTATGCCATGAACACCATCGACTTCGCGCGCGGCATCCGTCTCGTCGCCGGTCTCCGCGCTGAAATCACGACAGACAAAATTCACAACCTGACCTTCGATGCCAACAACAACGCATCGCCTAATCACTTCTCCAACACCTACTACGACATCCTGCCCAGCGCTTCGCTCCGTCTCCCCGCAGGCCACGGCAGCTTCGTTCGTGTGGACTACTCGCGCGGCGTCTCCCGCCCCGAGGAAGTCAGCCTGGGCCAGGCCATCAGTTGGAGCCAGAACGGCAACGGCTCCTACAAGTACACCGCATCGCTCAACAATCCCAACCTCAAGGCTGAAGTCGGTGACGATGTCGATGTGCAATACGATCACTACTTCAAGACCTTCGGCGTCTTCACAGCCGGTTACTTCTACAAGCACCTCTCCTCGCCCATCGTGACCGAGCAGAGCTTCGCCCCCAACTATCAGCCGCCCGGCGGCCCGCAGGGCTCTTATCTCATCAGCCAGCCCATCAACGCCGGCACCTCGTGGCTGCAGGGCATCGAACTGCAATACTGGCAACACTGGACCGGCCTGCCCGGCCTGCTCGGCGGCCTCGGCATGAATGCCAACTACAGCTACGAGACCTCCCGCATCAGCAGCATCACCGGGCGCACAGACCATCCCCGCTTGCCCTATGACGAGCCCAACAGCTTCAACATTGGGCCCACCTACAATCGCGGACCGCTCTCCATGCAGATGGCCCTCAACTTTAACCAGGCCGCAATCTTCGCCTATCAATACACTGACGGCACCGCCGGCGGTCCCAAGGGCCCGCTCGGAGACATCTACTTCTACAACCACACGCAACTCGACGCGCAGGGCGGCTACAAGTTCGGCCACGGACTGCAGTTGATCGTCTCCGCCTGGAACCTCAACAACGAGGAATTCGGCTTCTACAACGGAAGCAAGCAGTATCCCATCCAGCGCGAGTTCTATCAGCCCACCTACACCTTTGGCCTGCACTGGACACCCAAGCCGAAGCACTAAACCACTCACACGCAACTCACCGCAACGGCGCGCCGCACTCACGGCGCGCCGTTGCTTTTCGTCAAAGCTCAAAGTTGCGGTCAGGAATCTTCCTCTGCTAACGTCAGCATCAGTCATGCCGCTCACACGCAGCCATCACGCCAAGGCTCACGCCGGCACCTCATGGGTGCAGCGCCTGCTTGCGTGCGGCATGCTTCTCCTCGCTGCCTTCCTGGTGCTCGATCCGCTCTGGGAGTGTGCCGATCATCTCGATGATCTCCGCCATCTCGGGCCGCACGGCATGCTGATCATCCTGCTGCTCGTCGCCTGCGCAGGCATCTCTCTGCTCAAAACCTTTCAGTGGATTGGCCTGCTCCTGCATTACGTCGCCGCGCGCCTGCGCCCATTCGCGCTCTCGCGGCAAATCTACGCATGCATCATCGCTCCCGTCTGCGTCGCGTCTCCGCCGCCTCTGCGAATCTGATCTTCGGAATCTCTGCGCCTTTCGGCCTGCTCATCAGGGCACATTCTTCCTTGCCTATGTGACGAGCGCCGCTGTGCTTCCTCTCACGCAGAAGGATTCCACTCGTGCTTTTCCCTTTGCCCAAAAGTCTTCGCAGACCACGCGCGTCTGCAAGCCGCCGCATTTTTTGCGCGGCACTCACGCTCATGGCTCTGCCCATCCACGCCCAGTCCACCGGCACGATCACTGCGCAGCGCGTCTCATCCACGCCTCATCTGCGCGCATACGCACAGGTCGTGCCCATCAGCACCCTGCCCCTGAACGCAGCGGAAACGGGCACACTCGCCGGGCTCACCATCACACCGGGCACCCACGTGCATACCGGCCAGGTGCTCGCCACCTTGCGCGGGCCAGAGATTGACAGCCTGCTCCTCGAGCTGCAGGCCAGCCTGCGCAGCGCAAAGGCACAGCTTCGCAACGCGGAAAAAGCGCTCTCCATTCAGCGCGAACAATTACGCGCGCATTTAAGCACGCGCCAGAGCCTGCATCAGGCCATGAGCGCCGAGGCTTCTGCACAGGCAGCGCTTGAGACCATCCAGTCCCGGCTACACGCCACCCGGCAAATGGCGCAGATCACCGCGCCCTCCGACGCACTCGTGCTCTCGCTGCAGGCTGCGAGCGGAGAACGAGTCAGCGCCGGCCAGCCCATCGTCACCCTGCAACCCTCCAGCGCACTCTGGTTGCGCGCGTCCTTTTACGGCGGCAATACCGCACAAATCCATCCCGGAATGACCGGCCTCTTCACGCCCGCCAGCGGCGGCAAGCCCATCGCGGTTCGCGTCCGCGCCATCTCCGGCGTCACCAACCCGTCCGGCAGCGAATACGTAATGATGACGGCTGCAAATGCATCCTCACCTTGGCAAAACGGACAATATGGTACGGTCACCCTCAACCTGCCCGCCGCTCAGGTCATCGCCGTTCCCACCCGCGCGCTCATCCTCAGCCAGGGCAGTTGGTGGGTCATGGTTCACACCGCGCAAGGCGACCAGCCCCGCAAAGTCATCCCTGGCTCCGCACGCGGCTGGACAACCTCAATCCTGAGCGGCCTCAAGCCGGGCGAACAAGTCGTCGTCCAGAATGCCTATCTGCTTTTCCAGTCAAAAACCGCCGGCCAATATCAGATTCCGGATTAGGCACCATGACAGATACAAATTCGTTCCGAAGAATCCTCTTCCAGCCTCTGCTATGGGCGCTCCTCTACGGCGGCCTCATCGCCTATGGCATCTACGCCTATGTCAACATCCCGGTTGAAGTGCTCCCCGCCTTCAACTTTCCTGAGATCAGCGTCATCGCCCATGAGCCCGGAGCCACCGCCACCGAGCTCGAGACCGGCATCACCCGCCCCATCGAGGGCGAACTCCTCGCCCTGCCCAATCTAGACAGCGTGCGCTCCAGCATGGGCAGTGGCACCGTCGAAATCGACACCCGCTTCCACCAGGGAACAAATCCCACGCAAGACCTCATGGCCGTCAACAGTGCCATCGATCACGTCCGCAGCCAGATGCCTGCCTCCGTTCAGCCCCTCGCGCAGATCATGGGCAACGGCATCAACGAGGTCGCCGATTACAGCCTGCAAATCCCTCCCGAAGACTCACCCGCCGCGATCGAGCAAACCCTGAAGGCAGAGGTCATCCCTCAACTCCGCGCACTCCCCGGCGTCTATCAGGCTCAGGTCTACGGTGCAGGGCAAGAGGCGCTCTGGGTACAGCCCGACATCTCCGCGATGCGCCGCTACGGCATTCCCGTCACTGCCATTGTGGCGGCCCTGCGGCAGCACATCCTGCTCAAGCCCGGCGGCTATCTCACCCTCGGCCATCAGGACGCTTTCATCGAAGTCCGCAGCCTTCCCACGCACATTTGCAATCTTGAAAGCATCGCCGTCCCCGGCGCCACCGGCCCTATCCCACTCAGCGATCTCGCGCGCATCGTGCGTGCTCCGGTGCCCACGCTCAATGCCGCCATGCTTGACGGAGTGCCCTCCATCGCTCTGCTCGTCTTCAAGCAGCCCTCGGCCTCCACCGTTCCCGTGGACCAGAGCGTGCAAAGAGTCCTGCATGCAAGCCTCTCGCAGCTTCCGCCCGGCGTGCATTGGATCAACATCTACAGCCAGGCACATCTCGTACACAGTGTCGGCTCTGATCTCGGCCGCAACCTGCTCATCGGCGGCATCCTCGCCATCGCCGTCTTGCTGGCGGTGCTCGGCGCAGGCCGCGGCATCTGGATTCTCGCCCTCAGCATCCCGTTCTCGCTGCTGCTCGGCATCGCTGGTCTCTACGCCACCGGCCACACGCTCAACCTGTTAACGCTCGGCGCGCTCACCATCGCTGTCGGCCTGCTCTGCGACGACGGCATCATCGTGCTCGAGAGCATCTATCACCGGTGGGAGCAAGGCGACGACCACTGGACAGGCATCATCCGCGGCCTCAAAGACATCGCAGGGCCAGACGTAACGGGCACGCTCACCACCGTCTCCGTATTCCTTCCATTGCTCTTCGTCGGCGGCCTCGCAGGGCTCTTCTTCATTCCCTTCGCGCTCGCCATGACCTTCTCTCTGCTCGCCTCGCTACTCATCTCCGTCACGCTCATCCCGCTTTGCCTCGGCTTTCTAAAGACCAGCCCGCGTCCCCGGCCCACGCGCGCCGCCACGCTCCTCGACCGCCTGCGCAAGCAGAACGAACACCTCTTCACGCGCGTCGCACACCATCCCAAAGCCAGCCTCGGCATCTGCATTGCGCTTCTCCTTCTCAGCCTCGCCGGACTTGTCCTCGTCCCCATCAATATCCTGCCCTTGCCCAATGAAGGCGTGCTGCTCATGAGCTTCACGCTGCCCCCCGGCTCCTCTCTGCTCGACACCGAGACAGCCGTTTTGCACATGACCCACCGCATGCAGGCAGACAACGCAGTCGAGCACGTCTTCGCCCGCATCGGCTCACCCTCCAACGGTCTCTACACTGAGCCCGCCTACGCAGGCGAAATCCAGATCACACTCAAGCCCGGCATCCACGTGAACTCTCTTGATGCCATCGCCAATCGCCTCACACACGAGAGTCAGACTCCCGGCGTTCAGATCTCCGTCGATACGCCCACCATCGAGCGCGTCGGAGAAAGCCTCTCCGGCCTGCCGCAGCCCTTCGTGATCGATGTCTTCGGCAACAGCCTGCAGACGTTGCGCAGCGTGTCAGAAAAAATCACCCACCGTCTCAGCAGCATCCCCGCACTGAGCGGCGTATTCAACAACGACGGCTATCGCGTGACGGAGCTACGCATCACACCCAACGCATCTGCCTTGGCCGCGCAACACATGACGCCCGCGCAGCTCTACGCGCAAATCGCGCCTCTGACAAATGGCGAAATCGCTGGCGAAGTTCCCCAGGGCAACACCTCACTCGCGATTTACGTTCGCCTTGCCAACGCGCATCACCAATCCATCGCATCGCTCGTGCAATTGCCCATCCGCACAACCGGATGGACCCCGCTCGGAGAACTCGCCACCATCCAACTCGTCGCAACGCCCAACCAGGTACGGCACATCGACGGTGCGCGAGCACTCGAAATCATGGCGACTCCGAACGGCCCGCTCGGCAGCACCATCGCTTCCGCGCGCAAGGCTCTGCGAGGTCTCGCTCTTCCGCCCGGCTATCGCGTTGCTTTCGGTGGCCTTTATCCGCAACTGGAGAGCGCGGCCCTCGGCCTCCTCGCCGCTGCGACTGTCGCATTTCTTCTCATGCTCGTTCTCATGATTCTGCAATTCGACGGCTTTCTCGTCCCCGCGCTGCTCCTGCTGCAAATTCCACTCGCATTTACCGGAGGCGCATTCGCGCTGCTCATCAGCGGCGTCGGCCTCAACGCCATCGGGCTCGTCGCCATCCTCACGCTCGTCGGCATCTGCCTCAATCACGGCATCGTGCTGCTCTACCGCGCCCGCAAAAACGAAGCCGGCGGCATGTCCATCGAAGACGCCGTCAAAGAAGCCGTCCACGTCCGCTTCCGCCCCATTGTTCTCACTACGCTCACTGCGGTGCTCGGCATGCTGCCCACCGCCCTGGGCTGGGGCCAGGGTGCCGCGCCCGAGCAGGGTCTCGCCGCCGTCATTCTTGGCGGCATTCTCTGGAGCGCTCTGCTCAGCACCAACCTGCTGCCCGCGCTCTACCTGCACGCACGCCGCAGGCAATTGGCCAAAGGAGCTACCGCATGAAGCGCCCCTTCTCTGTCGCGGGCAGCCGCATCGCTGCAGGCCTGCTCTGCATCTTGCTGGCCGGTTGCGCCACTTACCATTCGCGGCCTCTGCCGGTTGCGCCTGACCTCACCCGCGCGCCACAACTCATGATTCCCGCCAGTCAGTTCCAGTTGCCCGGGCTTGCGCCCCATGCCATTCCGCGCAAAGGACTCGACCAGGCCACCATCCTCCTGCTCGCTGTCTGCAATGATCCTGATCTGAAAGCGGCCCGCCTCCAGGCCGGCATCGCCCGCGCGCAGATGCTCCAGGCCGGCCTGCTGCCCAACCCCACCTTCAACGCCGGCTTCGCCCAATCCGCTCGTACCTATGGCGGAGCACTCGGCCTGAGCGAAGATCTGCAGGCGCTCATCACCCGTGGAGCCACCCGCGCCGCGGCCTCCGCGGCACAACAGCAGGTCCACCTCAACATTCTCTGGCAGGAGTGGCAGGTTGCCGCCAAAGCCAATCAGGCATTCCTTGAGGCTCGCGGCAATGCACGGCAAATCACCCTCCAGCGCGTGGAAGAGCATCTGCTCGCCAGCCGTTATCAGGCAGACCGCAAGGCCATGCAGCAGGGCGACATGCTCAGCACCACTGTCTCGGCCGATCTCGTCCAGTTCTCCAACGCGCAAGACCGTCTGCGCCAATTGCAACTGGCGCAGAACAGCACCATGCATCAGCTAAAGCAGCTTCTCGGACTCAAGCCCGGCGCGCCGCTCCAACTGCTCGGCACACCCTCCGCTTCCGGCCTCAGCCCGTCGCAGTTTCACTCCGCTCTTGCCGCGCTTCCGCATCGCCGCGCGGATCTGCTCGCCCTCCAGGCCGGCTATCAATCCCAGCAAGCCGCCCTGCGCAGGGCCATCCTCATGCAGTTTCCCGCCCTCAGCGTTGGCGTCAACATCGAGCGCGATCCCGTCGAAGGTGTCAACAGCCTCGGCCCTGAGGCCAATCTCAGTCTGCCCATCTTCAATCACAATCAAGGCAGCATCGCCATCCAGCGCGCCACCCGCGCCTATCTTTGGCAAACGTATCAGGCCAGGCTCGATGCCGCCGTCAGTCAGGCGCACGAGCTATGGAAGGCCAATCAACTCCTCGCCGCCCAGCTTCACACGCTGCGCGCCACTCTTCCCCGCCTCAAGGCGAGGGCCGAGGCCGCCCGGCAAAGCCTCCAGCAAAATGACCTGGATGCAGCCGCTTACACCGTGCTCGAAGAGGGCTATCTCGCCAAACAGCAGGAGGCCGTCCAACTGCAAACCTCCCTCGCCATCTCACGCGCCACCCTGCACATGCTCCTCGGCCTGCCCATCGTCACACCGGCAGAGCACACCCGATCGCGATAAAAACGCAAATCCGCGTAGAAAACATGAAAGATCTCAGGAGAAAAAGGCAAATCGGAGAAGGCAATCCACCCGGTAATGAGACTGCAGAGAATGCTCTTTAGGAAGGGGAAATCGGGAATTCAGGAGGGAGTTTTGGTGGACCTGATCGGGATCGAACCGATGACCTCTTCCATGCCATGGAAGCGCGCTCCCAGCTGCGCCACAGGCCCACTCGTGTTGCTCTTCTTATTGTCGGTGAGCCGGGCATTTTCGTCAATTCCCGCTGCCCCCTCCACGCGTGAGCCACAAGGAACCTTCTCCACCCCCTCGGTGTCTATACAACCAGCGGAAGGCAGAAGCCAGGACTCTTCCGCGAAGGCGCGCGTTTTCCTGTAACCTGAAGGGGGTCAGAAGTGGCCGCAGGAACTGCAGTGGGAAATTTAGCAAGCGCAATCGGATCCCGTCCCGAAGAAGCCGCCATCGTCGCGCAACTGCGCGAGGGTTCAGAAGAAGCCTACGCCTGGCTCATCTCCAAATATCACCAGCCGATCTACAGCCTCGTAGCGCGAACCATCCCCAATCCCTGCGACGCCGCCGACCTCACCCAGGAAATCTTCATCAAGATCTTCCGCGGCGTCGGCAAGTTTCATGGCGATGCCAGCCTGCGCACCTGGATTTACCGCATCGCCCTGCACGAGGCCTCCAATCAGCGCCGCTGGTGGTCGCGCCATCGCCGGCAAGAGATCACCATTGAGACCGAACTCTTCGCAGCAGAAGAAGGCGACGCCCTCTGCCTCAAAGACACACTCATCGACGAACACGAGTCGCCTTTCGACAATGCGGCCCATCGCGAGGTCGCTGATCGCGTCGAGGCTGAGCTGCGCCTCATCCCGGAGCCCTATCGCACCGTGGTCGTACTGCGCGACATCGAGGGCTTTGCCTACGAAGAAATTGCTGAAATCCTCTCGACCAATCTCGGCACCGTCAAATCCCGTCTCATGCGCGGCCGCGCGCAATTGCGTCAGCGGCTTCAGCCCTACGTAGAAGCTGCACGCCGTAAGCCAGTGCAGCCGGCCATCCGCTTTTCCCCGTCTTCTGCAGAGGAGGCGCCATGAATTCCTGCCGTGCCACCCGCAATTCCTTTTCCGGCTATCTTGATGGAGCACTCAGCGGAGTGGAAATGCAGTCCATCGCCGCTCACCTCTCCTCCTGCACGGCTTGCGCCGCGGAGTTCGAGAGCTGGCGCGCCATGCAGGACGCACTCTACCGCCTCGGCCCCGCCAAGGCGCCCGAAGATCTCGCGCTCCGCCTGCGCGTAGCCGTATCGCGCGAACGCGCCCGCACACCCCGCAACTGGCTCGCCGACTTGCGCGTCCGTTGGGAAAACTCGCTTCGTCCGCTGGTCCTGCAGGCCTCGGCGGGCTTCGTCAGCTCCGTATTGCTTATCGGCACCGTCGCGCTCATGGTCGGCACTCTGGCAGCGCCGCCCGCGGCAGTCGCCAGCAACGACTCGTCCGAAACCGCCACCGCGCCCCGCCTGCTTTACTCCAATGCCGAGGGCAGCGGCGCTTTTTTCAGCCCGTCTCACGCCGTTGTGGTCGAGGCCTACGTGGACGGCCAGGGCCAGGTCTACGACTACCGCATCGTCGCCGGCCCGCGTGACCCCTCCACCCGCGCCGCCGTTGAGAATATGCTGCTCTTCAGCATCTTTCAGCCGGCCATGATGTACGGCCAGCCCGTCCGTGGCGTCGCTCTCATCTCCTTCTCCGGCGTTGCCGTCCGCGGATAATCGCTCCGGCGCAACCTCTGCGCCGGCAGTGGGTGATTGCATCTCCCTCGGCTCGATGCATAGACTGGCATACAAGTCAGGTCCATATTCCAGCCCATGCCGTCTTTGATTCGTCTCCGCTCTTTCGTCAGTGTCTTCACCGCCGCGCTGCTCTGCTCCGGTGCTGTCTTTGCGCAATCTGCCAGCGATGTCTCTTCTCCTGCGCAGCAGCAGCCTCCCGCGTTGATTGACCCCGCCGGACCATCCATCAGCCTGGCCACCAGCGAAGTGCTCTTTGACTTCGGCGTGGCGCTCAATGCCTGCGGCTACAATGACGGGCTGGCCAACTCCGAGCCGGTTCGCATGAAAATCCGGCAGGAAGTGGATCAGACGCTGGCCACCTCCACCGCCGCCACTGCGGACCGCGATAAGCTCTGCGTCTTCTTTGAGCGCCACGATTTCGGCAACTCGGCAAAAAATGTCGCGCAGTACGTCTCGCTCGGGCTTTACCTCACGCCGCCCCCGAACCTCAAGCTCACCGTGCCGCAGCAGAGTCTGCCGCCAGATGCCAACGGCGTTCTTGATGTGCTGCCCTTGCTGCGCAGCTTCGTGCAGGATGCGGATCTGCACGCCACCTGGGTCAACAACCACGCGGCTTATGACAAGCTGGTCTCCGTGCTGCATGGTCCCATCACCCAGATGACGCTCAACACTGACATCTATTTGAAAGAGCCCATCAGCACCTATACTGACCGCCGCTTTCTCATCGTCGTGGCGCCCATGCTCAACCCCGGCGACACCAATGCCCGCATCTATGGCGGCGACTATATCGTTGTGGTTTCGCCCTCAAAACAGGGCACGATTCACATGCACAACGTCCATCAGGCGTATCTGCACTATGAAATCGACCCGCTGCTTTACACTCGCGCCAACGCCATTGACCGCCTGCAGCCCTTTCTGAACATGGTGCAGAACGCCCCCATCAGCTTTCAGGACAAAAGCGGCATCATCCCCTTCGTCATCGAATGCCTCATCCGCGCCATTGAAGCCCGCACCATGAACACTGGCGTGCCCGTCTACAAGATTCCCGCCAACGCGCCTCGCCGCGAAATGACCGCCGACTACCGCAAGCGCACCGCCTACCTCAAGCAGGTGGCCCGCGTACGGCAAAACTATGTAGACAAGTCCATGCTGCAGGGCTACATCCTCACCCAATACTTCTATCGCCAGCTCATCGCCTTTGAGCGCACCCCCACCTCACTCTCACAAAGCATCGGCCCCATGGTCTACGGCATGGATGTGCCCTCGGAAATCGGCCTCATCAAGAGCCTGCACCTGCACTTCGACGCGCAGCCAACATCCGAGGTGGTCGAGAACACGCTCGCCGCGCCCGATGCTCTCGACCACGCCGAATCGCTCCTGGCGCAGAATCATCCCCATGCCGCCGCCGCCATCGCCAATCAGGCGCTTGCCGATCGCACGTCCTCGCCTGACCGCGCCTGGTACGTGCTCGCCCGCGCCAGCCTTGTGAACGGCAATGTCCCCAATGCCGTCGAGGACTTCCAGAAAACCATCTCCGTCTCCAAAAATCCACGCCTCGTCGCCTGGTCGCACATCTATCTCGGCCGCATCGATGACGTGAACGGCGACCGCAACGCCGCCCTCGCGCAATACAAGCTGGCGCTCGAATTCCAGGACGACTCCAGGGACACCATCCAGGCCGCGCAGGGCGGCCTCGCCAGCCCCTACCGCCTGCCCGGCGAGCCCCCCGCACCCGGAGCATCCAACTCCACTCCGGCCACCGGCAAACCGCCCGCGCCCAGGACCAAAATCAAGCTGCCAAACCCGGCCCTGCCCCCGCAACCCGAATAGCGCAGCCAGACAAGCAAAAGCCCACGCCCGCAAGCGTGGGCTTTTCTGTGCCCACTCTGGAACTCGTCTCATAAATACGCGGCTGCTGATTGTGGAAAGTGTGAGACCCGCCGCCGAAGCGGGGCTCATACCCCCTATCGAATAAAAGATCTATATATGAGACCAGTTCTACGCGTCCTCGAGCACGCCAATCATGCGCAGAATCGCCAGCGCGTTCGAACGCGCCGCCACTCCCGGCTTCAACCGGTAGTCAAAGTGCAGAGGATCCTCCGCATCTTCGCTCTCCATATGCACGTTCACTCCACCCATAGGCCCGCGTTCCGCAATCGCCGCCAGCGCCAGATCATGCGTGGAGAGCGCTCCTACGGCTCCATGCTGCATCAGCACATTCACGAGACCTTCCGCGGCCACGCGGCGGTCCTGTGAATTGGTGCCGCTGAAAATCTCGTCCACCAGGAAAAGCAACGGGCCATCCTTAGCCAACCTCACCATCTCCCTTAACCGTTCCCCTTCGGCAAGAAAGCGCGACCGTCCATCCAACAGCGAGTCGGCGGTCGTGATCGACGCGCCCAGCCGCATCTCACTCAGCCGGGCCGCGCGTGCCCGCACCGGAGCGCCAGCATAAGCCAATACCGCATTCAGCCCCACCGTCCGCAACAGCGTGCTCTTCCCGGCCATATTAGAGCCGCTGATCACGTAAAAGCGCTGCTCCGCATCCAGCCGCACATCGTTCCCTACGCAGCTTTTTCCCGGCAACAGTGGATGCCCCAGCTCTTCGGCTGCAAATGCAACCGTATCTGCTACAAACTCAGGAAAAACATGCTCTGGATGCTCAAACGCATAGCCCGCCAGCGCCAGGAGCGTTTCAAACTCGCTCCATGCATCCACCCATCCCTTCAAAGCCGCCCCATAACGGGCACGCCAGCCTTCCATGGCCAGCAGAATCTGCACCTCGGCTCCGGTCACCCAGGACGGTACATAAAACCATTCCTTGCGGCACTGCTCCAGTCCGCGTGCCAGACGCTGCAACTCGCCAATGCGCTGGCTCGCATCCGCTCCCTGCACAGCAGCCAGCAGGCCCTTGAGTTTGGGCGCAAGAAATGCCTGCTGCTGCTGCAGCCGAAGCCCATCGCGAAGCACTGTCAGCTCGTCGGCCAGCAGCACAGCGGAATCGACGCGATCTCTCAGCAACCCACGCAGCGGAAGCAATAGCAAAAGCTGCGCCCCCAGCAGCGGCAGCACAATCCAGAGCGCGGGCCAGAGCGGCAACAAACCGGTCAGCGCCAGCAACCCCGCAGCCGCCAAACCCACTCCCAGCACCAGCATGACTCCAGGCTTCCAGCGCGATACCGGCACAGGGGCAAACTGCATCCACCGCTCCAGAATCTGCACCTCGCCTCGCTGAAAGGAGTACTCCCCCAGCGCCGCCACTGACTCCCGCAACGCAAGCTGCGGCTGCAACTCGTGCACCGCCTCTTGCCGGCTACGAGATTCCCCGAGCGGCACCGCATCCAGCAGATAGTCCGCCAGTCGCGACGCCCCGACCTCTGACCGCGTGGTCCGCAGCAAGGTAAACAGCGAACGCTCGCCTACCACCTGCAAATCATGCTGATACAGGTGCTCGTCCCTCGCATAGTCAAGTCCTGTATCCGGCAGCTTGGTCCACGCACCGCGAAGACGCTCCAGGCCTTGGGTATAAAAGTTGCTGCGGCGTGCGATATCCAGCCCCCTGCGGCGCGACTGCGCGTAGCGGCGAAAGGCAAAAGCCACCGCTGCCAGCAGCAGAGAGGCCAGAGCCGCAGGTGGAGCAGGCCAGTCCCGCACCACCAACCCCGCCAATCCTGCGGCCAAAGCAATCGCGGCAACCTTGGCCCTCTGCTGCGTCTTCCCCAGTTCGGACAGCCGCTGCCCTAAAGCCTCCAGATGCTCTTCATACACCTGCCAGACTGTCTTCTGCTTCACGGCAGTTCCCTCCGCCGTTTGCGCGGCGCTGATTTCCATCTCCAGCAGCCTCCTCAAGGTCCCACCCAGTATAGGCAGACCCTCGCCTGCCCATGCGAAACTACCAGTAGCATGTCCCGTCTGGCGCTCGTTCTATTCTCGGCCTGCCTGCTCCCCTGCTCACTATGGGTGAGCGGCTGCAACTACCACGCGATGGACACTCCCTCGCACCTGCCGCCCAGCCTCGGCCGCCAGTCCGCGCAGACGCTCGCCATCCCCACCTTTGTCAACCACACCAACGCCTATCACGTCGGCTTTGACTTCACGCAGGCCGTCATCCGCCAGTTCACCAGCCGCTCGGCATGGCACATTGTGGACCACCGCGACCCCGAGGCCAGCGCCACGCTCTACGGCCAGATCAACAGCTACTCCGTCGTGCCGCTCACCTACGACAACACCACCGGCCGCTCCTCCAGCTTCGTCATCACCATCAAGGCCAGCCTGCGCGTCATCAACCGCCGTGGCAAGGTCATCTACCAGAATTCCTCCTACACTTTCCGCCAGCAATATGAAGAAACCCAGAACCTCGCCAGCTTCATACAAGAGGATTCCCCTGCGGAAGAGCGCCTCGCAAGGGACTTTGCCTCCGCTGCCGTCTCCGATATTCTGGACTCCTTCTGATGCTTTTCCCCGCTTCCAATTCGCAGCTCTTTTCCACACAAACCAGGGCATCCCGCGCATCTGAGCGAGGCCGTCTCTAATGGGCGCGGGCTTCGCATCCACTGAGCGCTTCCTGGCAGAACTGCACGAGCAGCGCCTGCGTCCGGGCTACGTCTTTGCCGGCGACGAAATCTTCCTCTACGAGCGCTGCCGCAAAGCCATTCTCACGGCCCTCGTTCCGCCGGAGATGCGCGACTTCTGCCTCTCTGACCTCGACCTCTCAGAAGTGAATATCTTCGAGGCGCTCGACCGCGCACGCACGCCCTCACTCATGGCGCCCTTCCAGGTGCTCTTTCTCCGCAATCTCAAAACCCTCTACACGCGCGGCTCCAAAAAAGAGGAGTTCGCCGCCATTGAGGAGTATTTCCGGTCGCCTAACCCGCAGGCGCTCGTGCTATTTGTCGCCGATCATCTCCGCATCCCCGCCGACCCGCGCCGCATGGACATGGACGACAAGAACCGCTACGAGCGTCTTCGCGAAACGCTCGGTGAGTGGTGCGGCATGGTCGAGTTGGCTCGCGTTGACGAAGCCGACGCCCTGCGCTGGCTTACTGCGGAATCGAAACAGTACGAGATACAAATAGACAGCGACGCCGCGCGCGAGCTGGTCGACGCCCTCGGCGCAGACATGATGATGGTTTCCAACGAGTTCGAAAAACTCGTGCTCTACGTCGGCGAAAAAAAGCGCATCACTCTCGGCGATGTCGAGACCATGGTCCTCGCCGCCAAGCAGCGCTCGCTCTATGAGCTCACCGACGCAATCTCCGCCAAGGACAAGGTGCGCGCCATCTCTCTCCTGCACGGCCTGCTCAATGCCTCTGACGGCGGCGAAGACTCCGCCATCGGCCATCTCTACATGCTGGCCCGCACCTTCCGGCAGATGCTCGTCATCCTTGAGAAAAACGTGCGCGACTCGCGCGCCATCTGGCAGGCGCTGTGGCAGGGCTTCCGCATGCCGCCCTTCGCCGCCGATGACCTCATCCGCCAGGCACGCCGCTACAAATCCCGCCGCGACCTCACCCGCGCACTTCGCCTCATCGCCCGCGCGGACATGGAACTCCGCTCCCAGCCTCCCGACAAGCGCCTCGTCCTCGAGCGTCTCGTCCTCGAACTGGCCAGCGAACCACGCCCCGCCTCCGGCTCCACCGCCCAATACGCCATGGAGTGGTAACTTTCGCAAAGTTTAAGTTATTACTTCCCATATCTCCTATGAAGTGTTAAAGTTCGGCTCACTCTCCTGAAACCACTCTTGAAAGTGAACTGCCATGAAAGTTGCAGTGCTTGCGTTATGCGCTCTCTTAGTCGCATCCCAGTCCGCCGATGCTCAGCAATCGGCCCCAGTAGTAAAAAGCGCCACGACTACCCCGGCCAAAACTTCCAATACGTCAACGATCCCAAAGCCACACACCCTCTTAGATGGAACCCCGATAAAGCTACGACTTGATCGCACAGTATCTTCCGCGACGGCCAAAGTGGGAGACGAAGTGAACTTTGATGTCCTTGAGGATGTTTCTGTAGATGGAGTCGTTGTTATCCCCAAAGGCTCCCTGGCGCTGGCTACGGTCACGGTTGCTCAGCATAAGCGCAGTATGGGGCGGGCAGGAAAGCTCAACGTAAATATAGATAGCGTCCGTCTTTCAGACGGCGAAAAAGATGCCCTCCGCGCGACAGAAGGCGGCAATGGACATGGGCATGTCGGTGCAATGACTGGCGCTATGGTAGCAACCGGAATCGTCTTCTTTCCGGCGGCCCCGCTGTTCCTCTTTATGCACGGCAAAGACATCACGATTCCAAAAGGAACCGAGATTACCGCCTACACCGACGGAGACATGAATCTCGATCTCGCGAGATTTGAACCAAAAGCCGCCCCGGCAGCCGCAGTCGCGGCCACATCGCAAATCACGATCAACTCCGATATCCCAGCTTGCGACATTGAAGTAGACGGGGCCTTTGCCGGCAATACTCCATCCACACTCTCGCTCGCTTCGGGCAAACATGTAATCACCGTCCAGAAGGCAGGCTACACTTCATGGACAAGAACCATGCTGGTATCAGGCTCTTCGGTTCATATAGATGCAGACCTGACACCGCAGCAAAATGCAACTAAACTCTCAAGCCAATAACTCTGTTTTGAAATTACAATGGCCCCGGAGCAGTCTCCGGGGCCATTGCATTTATAACTCGATCCGCAGGGATCCCTTACTGCACCGAAGGCGGCCCGCCAGCCGAACCGCTCCCATACCCGCGAGGCCCGCCCGTCTTCACACTCAAGGTCAACTGCGTTCCGCTGCCCAGCGAGATATTCTTGCCCCGGGCAATCAGGGCCACGCTGCTATGGTTCGCCGCCGAATGGCTCAGCCGGACGCCTGGCAGTCCGGCCACCTGGCCGCTGCCCGAGCCCTGCATACCATAATTCGCGCCGTTTCCGGCCATCGCGCCCGTTCCGGGGCCGACTTGAGCGCCGTTATTGCTTCCCAAGGAGCCGGTTGCCCCCAGCGCACCGCCGGCATTCGGAACCCAGCCACCGGCCACTCCTCCATTGCCGTTCATTGACGATCCGGCGGCCATGGCGCCTCCCGGCATTTGAGCCGCACTTGCCCCACCCGCGCCATAGGCTCCGCTACTCGCCGGCTGCTCTGAAACAGACGTAACCACCGCATCAATCGGAATCGTGCGTCCGTGCTTCACCTCCGCACGGTCAAAGTTGAAGGCCAGCCGCGCGCTGCGCTGGGCGTGCGACTCTGCCTGCGCCTGCGTCACCTGGCCAATCAGCCTGGTGCCGCGCGGCAGTTGTGTGCCATTCTGCAACCTGGCCGCGCGGGTGGTGCGCGCCACCACTTCATCGCCGGCCTTGGTGTGCTTGGCGTTGATTTCTTTGGTGAGCCGCGCACTCACCGGTGTGCCTTGCGCCATGCGATTCATAGCGCCTTGGCTCATCTGACCCGTCGCCTGCGCGCCGCCATTGTCCGGACTCTGCCTCTGCGCAGTCGCCGGCACCGCCTGCGTCTGAAGTGCAATCGCAATCAGCGAAACGGGAAGGAAGGAAGCCCACTTCTTCATCTCTATTCTCCAGCGGAAAGTCACTCGAACCATCGAACTCCGGGCCTTCGCTCAAAAGCCCCCATAGTTCTGTAGTTGCTGGGAGAAATACCCGCGTTGCCTTGGCCCGCACGCCGTCCCGCCACGCGGCAAGACCATTCGGCAGCGAACCACTTCATTCCCTTCGTTCTTCCCGCTCGAAAATAATTCTGCTCGCCGGTTATTCCAGCACACTGTCCGGTTCCACATGCCCGGTCATCGTCAGCACCACCGCAGCCGTAATAATCAACGCGCCGCCCAGCCACGCGCCCGGCCCCAGCCGGTCACCCAGCAACTCCACTCCCAGAATCGATCCCAGCGCCGGCTCAATATTCAAAAACACACCCGCCCGCGAAGCCGGCACACGATGCATGCCCCAGTTCCACAACAGCGTCGTGGCCGCCGTGCAGGCCAGCCCGCTCGCCGCCAGCGCAAACCACACCTGCCCGCTCAGCCCATGCACCGGCGGCATACCCTGCCGCCACACCACCCACACCGCCAGCATGGCCGTGCCGGTCAGCAATCCCCACACCGTCACTGACAGCGGCGAATGCCCCTCCCGCATCAGCTTCTGATTCACCAGGATCCAGCCCAGCGCAAACACCATCGCCAGCACCACCAGCAGATCGCCTGCCAGGCTCGGCCCCTTGCCGCCCGCCGCGCCATGCCGCCCGCCCAGAACAATCAGCGCCACGCCGGTCGTCGAACCCGCCAGCGCCAGCCATCCCTTCCAATCCAGCTTCTCGCCCGCGAACAGCCACGCACCCACCGCTAAAATCACCGGCATCGTGCCCACCATCAGCGAAGCATGGCTCACCGTCGTCATCGAGAGCCCATAAAACTGCACCAGAAACTGCACCGGAATCCCCACAAACGACGCCGTCAGCAGCCACGCCCATGCACGCCGGGTAAAGCGCGGCCACCGCACCACCGGAAGCAATCCCACACACGCAAACAAAAACCGGTAGAGCACCATGTGCCCCACCGGCAATTCCGTCAGCGCAATCTTCCCAAAGTAAAAACCCGTGCCCCACAGGCACCCGGCCAGCGCGCACGCACCATAGCCAAGCACACGCGTCATCGACGTGGAACGCGGCGCACCAGAACCCCTGACTTCGCGGACAGGCATGTCCCCAGCTTACGTGGGAATCACCACTCTTTGGAGCCATCCCTTTATGCGAGACTAACCCGCTGAACAATCCCGGCTGGAAGCGTCTTGATGGCATCGATCTGTTGCGTGGTCTCGCTATCTTTTTCGTCTTGATGAACCACGTCAATATTCAGCTTCCGTTCCCGCCTGCGCCCTCGCAGGCTCTATAGCACTCCTCCAGGCGAACACGGAATGACAATCCGAACACTCACAAAACATTCGTAACCGTCATTGTCATCTATGACGCAAACTTCACTACGCCGTCATTCATTCTGAGTTCTGGCTGCAGTAGATTGTGATCGGAATCTCCCCCTGCGGAGGCAATCATGAGCCGTAAACTATCTCTGTTCCTCATCTGCACGCTCACGGCCGCTACGCTGAGTCTCGCGCTGCTCACCGGCTGCAGCAATGGAACAATGGCGGCATACACAAGCCCATCAACCGGTGCTGCCCCAGCTTCTTCCTCCAGTTCTTCCATGCTGATCACAGTGGGCGACGCACCGCCCAGCAGCATTCTCGCCGCGCAAGTCACCATTTCATCCATTGCGCTCACACCCGCCGCAGGCGGCAGCCCGGTCATCGCTCTCAATACTCCGGAACCCGTGGAACTCTCCAGTCTCGGCGCAATTCAGGAGCCGCTCGAAAACATCAGCGTACCCGCCGGAACTTATAACTCCGTCACTGTGACGATCAGTGCCGCGCAGGCCACCTACCTCAATTCCAGCAATGCGGTCACCACCTCATCGGCGGCTCTTTCTCAAACGCAGGCGACCATCGCCCTCAACCCGGCATTGTCCATCACCACGAGTCAGAATGTTCAGTTGCGCCTCAACTTCAATCTTGCGCAGTCATTCAATTTGACCGGCACAACTCTCAGCTTCACACCTTCCATCACTTCGGCGGCCGCTGCCATCGATGGTGAAAGCTCTGCCGATCGCCAGGTCGAGGTCTCCGGATCAGTCACCGCCATCAGCAGCACCTCCATCACTCTTAAGTCTTCTGACACCGGCCTCTCCTCTACCTTCGCCATCAATTCCTCTACTCACTTCTCCAACGGAGCCTCTGCCGCCACCATCCAGACAGGCTCCATCGTCGCCGTCGTGGGCGCCATACAGGCAGACGGAACCCTGCTCGCCACCAACATTTCCGTGAGCATGAGCGGACAAGCGATCCAGGGAACGCAAAGCGGAGGAAGCGGCATCATCACCGCCGTCTCCAGCGATAACACCGGCGCAGTAACATCGTTTACCTTTGTTCCACGTGAGGACTACGGCGATCAGACAACGCACACGCCCTTGACCGTCATGCTCAATGCATCCACCGCCTACAGCGTCAGCGAAGACGCCGTGCAGCAGGGCATCGCTGCGACTGCCTTCAACAACGCGCAAATCTTTCCCGGCCAATCCGTAGAGGTCATCGGCACCGGCTCCGCATCTTCCGCCATCACTGCGCAATCGGTTCGTCTCGCCGCGGAAAGCCTCAGCGGAACCCTCACCGGCTCTCCCCAAGGCGTCTCACCCACCTACACATTTGCCTTGCAACTGCCAGCTTCGTCCTTCCTCACCACTTATCAGTCCCTCACTACGCTCAACGCTGCTACCGATGCGCAAACGCAATACGAAGACAGTCTCGGCACCACGGCTTTCACTTCCCTGACGTCGTCCGCCAATCTTGAAGTGCATGGGTTCCTGTTGCGTGACAGCTCCGGAAACTTCCTGCTCACCGTCGCTGACATCTCGCAAATACAAGACACCTCAACCGGCAGCGGAGATAACTGACACCAAAACCTTCCTGTAGTCGCTCACAACGCAAAGCGGCAGCCATTCATGGCTGCCGCTTCCAATTACCCAACTTATAGTTACAAATAATCACAATTTAAAGGCCGCGGGAGTTTCCCCTAGCAGCACATTATCAATCAGCCGCGTCGCGCCCACATACGCCGCCACCGTCGCCAGCGCGGGTCCGCTCACAGCCTCTACATCCACCAGCGTCTCCGGATCCACCACCCGCAAATAATCCACTCTTACCGCTGGCTCCTCGGCCATCACCGACGCGCCCGCCGCCAGCAGCCTCCGCCCATCGCGCTCGCCGGCCGCATGTCCGGCCTCCATCGCGCGCAGCGCCCGCGACAATACCAAACCCTGCCGCCGCTCCTCCACCGATAAGTAACGGTTACGGCTACTCATCGCCAGCCCGTCGGCTTCGCGCACAATCGGGCACACCACCACTTCCAAATCAAAATCCAGATCCCGCACCATGCGCCGCAGATTCGCTACCTGCGCCGCATCCTTCTGCCCAAAATACGCGCGGTCCGGCCCCACAATGTGGAACAGCTTCGCCACCACCGTCGCCACGCCGCGAAAGTGCCCCGGCCGCGAAGCCCCATCCAGCCGCCCGCTCAGCTCCTCCACTTCCACCCACGTCGTCGCACCCGCCGGATACATCTCCTCGACCTGCGGCAGAAACACCGCATCCACGCCCTCGCGCTCCAGCAGTGCGCAATCCGCCTCCACCGTGCGCGGATACTTCCCGAAGTCCTCATTCGGCCCAAACTGTGTCGGATTCACGAAGATCGAGGCCACCACCGCATCGCATTCCGCCTTGGCCGCGCGCACCAGCGACAAATGCCCCTCATGCAACGCGCCCATCGTCGGCACAAAGCCAATGCTGCGGGTGCCCCACGTCTCGCCTTTGAGACGTGGGTTCTCCCTGTATCTCAGCTCCCTTACCGCCGCCCGTATCTCCGCAATCGTCTCCGCGCGCCGCATCATGCCTTCCGCGCCATCGTCTCGCGGGCCTCCGCCGGCAAGTGATAGCTCTCACTGTCTGCCGGAAAGCTCCGGCCCGACACATCCCGCACATACCCGGCCAGCGCCTCGCGAAACAGCGCCGCCGCATCGCCATACTGCCGCACAAACTTCGCCGGCTTGGCAAAGCTCAAATTCACCAGGTCATGAAACACCAATATCTGCCCATCGCAATCCGGCCCCGCGCCAATGCCAATCGTCGGAATCCCCACCTCCGCCGTGATCCGCGCCGCCACTTCGCGCGGCATGCCTTCCAGCACCAGCACTGACGCGCCCGCCGCTTCCAGCGCATGCGCATCGTGCAGCAGCCGCCCAATCGCAGCCACCGTCTTGCCCTGCACCTTATAGCCGCCCATCCGGTGTACCGCCTGCGGAGTCAGCCCCAGATGCCCCACCACCGGAACCTCGGCATCCACCAGCCGCTCCACCAATTCCGCTCGGCTCGCGCCGCCTTCAATCTTCACGGCCTCCGCGCCGCCGTCTTTTACAAAGCGCGTCGCATTCGCCACTGCCTCATGCACCGTCACCTGGTAGCTGCCATACGGCATGTCCGCCACCAGCAGCGCGCGCCGCACCGCACGCCGCACGGCCCTCGTATGGTGCAGCATCTCGTCCACCGTCACCGGCAGGGTGCTCTCGTAGCCCATCACCACCATGGCCAGCGAATCCCCCACCAGAATCAGGTCCACGCCCGCCTCATCCACCAGCCGCGCCGTGGCGTAGTCGTAGGCGGTCAGCGCCACAATCGGCTGCTTCTGCTCTTTTTTCTCTTGAAGGGTTGCGAGGGTCACCTTGGCGGCACCCTGCCCGGCGGCGCCATCGGCGCTGCGGAAATGCGGTAGGCTCATCATTCTCTCCAGTGCAGCTCCCCTCCAGCGGGGGATGCTACCCGAACGTCTTCCACCCTACGCCTCTCCGCCGCTCTTCGTAAAGCTGGAAACTCCCGGAATCAATCCAGCTTCACAAAATCGGGAAAACCTCCGCCGCGCCAAAGACGCAATTGCCTCGACGGCCATTGGTCTTATGATTTTATGAATTCCCACAACGCCCAACCTATGTGATTTCGGATTTCCGCCCCGCCCCTAAACCCTTAAGCCATTGAAAACAATAAAAACCACAAACGGCATGAGGATTGCCATATAGATAGGCAGCCAGAGACGCGAAGAGGTTCCCACGCAGGCACCTCTCCAGCGAGACCGCTCCGGTACGTGAGAGCTGAGACCCACAGGGTTTCGCCCCGGCCGGAGCAACAAGTCCCAGATTCCACCACAAATGGAGCGGGCATTTTCCGGGAGGCCAGTGACTGGCCATTCACAGCAGCCGTCTGCCCACACGCAGACGGCGCTTGTGCTTTCGGCCGATCCCGGCCGAAGCAGGCCCGAAATGGGAACCAGCTCCGCTTCCCGCCGCCCCTTTTCGTTCGCAAACTCGCCCCTCGCACGTTACAATTTAGTGAAGGCAAGCAGGCCAGTCGCGAGTCTCACAAGATGACTTGTCAAGGCATGCCCCAGGGAGTACTATCAACTTTGCCTATCGAGCGGCTGATGCCTTCCGGCTCGCTGCATGATTCGACAGTCAAGAACCCTGTGATCTTAAAAAGAATTCACCCTGTATCCCTGCTGTCCACGCAGTCGTGATCCGGTGGTTGGTGAAACCTTTCGGAGTGTTGCTCGTTCGAGATTTGATGCGGTGGCGCAGCCTGACCACGCGGACCCAGTCCGCCAATCCCGTTGCGCCCCTCACTCGCGGCACCATTGGCCTGTCGGCCCTCCGATTCAACACAGAAGCTTGAAACCCAGGCCTGCGGGCTTTCCCAAAAGTCCCGGCTACCGAACGTAAAGTGCACCAGGAAGTGCAAGCATGACACCAGAGCAAAACGAGCCCCAGGGCTTCGCAGAAGCGCCGGCAGCTTTTCCGCCGCCCGCCGCATCCGCCGCTGATAACTCCGCCAACGGCCAGCAGAACTCGCCCTCCCACAGCAGCCGCCGACGGCGTCGCCGCAAAAAGAGCAAGGGCGGCCAGCAGAACGGCCAGCCGCAAAGCGCCGCGCAAAACCAGAATCAGGGCCAGAGCCAAAGCCAGGGCAGCCAGCAGGCCAGCGGTGGCCAGCCTCCGCGCAAGCAGAAAAAGTTCTTCCAGAAGCAGCAAAACCCCGGCAACGGATACGGCAGCGGCAACGGCGGCAAGCAGCGCAAGCAAAAGCAGCGCAAGCAGCCGCCCTCCTTCGTCGGCCCCATGGACCACAGCTACCGCGCCACCAACGGCAACGTGGCCGACGCCCCCCCGTCCACCATGGACTTCCGCAGCAACGGCGGCCCCAACGGCAACATCGCCAGCTATGCTGACTCGCCCTACGAGGCGCCCGTCTCCATGCGTCAGGACGCGCCCACGCGCATCTTCTGCTTCATTGACGATCTCTTCTTCAATGCCAAAATCAACGAAGTCTCGCGCAAAACCGGCATCAAGGTGGGCTTCCTCAAGGGCGCGGACAAAGAGGGCATCGCCAGGCTCACTGACGCGCCTGAAGAGGAGCGCCCGTCGCTCATCATCTTCGACCTCAACAACGCCAACGCGAAGCCGCTTACGCTGATCCCCAAGCTCAAGGCCAAGCTCAAGCGCGGAACCTCGATCATCGGCTTCCTCTCCCACATCCAGGGCGACCTCAAGGCCAAGGCCATCGAGGCCGGCTGCGACACCGTCATGCCCCGCAGCGCCTTCTCGCAAAACCTCCCCAACCTCCTCCGCCGCCACGCCGAAGAGGAAGAAGAGGAATTCGAAACCCTCGAAGCCTGAGCAACACCGCAACACCCAGGAAAGTAGAAGAAAAACTGGTGCCCCATTCAATCCAGCCGTTGGATTGAGTGGGGTTTTTCTCTTGACCCGTCATCCCGGTCGAAGGCTTCGATACCCACCCTCCCTTGTCATCCCGACCAAACGAAGTGCAGCGGAGGAACCTGCATCTTAAGCCGGTGCCCCATTCAATCCCGCTTTTGGATTCAGTGGGGTTTTATTCTGCGTAGTGCTCCACACCATCCCGGCTCTGGCTTGAGTGGGGTTTTCTCTTGTGCATCGCGACCTTCCCCACACAAGCCAGGGTGCCCCGGGTCCATCCGTTCGGACCCGGGATCGACAATCTCCAACCTGCGGCCCGCCCCAAACCGCAACGCCTGTATCAGGGCATGGCTTCAGCCATGCCATAAACCGCGAATAGAGAACCGGGCTTCAGCCCCCGGCCACTTCCCAGAGGAAAACTCACCCCTCGCGCGCGTCATTCTGAGGCCAACAGCCGAACCGGGGCCTCCCGGAACAGCTCTTCATTACCGGGATGGACAGCCGAGGAACCTGCATCTTCTCCGCCATGAAGGGTACGGGCTTCAGCCCGTACATCAACGTCGCAAAAGAAAAGGGCTTCAGCCCCCGAGGGATAAACATCTTCGCGACCGCACTCCTCGCCCCACGCAACCATCCCAAGACTCCGCAAACCCTGCCGGTAATTACCCCCAAATTCGCTATCCTGAAAATAGGGGAGAGAAATCAAACTTCCCAACCTCCCCAGACCCAACAAAACAATGCCCTGAAAACAGGGCATCCTCACGAGACAGCCAACACTAATACGCATTGAAAATAAAGGACTTGCGGGACTAGTCTCGCGTAAGCCCCCTACAATCAGCCACTTCCAGGACGTTAATGTGAGTTTTTTTATTTCGCTTTCGGAGCCGCCCGCTGGCTCTCCAGAAACACCAGTTTCCACTGCCCGCCCACCTTCTTGAGCGCGCCCGACTACAGCCAGACCATCGGTTTCCGGTCCGCCGACCCCACGTTCACTTCGCGAAACCATGCCATCTGGCAATCCGCCTGCATCTGCATTTACTTCACCCGCACCAGCTCGCCCTTGCGCAGCTTGAAGTGCTGCCCCCGCCACACGACGGTGTCCGACGCATAGCTCCACGCCCATAGCCCGAGCGCGATCAGGTCCCGCGGCAGCAGCATCCACAGGTCGCGCATCACCTGCCGGTCACCCAGAACGCCCACGCCCACGCCCAGCGCCGTGGCCATCCGCACCAGAAACACCAGGCTGAAGAGCGCCAGGCTGAACGGGTCAAACGCCGACGCCACCATATTGAGCGCCGCCCACGCCAGGCCATAGGTGAAGATCATCCCGAAGTAGCCCCCGGGCCGCGAAACACGCACCGCCCGCGCCCACCGCAGCTGGTGTGCCGCAAAGGCTCCGAACTTGTAGGCCGGCACGCTCGTCTCCACCACCTCGTGGCTCAAGTGCACCTGAAAGCCCGCCGCTGCAATGCGCGCGCCCAGTTGATAGTCATCGGCCAGTTGCGTCACCAGCGGCTCAAAGCCCCCGGCCGAAACCAGCGCCAGCCGCGAAAACGCGAGCGTCGAGCCCAGCCCGAAGCGAATCCCCTTCTCCATCACCCGCGCCACCAGCACGCCCGGGAAGAAGTCCGTCGCGATGCCCAGCGCCTCCAGCCGCGAGGCAAGCGTGCCGTGCGCCCGGCCCCGGTAAGGCGCCGTCACCAGCCCCACCCGCGCATCGCGCATCGGCTCCACCATGCGGCTCAGGTAATGCCGCCCCACAGTGATGTCGCTGTCGTTGAGCACAAAGGTGTCATAGCGCGCCGCCGGAAGCATCTGCACCAGGTTGCTCAGCTTCCCATTCGGCCCCAGCGAATCCGGGCACTCCACCACGCGAATGCTGCGCTCCGGAAAGGCCCTCTGCAGCCGCTCAATCGCCGCCACCGCCGGATCATCCAGGCTCGAAACCCCGAACAGAATCTCGTATTCGCCCGCATAATCCTGTCGGCAATGGCTGGCAAAGGCCTCATCCATGCCCGGATCAAGCCCCTTCACCGGCTTCAGAATCGTCACCGGCGGATGAAACGGCGCACCTGCGGCAGACTCCGGGTCCCCGGCTTGCGGCTTCAGAAAAGCCCGCACGCTCCACAGCACCACAAAGTAGTACGCGCAGCCGGCCAGTGCCAGCACAGTGGTGAGAAATGAGATCAACTCGGCGACAGTCAAAGCGGCCATGCAGACTCTAGTCTACTGGCCACCCGCGCCAATGCCCTACTCGTAGCGCAGCGCCTCAATGGGGTCGAGATGCGCCGCCTTCCATGCCGGATAAATGCCAAACACCAGCCCGATCGCGCACGAACCCAGAAATCCCGTCAGCGACCAGAAAGTGGACATCGTTGCCGGCAGCATCAGCCGCAGCGCCAGCGTAATCAGGCCGCCAATGGCAATGCCAATCAGCCCGCCAATGGCGCACAGCGTCGTCGCCTCGGTCGTGAACTGCATCATGATGTTGCCGCGCGTCGCGCCAATGGCCTTGCGCACGCCAATCTCGCGGGTGCGCTCCGTTACGGAGACGAGCATGATGTTCATCACGCCCACGCCTCCTACCATCAGCCCCAGGCTTGAGATGGCCACCATAAAGAGCGCAATACCGCCCGTGATCTGCGTCCACAGGCGAGTGATCGCGTCAGGCGATGAAATCACAAAGTTGTCCGGCTGGTCGGCGCGCAGCCGCCGGTCGCGGCGCAGCACGCTTTCGATCTCATCCTGCACCAGGGCCTTCACCTTATCGCTCGAATACTTCACTTCAATGAAGTAGTCGTCCTCCTCGGGATGCAGCTTGCGGAAGGTGCCATCCGGAAACGTCGCCTTGTTGTCTTCCGGATTCTTGCCGCTGCCGCCAAACACCGACTTCGTCTTGTCAAAGACGCCGATCACAGTGAAGACCTCGCCGCCAATCTGCACCTCTTTGCCGACTGCGCTCTGAATGGGGTCAAACAGTTGCGCTGCGGTGTCGTGGCTCAGGATCACCACATTCGCATGCCGGTTGGCCTCTTCTGGCGTGAACATGCGTCCGGCCAGCAGATGCAGATCTTCCGTCTGCGCCAGGCTGGCCATATCGCCTTGCAGAATCGTCCCGGCGACCTTCTTCTTGCCGTAGCGCACGCCAATGTCTCCCGGCTGAAAAGCCGGATTGTAGCGCATGCCCGCATCCACGGCCACCACGCCCGGCAGGTGCGCCATATCTTCGGCTTCCTGCACGGTGAGCTTGGGCCGGTTCAGCATCTCGGGCGAAGGCCGCGAGGTTTGAATCAACGGCATGCGGTAGACCCAGAACAGATTGGTGCCAAATGAGCTGACCAGGCTCGAAACATTGTTGTTCAGCCCATTGATGATCGATGAAATGGCAATCACCGTCGTCACGCCAATCACAATGCCCAGCACGGTGAGCCCCGAGCGCAGCTTGTTGTTGCGCAGGGTATCGAACGCCATGCGAATCGATTCTCCTGAATTGCTGATCGGCATCGCGAGCTCTCCTTACAGTTCTGACCGCAGGGCCACAATCGGGTCCAGTTTGGCGGCGCGGCTGGCCGGGTAAACACCAAAGAACATGCCAATGCCGCTGGACACAAACAACGCCAGCAGCACCGACCACAACTGCACCGACGACGGAAAATGCACCAGCGCCGTCACCAGGTAAGCCGCGCCCACACCAATGGCAATGCCGATAGCTCCGCCTATGGTCGACATGGTGGCCGACTCAATCATGAATTGCATCAGCACATCGCTTGATCGCGCGCCCAGCGCCTTGCGCACCCCAATCTCGCGCGTGCGCTCGGTGACTGAGACCAGCATGATGTTCATGATGACGATGCCGCCCACCACCAGCGAAATCGAAGTCACGCCCACAATCACAATCAGAATTGTCGAGCTGATGCTCTTCCACAAGCCGATGAAACTTGAATTCGTGTCGATCGAGAAATCATCCGGCTCGCCCGGCCGGTCGTGTCTGCGCACACGCATGATGGTCTGCACCTCCTGCGTGGCCGCATCGAGCGGCGCGCCCGTGGCTGGCGCTTGAATCGAGAGCGTAACGCTCTGCCCCGTGCCATAGGTGTGCTCAAAGGTCGTGAGCGGTACGGCAACAAAGTTGTCCTGGCTCTGCCCCAGCGTCGAACCCTGTTTCTCCGCCACACCAATCACCGTGTAGGGCTCGCCATCCACGCGAATCTGCTGCCCGATGGGATTCACGCCCATGCCCAGCAGATCATGCTGAATGTCGTAGCCAATCACGGCCACATGACGTGCATACGTCTGGTCGGAAGGAATAAACGCTCGCCCGGTCGCGATATTCAGATTCGAGATTTCGAGCATATTCCACGTCCAGCCCCGAATATCCGTGTTCGTGCTCGATTTTTTGCCCGCTACCACTGAGCCTGACGAGTCAATCAGCGCGCCCACCTGCTTGCACGCATGGCAAAGCTGCTGCACGGCCTCATAATCGGCCATCGTGAAATCTTTACGCTTCTGGTATTTCAGATACTCCGCATAGCTCAGAATCACCTGCGGCTCTTTGCCCACAGTGAACACATTGGCGCCATAGCCATACACCTTGGTGGCGACGTACTTGTTCACTCCGTTGGTGAGCGTGATGACGGTAATCACTGAGGAAACGCCAATGATCACGCCAATCAGCGTAAGCACCGTGCGCATCTTGTTAGCCCACAGCGACTGCAGCGATATCTTGAGCGCTTCCCAGAATCTCATGGCGGAGCCGTCTTCCCTCAAATTCCCCATCATCCGCTGCACGAACCCGTCAGGTTTCAGAGCGCGATGGGCATGTCACGCGGGGTTTCCAGAAGTGTAACAAGGTGCGGGCACGACTCTTTGCGGTCTCACGCAAAGAAACCAGACCTTAGCGGAAAGATACGCAACGGCGGCCACTCCGGTTCCCCGGAACAGACTCAAAGAAAAGCAAAAAGTGGCATTCTGCCGCTCCGTCTTGAGGAGCGGCAGAACCCAGTCTGCAAGCAGGGCCTGTAAGCCGGATTCTGTCGAGGACGGCCATTCCTCTAGGCGGCGCATTACTGCGCGCGCTCCAGCAACCTACCCGGAGGTTTCCGCCGCCGGCAGCCGAAGCCGCCTGCGAAGCCCACGTGGGCGCACCGGGCCGGTACGCAGAACGGCGAACTGGGCCACGCCGTTCTTCCCTCCCTATTTGGTCTTGCTCCGTGTGGGGTTTACCCTGCCCCCGGGCGTTACCGCCGGGGCGGTGCGCTCTTACCGCACCTTTTCACCCTTACCGGAGCGCCTCACGGCGATCCGGCGGTATCTTCTCTGTGGCACTAGCCGTCTTGCAGCCTTCACGCTGCAATCCCGGACGTTATCCGGCACACTGCCCTGCGGAGTCCGGACTTTCCTCTCCCGCCCAGGCTTGCACCCGCACGGCAGCGGCCGCCCAGCCCGCCTGCAAACTCTATTCTAGCCGCGAAGCTGCCCCATCCGGGCACGGAATCCGCACGCCCCTCGGATCGCCCCTGCCCGCCAGACGGTCATTTTTATTTGGAACCCTGCCGTAAGTCTGCGCGTACACTTTGGTTGAAATTGGAGGAGAAGCTCCCCATGCCTGCAAATCAGTCCCTGTCTCGCCCCTTGCCTTCAGCCATCGTCCGCCTGGCCTGCGTGCTCACCGCCGCCGGATGCCTCCTGGTCACCGGCTGCAAAGTCGATGTACACAAGAACACCAATGGCGATAACAAGGACGTGAAGATCCAGACGCCCTTCGGCGGCATGAATGTGCAGTCCAACCAGACCACCGCCACTTCGCTCGGGCTGCCGACCTACCCCGGCGCGCAGATGGTCACCGATGACGGAGACAACAAATCGGCCAATGTGGAGATGGGCTTCGGCCCGTGGCACCTCGTGGTCAAGGTAGTGCATTACCAGACGTCAAACCCGCGCAAGGACGTGGTTGATTTCTACCGCAAGGCGCTCTCACAGTTCGGCACGGTCATTGCCTGCAATGACGACACGCCGGTGGGTACGCCCACCACAACGAACGAAGGGCTCACCTGCAACGAAAGCCATGGGCACACTCACGTCGATCTGCATGACTCAGACAACGGCTATAACCTGCGCGCCGGCTCACCGCGTCATCAGTGGATCGTCGGCTTCAAAGACAGTGGCCCTGGCACGCGCTTCTCGCTCGTAGAGCTGGAACTGCCCGTCAACGACAACCAGAGCAGCGCCAAGGCCGACTGAGTCCAATCCGCTATCCGCTGCCTCTCACCGCTGCAATTGCCTTTGCCGCGGTGAGAGTTTAGCTTCAAGTGCATGGGCACCCCCTGCTACCGCTGCCACGAGACCCTCACCGGCGAAGAACCGTTCTGTGCCCACTGCGGCGCGCCGCAACTCTGTGTGCCCGAAAGCGAAGCCGTACTCTCCGCGCAGGAGGGCTCGGTACAGCACACCATCGATCAGGCTGCGGGCATGCTGCGCTGGCGGGCCGCCGTGCATGCGGCGCTGCTCGTGGCCGTACCGGCCGCGCTGCTCTCGGCGCTGCTCAGCCCCGGCACCTTGTGGGTCTTCGCTGGGGGATTCCTCACCGTCGCGCTCTACCGCCGCCGCACCACGTCGCCCACCAACGGCAAGCTCGGCTGGCGCATCGGCGGACTCATGGGCATCGTCGCCGCCGCGCTCTCCATGGCCATTCAGGGTGCCTCGCTCGTCTTTGACCGCTTCGTGCTCCACCAGGGCCCAAAGATAGACGGCGAGTTCCAGACCGAAATGCAGTCAGTGCTGCACGCCATGCAGCAGCAAAATCCCGACTTTGCCACGCAGTTGCCGTGGTTCTCGCACTTCATGCTGACGCCCTACGGCATCGCCGCCGTCTTTCTGGCCGGCAGCCTGATGCTGGCCCTCAGCATGGTGCTCTTCTCCGCGCTGGGCGGCGCCATCGGCGGACGCTACCTGCGCACACGCCCGTTTACCCGGCCCACAGCCTAGCGCTTCCTCATTCCGCCCTCAAACCGGGAAGCAAATTGGCTTGCGGCATACCCTCGATTGACGCCTTACAGACCGTTATCCTTGCCCCGCACCCGGATCGGCTCGTATCATCCCGTTTGAACCTCTTTTCTGCACATCATGTCTGAAAACACACCCAAGCTCCGCGAAAAAGGCCGCCTGATGTCCGCATCCGAGATTGAACGGACGCTCGTACGGCTCGCCCACGAAATCATCGAGAAAAACGACGGCGCCGACGGTCTCGGCCTGGTCGGCATCAAGCGGCGCGGCATTCCGCTCGCCCAGCGCCTGGCCGCCCTCATCAGCTCGATTGAAAAGCGCCCGGTCGATTGCGGCACGCTCGACATCAGCTTTTACCGCGACGATCTCTCCACCTATGACACGCGCCCGGTCGTCACGCCCGGCTCCATCGGCTTTGACATCAATGACCGCAAAATCATTCTGGTGGACGACGTGCTCTACACCGGCCGCACCATTCGCGCCGCGCTCGATGCGCTCTTTGACCACGGCCGCCCGCGCCAGGTGCAACTGCTCGCGCTCATTGACCGCGGCCACCGCGAACTGCCCATTGAGGCCAGCTTCGTAGGCCGCACCATCCAGACCACGCAGCGCGAAATCATCGAGGTCAAGCTGCGCGAAATCGACGACGACGAGCAGGTTCTGCTGGTCGAGCGCGTCGACTGATTCACCGGACCGGGACAGAAAGAATCATGGCCCCCAGGAAAGCATCCACGGCAGCACGCGCACGCACGGCTAAAAGCAAAGCTGCTCCTACTCTTTCGCTGCACCCGGGCGCTCTCGTCTCGGTGCGCGACCTGACGCCCGAGCGCGCCCGGGCCATTCTGCAACTGGCCGATAAGCTTGAAACACAGGATGTGTTTGAGCGTGCGAAGCGTCTGCGCAAGCGCCGCGTGGCGCTACTCTTTTACGAGTCGAGCACGCGCACCCGCACCTCATTTGAGCTGGCCGCAAAATCTCTCGGCGCCGATACCACGCTGGTCAGCGCGCTTTCTTCAAGCATCGAGAAGGGCGAGTCGCTCAAAGACACCGGCATCACCCTCAAGGCCCTCGGCGCGGAGTGCATCATCCTGCGCAGCCCCTACTCCGGCGCGCCTTATCTGCTGGCGAAATCCACCGGCCTGCCCGTGCTCAACGCCGGCGACGGCATGCATGAGCACCCTTCGCAGGCGCTGCTCGATCTGCGCACCATGCTGCGCTTCCTCGGCATCAAGGCCGCAAAGCTTAGCCCCACCGCGCTCAAGGGCGTCACCGTCACCATCTGCGGAGACATTCTGCACAGCCGCGTCGCGCGCTCCAATGCGCTGCTGCTGCCCAGGCTCGGGGCACAAGTCACCTTCTGCGGACCCACTCCGCTGCTGCCCGATCTGGCCGCCGACATCGGCCCCGGCGTGAGCGTGGAGCGCGACTTTGAAGCCGCCCTGCGCCGCTCGCAGATCGTGATGATGCTGCGCATTCAGGCCGAGCGCCTCGCCGGCCTAAAGATTGATCTTGACGATTACAAACAGCATTACCAGGCCAACAGCGAGCGCGTCGCCGCATGCGCGCCCAAAGCGCTCATCATGCATCCGGGGCCGATCATTCGCGGACTTGAAATCACCAGCGAAGTTGCCGATGGACCCCAATCCGCCATCGCCGAGCAGGTGCATCACGGCCTCGCGATTCGCATGGCGCTGCTGGCACAGGCGCTCGACAAGAGCAAGCAAAGGACGCGCGCATGAAGCCCATTCTGATTCGCGGAGGCCGTGTCATTGATCCCGCGGCCAGCCTCGACGGCCGTTACGATGTGCTGCTGGTCAACGGGAAAGTGGCCGCAGTCGAGCCGGCCGGCAAGCTCAAGCAGAAAGATGCCGAGGCCATTGACGCCGGCGGACTCATCGTCGCGCCCGGCCTCATCGACATTCACGTGCATCTGCGCGAGCCCGGCCAGGGCTACAAAGAGACCATCGCCAGCGGTACGGCAGCAGCGGCAGCCGGCGGTTTCACCACCGTCTGCGCCATGCCCAACACCATTCCCGTAAACGACTCGCCCGAGATCACCGCATGGATGCTCGCGCCCGAGCGCGGCGCGGCCATTCGCGTCTTCCCCATCGGCGCGGCCACGGTCGGCTCCATGGGCGAAAAGCTCACCGACTATGCCGCGCTTAAAAAGACCGGCGTCGTGGGCGTCACCGATGATGGCAAGCCGATCCTCGGCGACGCCATCATGCATGAGACCCTCAAGGCCGCCACTAAAGCCGGCCTGCCCGTCATTCAACACGCCGAAGACACGCGCATGACCGGCGGCTGCTCCATGAACGCCGGGCCGCTCGCCTTCCGGCTCGGCCTGCGCGGCATGCCCGTCGAGGCTGAGTCCTCACTGGTCGAGCGCGATATCTCGCTCGTCCGCAAGGTCAAGGGCGCGCACCTGCACGTGGCGCATCTCTCCACAAACAAAGCACTCGATGCCGTCAACGCCGCGCGCGCCGAAGGGCTGAACGTCACCTGCGAGGTCGCGCCGCACCACTTCGTGCTCAATGAGGAGCGCGTCGGCGACTACGACACGCACGCCAAAATGAATCCGCCGCTGCGCGCCGAGGCTGACCGCCTCGCCATGGTCGCCGGCATTCTCGAAGGCCGCGTCGACTGCATCGCCACCGATCACGCCCCTCACGCCGCGCATGAAAAAGAGCAGGAATTCGAGCGCGCGCCCAACGGCATCACCGGACTCGAAACCGCGCTTGGCCTCACTCTGGCCTCGCTCCATCGCGAGCACGGCATGCCCATCGATCGCGTGCTGGCCATGCTCACCAGCCGCCCCGCGCAGGTGCTTTCGCTCCCTGGCCGTGGCACGCTGGCCGTCGGTTCGTTTGCGGATGTGGTGCTTTTCGATCCGGAAGAGAAGTGGGCCTTCCGCGCGCAGGACTCGCGCTCCAAATCAAAGAACACGCCCTTCGACGGATGGACTATGCACGGCCGTGTGCAGATGACCATCAGCGAAGGCCGCATCGTCTATAAGCGTTAGCCGGTTGGGCGAAAGCCGTTCCGTGAAGAGGGGTACAGGCAGCGCCTGTACCCCTCTTTCATGCTGCTATCGCTTCTTGCCCGGCTTCTTCCCCGCAAACTTCGCGGGACGCGCCGTAATCTGTTGCGCGCTCGCAGTCGGCTTTCGCTTCTTGCCCTTTTTATGCCCGCGCGGAGGCGGCTGCGCCACTCTCTTCGCAAAATCAGGCACGGCATCCGCGCTGAAGCGCTTCTTCTTGCGGCCAGACTTTTTCGGATTCGCCGTCCGCGCCGGCCGCTCCGCCTTTCGCTCTGAGGCTGCCGCCGCGTGCGTCTTTTTCGCGCCCGTCTTCGAGTGGCCGGCAGACTTTGACTTGCCAGCAGACTTGCCTCTCGGCTTCCGCGCCGCCGTCGCTTCCTCTTCGTCCAGCAAAATCGAGAACTGCAGCCGCTTCTCCATCGCGTCCACGCGGTCCAGCAGCACGCGCACACGCTGGCCTATGCGGAACGTCCGCCCGTGCCCATCGCCGATAATCTCGCGTGTGTTCTCGCGATAGCTGTAGCGGTCCCCGTCAAGCGCGCCCAGGCTCTGAATGGGCACCAGTCCCTCGATGAACAAATCCTCCAGCTCGACAAACAGTCCGTACTTCGTCGCGCTCAAAATCAGCCCGTCAAAGTCCTCGCCCACGCGGTCGCGCATGAACTTGATCTTCTTCCACTCCACCAGCTCGCGCTCGGCCTCGGCCGCTCGGCGCTCGGTGTCGCTGGTCTCCTGCGCAATCGCGGCCAGCTCCACTTCGTCAAAGGGTGCGGCCTCCTGTGCCTGCCCGGCATCTGAGGGTGCAACCTTATGCACGCGCGCATCACCCATCGCCACCACCCCATGCCCATCCACGCCGGCTTCCAGCAATGCCTTCGCGATGCGATGCACCATCAGGTCGGGATACCGCCGGATCGGCGAAGTAAAGTGCGTATACGCCGGAGCGGCCAGCGCAAAGTGGCCTTCGTTCTTCTCGCTGTAGCGCGCCTGCTTGAGTGAGCGCAGCATCAGGTACGCGACAATCCGCTCCTCCGGCTTGCCCGCCAGCTTCGCCGTCAGCTTCTGATACATCTGCGGAGTCACCGCAATGTCTTCCGCTACCTCATGCGCGCGCGTTTCGCGGCGTCCGCCCCGCCCGTCGCGCCGTTGGTCCCGCCGTTCGCCGCGCGTGTGAAAGCGCTTCACCGGCAGATTGCCGATGCCCAGCGAATAGCCAAACGACGCCGCAATCTCCTCAAACTCCACAACGCGGCGCGGCTCCGGCTTCTCGTGAATGCGATAAATCGCCGGCACGGCTAAATTCTCCAGCCATGAGGCCACGCACTCGTTGGCCGAGAGCATGAACTCCTCAATCAGCCGGTTCGCCCACAACCGTTCGGCGCGCGTCACCGCCTTCATTGCGCCAAACTCGTCAAACTCAATCACCGGCTCAGGCAAATCAAAGTCAATCGACCCGCGCCGTTCGCGCTTCGCATTCAATATCTGCGCCAGCCGGTACATCCGCTCAAACTCCGGCACCAGCGGCCGGAAGGCGTCTCGCGTCTCCGCATCGCCATCGAGAATCGCCTGCACCTGCGTATACGTCATCCGCTGCGCCGAGCGAATCACGCCCTCGGTCACCTCGTAGCCGGTCACCTGCCCATGGGCGTCCATCTGCATCAGGCAGCTCAGCACCAGCCGGTCTTCGCCAGGGCGCAGGCTGCAGATGTCCGTCGAAAGCTCCTGCGGCAGCATGGGAATGGCGCGATCCGGAAAATACACTGACGTGCCGCGCAGCCGCGCTTCCAGATCCAGCGCCGACTCCGGCGTCACATACTGCGCCACATCGGCAATGTGTACCTGCAGCTCCCAGGTGCCGTCGCCGTGCTCGCGCACCAGCACCGCATCGTCAAAGTCGCGCGCCGTCTCGCCGTCAATGGTCACAATCGGCAAATCACGAAAGTCGCGCCGCGCGGCCACCACTTCGCCGTCCAGATGCGCGACTTCGCGCGCCTCCGCCAGCACATTTTCAGGAAAGACATGCGGCAGATGATGCTTGCGAATCATCATCTCCACATCCACGCCAAAGGCGTCTTCCTCGCCCAGCACCTCAATCACGCGTCCGCGCGCGGGCCGCGTCGGCGTGGGCCATTCGGTGATCTCCACATCGACCACCAGACCCTCCAGATCGTCAAACTGCTGCCGTACTTCCTCGCCCAGCACGCGATGCGGCGACGCCACCACCGCCTCGGGCAACGGCTCGTCCAGGGGAATGATCACCGGCTGGGTCATCCGCTCATCGAACGGCACCACATAGTGCCCCGGATACTGGGGTCCGCGCTCACGGCCGCCACGCCGCCCGCCGCCCGCATTTCCCCCCACATTTCCGTAGTGAAACTTGCCCACCACGGTCGGATTCCGCCGCGTCAGCACACGCACAATCCGCCCCGCCATGCGGTCCTCGCCCGGCCGCTTCGGAAAGACCTCCACCAGCACCTGGTCGCCCTGCATGGCCGTGCCTATCTCATTGGGAGGAATAAAGATGTCCCCGGCCGCATCGCGCTGCGCGGGACGCACAAATCCGTATCCATCGCGGTGCAGGTCGAGCCGCCCGGCCACCAGGTTGTCGCGTGAATGCGCGGCCTGCGCCAGCGCCCAGTGCTCCTTGTCCACTTTCACCAGCCGCCCCGCGGCGGTCAGTCGGCTCAGGTGCTCCAGCAGCAGGCGCCGCTCACGGCCGCCGCCCAGGCCCAGAATACGCACCAGGTGCTTGTACCCGGCCCTCTGGCCGGGAGAACGTTCGATATGCCGCAGCAGTTCGCGATCTGTCATCTCTTCCTGATGGTAGCTCGGATGGTAGCTCAGATGATTCCGGCGCGAATTCCAGTCATCTTGCGCGCCCTTGCACCCCTCGGGTATGCATTAAGATGCAGACAATGACAGCACCCGATTTTGAGAGGCGCTGCATGCCTCCTTGGTTTCACGCTCCCGCAAGCATACATCGGTTATTGTTCCCGGCGTATGACACGAGCATTGCTTCATGAGGATAACGAAAGGATTATCGAAGATGTGGAAACCCAATCAACCCGGCAACTCCTCCCAGAACGCGGGCAATGAGCCGGTCCGCCCCTCGGCGCCGGCTACGCCCAGCTATGAGACCACGCGCGCCGTTCCCAGTGCGCCCCCGGCCCAGTCCGCCAGCAGCCCGGCCGATCAGGCCACGATCGGCAAGAGCCTGGTCATCAAGGGAGAAGTCACGGGTTCCGAATCCCTGTACATCGACGGCAAGGTGGAAGGCTCCATCAACCTGCCCGGCAACCGCGTCACCGTGGGCCGCAATGGCAACGTGGCCGCCAACATCGCCGCGCGCGAAATCGTCGTGCTCGGCAAGGTGCGCGGCAATATGACCGCCAGCGACCGTGTGGACATCCGCAGCGAAGGCTCCCTCACCGGCGACGTCTCCGCCCAGCGCATCTCCATTGAAGATGGCGCATTCTTCAAGGGCGGCATCGATATCCGCAAGCCCGGCAATGAGAAGGCCGAGGCCAAGCCGGCCGCGGCGCCTGCTCCGGCAGCCACCGCCAGCGTATAACCGCAGCATTCAGGAGCTTGCGAAAAAATCCGGACAACGGCCGGTACCTGAAGGGGACGGGCTTCAGCCCGTCCATCCGGCCGCTTTCCCCGCAAGGGCTTTAGCCCCTGAGGGAACGTCCCGCGGGAAACCTCTGATTTCCTGAACTTTTCCGAGCTTCCACTCTCCCACGAGAGGGCTTCGCGCCAGCGGAGCCCTCTCGCTTTGCAGCCATCCACATCACCTCTGCGACCTCTCGTTTCGATCCTCATCCAAATGAATATGACCGAACCCGCGCATCTTTTTTCGCCCTTGCCGCTCGCTGGCCTTACGCTGCCCAACCGCATCGCCGTTTCGCCCATGTGCGAGTATTCCAGCGAAGACGGATTCGCCAATGACTGGCACCTCGTCCACCTCGGCAGCCGTGCCGTGGGCGGTGCGGGACTCATCCTCACCGAGGCCACCGCCGTCACTCCCGAGGGCCGCATCTCGCCGGAAGATCTCGGCCTCTGGAAGGACGCGCATATCGCTCCGCTCGCCCGCATCGTGGACTTTCTGCATCAGCACGGCTCTTACGCGGGCATCCAGTTGGCGCACGCCGGGCGCAAAGCCAGCATGCGCGCCCCCGGCAAGCCCGACGGCATCGCCACGACAGAGGAAAACGGATGGCCCACAGAGGTCGTCGCCCCTTCAGCGCTCAAATTTGCTGACGATTATCCCCTGCCGCAGTCACTCGACAAGGCCGGAATCGTCCGCATCACCAACGCCTTTCGCGACGCCGCCCTGCGCGCGCTCAAGGCCGGCTTTGACATCGTGGAAATTCATGCCGCGCATGGTTACTTATTGCACGAGTTCCTTTCGCCACTCAGCAATCACCGCACCGACGAGTACGGCGGCAGCTTTGAAAATCGCGCGCGCCTGCTGCTTGAGATCACAGAAACCGTCCGCGCCGTCTGGCCCGCCCATCTGCCGCTCTTCGTGCGCATCTCCGCCACTGACTGGACGGAAGGCGGCTGGAACATCGACGAATCCGTGCAACTGGCGCGCCTGCTCAAAGAGCGCGGCGTCAACCTGCTCGATGTATCGAGCGGCGGCAACGTCGCCACAGCTAAAATTCCCGTCGGCCCCGGCTATCAGACCGCCTTTGCCGAGCGCATTCGCAAAGAGACCGGCCTCGCCACCGGAGCCGTCGGCATGATCACCGATCCCGCGCAGGCCGACCACATTCTGCGCACCGGACAGGCAGACATCGTGCTGCTGGCGCGCGAATTTCTCCGCGACCCTTACTGGCCGCTGCACGCCGCCGAGTCGCTGCACCAGACCGGCCACTGGCCGCCGCAGTACCTGCGCGCCGCCCCACGCGGATCGGTGGCACGCCAGCCCGTCGCAAAGAAAAAGTAACCGCGACAGGCACGCTGGCCTATACTGCGATTAAGCGCATCCGGGGTGCGAGCTGTGCTCAGTTCGCATCCCGCGCGATCATTCCATGGCAAAACAGGCGACCACGCGGACCATCTCCCCAGCCCCTCCGATTCCGGACAAGCTCTACTTCCGCATCGGCGAGGCCGCGCGGCTTTGCGGCGTGGAGGCCTACGTCCTCCGCTTCTGGGAGACTGAGTTCCCGCAGCTCAAGCCCAATAAAGGCGGCACCGGCCAGCGCCTCTACCGCCGCCGCGATGTCGAGCTCGCCTTGCGCATCAAGCAGTTGCTGCATCACGAGGGCTACACCATCGCCGGAGCGCGCCAGCACTTGGCGCAGGAAGCCAAAGAGGGTCGGCGAAAAACTCCGCAGCCCGTGCTCCCCATGGCCGCGCCCGCCGGCAAATCTGCCCCGCAGCAACCGGCCCAGATCAATCACAAGCTGCAGCAGTTGCGGCAGGAGCTCAAAGACCTGCTCGCCGTGCTGTCGGCCACGCCTCAGCCCGGCGCCGTCACGCCTGCCGTTGCCCCTCGCACGCCGTCGGGCTCACGTCGCGAGCGCAACGCGGGCCCCATGCTCTTTGAATAAATTCTGACTCGGCTTACAGCAGCGCGCCCGTGGAATGCGCGCGGGTTCCGGAGTTGTCCTTGGGATCGGCCTCAATCTTCCCGTAGGTCATGAAGCGCTCCAGCGCCTGCAGGGCGCAGCCTTGTCCGCAGAGGTGGTACATCTCAGGATTCTGGCTCTCGGCCGGATTCCACGGCATCAGTGTGAACCGCTGATTGGGCGCACCCTCTTCAAAACAGGGAACATCGCCCAGCAGCACCATCCACCACTGGTTGGAATCGCCTTTGCGATTGCCGCAGATATCGCAGGTAAACGAAACATCCCAGACCATGGGCTCTCCTCGGGTCTACCTTACCGCACTTGCCCGCACAACGCGGCAAATTGTTCGTTCAAATTCTGTCAGCACTGCTTGCGGTCGATTACTTTCAGGCTTCGCCCTCAATCAACACCTGCGGACCCATCCCGGTGTAACCCGGCATGATCTTGAGCCGCTTGAGCACCTTGCGCGCCAGCCCGGTGAGCGGAATGCTTCGCAGCTCGCGCGCGCTGATCCAGCGCGTGGAGCGGGCCGGCACTTGCAAGCGATCTCGCTGGTCGGGCAGCAGAGAGTAGATCGTGACGTAGTAGTTGGTGTTGGTGATCGAGTGCCGCACCGTCAGCAGAATTCCATCTTCGGCCAGCCCCGCCGGGTCCACCAGCGGCAGCTCCCACAGGCCTGGCATCTGCGACTCCTGCGCCCCGCGCTGCGCCAGCAGAATGGCCGTGCGCGGCCCCGGAGCCTGGCGAATCAGCGCATACGATACCTGCACGCTGCGCATCTTCTTCGCCGGACCCGTCTCATGCTCCCCCTGCGTGCGGCAATACGCGCGCACCGGGCACTCGGCGCACAACGGAGCACGCGGCAGGCACACCGTCGCCCCCAGCTCCATCATGGCCTGGTTGAAATCGCCGGGCTGCTCGGTATCCAGCAACTCCTGCGCGGCGGCCTTCAAATCGCTGAGCCCCGGCGCATCCGGATGCCCCTTCACCGCCGGCTCCCCGCGCAGCCGCAACAGCACGCGCTCCACGTTGCCATCGATCACCGGCACGGGCTCGTCAAAGCTGATGCTCGCCACTGCCGCCGAGGTGTAGTCACCTATGCCCGGCAATTTTCGCAACTGGGCCGCCGTCGCCGGCATCTTTCCACCATGCTCGGCCACCACAATATGGGCCGCGTGGTGCATCATGCGCGCGCGGCGGTAATAGCCCAGGCCGCTCCACAACGCCAGCACACTCTCTTCCGGCGCGCTGGCCAGCGCCTCAATTGTGGGAAACTGCCCCATGAAGCGCTGGTAGTACTCCATCACCGCGGCGACACGGGTCTGCTGCAGCATGATCTCCGAAACCCAGATAGCATAAGGGTCGCGGGTACGCCGCCAGGGCAGATCGCGAGCATTTTGCCGGTACCAGGCAGAGATATCTCTTTGAAAACTTGCAATTTCGCCAATCATCCGCGAGTAGGCTTACCCTGTAGAACAAAAATTTCTATGTAACTGTGAACTTATCGAATCATAACCTAACTTCTTTAAGACCGAGAGGCAGTTATCATTAAACCCCTATTATCTGCTCCTGAACTTATAACTTCCCTGCGAAAACTTCCCCGGGCCGAGCTGCACCTGCATCTGGAAGGTACCGTCACTCCCGAAACGCTCGTGGAGTTGAGCCGCCAGGCCGGCCGCCAGCCACTCACGTTAGACGCCGCGCGGGCGCTCTATCGCTACACCGACTTCACCGGCTTTTTGATGGCATTCAAAGCCATCTCCGAGCAGTTGCAGACCCCCGAGGACTATGAGCACATCACCTGGCGCATGCTTGAAGACCTCGCCCGTCAGGGCGTCGTGCATGCCGAGGTCTATGTCTCGGTCGGTGTCGTGTATTACTGGCGGCGCATCGAGTTTGAGCCTCTTTTCGAGGGTATGGAACGCGCCCGCATCCGTGCCGAACGCGAACTCGGCATCACGCTCTACTGGATCTTCGACGCCGTGCGCCACTTCGGCCCTGAAGAAGCTGCGCGCGTCTTTCGCAAGGCCGCCGAACTGCAGCCCGCGCATCCCTCCATCAGCGGCATCGGCATCGGCGGCGACGAACGCCGCACCGGCCCCGAGCCTTTTCGCGAGCTTTATGCCGAGGCCCGCGATGCAGGACTGCGCCTCACTGCGCACGCCGGCGAAACCACCGGCCCTGAAAGCATCTGGGGCGCGCTCAACATCGGCGCCGAACGCATCGGTCATGGCCTCTCGGCCATCGACGACCCGGAACTGATGGAAGTGCTCGCCACCCGCCAGGTTCCCGTCGAGATCTGCATCACCAGCAACGTGCGCACCGGCTGCTGCCCGCTGCTCCACGATCATCCCGTGCGCCGCTACTTTGACTCGGGCCTCATGATCACGCTCAACTCCGACGACCCCGCACTCTTCGGCAGCGATCTTGAAGGCGAATACCGCATCGCGCACGAGAACTTCGAGTTCACGCCCGAGCATCTGCGCGAGCTGGCATCGAACTCTATCGAAGCCAGCTTTCTGCCGCCCGAACGCAAACTCGAATGGCTCCAGCGCATCGAAGCATGGGAGCACATAACCAGTTAGAGTCTCGCTCCGCGCCGCCGATAGAGCACTGCAGACGGCGCAAACGCTGGGTTATCATGAAGGCAGATGGGGACCACCCCAGGGAAGCAGGTCACTGTGGCATTCACCGGGTCATCGAAGTCATGCTGTAACAAGGATTCCGCCCTCTTCCGCTACGTCGGCTGGACCTCGGTCGCCGTCGGCGTCGCCGCTCTGGGCGTCTACGTGGGCCGCGAGTTGCGTCTGCGCTATAAGTTCAACCGCCGCACGCCCTCTGACTTCTACGCCCACGCCGGCGATGAAATGCCCACCGAATACGGCATGGGCATTTAAGTCCGCCGCACGCAAACTTCTGCTGCAGGCAAAAAGGCTCCGGTCTCCCGGAGCCTTTTTCATTTTTGCGCCCACCAGGAATCGATGGGGTCCCTCCACGAAGGCGGCGTCATTCTGAAACCCGCCGTCGTTCCGGCTGAATGAGAGGGACCCGGCAGTACCTGACGACTCGGGACTGACAACTGAAAACTCCCGGGTCTGTCCGGACCCGGGAATCCCTGCTCTAATTCTCCGCCAGACCGCGCAGCACATACTGCAGAATGCCGCCGTGCTGGTAATACAAAATTTCCTGCGGAGTGTCGATGCGCACCTTGGCCTCAAACGTCTTCGTCTTGCCATCGGCGGCGGTGGCCTTCACAGTCACCGTGCGTCCGTTGGCAAACTTCGACTCCAGCCGGTCCACGAGACCCACAATGTCATAGGTCTCTTCGCCCGTCAGGCCAAGGCTTTCCACATTCTGGCCCGCTTCAAACTGCAGCGGCAAAATGCCCATGCCCACCAGGTTTGACCGGTGAATGCGCTCAAAGCTCTCCGCAATCACCACACGCACGCCCAGCAGGCGCGGTCCCTTCGCCGCCCAGTCGCGCGACGAGCCCGAGCCGTATTCCTTGCCAGCAAGAATCACCAGAGGCGTCTTGCGCTCGGCATACTTCACCGATGCGTCATAGATGCTCATCTGCTCGCCCTCGGGCAGCAGCCGCGTCACGCCGCCCTCGGTGCCCGGAGCCAGCTTGTTGCGCAGCCGCACATTCGCAAATGTGCCGCGCACCATCACCTCATGGTTGCCGCGCCGCGAGCCGTAGGAGTTGAAGTCCACCGGCTTCACGCCATGCTCCACCAGGTACTTGCCCGCGGGCGAATTGGCCTTGATGGAACCGGCTGGCGAAATATGATCCGTCGTCACGCTGTCGCCCAGCACCGCCAGCACACGCGCACCCGCAACGTCCTTCACGGCCTCCGGCGTGGCCTTCATGCCGTCAAAGTAAGGCGCCTTGCGAATGTAGGTCGAGTCCGGCTCCCACTGGTACACATCGCCGCCCGGGAAGTTGAGCTGCTGCCAGTTCTGGTCGCCATCGGCCACCGTCGCATACTCCTTGCGGAAGATGCCGGAGTCAATCGAGGCGGCAATGGCGTCGGCCACTTCCTTCTGCGTCGGCCAGATGTCCTTCAGATAGACCGGCTGGCCATCCTTGCCCTTGCCCACCGGCTCCGCGTCAAAGTTGTGATCAATACGGCCCGCCAGCGCATAGGCCACCACCAGCGGCGGCGACATCAGGTAGTTGGCGCGCACGTCAGAGTTGATGCGGCCCTCAAAGTTGCGATTGCCGCTCAGCACGGACACTGCAACCAGCCCATGATCCTCAATCGACTTCGAAACATCCGTCGGCAGGGGACCCGAGTTGCCGATGCACGTCGTGCAGCCGTAACCCACCACGTTGAAGCGCAGCTTGTTCAGATAAGGCAGCAGACCCGCCTTCTCGTAGTAGTCCGACACCACGCGCGAGCCCGGCGCCAGCGAAGTCTTCACCCACGGCGGCACGCTCAGTCCCTTTTCCACGGCCTTCTTCGCGAGCAGGCCGGCGGCCATCATCACTGAGGGGTTCGACGTGTTCGTGCAGCTCGTGATGGCTGCAATCACAATCGAGCCGTGGTCCAGATACTTCTCCACGTCCACGCCAAAGCGCTCCTTCACACTGGTGAAGGGCTTGTCGCTGTGCGCGGCCTCTGAGGCATCCTGATCGTGGCCGCCTTCGCCTTCCCAGCGCAGCACCTGGCGATTGCCGCTGCCATTCGCGGCCACCGGCCCGCGCAGCGCCGGCAGTTGCTCGGCAAAGCTCGGCCCCGCATTCTTCAGCAGCACGCGATCCTGCGGACGCTTCGGCCCCGCCACGCTCGGCTCCACCGTCGCCAGATCGAGCGAGATCGTCTGCGAATACTCCGCCTCCGGCGCATCGGCCGTGTGAAAGAGTCCCTGTTCCTTGTAGTACGCCTCCACCAGCGCAATCTGCTCATCGCTGCGGCCCGTCAGCCGCAGGTAGCGCAGCGTCTCCGCATCCACCGGGAAGATGCCGCACGTCGCGCCATACTCCGGAGCCATGTTGGCGATCGTCGCGCGATCGGCCAGCGCCAGCTCGCTCACGCCCGCGCCGTAGAACTCCACAAACTTGCCCACCACGCCGAGCTTGCGCAGCATCTCGGTCACCGTCAGCACCAGGTCGGTGGCCGTAGCGCCCTCGCGCAGCTTGCCCGTCAGCTTGAAGCCCACCACCTGCGGCACCAGCATCGAAACCGGCTGGCCCAGCATCGCTGCCTCGGCCTCAATGCCGCCCACGCCCCAGCCCAGCACGCCCAGGCCGTTAATCATCGTGGTGTGCGAGTCCGTGCCCACCAGCGTGTCAGGATACGCGCGCGCCGCCCCGCCATTCTCCGCCGTGAACACCACGCGGGCCAGATACTCCAGGTTCACCTGGTGGCAGATGCCCATGCCCGGAGGCACAGCCGAAAAATTATCGAACGCCGACTGCCCCCACTTCAAAAAGGCATAGCGCTCGCGGTTGCGCTGAAACTCCAGCAGCGAATTGATCGAGTACGAGTTGCTCGTGCCAAATTCATCCACCTGCACCGAGTGGTCAATCACCAGCTCGGCCGGCTGCAGCGGATTGATCTTGTGCGGATCGCCGCCCAGCACCTTCATCGCATCGCGCATCGCGGCCAGGTCCACAATCGCGGGCACGCCCGTGAAATCCTGCATCAGCACGCGGGCCGGCATGTAGGCAATCTCGCGCGAGGGCTCGGCCTTCGCGTCCCACTTGGCCAGAAACTCAATGTCCTCCGCCGTGACGCTCTTGCCGTCCTCATGGCGCAGCAGGTTCTCCAGCAGAATGCGCAGACTGAAGGGCAGCCGCGCCAGGTTGATCCCGCGCTGCTCCAGCGCCTTCAGGCGAAAGATTTCGTAAGACTTGTGAGCGGTTTTCAGCTCTGAGCGGCTGCCGAAGCTGTCCGCGTGATTCCCATTCTTGTTCCCAGGATTCGACATGGGGCATCCTTCCTTTTTTCGGTTGGGGGTACTGCGACTGTTCGAGTATCAAAAAATCCAGATCGGAAGAGAGCGAAAGCTACAGCTTCCGCCCACGGTCGTGACGGCCACGCCGGAAGCGCTTCAAACGGGGATGGGCGCAGAGGCTTTGCATCGATCTGCCAACATTCTAAAACGCCCGGCACATGCCTGCCATCACCGCCCGCGCCAACTTTCATTTCCATCTCTGGCACTTCGGCTCCTCCCACAGCGCCGCTCATAGTAAGCTGACCGCATTCATCCCCTGCGAGGACCCCTGCCATGTCGCCTTCCCAGACTGCTGTCGAGACTTCCACTTCCGCTTCTTTCATCGCTCAGGTCGATGCCCGCGTCGCCGCCCGGCACCTGCTTCAGCACCCCTTTTATCAGGCCTGGTCGCGTGGCGAACTCACCATGGACGCCCTCAAGGACTACGCCGCCCAGTACTACCAGCACGTCGCCGCCTTCCCCACTTATCTCTCGGCGGTGCATGCCCAGACCGAAGATCAGGCCGTCCGCCGTCACCTGCTCCTCAACCTGATGGATGAGGAAGCCGGCTCGCCCAACCATCCCGAGTTGTGGCTTGAGTTTGCCGAGAGCCTCGGCCTCGACGCCGCACAGGTGCGCCAGCAGCCCGCATGGCCCTCCACCCGCGCCCTCATCGACGGCTTCCGCAACTGCTGCTCCGCGCAGGGCACCGCCGCCGGAGTCGCCGCGCTCTACGCCTACGAGAGCCAGATTCCTGCCGTCTCTGAGAAGAAAATCGAAGGCCTGCGCGACTTCTACGGCTTTCACAACGAAGAAGGCTACCGCTACTTCACCGTGCACATCGAGGCCGACAAAGAGCACTCCGCCACCGAACGCGCGCTGCTCGCCGAGCTGGCTGAGCCTGCCAACGAGGCAGCCTGCCTGGGCGCGGTCGACACCGTGCTCGATGGACTCTACGGCCTGCTCACCGAGGTCTGCGACCGTCACGGCATCGCGCACGCCTGCTGACCCGGCCGCAACATCTTCCGCTTCCCCCAAAGGGACCGCCGCACGCGGTCCCTTTTCCGTGGATCACCAGCCACGCACCACTGAAAACTGAAGACTGACCACTGAGAACTGTGTTCCACAAAGTTGGCGTTCCCCGCCGGCTGCGATACGCTCACCAAAAGAACAGGCAAACGCCGAAGGAGTTCCAACCATGAAGGTTCTGGTCATTGGCGCGGGAGGCCGCGAGCACGCACTCTGCTGGGCACTGGCGCAGTCGCCGCGCGTCACCGAGGTGGTGTGCGCCCCCGGCAACGGAGGCATCGCGCAGGTGGCTCGCTGCGTTCCGGCCGATCAGCGTAATCTGGACGAGATGCTGCAGGTCGTCGCCACCGAAGGCCCCGGCCTGGTCGTCGTCGGCCCGGAGCTGCCGCTCTCGCTCGGCCTCGTCGATGAGCTGGAACGCCGCGGCATTCGCGCCTTTGGCCCCACCCAGGCCGCGGCCATGCTTGAGACCAGCAAGGGCTACGCCAAGCGCTTCATGCAGCGCCACCAGATTCCCACGGCGCATTTCGCCGTCTGCACCGCCGAGCAGCAGGCGCTCGACTCGCTCGACCTCTTTCACCTGCCCGTCGTCATCAAGGCCGATGGACTCGCCGCCGGCAAGGGCGTGCTCATCTGCGAATCCAAAGCCGAAGCCAAAGCCGCCATCACAGGACTCTTCAGCGGCAAGCTGCTCGGCACCGTCGAAACCAGCATCGTCGTCGAAGAATTTCTCACGGGCGAAGAAATCTCCTTCCTCGTGCTCTCTGACGGCAAGCACGCCAGCCCGCTCGTGCCCGCGCAGGACCACAAGCGCATCGGCGAGGGCGACACCGGCCTCAACACCGGCGGCATGGGCGTCTACTCCACTGACGAAATGATTGACGAGCAGATGCGCGAGTGGATCATGCACCGCATCGTGCAGCCAACGCTCGACGGCATGGCCGCCGAGGATGCGCCTTTCCGCGGCATGCTCTACTGCGGCCTCATGATGACCGCGCGCGGCCCCATGGTGCTCGAATACAACACCCGCTTCGGTGACCCCGAAACGCAGGCTATTCTGATGCGGCTCGACAGCGATCTGGCCGAAGCGCTCGAAGCCTGCGCCGAAGGCCGCCTCAGCGAAACCGAGCTGCGTTGGAAGCCCGGCGCATCCGCCTGCGTCGTCGCCTCCTCGGCCGGTTACCCGGGCAGCTACAAAACCGGCTTCCCCATCACCGGCCTCAAAGACGCTGCCGCCGTTCCGGGCGTTGAAATCTTCCACGCCGGCACTGCGCTCTCCAACGGCGAAATCGTCACCAGCGGCGGCCGTGTGCTCGGCGTCACCGCCATCGGCAGCGACCTCAGCGAAGCCCTGCGCCAGGCCTACGAGGCGCTCGACCGCATTCACTTCGAGGGCATGTACTTCCGCCGCGACATCGGCCACCGCGCCCTCAAGAAGAAGTCCTGACACACTCCCGCGAGGTCCCCATGCCCCACACTGCCGTTACGCTCGAAGATCTGCTCGCCGATTTTCACGAGACCGCCGCGCGCTGGAAAGCTTTCTTTGAGGCTCATCCGGCCGCGGCGAACGTGCCCACTGACATTGCCCGTTCCACCACGGTGGCCGAGCTGATCTGGCACATCTACGGCGTCGCTTACCGGCATAGCGAGCGGCTGCTCGGCCAGCCAGTCACCGATCTTGACGCCGCAAACCCCGCCAGGAATCTCGTCTCGGCATGGAAGCTCTACGAGGCCGCCTCTGAAAATCTCGCGCGCTTTCTCGCAGAAACCGATGATGCCGCACTGGATCGCGTCTTCAGCTTCTCTACCCGAACCGCGGGCGAGATCAGTGGCAGTTATCGCAAACTCTGCCTCCATGTCTTCGTGCACACCATCCGCCACTGGGCACAGATCGGACCGCTGGTGCGCCAGCATGGCTACCTGCCTGCATTCGGGCAGGACATCTTCTTCAGCCACTCCATTCGCTAGCCAATACTCTACCGGCGCGCTGTCGTATTCCGGGGCTCCATCGCCAGGTCTTCGTCGATGGGGTAGGTACGGACCGCCGCTCGGAACGGTACGGGCCGCAACTCTGAAGGGTACGGGCTTCAGCCCCTGAGGAAAATGCGCGCCAGCCTCTACGCCTTACCCGGCCGCTTCCCAGGCGCATCGCAACCCAGCGTCTTCCGCTCGGCGGCATCGGCCGCGCGGCTGGCCGTGGCATGCCCGGTTAGCCGCTTGCGCAGCGCATCCAGCGCCGCAAAATCATACCGGCGGCACTCCGTCATCTCCCACACGTTCCCACTGCTGCGATTCACCGCATAGCGGGCCAACGTCGTGTCCGGTCCTGGCGTGGTGCTCTCGCGCAGCACCAGAAAGCTCGCAAAGCCCTTCAGGTACGGCGCGCCCGCATCCATCGTGTCCACTTCGATGTGCTCATCGCTCACCGGAATCCCCTCATGCCACGCCACAGTCACCGCCAGTTCGCGCGCCTGAGCCTGCGTCAATGTGCGTGCATGCGCCACCGGAGTCAATCCCAGCCACGCCATGAGCGCAAACCACCCGAAGTACTGCTTCATCCCGTTTCACCCAATCGCGGCGCGGACAAAACCATCTCCTCTCCGCGCGCGGCAACTGTCATAATGATGCGGTGTCCGCTGTTCGCAAGCAAACCACGCCGCCCTCCACCGCGCTCCCTTACTTCCATGAGGAGGCGCTGCGTTTTCTGCGCGGCCTCAAGCGCAACAACCGCCGCGAGTGGTTTGAAGCGCGCCGCGCCATCTTTGAGCGCGAGCTCAAAGCCCCCATGCTCGCCCTCATCGAGTCTGTGACGCAGGGCATGATCGACTACGCGCCAGACCACATGCGCGAGGCCCGCCGCGTCATGCTGCGCTTCTATCGCGACACGCGCTTCTCTGCCGACAAATCGCCCTACAAGCAGCACATCGCCGCCTGGTGGGGCCGTGGCGGCATGCAGAAGACCTCAGGCGCCGGCTACTACCTGCACCTGAGCGGAACCGAACTCATCGTCGCCGCCGGAGTCTACATGCCGGGCAAGGATCAACTGCTCGCCATCCGCCGCTACCTGCTCGATCACTACGAAGAGTTCGGCACACTGCTCGAAGACCGTAAGATGCGCCGCAGCTTTGGCCTGCACGATCCCCTGGCGCTCACGCGCGCGCCCAAAGGCTTTCCCGTCGATCATCCCGCCGCCGAATGGATTCGCTGGCGGCAATGGGGTGTCACCACCGCGCTGCCCGCCGAGGCCGCGCTCACCAGCCAGTTGCCCCGCACTGTACAATCGCACTTCGCGCTGGCCGCGCCGCTGGTCGGCTTTCTCAACCGCGCCATTCTCTCCGCCGCGCCGCCCGGGGCGCGCGCGTCTTCCACAGCGCGGCCACCTCTGGCCCTTTACTGAGGCACTTTTCCCGGAATAGACTGGCCCTCATTCGCGCGAAAAGCGGGCAAAAATCCCGTTCCTCCACTGCCGCCGATGCTCGCAAAAAAGCCGAAAATCAGGCGTTTCATGGTGCAAAACCCCGAAAAACAGACAAAAACAGGAAAAAACCTGTGGAAACCGTGGTTTTGCCATTGACAACGCCTTCTGCAAGCCGCAAGGTAAACGGCGGAAGGTTCTTACAAGCCGCATAAACACTGGCTCTTGTGAGAACGGCACCAAAGGGGCGAGGCGCTCGAACGCACGCCGCCGAACAAGTCCAAAGGACGTCAGGAGGATTTTCCGTATGGCAACTACGATGACCAAGACCGCTCTGGTGCGGCACATGGCCGAGAAGCTCGAACTCACCAACAAGCAGGCTGCTGCCTTCCTGGATCTGCTCGCGGAAACCGCGATCAAGGAAACCAAGAAGAACGGCGTCTTCGTGATCCCCGGCCTCGGCCGTCTGGTCAAGGCGGAGCGCAAGGCCCGCATCGGCCGCAACCCGCAGACCGGCGAACAGATCAAGATCAAGGCCAAGACCGTCGTGAAGTTCCGCGTCGCCAAGTCCGCCAAGGACGTCATCGCGCCCACCAAGAAGTAACCTCTGCCTTCGGGCAAGCAAAAAGGGACCGGCACGCCGGTCCCTTTTGTCATTCCATCTGCCCGCGCTCTGCGCTACCGCTGGGGCTTCTGCATCTGCAGCATCTTTTCGCGTGCGGAAGCGGCTGATTGGCAAACCGAAACCTTCGGCTTCGCGTGCGCGCCTGTTTCCGGATAGCCCTGCGGATACTGGTACATCCTGAGCGTCAGGCAGGCATGCGATGACGCTTCCTGCTTCGCGAGCCCCTGCTCAATCTGCTGCTTCATCGACGGCAGCGCCCGAGTCAGCTCGGCCTTCTCCTTGGCGCTGAGCTGGCTCTGCGCGTCAATGCAGGCTTTCAGATGGCTTGGATCCTTGCATGTCACCGACGCGTGCTGCGCCGGTATTTGAAGAGTGAAAGAGTCTGCCGGCTCCGCCAGGCAGGGCAAAGCCATCAGGGTCAAAGCAACCGCGCTCGTGCATGCGGAGCGATACAGCGAAAAGCGCATACGCACCTCCATGTGTCTATCACGATGACTGCCCTCGCACCGCCTGTCAATCCACCCCGTCTCAGTACCAGAACCGCACCTTCGGCCAGATTTGCTGGAGTCCCCCGTGCAGCCCCTTGCAGATCAGCACGGGCCCGCGCTCATACGGCTCGACCCACGGGTTCTTATCCCGCGCATACACCCTGACCGAATCAAACTCCTTCGCATCCGTCGCATAGCTGTCGCCAAAAATAATCATCACCGCGCCCGTATGCCCGCGCGGCCCCCAGAAGAAATAGTTCTGGTGCCCGCTGATCGCCACCGGCACATCGGGCCGGTACACATTCACCGCGCTCGCATCGCCATAGTTCACCGTATAGATCGCAGCCTGCGCGCGCTCCTCCGGCGGCAGTGACCAGTAAGCATCGGCCAGCAGATTCGCCTTGTGCTTCCAATCCAGCATGTCGGCAAACATCTGCGGCAGCGCGGCTGTGGTTCCGTTCTCCATTTTGGGCGGCTTGATATGCAGCCGCGCCATGTAGGCCAGCTCCTGCGCCGGCGGCATCACCGGCCACATGACCGGCAGCACTACCGCCGTGCCCACCACATGCAGCGCCACATACGCCGGAACCGCTCCGCGCCGCAGCCACGCGCGATGCAGCCATCCATCCCACGCCGCCGCGCCCGCCGCAAAATAAAGCGGATAAATCGCCGCCAGATAATAATCCTTCGCGTGCAGCGCCATCATCAGCGGCAGGTACAGCACATACAGAATGCCCAGATACCGGTACGCCTTCGCCCTGCGGCCAAACAGCAGCCATCCGATGCCGGCCATCCATACCGGAGCCATCAGCACGCCCTGCACATAAATCTGCCTCCACACAAAATGTAACGGAGGCAGTTGCACATTCTTGCCATCTACCTGGTCGTTGTGCAGCAGGGTCAGCGTGGCCCAGTGATGATGCACCTCCCACAGCAGATTCGGCGCGGCAATCAGAACGATCAACGCAAATCCCACCGCAAACCACTTGCTCGCAAGCACCTTGCGCTGCGGACTCGCGATCAGCGCCAGCAGCAGGCACGCCAGAAAGAAAAACTCGTTCCACTTGTTCTCAAGCCCCAGCCCGGCCGTCACGCCCATCACGATCCACCAGCGCGCCACCAGCGGTCCGCTGCGAATGCCCTGCTCCGCCAGGCTCGTCAGCTCCACCATCGCGTAGACCACCAGCATCCAGCCAAAGGGCTCCAGCACGCTGGTTGAGATCGTGAAGTTGGCCAGCGACATCGGCGCAATAAAAATTCCGATCATCGCCAGCGCCTGCGCCCAGCGCGCGCCGCCCAGCCGCCACGCGAGCAGCCCGGTCATCATCACCTCAAGCCCGCCCGCGACTGACGTAAAAAGCCGCAGCAGCGCCAGCGAATGAACCCCAAACACCAGCTCCGTCATGCGCGTCAACAGCGGCACCATCGGTGGCTGATCCACATAGCCCCACGCCAGGTTGCGGCCGCACACAATGAAGTACAGCTCATCACGAAAAATGCCATACCCGGCATGCTGCATCAGCACATTGCCCAGCACCTGCACGGCAATCTTCAACAGGCCAAAGGCAAGCGCGAGATACAGCGCGGCGCGAAAGGAGTTCGACCCCGCTTGCGGGCGCTCCATCGTGAAAACATTCGTGGTTTCTGGCACGCGGCAGGCTCCTGCTTTCTGTCTCAGTGGTTCACTTCACCATACGCAGCGGCTTTCACGCCGGTTCCTCTCTTTGCACGCAGGCGAACAAACGACGAATTTCCGCGCTAGAATAACCCCATGCCTGCCCCGCCCATCGCCGCATCCCTCGCGTGGGCGCACCCCGTCGTCCAGGAGTGGTTCACCTCCCGCTTCGGCACGCCCACTGAGCCGCAGCAGCAGGGCTGGCCGCACATTCTCGCCGAAACGCCCACGCTCATCTCCGCGCCCACCGGCTCCGGCAAAACGCTCGCCGCATTCCTCATCTGCATCGACCGGCTGCTGCGCAAAGCCATCGAGGGCCGCCTCGGCTTCGGCACTGAAGTCGTCTATGTCTCGCCGCTCAAGGCGCTCTCCAACGACGTGCAGAAAAATCTCGAAGCCCCGCTGCACGAAATTCAGCAGCTCGCCCTGGCCCGCGGCTATCTCTGCCCGCCCATTCGCGCCGCCGTGCGCACCGGCGACACCTCTCCGGCCGAGCGCCGCGCCAGGCTCAAGCACCCGCCGCATATTCTCGTCACCACGCCCGAGTCGCTCTACATTCTGCTCACCTCTGAGAAGAGCCGCGAGCATCTGCGCCGCGTCCACACCGTCATCGTCGATGAAATCCACGCCATGGCCGACGACAAGCGCGGCGCACATCTCACGCTCACACTCGAACGCCTCGACGCGCTCGTCACGGCGGAGAACACGCTCACCCCTGCCGCCAGCCTGCTCACCCATCCCGCGCCTCTGCGCATCGGCCTCTCGGCCACGCAAAACCCCATTGAGCTGGTCGCCGAATTCCTCGGCGGCGCGCGTGGCAACGAGGTAAAAATCGTCCAGTGCGGCCAGCGCCGCGACCTTGACGTCGCCATCGAAGTGCCCACCGTCCCGCTCGGCGCCGTCGCCACCAACGCCCTCTGGGAGAGCGTCTACGACCGTATCGCCGAGCTGGTCCGCGAGCATCGCTCCACGCTGGTTTTTGTGAACACGCGCCGCATGGTCGAGCGCATCGCCTTTCAACTCGGTGAGCGTCTCGGCGCGGAAAACGTCGCCGCCCACCATGGCAGCCTCTCGCGCAAGCTGCGCCTCGAGGCGGAGCGCCGCCTCAAGGCCGGCGACATTCGCGTGCTCGTCGCCACGGCATCACTCGAGCTCGGCATCGACATCGGCGCGGTCGATCTCGTCTGTCAGATCAACTCCACGCGCGCCATCGCCGTCGCCATGCAGCGTGTCGGCCGCGCAGGTCACTGGCGCGGAGCCACCCCCAAAGGCCGCTTCTTCGTCACCACCCGCGACGATCTCGTCGAGTCCGCCGCGCTGCTGCGTGCCATGCGCTCCGGCGTGCTCGACCGTCTTGAAATTCCGCCGCGCCCCTTCGACGTGCTCATGCAGCAGATCGTCGCCGCCTGCGCCGCCGAGCCGTGGGACGAGCGCGCCCTCTACAACATCCTGCGCCGCGCCCATCCTTACCGCGATCTGCCCTGGCAGGAATTCGATCAGGCCCTCTGCCTGCTCACCGAGGGCATCGAGTCCAGCCGCGGCCGTTACGGAGCCTACCTGCTCCGCGACCGCATCCACAGCCGCGTGCAGGCCCGGCGCGGCGCGCGCATCACCGCCGTCACCAACGGCGGAACCATCCCCGACACCGCGCTCTTCCCCGTCATCGCGCAGCCTGAGGGCGTGCAGATCGCCACCCTCGACGAACACTTCGCCGTCGACTCATCGCCCGGCGATGTCATCCAGCTCGGCAACACCAGTTGGCGCATCCAGCGCGTCGAGTCCGCCGGCCGCGTGCTGGTCGAAGACGCCCAGGGCCAGCCGCCCACGCTGCCCTTCTGGACCGGCGAGGCCCCGCAGCGCACCGCCGAGCTGTCCGAATTCGTCTCCAGCCTGCGCACTGAAATCGACTGCCGCACGCGCGGCGCGCAGCCCGGCTATCTTTCGCTCGCCGTGCCCGAGATTGCCGAGGCCGCCGCATGGCTCCAGCAGGAGTGCTGCGTCTGCGAGAGCGGCGCAAAACAGTTACTGCAGTACATCATCGAGGGCCGCGCCGGTCTTGGCGCTGTGCCATCTGTAACCACCATTGTTGCAGAACGCTTTTTTGATGAGGGCGGCGGCATGCAGCTCATCCTGCATGCGCCCTTCGGTGGCCGCATCAACAAGGCGTGGGGCCTCGCACTGCGCAAGCGCTTCTGCCGCGGCTTCAACTTCGAGCTGCAGGCCGCCGCCACTGACAACGGCATCAACATCTCGCTCGCCGAGCAGCACAGCTTCCCCCTGAGCGACGTCTTCCAGTTCCTCACCACCCACACCGTGCGCGAACTGCTCGAACAGGCCTCGCTCGCTTCGCCCATCTTCAAAAACCGCTGGAAGTGGGCCGCCGGACGCAGTTTGCAACTGTTACGGTTTCAAAAAGGTAAAAAAGTCGCCCCTCAGGTGCAGCGCACGCGCGGCGAAGACCTCTTGGCCAGCGTCTTCCCTCAGGCCGCAGCCTGCTTTGAAAACATCGAGGGCGACATCCAGATTCCCGACCACCCTCTCGTCGCCGAGGTCATGAAAGACGTGCTGCGCGAGGCCATGGATCTCGAAGGGCTCACCGCCGTTCTCGAAGGCATTCACTCCGGACGCATCCAGTGCCTCGCCGTCGATACCACCACTCCCTCGGCCTTCGCACACGAGCTGCTCCACGCCAACCCCTACGCCTTTCTCGATGAAGCCGGCCTCGAAGAGCGCCGCGCTCGCGCCATCCAACTGCGCGGCGCGCCACCCGCCGGAGCAGGACGCATCTCGCCCGAGTCCATCGACGAAATTCGCGCCACACTCTGGCCCGACATTCGCGACGAGCATGAGCTGCATGACCTGCTCTGCTCTCTCGTCCTCGTTCCTGCCTCTCTGGCCCACGATGCCCGCACCGCGCACTGGGGCCTATGGTTCGCCCATCTCGAAAGCACGCACCGCGCTGTCATCGCAACTTGCAACTCACACAGTTACTTTTGCGCCGCCGAGCGCATCGCATGGCTCGAACGCCTCTGGCCGCAGGCCACCTTCACCCAATCGGTGCCCGCACTCCCTCACGCCGCGCCGCCTGAGCATCCCGAAGAAATCCTCCGCAAAGCCATCCAGGGCTGGATGCAGATTCTCGGCCCCGCCACCGCGCGCACCCTCGGCGAACGCCTCGGCATTGCCCCCCACGAAGTCTGGAAGCAGTTCCTCGTGCTCGAAACCACCGGCACCATGCTGCGCGGCGTCTTCGAGCAGCTAGCCCCTGAAGACGACCTCGACATCGAGTGGTGCGAGCGCCGCATCCTCCAGCGCATTCACAAGGCGACCATCGGCCGGCTGCGCAAGCAGGTTGAGCCCGTGCCCCCGGCGACGTATCTGCGCTTCCTGCTCGACTGGCAGCACATCGCGCCCCAGCGCCAGCTCACCGGCGAAGACGGCCTTCTCGAAGCCTTGCGCGGTCTGCAGGGCTACGAAGCGCCGGCCATCGAGTGGGAGCGCCACCTGCTGCCCCAGCGCGTCGCCAACTACGACCCGCGCTGGCTCGACGCCCTCTGCCTCACCGGCGTCGTCGGCTGGGGGCGCATCTCGCCGCACCCGGCCTTCCAATCCCCCGACAGTGGAGGCCCACGCCGCGTCGTCCCCACCAGCATGGCGCCCATCACCTTCTTCCTCCGCGAAGAGGCCCACTGGATGGACCGCTGCCTCGCCGCCCGTCAGATTCCCGAGGCGCACCTCGCCGCCTGTCTCAGCGAGCTCGCCAACCGTGTCCGCTCCTGCCTCGCCGAGCGCGGAGCCATGTTCTCCGCCGACCTCGCGCGCCTGCTCGCCGCGCCCCCCGGCGAAATCTCTCATGCCCTCTGGGAACTCGTCGCCGCGGGCCTCGTCACCGCCGATGGTTTCGACGCCCTCCGCCAGATCCTCCATCCCCATGCAAAGTCCAGCACCAAAGCCAGCCCCAGAACCGGCCTGCGTCGCAACGCCGCCGGTCGCTGGAGCCTCCTCGCCGGCGACTCCTCAGCCAGCGATGCCAGCTACCCCGCCCAGCGGCTCGATCAGCAGATCGAGTCCGCCTGCCTCATGCTCCTCGACCGCTACGGCATCGTCTTCCGCGACCTCGCCCTCGAGGAGACAACTCTGCCCCGCTGGCGCGATCTCCACGCCATGTTCCGCCGCCTTGAGGATCGCGGCCTCGTCCGCGGCGGACGCTTCGTCTCCGGCTTCACCGGCGAGCAGTTCGCCCTGCCGCAGGCCATGAAAGCCCTCCGCGCCTGCCGCCAGCGCCCGCTGGCCACGATGCCGCCGGTCACCGTCGCCGCCGCTGATCCTGTGAATCTCATCGGCACCGTCCTGCCCGGCGAGCGCACCGCCGCCATTCCCGGCCGTACCGTCACATTTCCGGCCGCCGCACTTTCACCAGACCCAACTCCGCCGGAATCCCCGCTTCCCGCATCCCTGCTGCCTCCTCCAGAATCGAAGCAGCAAGGAGGACTGCATGCCTGACCCGCCGGCCCAACCCGAGCCGCCCCCCGAGCGCCCCGTCGAGGGCCGCGATTACTACATGGATGGCCCCTGGCTGGTCTTCACCCGGGAGTATCACCTGCGCCGCGGCTACTGCTGCCAGTCCGGCTGCCGCCACTGTCCATGGGGATACCGCAAACCCTCGCCCGCCAGCGACATCCGGCACAATTCCGCTACCCCTCCCGTCCCGGATTCGTCCCGGTAGCCGCACCCTGGGTACCTCGCGGCATCCCCCGCTCTCACAAACCCGCCTGTTCGCCATGCATAAAAACCGCCTGGGAGTAAAATGAAAATGGCGCACCGTCGCTTCAAGAGGGGCCGGAGTTTTTCATTTTCACCACACGGCGCTGATGCATCTCCCCACTCTGTGACGTCTAATACGGTGAAGGCTAGGAATTCCCGAAGGTGGCTGATGGCCGCCCGAGGCGTCCCCATCCTTTTCCGGAGTGCGTAAGAAGAGAGGAACTACGTGAACTCAACCGTCAAAACCATTGTTTTCTGGGTCTTCATCCTGGCGTGCTGCATCCTGCTCTGGCAGGTCTTTCAACGCAGCAGCAACACAGGGAAAGAACAGGAGATCTCGTTCTCGCAGTTCCTGAACGATGCCCAGCAGGGGCAGATCCACGACGTCACCGTCGTGGGCGGCGAAGTCCACGGACATTTCCGCTCGGCAAACGCTGCCTTCCACGTCGAGGTGCCCACCAACTATCCGCAGCTTTACGACATCCTCAACAAGAACCACGTCGCCGTCACCGTCAAGGACAATTCCGGCAGCCCGTGGTGGTCGATTCTCATTCAGTTCTCACCCGTGCTGGTGCTCGTGGCGCTCTGGTTCTTCATGATCCGGCAGATGCAGAGCGGCGGCAACAAGGCGCTCTCCTTCGGCAAGAGCCGCGCGCGCCTGCTCTCCATGCAGCAGAAAAAAGTCACTTTCAAAGATGTGGCCGGCGTCGATGAGGCGAAGGAAGAGCTGAAGGAAATCATCGAATTCCTGCGCGAGGCGCAGAAGTTCCAGAAGCTCGGCGGTCGCATCCCCAAGGGTGTGCTGCTCGTCGGCCCTCCAGGCACCGGCAAGACGCTGCTCGCCCGCGCCGTGGCCGGCGAGGCCAACGTGCCTTTCTTCTCCATCTCCGGCTCTGATTTCGTCGAGATGTTTGTCGGTGTCGGCGCAAGCCGCGTCCGCGACCTCTTCGAGCAGGGCAAAAAGAACGCTCCCTGCATCATCTTCATTGATGAAATCGACGCTGTCGGCCGCCATCGCGGCGCCGGCCTCGGCGGCGGCCACGACGAGCGCGAGCAGACCCTCAACCAGTTGCTCGTCGAGATGGACGGCTTTGAGGCCAACGACGGAGTCATCCTCGTCGCCGCCACCAACCGCCCCGACGTGCTCGATCCGGCTCTGCTGCGCCCCGGCCGCTTTGACCGCCGCGTCGTCGTGGGCCGTCCTGATGTGCGCGGCCGCGAAGAAGTGCTTCGCGTGCACGCCAAGAAGGTGCCCCTTGCTGAGGATGTCGATCTCCGCGTTCTGGCTCGCGGCACACCGGGCTTCTCAGGCGCTGACCTCGCCAATATGGTGAACGAGGGCGCGCTCAGCGCCGCCCGCGCCAACCGCAAGGTTGTCACCATGCAGGACTTCGAATCCGCCAAGGACAAGGTCCTCATGGGTGCCGAGCGCAAGTCCATGCTGCTCACCGATGAAGAGAAGCGCGTCACGGCCTATCACGAGTCCGGGCACGCCATCGTCGCCGCCATGCGCAAGCATGCTGACCCGCTCCACAAGGTCACCATCATTCCGCGCGGCATGGCCCTCGGCGTCACCATGCAGTTGCCCGAGGAAGACAAGCACACCGTCACCAAGGACTATCTCGAAACGCAGCTCGCCATCCTCATGGGCGGCCGCATCGCCGAAGAGATCTTCCTGCACCAGATGACCACCGGCGCCGGCAACGACATCGAGCGCGCCACTGAAATGGCCCGCAAGATGGTCTGCGAATACGGCATGAGCCGCCTCGGCCCGCTCACCTACGGCAAAAAGGAAGAGCAGATCTTCCTCGGCCGTGAAATCGCACAGCACCGCGACTTCTCAGAGGAGACGGCCCGGCAGATCGACGCCGAAGTTCGCAGCCTGGTCGATGAGGCCTACCGCGCCTCCTACCAGTTGCTCAACGACAACCAGCCCATCATGCACAAAATGGCCGCCGCTCTGCTCGAGCGCGAAACCATCGATGCCAATGACATTCGCATGATCATCGAGGGCAAAGACCTGCCGCCGCTCAAGCCTTCCGGAGGCTCTGGCACCGCCACCACAGATGACGTGCAGCAGGTGCTCAAGCCCAGTTCAGACCGTGGCGCCGGCGGCCTGCCCGAGGGCAGCCCATCGCCCGCCTGATCTGGAAGCCAATCCGGCAATCAGTTCACCCTCAAGGGCAGCCTTCCGGCTGCCCTTTTTCTATTCAGAGAACCTTTCCGGTCGGAGGCCCGTATCAGGGCACGGCTTCAGCCGTGCCGCAAAGCAGCAGAGAAAATCCGGGCTTCAGCCCCTGCGCCCGTCCCCCCACGAACTCACCGCCTCCGGATGCGTCATTCTGAGCGAACCGGGGCCCCCGGCGGGCGCAGCACGCTGGGGTGGTGAAGCGAAGAATCCCGGCCATCTGTCGCACGCAGATGCCGCATCAGGTTTCTCCCACCATCCCCCCCTTACCAGAAGAGACGCAAACATCCTCCGCCCTGAAGGGTACGGGCTTCAGCCCGTACATCCCATACCCCCTCAGAAAGGGGCTTCAGCCCCCGAGGGAAAAGCAGCCTCCAAAGCCCCATTTCCCTTTCCGGCAACAATCCGGCCTTGGTGCTCCTCCCCCGATTGCACTAGATTGAAGGCAGAGCAGGGACGCGCCGCGTGAACAAATCCGAAGCCCAAAAAGAAGCACGCAAACAAGCCGCGCAGGATGCCGAACTCGAAGCCGCGCTCGGCTACACCTTTCAGGACAAAGGCCTGCTCGCGCGCGCCCTGACCCACAGCTCGCTCGCTTACGAGCAAACAGCCCAAACTGCAACGCCGGCTGCCGCCAGAGCCACCGGCAAATCCTCCGAGGCCCGCACCCGCCGCTCGCCCCTTGAAGACAACGAGCAGCTTGAATTCCTCGGCGACGCCGTACTGGGCCTCATCGTGGCCGAAGCCCTCTACCGCGCTCATCCCGAAATGTCCGAGGGCCAGCTCACCCGCCTGCGCTCGGCACTCGTCAGCCGCAAGCACATGGGCCAGGTCGCCCACCGCCTGCATCTGGGCACTTATCTGCGCATGGGCCGTGGCGAAGAGCGCAGCGGAGGCCGCAAAAAGCCCGCCCTGCTCGCCAACGCCGCCGAAGCGCTCATCGCCGCCGTCTATCTTGACGCCGCCGGCATCACTGGCCCCTGCGAAACCGCTCTGACCGCGGCCCGCGCCATCATCGAGCGCCACGTCATCGAGCCTTCGCTGCCCTCGCTGCTTCAGGAGGCCTCACGCGGCACCAGCATCGGCGACCACAAATCCGCGCTGCAGGAGTTTCTCCAGTCCGAGCACCGGGGCCAGCCCGAATACGTGGTCACCGGCCAGAGCGGCCCCGATCATCACAAGCGCTTCCTCGTCGAGGTTCGCCTGCCCGGCAAGGCCGGAGCCCCCGGCACAGCCCTCGCACGCGGCATCGGCGGCACCAAGAAGCACGCCGAGCAGGAAGCGGCACGCCGCGCGCTCCGCAAGCTCCAGGCCGCCCCGCGTCCCACACGTAAAGCAGAGAAAGCCCCCCGAGAGCCGCAGGAGCCTGCTTGACGCCTCCGCCTGCTGCTTCCCGGCCACAACCCGCCACGCCTCCCTTGCACTACGGGCCACTGCACGCCACCGCCTCCACGCTTCGCCTGCTGGTGGCCATTGTCTTCGTCTTTACCTTCCTCGTGCAGCCATTTCGCATCCCCTCCGCGTCCATGGAGCCAACGCTGCTCGTCGGCGACTTTCTCCTCGTCAACAAAGTGGTCTTTGCGCCGCCAACCCGCTGGGCCTCCGCGCTGCTGCCCTATCGCAATCCCCGCGACGGCGACATCATCGTCTTCCACTTTCCTGAGAATCCACCCGAGCACGTCATCAAGCGCATCCTCGGCCGCCCCGGCGACCGCATCCACCTGCGCAACGGCCGTGTCTACCGCAACGGCAAGCTCCTCGTGGAGCCTTACGCCCTCTACCTGCCCGCTTATCCCGACCGTTTCCGCGATGATTTCCCCGCCGTCGCCTACAACTATCCCGGCCCGGACTATCACGGCTGGCTCAGCATGCAGCAGGACGTCCGCCGCGGCAATCTCTACGTCCCGCCCGGCGACTACTTCGTCATGGGCGACGACCGCAATGACAGCCGCGACAGCCGCTACTGGGGCTTTGTTCCGCGCCGCAACATCGTCGGCCCGCCCGTCTTCATCTACTTCTCCCTGCGCGAGCCCTCCGGCGTCCCGGCTCCGGCGCTCCCCAGTGATAAACTCGGACAGAAAAGCGGTTTCTGGAGCCGTCTTTTCAATTTCGCACGCTGGGATCGCATCTTCCGCCCCGTCCACTGAAAGCCGTGCCGGCAAAAACGGAAGCTCTTCCGATCCTCCGCGACCTGAGGCTTATGGAACCGACTGTTGACCCGAAGGCGGCACAAAAGCCGCGCACCGAAGAGACGCCCCTCGAAGCCTTCTCCTCTATCTGCAGCGTGCTGGTCATCGGACTCTTTGTCCTCACCTTCATCTTCCAGAACTTCGTCATTCCCTCCGGCTCCATGGAGAAGACGCTGCTCATCGGCGACCACGTTCTCGTCGATCGCGTCACCCTCGCCCCGCCCACCCGCTGGGCCGAGTGGCTGCTGCCCTACGGCCATGTGAAGCACGGCGACATCATCGTCTTTTACAAGCCAGGCGAGCCAAATATGTTCCTCGTCAAGCGCGTCATCGGCATGCCCGGCGACCGCATCCACCTCGTCAACGGACAGGTCTATCGCAATGGCGTCGCGCTCCATGAGCCCTTCGCGCAAAAGCGCGCCCCGGGCGACTTCAACTCCTATCGCGATGATTTTCCCGCCGTCTCACCTCAGACAGACCCCGACGTCACCGCCGAGTGGGCCGTCTCGCTGCCCAACCATATTCAGAATGGCAATCTCGTCGTGCCCCCGGGCAAGTACTTTGCCATGGGCGACAATCGCCCCCTCAGCCTTGACAGCCGCTACTGGGGCTTTGTTCCGCGCCGCAACATCGTCGGCCGCCCGCTCTTCGTCTACTGGTCCTTCAAAATGCCTGCCGATCAGGAAGACAAGACCACCTTTGGCGACCACGTAGCCTACTTCTTCCACGAGACCCTGCACTTCTTCACGCAGACCCGCTGGAACCGCACCTTCCACATGGTGAACTAGCATGAACGGCACCACACCCCAGCGACAAAGCCCCGTCGCCGGGGACCCCGGCGCTCCGCAGCGCCCGCGCCGGCGCCGGCGCAAGCTGCGCATCGCGCTGGCCCTGCTGGTCCTCGTTCTGCTGGCCCTGCTCGTGCCGCCCTACATCGGCCTCAATCACTACCGGCGGCAGATGGTCGCCAGCGTCTCGGCCAGCCTGGGCCGCACCGTGCACATCCAGTCCATGCACCTGCGCCTGCTGCCCACGCCCGGCATCGTCATGGAAAACTTCGTCGTCGACGAAGATCCGGCCTTCGGCAACGAGCCCGCGCTCACCGCGCCCACCGTCGTTGCCACCCTGCGCGTCAGCTCCCTCTGGCGGCGGCACATTGAGGTCAGCAGCATCAGCATGGATACGCCCAGCGTCAACCTGGTGCGCAATCCCAATGGCAACTGGAGCTTCGGCTCCATCCTGCTCCAGGCCGCCCGCTCCACCAACGCGCCCACCACCCAACGCTACGCCGGCGGCGCGCCCCGCTTTCCTTACATTGAGATGAGCGGCGCGCGCATCAACTTCAAGCAGGGCCTCTACAAGCTGCCCTTTTCGCTCTTTGACGCTGACCTTGCCCTCTGGCAGCAGTCAGCCAACCGCTGGCGTCTGCGCATACACGCCCAGCCCGTACGCACCGATCTCGACCTAGATCTCGCCGACACCGGCACTCTGCGCATCGACGGCTGGCTCGGTCGCACCACCAATCTGCACTCCCTGCCCGTACACCTCGACGGCTCCTGGCAGGATGCCCAGCTCGGCCAGGCCACCCGCCTGCTCTTCGGTGCCGATGAAGGCTGGCGCGGCCAGCTTCACCTCAGCGGAAGCCTGCGCGGCACTCTGAGCGACTTGCAGGCCCGCTGGCAGATTCACCTCGACAACCCGCACCGCATCGAGTTCACGCCCGACTCCTCGCCCTCGCTCGACGCCAACTGCCAGGCCACCTATCACAGCCTGCGCCACTCCCTCGACGGCCTGCTCTGCCTGCTGCCCACCGCGCCCGGCCACCTGCTGCTCACCGGAGCCATTCCCGATCTGCTGCACCCCGGCCCGTCGCTGCAACTGGAGGTCAATCACCTGCCCGCCTCCTTCGTCGCGCAGCTCATCGGCATGGTCCGCCAGCGCGCCGGCTCCATCTCGGCCGGCGGTGTGCTCAACGGCGAATTCACCTACGGCCCGCAGCCCGCGAACTCTCTCACCGGCAACGGACAAGCCGGCACAGCCACGAAGCCGCATACCGCTCCCGCTCCCGCAGCCTCAACATCCAGTGCAGACAACCACTGGTCCGGCCAGGCCGAGGGCAGCAACCTCACCCTCCAGATCAACGGCATCGCGCAGCCCGTGGCCATCCCGCACCTGCTGCTCACGGCAGGCGACGCCTCCGCCGCGCCGCCCCAAAACCCGCACCGCCATCGCCGGAATCGCCGCCGCCGCGCCACCCATCCTGCCGCCCCCGGCTCTTCGGCCAATCTCTTTGCGCTGACGCTGGCGCCCGCGGCCATTCCCTTCGGCGGCGCAACCCCGCTCAACGTCTCCGGCCGCTTCGACGCCTCCGGCTTCCAGCTCAATGCCAATGGAGAAGCCAGCCTCTCAAATCTGGTCGCTCTGCATCGCCAGCTCGGCACTGTTCCTGACGCGCTCCACCGGATCGGCGTCACCGGCACCGCCGATCTCGATCTCGCCATCCAGGGCCCCTGGGTCGCGCCCATTCTCGACTCCGGCAATGGACAAGCCATCTCCACCACCGGCACGCTGTCCCTCTCCCATGCCGTCTTTCATCCCGGCTATCTCACCGAGGCCGCCAGCATCGCCAGCGCAGACGTCCACCTGAGTTCCGGCGAAATCACCTGGAGCAATGTCGCCTTCTCCCTCGGCGCGCTCACCGGCCATCTCTCCGCCGCCTATCCCGTTGAGTGTCCGGCGAGCACGCCCTGCCTCTCGCAGTTCACCCTCGAGCTGCCCAAAGCCGCCGTGCCCCAGTTGCTCGCCGCCTTCACTGGCGCGGACGCGCACGGCGTCCTCTGGGCTGACCTGCTCGCCCATCTCGATCAGGGCCATCGCAACTGGCCGCACGCCACCGGAGCCGTTCACATTGGCACCCTCACCGCCGGACCACTCACCCTGCACGACGCACTCGCAAATGTATCTGTAAAAGGTACAAATCTGCGCATCCTCTCCCTCGACGCCTCCGCGCTCGGCGGCGATCTGCACGCTCAGGGTTCCATTGACGCAAGCGGAGACGCCCCGGCATGGAAGCTCGCCCTCAACACCCGGAACATCTCCGTTCCACAGCTCGCCTCACTCTTCCATGAAAAGTGGGGCACCGGTCACGGCAACCTGCAGGCCAGCTTCACCGCCCAGGGATGGGACGCCTCCAGCCTCGCCAGCTCCGCCACCGGCCAGTTCGCCTGGACATGGAAGGATGGCGGCCTCAACACACCCGGCCCGCTCGGCAAATTCAGCCGCTGGAGCGTGCAAGGCACGCTCGCCAACAGCACGCTCACGCTCACCGCGGGCACGCTGCAAACCACCCCCGGCGCGACGCCGCTCCCCGTCACCGGCACCATCGACTTTGCGCGCAATCTTCACCTGACGCTCGGCAGCGCCACCACGCCGGCGTCGCAAACCGCCCCGGCAAAAATCGCTACAGAGCCATCCGCCTCGCCCGCCGCCGCGAAGACCGCCGGCCCCATCACCGTCACCGGAACTCTCGCCCACCCCAAAACGCCGCCAGTCTCGGCACCGGCAAAAAGCACAGCCGCTCACTGAAGCATTTTCACTGAAGGTGTATCGGAGAAAGACGGGCTCAACGTGGACGTTCGATCAAAGACCGGCCACTCCGGATCCATGCAAAACACTCCACAGTATCAGTGAAAATGCTTTAAAGCCCGCCCGCGCGTGTGCCCACCGCAGCAAGACTCTGAATGAAATCAATTGGTAATGAAATGAATTTGCTTGGAGCATCTTCGCGGTAGACTCACGCCTTTGTTACCCCAACCGAGCCTACTGACCGCCCTCACCTTTCTCATCCCGGCCAAACGAAGTGAGCGAAGGCACCTGCATTCCCTCGCCGCCAACAATCCGCCCCTACCCGCGATGCGTCATTCTGAGCGAACCGGGGTCCCCGGCGTGCGCAGCACGTTGGGGTGGTGAAGCGAAGAATCCCGGCGACGCCTGGGCCACCAAACGCCGCCCCAAGTTTCTCCCACCATGCCCACAAGCAACTTGTATCAGGGCACGGCTTTAGCCGTGCCGCTAACCCCCAATGAAACAAGGGCTTTAGCCCCTGCCATAGCCGGGTGCCCCAGCTCCGTCCTAACCTGGGACCCACAATCCCGCCTTTTGTCACCCCGGCCAAACGAAGTGAACCGGGTGAAAAGCCCAATCAATCGAACCCTCTGTATCAGGGCATGGCCTTAACCCCTGTTGAAGGGTACGGGCTTCAGCCCGTACATCCAACCCCCACTCAAGAGCTGGGCCTCAGCCCCCGAGCGAAACCGCCCCTACGGCTGCAGTGTCTTGATATGCAGACTCGCGCTCACCTCAGGCACGGTGCCGTCATTCACCTGCACAGACACAGGCTGCCCGGCAATCTCCACCCGCTCCGTCACCATCCCATGCGCGGGCACGCGCACCATCCGGGTCACCTTGGTCTTCGTCGAGATCAGCGTCATCGGAACCTCCACCGCCGCATACCCGTGGTTCGTCACATCAATGGCCACCAGCGTCAGCCCCAGATTCTCGGCGCTGGGATACACGTGCGTAATCTCCAGATCCGGCAATCCCGGATCCTCATATACCCAGTCCTTAAAGAACCAGCCCAGGTCCTTGCCGCTCGCCTGCTCCAGCAGCTTCTCAAAATAATCCGGCGTCGTATCCTTCGCCGCGTCATAGCTTGTGAGCGCCTTTGCGAGAGCCGCATCGCCCGCCAGAGACCGCAGCATCCAGAACACATACGCCGCCTTCGTGCGCACATGCACCGGATCAGAAGCCTCCATCAGCGGCTCACCCCCGCCTGCTCCCGGAGAAGCCGGCTCCGCGATCGCCAGCGCCCCGCGCGTGGCCTCCAGATGCTCCAGCGCCGCCTCGCGGCCCTTGGTCTGCTCAATCCACAGCGAAACCATGAAGCTGGCCACACCTTCCTCCAGCCATGGCCGCCGCGAGTGAAAATACGCGTGCGTCAGCGCATGCATCATCCCTAGGTCCAGCGCCTCCGGCTGCGCCGCCAGCAGCGGCGTCAGCAGCACGCCGCCCACCTCCGCCGGAGCATCATCCCCCTCCGGCAAATCCAGCACCGCCAGCGTCGTCCGCGCCTTCGGCCCCAGCCACTTCTCCAGCACCGGACTCACCTGCCCCGCCGCCGTCAAATACGCTTCGGCCTTCGCCGCATCCTCGGGACGCGCATACACCGCCACGGCACCCTTTTCGCTCACCGTGCGCTCTGCCACAAAGATCGACGGAGCCTCAAACCCCAGCCTCCTTGCCGGCACTGAAAACTCCAGCACACCCGGGAACGCCCCCTGTGGCGTCGAAACCGGCGGTCCCAGCTTCACCACCTGCCCGTCCACCATTGCCACATCCGGCGCATGGTTCGCATACTCCAGCGTCACCTGCATCGCCACCGTGGCGTCGCTCTCGCGCATCTTCTGCCGGCCGATCTCTTCAAAGAGCTGGTTGCCCTGCCCCAGCGGAGCGGGCACCGAGCTGACCGGATACCACACCACATTCCCGAAGCCGCGCAATCCCACAAAGCCTTCCGCAACTCGGTCCCAGTCGCTCGCCTCGGCAATCTGCTGCGGCGCGCCCAGTGCCTCCAGCCGCTTGCCCGTCTGCGTGATTTCCCCGCTATAGAGCACCGTCACCGGCATCGTCGCACCCGGAGCCAGCGGTTGCTTCAGCCGGATATCCGCCTCATTCAGCGCACCGGTATGATCGGCGCCACTCTGCACCGTGCGCACCTGATACGGCAGCGCCGCGCCCTCACTCTCAATACCTTCAAACTGCAGCGCAGACGAAATCTGCAACGCCATCTCATCGAGCGGCTGCGCCCCGGCATTCTTCACCGTCAGCCGCGCCTCCACGGCCAGCGAGTGCTCGCGAGGAACCAGATGCAGATTCAAGTCATAGGCAGTGATCGTCAGCGCCTGCCGTTCGGCATCGCTCGCCTCGGGCACCTGCGCGGTCCCGGCCTTCGCCACCGGCTGCCCCGCATTCTGCGCTGGCTTCTGCCCCTCACTCTGCGCCGAGCGCGAAAACAACACCTGCGACCCCGGCGCGGCCGGCAAGCTCTGCGCCCCGGCCGTAGCCGCGAGAAAAACTGCCAGCGCCGCCGTCACCATCGCTGGCCGGCCCGCGCAAAAAACGCACTTCATAAAGCTCCGAGACCCTTGACCTTCTTTTTCTTCACGCCGCCCGGCAACGGAGCCGTCTCCGGCTTGCCCACCCGCCGCTGCCGCGCCGCCTCATACAGCACCACCGCGCCCGCGGCCGAAACATTCAGCGAAGAAACACCGCCCGCCATCGGAATCCGCACCAGGTGATCGCACGTCTTCCGCACCAGGTCGTGCAGTCCCTCGCCTTCGCGGCCCAGCACCACCACGCTCGGCGTTGTCCAGTCATAGGCGTCATAGCTCATCGTGCCGCGCTCATCGAGCCCCACGCACCAGATGTTCTGTTCCTTGAGCTGCTCCAGCGCACGCACCAGGTTCACCACCCGCGCAATGCGAATATGCTCCGCCGCTCCCGCCGAGGTCTTCACCGCCACCGCGCTCAACGGAGCCGACCTTCGCTCCGGCAGCAGCACGCCATCCACGCCCGCTCCATCGGCCGAGCGCAGCAGCGCGCCCAGATTCTGCGGGTCCTCCACCCCATCCAACGCCAGCAGCAGGTGCGGATGCCCATCGGCAGGCGCGGCCATCAGGTCTTCAATGGTCAAAAAGCTGCGCTCGCGCACCACCGCCACCACGCCCTGGTGCGCGTGCGTCTTGGCCATGCGGGTCAGTTGTTCGCGATTCTCAAAGCGCAGCCGCACGCCTTCCGAGCGGCACAGGTCCACAATGCGCTGCAGCTTCTGCGCCGCGCCATGATCCTGCCGCTCGCGGCTCACGCACACATGATCAAACTTGCGGCTGCCGGCGCGCAGCGCTTCTTCCACGGGATGCAGCCCGTATAAAACGTCCACGCCTCCAGTCTACCTTTCCGCCCGCCCCAACGACCTCACACCTTGTCATCCGGCCGAACGAAGTGAACCGGATGCCCCACATCTCCGCCCCGAACCCCGCCTACACCCTCGACGCGTCATTCTGAGCGCAGCGAAGAATCCCGGCGATTTCTCGGATCCAAACACCGCCCGAAGTTTCTCCCACCATCCCACGCCGGGTGCCCCACATCTCAAAGAGATGTGGGTGAAAAGCTCAATCAATCGAAGCCCCCCGTATCAGGGCATGGCCGGGTGCACCCACATCTCAAAGAGATGTGGGTGAAAAGCTCAATCAATCGAAGCCCCCTGTATCAGGGCATGGCCAGGTGCCCCACATCTCAAAGAGATGTGGGTGAAAAGCCAATCAATCGAAGCCCCCCTGTATCAGGGCATGGCCGGGTGCCCCACATCTCAAAGAGATGTGGGTGAAAAGCCAATCAATCGAAGCCCCCCTGTATCAGGGCATGACTTCAGCCCCTGAGGCCCCCCAAAAAACGCTGGTGCCCCATTCCAGCCCGCCGTTGGCGGGAGTGGGTCTACCCCCTGCCGTCAGCCCTCAAGATTTCCCCACCCCCTAAAAAACAAAACGGGCAGGCGCACCGCGCGCCCACCCGCCCTATCGAGCCGCGTCCCTAAAACCGGAACGACATCTCGCCAATCGCCGTTGTCGGAGCGCCCACCTGCAGCGTGTTGTCATTCAACGAGAGCGGATCGCTGTAAATAAACCCGTTCGTCCCGATCGTCGAGTAGTACTGCGCATTCGTCAGGTTGTCCACGTTGAACTGAATCTTCAGCCCATCCACCTCGCCCAGCAGCGCGCGGTGATAGCCCAGGCCCGCGTTGGCCAAAAAGCGTCCCGCCACATGGCCGTCGTTGCTGTAGGTGAAGTAGCGCTCTGACATGTAGTCCGAGCTCAGATTCGCAAAGAAGTGCCGCTGCTTCCACGAGAGCTCTGACTTCCACAGCCCCTCCGGAGCATCCACCGCCACCTTGCCCTTCGTGTACATCTCCGCCTGCCCGGCCGGAAAGATGTTGTTGTCATACACTGACCGGCTCCACGTCGCACCGTTATACAGCGAGAAGCCGTGGCCCAGTTGCACCGTCGCCGCCGCGTCCACGCCGTTGGTCGTCACTCCGCCCACGTTCGACAGGATCGACGCAAAGCCCTGAATGCCCACACCCTGCGCAATCGCCAGCAGCCGGTCATTGAAGTTCACGTGGAAGTAGCTCACCTCGATCGACGTGCGCTTCGTGTTACGGCGGTAGCCCACCTCTTCGCTCCACGCCGTCTCCGGCTTCAGCGTCTTCTTCAACTGGTCAAAACCCGCCTGCGTGGTGCCCCACGGCGTGTTGCCATACCCGTAGCCGCCCGGCTGGTAGGCGCGCACGTTGTACGAGCCGTCTGCAAACAGCTCATCGTGCTTGTCCGCCTTCCAGTCCACGCCGACCTGCGGCAGAAACGGCTTGCCCGACTCCAGGCTGCCCTGCGCATACTGTCCCGGCTTGTACGAAGCATTCGACAGCACCTCGGGCGACAGCTTGCCATCCGTATTCGTCTCCTCCGTCTTGAAGCCAGCCGCCAGCGTCAGGGCCGGCGTCACGTGATACTCATCCTGCAGATAGAACTCGTACACCGTCGTCGGAAAGGAGTAAGCCCACTGCGTCGCAAAAGGATTCTTCGGGAAGTGATACAGCGAGTGCATCGGGCTGGCTACGGACGTCGCATAAAAGCGCCGCGCCAGGTCCCACGTCTCGCCCTCAAACCACACACCGCCCTTCACCCGGTTGCGCGTGCCGTCATATTCCAGCGACGTCAAAAAGCCGCCGCGGGTGATGCCATACTCTGAGGTGCGCAGCGAAATCGGCGACCCATCCGGCGAAGGCGTGTACGGCGTAAACCACAAGCCCCGCCCATCATCGCGATGCCCATAGCCCGTCACCCGCCACAGCAGCTTCGGCGTCACCGCCACCTTCAACGCGGAGTAGCCCAGAAAGTCCCGCCGCAATCCCGACCCCGCATAATAGGCCGCATCGCAGGGGTCCTGGTTCGCCGCCAGCGTATTCACCGGCGACGGATAGCTCCCCTGCCCATCGCACGCATACGCGGCCTGAATCGCCTCCTGCCAGTTCCCGTAGTTGTCCCAGTGGTAGCCGAGCTTCTGCTCCCAGATCTTGTTCAGATCCTGGTAGTCCACCTCGTGCCGGTTTGAGTAGTCCGCGTAGGTCGTCCACACGGCCTTTCCGCCGAAATACTTCACCACCTTCGCGTTGAACTGCGCATACCACTGCCCGATCTGCCCATGGCCCTTCCACTTGTTCGAGCCCTGGTAAACGCCCGCAAGATAAAACTTCACGTCGTGCGGCAGCAGTCCGCTCTCAAATCGTCCATACGTGCGCACTGCATCAAAGCTGCCAAACGACTGGTCCAGCGTGAACGAGCGCTTGTCCGCCGGGTCCAGCGAATAAAACTCCAGCCCGCCGCCCAGGTTGCTCGTCGAGGCCATCGCCACGCTGCCCGTTCCCTGCGAAAGCTCAATCCGCCCCACGTCTTCATCAATCACCGCGCGGCTGATGTGCAACCCATTCCAGTTGCCGTAGGACATATCTCCCAGCGGCACCCCGTCCAGCGTGAACCCGAGCTGGTTCTGGTTAAATCCGCGAATCGAGATGCGCGTCGCCCACTCATAGGCTCCGTAAGGGTCCGAGGTCGTGAAGTCCACGCTCGGCAACTGCGCCACCACCTTGATCGGGCTCGTGCCCGGAGCCGCCTGCAGCATCGACGTGCGGTTCACCGTCTGCACCACGCGCGTTTCGCCCGTCGCCGTCACCGTGACGGTCTGCGTTACCTTGCCCACAGACGGAGCCGCTGCGGTCGTCGCGCCCCCGGCTGGGGTCGTGCTCTGCTGGGCATGCGCCCCCGGCACGGCCAGCGCCGAGAAAAGCGCCATGAAAATGAGAGATTGTTTCCTGCGAATCATCCGGTTCTGCCTCCAAAAAAATCGCAATCGTCGTTCCAGATCCATCAGCCCTCCGCACAGGATTCAGGGTCGCTGCCAGCAGAGGTGGCAAACCCGAAAGCCCGTGGGAGAGCGGAATTTTTTGATCCTACGAAGGAAGTTTGAAGAGACGATGATCGCAGTATGAGCGCCGCTTGAATTTTCGTAACTCCTCTTGAATTTTCGTAACTTATTGATCAACGTGGTGTTTTTCTTGCCACCACCCCGATTCAGCGCGAAGATTGAGGTGTCCCGTTCTCTGCCGGACAGCAGTTCTCTTTACCCGGGACGAAGGAGCCATCCGGTGAAACTTCCAAGCGCGCTCAAAAATTTCGCCTCGCCCGGCGTCTTTGCTCCCGCCGCCTGCGTCTCAGACATTGAGATGAGCTCCGCCGCCATCCAACTCGCAGCCGAGGCCCAGCGTGAAAACTCCGCCGTGGCCGAGGGGCTCAAGCGCCACGACCCTGAGCTGCTCGACACGCTCATCCTGCGCTACCAGCACCGCCTGCTGCGTTACCTGCTCTACCTCACCAGCAACCGCGAGCAGGCCGAAGACCTCTTTCAAGAGACCTGGATGCGCGTGCTCCTGCGCGGCGATCAGTTCAACGGCAACGCGCGCTTTGACACCTGGCTCTTCACCATCGCGCGCAATCTTGTCATCGACATGCGCCGCAAGCGCTCCATGCTGAGCCTCGAAGAGCTCTGCGAAGCCAGCGGCGATGACCGCCCCATGGAAATTCCCGGCAACGGCCGCTCTCCCTTCGATCACCTTGAGCAACTGGAAAAGGGCCAGCTCCTCACCGAGGTGCTGCTCACCCTCGACCCGCTCCATCGCGAGGTCATCCTGCTCCGCTTTCAGGAAGACCTCTCGCTCGAAGAAATCGCGCAGATCACCCGCGCCCCGCTCTCGACCGTCAAATCGCGCCTCTATCGCGGACTCACCGCCCTCAAGCCGCGCCTCAGCGCGCGCACCCAGCAGCCCGCGCCTGTCACGGCGCCGCCTATCCATAGCCCGCGGGGTGCCGCCCGATGAGCCACCTCAACGCCAACACCTCTCCGCGCCATCCCGAGGCCCCCGAAGACCTCGTCAACGCGCTCCATGATCTGCACTCCGCACGCACCGCCGAGCTGGTCCAGCGCACCCGCCGCAATGTCATGGAAACCGCCCACCGCATGCAGTCCGCGCGCTCTGAAGGCCGCCGCCGCATGGGGTTCGTGCTGCTCATCTTCGGCCTTTTTGTTCTGCTGCTCACGCCCGCGCTCTGGGCCTTCTGTGAAGAGATCTTCGGGGCAAACTCCGTCAGCGACGCTACCTCGCTCGCCGTCGTCGCATTTCTCATGCTCTTCAGTACCGTGCTCGCCTTCGCCCTGGGCCAGTCGCGGGAAAGGCAAAGCAGCCGGCGCGGCTACTTCTGATTTTTTGCGCTGGTCCGGATGACCCATCTTCCGGCATGCTGTTACACACACGCTCATGAAAGCAGAAACGCGCATCACCGAAGAATTGCGGCTCATCCCCCGCTGGTCCCTCCTCGGCGGACTCGTCGCCTTCGCGCTCGTCCAGTACTACTTCTGGGTCTTTTTGCCTTCGGTGCGCACGCGCCCGCCTGAGCTGCCCACTGCGCTGCGCTTCTATCTCATCCTCTCCTGGGGTGCGCTCGCCGCCCTCTACGTGCTCATGATCGGCTACATCAGCAATGACGCTCCCCGCCGCGGCATGGACACACGCGTCTGGATGATCTGCGTCATCATGCCCGGCGGCATTGGAGCCGTCCTCTACTTCCTTCTCCGCCAGCCCATCCTCTCCCACTGCCCCTCCTGCGGCGCCAGCATTGAGGATCACTTCCACTTCTGCCCCCACTGCTCCTGGCAGGTCGCCGCCTCCTGCGGACGCTGCTACACCAGCACCCGCGTCACCGACCTCTACTGCAGCCGCTGCGGACACGATCTCGCCAGCGACCACCCGCCCGCCCGCCTGCACGCCTTCAGCCGCGAATGAGGAGTACCGCATCCCCAGGAAGCGGACAAGCCTGACAACAAACCCGCGGTTTTGAAGGGGCAGAACCTCAATCGTGCCACCCCACTGCTTTGCTGCTCGCTGGAGCAGACTTGTATCAGGGCACGACTTCAGTCGTGCCACTCAGGCGCTCTATAGTACGGGCTTCAGCCCCTGCATCCCCGCAAAACCGTATCCGCCCCCAACGCGTCATCCTGAACCACCCATCCCCCTTGTGTCATCCAGAGCGAAGTATCGCAGGCACGCAGTCGAAGGATCTGCGTGCCCGCCGGCCCCCGCAATAATGAAGCGGACAAGCCTGACAACAAACCCGCGGCTTTGAAGGGTACGGGCTTCAGCCCGTACATAAACCAGCCCGAAAATCCCTGCGGCTTGAGCCGCTGAGGGACATTCCCGGCACCCTTCCAGCGTCTTCTCAATACCACGATTCCCCTCCCCCGCCGTATACTCTTTTGTATCGATATGAGCATCACCGCCGTCATCGTCGACGATGAGCAGTTGGCGCGCGAAGAGCTGCAATATCTGCTCGAAGGCGCGGGAGACATCGACATTCTCGCCCAGGGCACCAACGGCATTGAGGCCGTCGATCTCATCCACGGCCATCACCCCGATCTCGTCTTCCTCGACGTCCAGATGCCCGGCCTCGATGGCTTCGCCGTGCTCAAGAAGCTCCTCGACTCCGGCTCCGGCCAGCCCCTGCCGCAGATCATCTTCGCCACGGCCTTTGACCAGTACGCCGTGCGCGCCTTTGACGTCAACGCCATCGATTACCTGCTCAAGCCCTTTGACCGCGACCGCGTGCTGCAGGCCGTCGAACGCGCCCGCAAGCGCCTCGAAGAAAACGCTCCCAACGGCGAGCGCCCTTCCGGCTCGCAAGCCACTCCCGGCACTGATCCGCGTCTCGACACTCTCCTGCGCCTCATCGAACAAGGCCCCGCCGGCCGCCAGCCGCGCGGCAAAATTGTCATCCAGGCGCAGAATCGCCTCTTGCTCGTCGACCAGAGCGATCTCTGCTTCGCCTCCATTGACGAGGGCACCATTACCGTTGCCACCGCAGCCTTTGAGGGCCAGTCCCGCTGCCGCACGCTTGAGGAACTCCTCGAGCAGCTTGACCCCAACCTCTTCTGGCGCGCTCATCGCTCCTACGTCGTCAACATCAACCACATCAAAGAGGTCGTCCCCTGGTTCAAGAGCAGCTACCAGCTCCGCATGGGCGACCGCAAACACACTGAGATTCCCGTCAGCCGCGCGCAAACGCGCCGCCTCCGCGAGCTCTTCAATCTTTGATCCGCCGCCTGCCTTCCCTCCAGATGAAGTCTGCGTCATCTCACAAAACTTCTTCTGAAAACTTGGGTCTTATCAACTTGGGCTTGCCCCGCCCATCGAAACTTTCCCGGCGGGCCACCCATCTAAATCAGTGGAGGGAAAAGCGTATGAGGCTCTCGCGGATCGCTTTCGTTCTGTCTCTGGCGGCCCTGCTCACGCCCGCCGTTTTCGCCCAGGCACGGGCCGTCCCCGGCACCGTCAACTACGTCGAAGGCACGGCATCCATCAACGGGCGCGCCATTCACCCCCACGCCATCGGCTCTGAGGCCGTGCGTGAGGGGCAGTTTCTTTCCACCGATCAGAAAAGCCGTGCGGAAATGCTGCTCACCCCCGGCACCTTCCTGCGCCTCGGCCACGGCAGCTCCCTGCAGATGATCTCCCCCGACCTCACCCGTACCCAGGTGCGCCTCACCGAGGGCAAGGCGATGATCGAAGTCCTGCAGCTCTTCAAAGAGAACATGCTGCTCGTCACCGAGGACGGCGTCACCACCCGCATCGTCAAACCCGGCCTCTATGAATTCGACGCCCACGCCGGCATTGTCCGCACCTTTGATGGCCGCGCCCTCGCCTTCGTGCGCCCCAATGACCCGCACCATCCGGTCGTCGTCCGCACCTCGCATGAATTCCTGATTCCCCCGCAGGCCGCCAGCGGCTCCGTTCCTCCCTCGGTCAAGCTCAAGGCGCAGCACTTTGACCGCAAGCAGGAAGAAACAACCGACGCGCTCTATGGCTGGAGCAGCCTCCGCGCGCGCTACCTCGCCCAGGCCAATATCTCGCTCGCCTACCAGTACGCCGGTTACGGCGGCTTCAACCCCGGCTGGTACTGGAACCCCTATCTCTGGGGCTACACCTGGATGCCCGGCGGCGGCATGTTCTGGGATCCCTTCGGCTGGGGCTTCTACTCGCCCTGGTGGGTCTATGGCGGCTATCCCATCTACGGTGGCGGATACTACGGCGGAGGCTACTACGGGCGCGGCGGCTACATTCCGCCTTACAACAATGCCCACGGCAACTTCGGCCCCGGCCATAACTTCACCGGCGGACCCCGTCCGGCCTTCGGCACCGGCCGCAGCGGCGGACCCATGCCCGCCTTCAACGGCGGCGGCTTCCACGCCGGCGCGGTAGGCGGAGGCGGTTTCCACGGCGGAGCAATCGGAGGCGGAGGCTTCCACGCCGGTGGCGGCGGCATTCACCACTAATCCCGGGCACGAATCTCTAGCCCGGCTCCCAAACCCTGACCCCAAGCCGGCTCCCAAGTTCTGATCTCTGACTTGGCTCTCTCACTCTCGAGGCGGATCGCACCCGATCCGCCTCTTCGCATTTCCAGGAAGCCACCGCCCCCCTGCCATCCCGGCCAAACGAAGTGAAGAGGCCCCTGCAACTCCTCCGCACTGAAGGGTACGGGCTTCAGCCCGTACATCTACAGCCTAAGCAAACGGGGCTTTAGCCCCCGAGGGACAAGCCATTACCCCGCTTGGCCGCTGACATCTCCCCTGGCAACTTCTGCACTCCTGCCATCCCGACCGAACGAAGTGAGTGGAGGGACCTGCATTCCCATCCCGAACTCCGCCCACACCCACGATGCGTCATTCTGAGGCCAACGGCCGAAGAATCCCGGCGAAACTTCGGCCGCCAAACGCCGCCCCAAGTTTCTCCCACCATCCCAGCCGCCCTTCTCCGCGCCGTCGCGGCACCGCGATCCCACCGAACAAAGTCGGCAGGCCCCTGCAACTCCTCCGCACTGAAGGGTACGGGCTTCAGCCCGTACATCTACAGCCTAAGCAAACGGGGCTTTAGCCCCCGAGGGACAAGCCATCCCCCCAGGCCACCCACATTCCCCACCCAGCCCCCGACAACTGACAACTGACAACTGACAACTGGGGACTGACGACCCAAAAACTCCCACAGCCCCACCCGGTACCATAAAGCTATGTTCGGCAAGCTTTACGCCAATTGGATGTACCGCTGGGAAACCGCCCTCACCACCCGCGATGAGAACCGCGTCGTGCGCCCCCTTGAATGGGGCTTTGACTGGCTCGCCGACTTCCTCGAAACCGCCGGAATCGCCCCCCAGGCTGCCGCCGCCACCGGCAACCCCGCCGCCGAAGAAGCCGCCATGCTCGCCCTCAACGAAGCCGTCCTGCGCATGCCGTCCTTCTTCGACTACACCCCGCCCGCGGACTACCGCCTCGAGTCCCGCCACCCCGAGCTCTTCCCCACCAACGTCCGCCCGGAGACCCTCGCAAAAGACGCCGAGCTCAAGCAGCAGGCCCGCGACGGACAGCTCCCCACGGCCGAATTCCTGCGCTTCACCTCGCCCGTCCGCACGCCCTACCCTGAAAACGATCTCGTCAACGCGCGCTGGTTTCCCGCGCCGCCCGAGCGCCAGGCCGGCAAGCCCAGACAGGCCATCATCGTCATGCCCCAGTGGAACGCCGACGCCTTCAGCCACAACGCGCTCTGCACGCTCTTCAACCGCTTCGGCATCTCGGCGCTGCGCCTCAGCAAGCCCTTCCATGACATTCGCCGCCCCGCCGAGCTGGAGCGCTCCGACTACGCCGTCAGCGCCAACATCGGCCGCACCCTCGCCGCCTGCCGTCAGGCCGTGGTGGACATCCGCTGCTGCCTCGATTGGCTTCAGGCCCAGGGCTACGAGCAGTTCGGCATCCTCGGCACCAGCCTCGGCTCCTGCTACGCCTTCATCGCCTCGGCTTTCGATCCGCGCCTGCAGGTCAACGCCTTCAACCACGCCTCCATGAGCTTTGGCGATGTTGTCTGGACCGGCCAGAGCACGCGCCACATCCGCGCCGGCCTCGAAGACGCCGGCCTTACGCAAGCCCGCCTCGATGCCGTCTGGCGCGCCATCAGCCCCGTCTCCTACATGCAGCGCTTCGCCCGCCACCCCAAAAAGGTGCTGGTCGTCCACGCCACCTACGACCTCACCTTCCTCCGCCAGTACTCGCAGGAGGTGCTGCATAATTTCGCCGCCTACGGCATCGATTTCGTCTCGAAGGTCCTGCCCTGCGGCCACTACACCACCGGCGAGCCGCCCTACAACTACCTCGACGGATGGTATCTCGGCTCCTTCGTCTACTCGGCCTTCAAATCACTGGCCGAAAACCCGCTCCCCATCGCCAGCCCCAGCCAGCCGGAAGCGGCCCTGGAACCCGAAGCCACCGCCCAATAAACCCGTTCCCCACCGAGGCGTCATTCTGAGGCCAAAGGCCGAACCGGGCCCCCCGGGAACAGGTCTTCGTGCCCGAGGTGGCGAGCGGAGGGACCGCATTCCCTCGCCGCCAATGACCCGCCCCCACCCGCGATGCGTCATTCTGAGCGCAGCGAAGAATCCCGGCGATGCTTCGACCGCCAAAGGCCGCCCGAGGCTTCTCCCACCATCCCAGCGGCTCTTCTCCGCACTCTCAGCGTCCTGCGCGATAGCTCCCTGGGCTGATCCACTTCTGCAGCTTACTGTGGGCCACTTAGAAGCGCCGCGCGTCTGCAAGCAATCAAGATAGGCGGCATGATATTCAACTTATAATGGGCGTGCTATACCCTACCATCATGCTCACCTGCTCTCAGGACTCCCCCTCTTCCCTTCTTTCCTTTTTCAAAGCCAGATCCGCCCCCTCCCGGTTGCTCCTCGTGGCCCTCTGCTCCCTCGGCCTCGTCCTCGCCGGATGCAGCGGTGGCTCCTCCTCCTCAGGCTCCTCATCTACCTCAGGCACAGCTCCTGGAGGCGGATCGGGCTCCGGAGGCGGCTCCAACAACACCCCCACTCCCGGCGCCGCTAACTCCGTCCAACTCGGCACAGCCACCGTGTTCGACGGCCCAAATCCCGAACCTGCCCAGATCGCCGCCGATGCTTCCGGCGATGACACCCTCGCATGGACTGATCCCTCCGGCCAGGTTTACGTCAGCCGCCTCGCCGCTGGTTCCACCTCCTGGACCACCCCCGTCGCGCTCATCCCCGCCACCTCCACCCTTAAGGCACACGGCGGCATCACCTTCGCGGCCAGCGACGCATCTGGAAATACCACCGTCCTCTTCCAGGCCAGCGACGCCAGCTTTCAGTCCTACCTCGTCGCCAGCACGCTTCTGGCAGGCTCTTCGAAGTGGTCCCAGCCCGCCACGCTCAGCATTCCCGACGCCTCCGGCAGCGCGGCCACGCTCATGTCCAATGGAGACATAGCCGCCGCCTATGGCGGCTCTCTCACTGACTCCGTTCAGGTCGCCACCTTCGCGCCTCAAACGCAGTCCTGGGGCGCTCCAGTCACTGCCGCCCAGTCGCCCACGCTCCTGGGCAACTTCACCATCACCTCCACGCCGCAAAACGCCCTCACCGTCCTCTGGACGGCGAATATCGTCCCCAACAATGACCCCAGCCAGCAGAGCGCCTCCGGCGTCTACGCCGCCACGGCCTCTGGCAGCGCCGGGCCCTTCAGCACACCGGTGGAAATTGACGTCCAGCCCGGAGGAACCGCACCCGGCATAGTCACCTCGCTTCCCGACGCCGTCACCGACACTTCCGGCAACACCACCGCCATCTGGACGGCCAGCCCCCAGGCCGGCGGTGCCACCGATCTCTACGCCAGCCGCCTCGCCGCTGGCTCCTCCACCTGGTCCAAACCTGTTCAGCTAGACACTTCCAGCTCAAACAATCCTTACGTCGGTTTCCCCACTCCCCTGGTCGTTGACGCTCAGGGCAATGTCACCGTCGCCTGGATCGCAGGCATCAACTCGCCTCGAACCGTCCAGGCCGTCCGCTACGATGCCTCCACCAGCCAGTGGAGCACGCCCAGCCTCGTCCAGACCCTGCCCTCCGGCACCGTCGCCGGAATCCCGGCCCTGGCCATCGGCCCCACGCAGGGCGAGGTCTCCGTCTTCTGGAATCAGCCCCCGAGCGCTTCCAGCTCCGGCTCCAACGGCGACATCTACCAGAGCATCTGGTCTTCCGGTTCCGGATCGTGGGGCAATCCCATCCAGGCGGATCTGCCCCTGCCAACCGCCGGAGCATCCGCCGCAACCTTCCCCGTGGCCGCCGTCAATGGTTCCTCCTCCATGGCAGTAGCCTGGGGAGATCCCGTCACCGGAAGCAATAGCAGCTACACCCTCTACGCCAACGTTCTGCAATAGCGCCACCAGCGCAAACCGGAACCCGATCCGGGTGTCTCAGCCAACCATGGCAGGCACCCGGACCTTCCCGCTCCGGACCTCCCGCACGCCTTCCCGAAGTCCCGTTCGCAAGACCCATCGCCCGGCCACAGAAATTCAACCTCCCGTCGCCACCTTCGACTCCGGCGCCTCTTCCCGCGCCTTGCGCGCCCGCTCGTTCTGCTTCCGCACCTGATTCCCCGTCCAGAAAAGTACCGCCGTCCCGGCAAAACAAATCAGCGCCGGCCAATGCGGAATCCCATGCCGCATCAGATCCACACACCCCAGCATCGTTGTGACCAGCCCCACCAGAAACCACGTCTGCGCCTTCAACGGTTTTCCCATGATGAGATAAGAAGCCCAAACCGCCCCGCCGGGTGGCCGCCGGAAATTCACCCCATTTTCGCTATTCTGGAATCAGAGGAATTCACCCAAAAGCGAGGCCCTGCCCCGCTACCGGACAACTAAACAGTTTGAAATCAATAATATGGAGAAGGCTGCGCTTCGCTCAAATAAAATGTGAATCCAGAATCACATTTACAATAATGCGCATTTCACCCATAACATCAATCACGCCAGCGACTTACGCCAATGCCGGCCCGCACATCCGCAAGCCTCTAAAAAAATATGTGCAAATGTGATTTCACATTCACATTCCTTTTGTATCCTGCGCAAGCATCTGAAAAAAATACACTTACCTCCAGCGCACGCAGCGATCACCGCGCAAATTCTGCGAAAAATGTGATTTCATATTCACATTTTCCGCGCTCGCAAGATAATCGCCTTATTTTTCAATTGTTTAGCTTGAAAAATAGCCTGAAAACCGCACGCAACCGCCCAGAATGTGATTTCGCATTCACATTCCGCCGCGCGCTACCGGATCAGCTTCAGCGCCGCCCGGAAGAGCAGGTCGAAATCCTCGCCGGCCGCCGCATCCTTCTCGACCGCCGTCTCGATGGCCTTGAGCGCCGCCGGCCGCTGGTAGCCCAGGTTCAACAGTGCCGAGAGCACATCCTCGGCCGCCGGGCCAGCCGCTACCGGACCCGCCGCTGGCGCGGCCGCGATCAGGTCATCCAGCTTGTCCTTCAGTTCCACCACCAGCCGCTCGGCCAGTTTCTTGCCCACGCCCGGAATCCGCGTCAGGCTCGCATGGTCCTGCGCGCGCAGCGCCGCCACCGTCCGCTCCGGACTCAGCCCGCTCAGCATCTTGATGGCCAGCTTCGGCCCCACGCCTGACACCGTGATCAGCCGCTCAAAGAGCCGCTTCTCCTCCCGGTCCAGAAAGCCGAAGAGCGCAATCGCATCCTCGCTCACCTGCGTGTGAATATGCAGCCGCACCTCGGCGCCCTCGGCCGGCAGCGCCGTGAACGTGGGCACGCTGATGGCCACGTCGTAGCCCACCCCGGCGCACTCCACAATGGCCTGCCCCGGCTGCTTGCTCAGCAGCGTGCCCCTCAGATGCGCAATCATCTCAGCTCCGCCGCCGGTAGCGAATCTCGAACTCGTATCCGCTGTTCGGCGGAAACAGCGCCGCCACATGCCGCAGACGCTCCGCCAGCGCCGGGGCCGTCAGCAGCGGATACTCCCGCTCCCGCAGGTCCACGTAATCGAAGTCCACCGTCAGCGAGAGCATATAGATCGCCAGCGTATCGGCAAAGGTCGCGGCAAAGTAGGCGTTCTTGGCCTGCTCGTCCTCCTGGCCCTTATGTTGAGGATCAAAGGCCCGGCGGCGGCTCTCCCAGGCGTCATGGCTCGTTTCGCCGCGCACCCCGGCCCGCGCCTGAGACGTCACCATCTCGTGAAAGCTCTCCGGCACGCCGACAGTCTCCACAAAGTGGTGGCCCGCGTTGATGAAGAACTCAAAGGCCAGCGCGAAGCGGTCATGCATCAGCCGCGTGGAGATGAAGGTGTACTCCGAAGATCCAAACGGCACGTTGCGGTGGCAAATGGCGCGATCGCCCAGTTCTACGGTGTAGTCGGGCGCAATCGAAACCTGCTCGTCTTCGTGAATGGTGAGCGGAACAAAATAGTAAGCGCGGCGGCTCAGCGCCGCGGCCACGCTCGCGGGCACGGCCTGCACCGTGCGCTCCAGATCGCTTTCAGCCAGGTGGGTCGCGCCAAAGCTCGCGTAACAGATGCCGTTCGGTGCCTGCACCACCTGTGCCTGCTGGGCAACCTGCGATGCAGTAAGAAGCGCCGGAGAAGAGGCCGGCGCGGCGGAAGCAGTCTCTACCATAAACCTGTATTCTAGCCGAGGTGAGCCGCTGCTTACGGGCTTTTCCCCGTCAAAGGCAGCCGAACGCCGGCTCAGATCCAAGGCAGGTCACGATGGCGCTTGTCACAATCTCCCTCGACCAGTTGGTGGAGGGCCACGCCCCCACCCCGGAACAGGCTCGCGACTGGTGCGCGCAACTGGAAAGCGGCGACATTCTCTACTTTCCCCAGACGCCCATCGCGCTCTCCCCCGACGACATCGCCTTTCTGCGCGGCCAGCAGCAGACCGACAGCTCGCTGCACAAAAACATCGCCTACAAGCCCAGCCTCGACAAGCTGAGCGGCTTTGACGCCAAAACCGCCAACGCCGAGGCCGTCGCCCGCCTGCAGTCCGTCATGCGCGGCTACTCGCAATCCGTGGTGCGCTTCCTCACCGGATTCCTCTCCCCCTACGCCGCCCAATGGAAGCTCGATTACGCCAGTTTCCGCCCCCAGGAGGAGCAGAACCGCGACCTGCCGCTGCGCCGCCGCAATGACCGCCTGCACACCGATGCCTTCCCCACGCGGCCCACGCACGGCGCGCGCATCCTGCGCTTCTTCAACAACATTCACCCGGATCGCACCCGCGACTGGGTCGTCGGCGACCCCTTTGCCCAGACTGTGCGCCAGTTTGCCCCGGCGCAGATCGCACCCCGGCCCGGCACGCTGGTCTCACGCTCCGGCAAGGCCCTCGGCCGCGCCCTGGGATTAAGCAAAGCCCTGCCCGGCCTCAAGCGCACCCCCTATGACGACTTCATGATGCGCTTCCACAATTTCCTCAAGGAAAACGAGACCTACCAGCAGCAAACCGCCCGCTATCCGTGGCAGTTCCCGGCCGGCTCCAGTTGGATGGTCTACACCGACACGGTTCCCCACGCCGTGCTCGCCGGCCAATACGCCCTCGAGCAAACCTTCCTCGTGCAGCCTGAAGCGCTCGTCCGGCCAGAAGTCTCACCCCTGCGCGTTCTCGAAGACATCGCCGGCGCCCGGCTGGTGTGAGCGCAAATCAAGCCTTTCTTAAATTATTCGTAATAGAGATACTTTCTCCATTTAAGGTCCGAGTGGCCGATCATGCGCATGATGTGGCGGCTCGTGTGCAACGAGAAGGGCCGCGGCTCGCGCAGCAGCTTCATCTCCGTCTGCTCGTGCAGCAACTGGTTGCCCTTGCGCCGGTTGCAGGCGTGGCAGCAGGCGACCAGATTCTCCCACGTGGAGAGCCCTCCGCGCGAGCGTGGAAGCACGTGATCGAGCGTCAACTCGCCCGCCGGCAGCACCACGCCGCAGTACTGGCATGTGTTGCGGTCGCGCAGCAGAATGTTCTTGCGCGAGAGCGCCCGCGTCTGGTGCGGAATGCGCCGGTACTCCAGCAGCCGGATCACCGATGGCAGCGGCATATGCGCGCGCGCAGCGTGCAGAATGGCTCCCTGTTCTTCCTCAGTGCGGGCGACGCCCTTGAGCACCAGCACAAGAGCGCGGCGCGCGCCGCAAATGTTGATGGGCTCGTAGGACGCATTGAGCACGAGCACCGGAGTCTGCATCGATTGCCGCGAGGCCGGAGTGCGGGGTTCCGCGTCTGCCATGGCATGGCATTTGGCCAGGGATTTCTGCTTGCGTGCGTGAATCATAGCTCTCCCGAGTGACATCCTTTCCCTCAATTCAGGGTCTGTTCGCCCACCTCCGCGTCGCTGGTTCCCCAGAACGCGACATCCTCGTGCATCGGCCGCTCCTGCTCCGATGCCTGCTCCGCAGTGACAGCAAACTCGTCTTCGGGGGCGCCAGACCCTGCTGGCCGCAGCAGCGCATCAAAGCGCTGCGCACGCGCGACAGTGGCCACGCGCACACTGGCGGCTCCGGCCCGCCGCAGCGCCAGGCTGCAGGCGTGGGCGGTCGCTCCCGTGGTGTAAATGTCGTCGATCAGCAGCACGTCGCGGCCTTTGACGGCAGCCTGCGCCCGGCCCTCAGGCACAAAAAAAGCGCCACGCACATTGACGCGACGCTGATTCGGGCTGAGGCCCGCCTGGCTTTCCGTAGCCCTGCGGCGCTCGAGCCCCCCCGCACTCAAGCGAAGGCTCATTTGCGGGCGTAGGTGGCGCAGAGCGCCCACGATGCCCTGAGCCAGCAGCTCAGCCTGGTTGAAGCCGCGCTCGTGCCTGCGCCTGCGATGCAGCGGCACGGGCACCACCAGCAGCGCGGCAGGCAGATCGTGCATCGCGACAATATGCTGTGCGGCTAAGGTCGCCAGACGAGGGGCGATCGGCTCCATGCGATCGTACTTGAGCAGATGCAGCAGCTCTCGCAACCCGCCTTCATACACGCCATGCGCCACGGCCTGGACAAACGGCGGCGCGGCCTCGGCGCAGGCCGGGCAATGCGGTTCTGAATTTTCAGCAGAGAAATGGTGCGGAAGAAGTTCGCCGCAGAGGTGGCAGAGAATGCCCGCTTGCGCGGGCAGATGATTCCAGCAGGAAGAGCAGACCGGAACGCGCGTCATCTCCTGAAGCGGCTCGCCGCAAAGGCGGCAGGGAGATGGCAGAAGAACAGTAGAAAGGTTGGAAACCGTGTCGTGAGCGGTACTTCGAAGCACGCGAACCACCGCGCGCCAGGCCGACATCTCGGATGGCGGAACTTCATGCGGCAGCAGATGCGTCTGACTGCTGAAGGCTCACCCCTCACGGTAAGCCGGACTGAGAGCGCCCGGCTCCCTCTTGGCCACGAGTATACGGAGATTGCACCGGCAGCGCAACGTCGAGCCACCGGGGACTCAGAGAAGTCAGCCGGATCGGCGCGTGTCCTCAGGCCTGGCAACCAGGCTCTCCAGCAGTCGCGTCCCTGCAAAACCCTGCTGCGCGATGCCGTCGCACAACGGCTTCCACTGGCAACCTTCACAGGCGCGACGCACACGGCCGGACGCAAACGCGGCGCGCAACCCTGCCAGGCGTTCCGCACTGAGAACGATCTGCAGTCCCGGCACAACCTGCAGCCCGAGCAAGCTGGAGACGTCCTCTGAGGCAAGCCGGTCGCGCTCCCGCACGCTGGCACCCGTGCAGTGGCCGTCAGGGCCGCAAACCAGCGGCGCGCAGATGTCGTCATGCCCTGAAGTGATCTCGACTGTTTGCCGTCCGTCAGCGATGCGCCGCGCCAGGGCGTCAAAATTCGCCACAAACGGCGCACTGTATCCATTGCCCGCGTAGGTGAGCATGCAGAGAAGATGGTGGGGGCGCAGGCGAATCATAAACAAACCCGCACTGAATCTATCGCCCCGCGCAGGAGAACGCAATTTTCGATCACTGCGAGGCGGAATTGCATCGCCGGAATCGCAGCGGAGTGTTCCCCGGACAGTCTGACCGAGTTACTGCGCCACGAAGTCTGTCAGCAGAAGCAATACTGCCACCACGTCAAGAAAACCCCAGACCAAGGCAACAGCCTGTAAGACTTTCCCGCTGACAATGAAACTTTTACGCAGTGTTTCTTCGCGCGGCGCCTGAGGATTCAGCTTCAGGGACCACTCGCGGCTCTGCTGGATGGCCATGCTGCCCATCTCATAGACGCCCCACAACACGAGGATACTCAGCAAATAGAACAAGATACGCATTTCTCTTTCCTTTCTTGCGGCGCCTGTTTAGCGCTGTCTCTTTGGTGTTCTCACTGATCTATGTAGCAATCAGCGTGCCAAGTCATGTATTGGGTTAGCATTCTGCGCTTGAAGGGCCTCTGTTTTCAAGCGGGAACTACTGTTTTTGCCTATGGACGGACTGATAAACTCCCCCTTTCCAGCGAATTCACAAAACCCGTCAGGGAGGCAGTACCTTTGAGCACGACGTTTCGACCTTATGTAAGCGCAGAAGAAAACCGGAAAGAGCTGACATTCCGCGCCATTCTGCTGGGCTGCTTTTTTGGCCTGGTCTTTGGCGCGGTCACTGTCTACGTGGGGCTCGAGGCAGGGCTGACGGTAGCGGCGTCGATTCCGATTGCGGTGCTGTCGATCAGCGTGCTGCGCGCGCTGGGCCGCGCGTCGATTCTGGAAAACAACATCGTGCAGACCACCGGCAATGCCGGCCAGTCGATTGCCTCGGGCGTGATCTTCACGCTGCCCGCGCTGATTTTTCTGGGCTTCAACCTGGAGTATTCGCGCATCTTCATTCTCGCGCTGCTGGGCGGCTGGCTGGGCGTCTTCTTCATGATTCCGCTGCGGCGGCAACTCATTGTGGAGGAGCATGGCAACCTCACGTATCCCGAAGGCACGGCCTGCGCGGACGTGCTGCTGGCAGGCGAGCATGGCGGATCCTTTGCGAGCCGCGTTTTTCTGGCGCTCGGGCTGGGCGGCGTCTACACGCTCTTTCAGAATGCAAACCTGCTGGGCGCATGGCCTGACACGCCGGATTACCAACCCGATTTTGGTCCGCAGCATGTGTTGAAGGGCGCGGCGATTCGCGCCGATTGCACGCCGGAGTATCTGGGCGTGGGCTACATCATCGGGCCGCGCGTGGCGGGCACCATTTTTGCCGGCGGCGTCTTCTCATGGCTCGTGCTGATGCCGGCCATCTACTTCTTTGGCTCGCACTTTCCAGGTGCGCTCTATCCGGCGACGAAGCCGGTCTCGCAGATGTCGCCGGGCGATCTGTGGGCAGCCTACATTCGCCCCATGGGCGCGGGCGCGGTGGCCGCGGCTGGCCTGATCACGCTCATCAAGACAATTCCGACCATTGTGAGCGCGCTGCGCTCGGGCATTGCCGATCTGCGCAAGTCCGCGAATTCGACCGCAGCCCGCTCGGCGCGCACGGACCGCGACTTCCCGATGAGCACGGTGCTGATCGGCAGCGTGGCCGTGATCCTGATGATGTTTTTCTTCCTCACCTTCAAGCCGATTCCGGGCGCGCAGACAAGCTGGATAGCCAATCTCGCGGCCTCGGTGCTGATCGTGATCTTCGGATTTCTATTTGTAACCGTGTCATCGCGCATTGTGGGTTTGATCGGCAGCTCGGCCAATCCCGTAAGCGGCATGACGATCGCCACGCTGATGGCGACCTCGGCCATCTTTCTGGTGCAGGGCTGGACGGCCCCGGCCTTTGGCGCACTGGCCATCACCATCGGCGGCGTGGTCTGCATTGCCTCGGCCAATGCCGGCGATACTTCGCAGGACTTGAAGACGGGCTTCCTGGTGGGCTCCACGCCCTGGAAGCAGCAACTCGCATTGATGATTGGCGTCTGCGTTTCCACCGTTGCGATTGGCGCGACGCTCAATGCGATGAATCGCGGGCTGGAACAATTTGTACCCATGTCGCGCACGTGGAACATCAGCGCGCCGCATCAGGGCGTGCAGGTGCAGGGCCATCTAGACCGCTCAGAGATTGCCGTGACCGAGCCGGGCAACAAGACGCAGATGATGCCCGGGCATCCTTTCATTGTGCTGAATGCGCTCGGCTCGCATGAGCTGGCCGACGGCAAATATCTGTATGATCCGGCGACCGGCAAGATTCAGGTGCAGTGGATTCAGGGCATCGGCAGCGCGCGTGCCGCGGCACCGCAGGCACGTCTGATGGCGACGGTCATCAATGGCATTCTGACACAGCAATTGCCATGGGGCCTGGTATTGCTGGGCGTCTTTCTGGTCATCGCTGTGGAGCTGCTGGGCATTCGCTCGCTCTCATTCGCCGTGGGCGCTTACCTCTCGATTGCGACAACCCTCGCAATTTTTGTGGGCGGCGTGGTGCGCTGGATGGTGGATCGCGCGGCGGCGAAATCGGGCGAGGACACCGAGAGCGAAATCAGCCCGGGCTCGCTCTATGCCAGCGGCCTGATTGCGGCCGGCGGCATCATGGGCCTGATGGGTGTAGCGCTCAAGCTCTACGAGAGCGTGGTGCACAAAGAAAACATCATCACCCTGCCGCACACCTTTCTCTACAACGACTGGGTGTCGGTCGGCATGTTTGCGCTTCTGGCCTTTTCGCTTTACTACTTCGCGCGCAAGCCTTTGAAGAAGACCGCGAGCCAGGACTGATATGTGCCGGGCGGCGGCCGGCTGTTAGCGAGCCGCCGCCGGCTGCATCACCTGCGCGGAGAAACGCTCCATCTCCTGCAACTGCGGGCTCGATTGCAACAGCACGATCTCAACGCCTACGCTGGCAAACTCTTCGAGGCGCGCGCTCACCTGTTCAGGCGTGCCGACCAGGCCGCTGCGCAAACCCCGGTTTGAGACCGAATAATCTTCAAGAGAAATTTTCTGCTCGAGTTTTGAGCCGGTGATCCACTGCTGGTAGTTGGCGTAACCGCGCGCGGACTGCTTCACGTCAGTGATGCGCGCAATCTCGCGCTGGGCCTCGGCCTCGCTGTCGCGCACGATGGCGTATCCAGCCACGCCGAAGGTCATGGGCGGCAGGCCGAAGGATTCGCGGCGTGCGCGCATGTCGGCAATCTTTTTGCCGACGGTTGCAGGATCATCCCCATGCATGAGGTAGGCATCACACTTCTGCGCGATTAGATTCTTCGCCGTCTCTGACTCGCCGCCCGCATAAAGCGTGGGGCGTGGCTGCGAGAGCGGCTTGGGCGAGAGCGTGTTGTCTTTGACGCTGTAGTACTTGCCCTCAAAGGAGAAGCCCTGCTGCGACCAGCAGCCGTTCAGTACATCCAGCCACTCTGAGGTGCGCGCGTAGCGGTCATCGTGCTGATCAAAGTGAAGGCCATACTTGGTGGCCTCATCCGCCCACCAGCTCGAGACCACATTGAGCGTCAGGCGGCCGCCGGAGATGCGGTCAATGTTTGCGGCCTGCTTGGCCAGCAATGCCGGGTTGTGAAAGGTAGGCCGCACGGCAACCATCAGCTCCAGCTTGCGTGTGACGGCAGCGAGCGCGGCCGCAGTGGACCAGGCATCGAGCGAGGGAGCCTCGATGCCCTTGATGTCATTGAGATTCAATTCGGCGATGAGCGTGAGGTCATAGCCGAGATCTTCGGCGCGCTGGGCCAGGTGCTTCACGTAGTCCCAGGTGGGCTCCATCTGCTCGTCTTCGACGTTGCGGAGCCATCCTCCAAATACCGGCAGCCAGAAGCCGTAGCGCATCGTTGTTTCTCCTGTCATCGTGGGCTCTTGCCAAATGGGGTGCGTGCGATGCTATACCAACGCTGCGTGCGGTTCGCGCGCATTTTGTGTGGCTGCCTCTGCCTCAAGCCAGTCGACGAGTTTGACAAAGGGATCGAAGCCGATCACACGCGGGCCGTCGGCCACAAAGTTTGAGAGCGCATTCACGTCGTAGTAGAGGCGCTGCCCGTCGCGATCATCGGTGATGTATTCGATGCCGCCCAGTTCGATGCCGGCGTGCGCCATGATGCGCTCCACATCGGCGACAACTTGGGGCGGCGGCGTGTAGCCCTCGACGCTGATGCCTGTCTTCGGCGCATCGAGTGCGCAGGCGGCACGGTTGAGCTCAATGCCGGTGGGCGTGCGGCAGATGTCCGCCGGGCACAGATCAAAGGTTTCGCCGGTGATATGTACCTTGATCGCGTACAAATATTTGCCATTCAGCACTTCCACACGCACAATATGCGCGTCGCGGGCGGGTATGAACTCCTGCACCAGCGCCGTGGAATCGAGCCCGAAGGCCAGCTCGCCCGCTTCGGATGCGGCTTGCAGATGCTCTGGCGTGTCAAAGCGCTTGACGCCCGCGCCGCTGCCGCCGATATTCGGCTTCACGACGACCGGCCAGCGCAGCCCCTCTGTGGCCGGTACGGCCTGCGCCGCGCGATGAATGACGCGCGCCCTGGGATAGGGCAGATCAAGGCTGTCGAGCAGCGAGAGCTGCGCAGCCTTCGAAAGCTCATTACGAAATGCCTTCAGCCCATTGATGACCCGCACGCCGCGCGCCTGCAGATGCTCCAGATAGCCCTGTGTGTAAAAAATGCAATCGCCATGATTACGATTCCAGGCCGAGGGGCTCATGCGGTTGACCACCAGCGAGTAGCGCTCCTCGGGATGATCCTCAATCGACCAGGAGTGATCGGGAGCATGGAGCTTGACGTAGGGGGTTCCGCGACGGTCCAGTTCGGCAAAGAGCGGTTTGAACCAGTTGGGCTGCTCGTAATAGATGGCAATCGGCCGGGACATAGATGGCAAATCCTTCCTTGGGCTTCAAATGCATCATAAAGCGCGCACGGCACGGCATTGATAGCCGTGCCGTGCGCGCATACAGTACTGATTTCACCGGAGGAACTCTGACGCGAGTTTTTCAATCGCGGCAAAATCTTTTCCGGAGACTACGCGGCCGTCTCTTCGCCCTTCACGGTCACCTTGACGTGCGCTGTGACTTCGCGATGCAGCTTGACCGGAATGAGGAACTCGCCGGTCTGCTTGAGGGGCTCCTCAAGCTGCACCTTGCGGCGGTCGATGTGGAATCCCTGCTGCTCGAGCTGCTGCGCGATGTCAGACGAGGTGACCGAACCGAAGAGGTGGTCGTGATCGCCAACCTTGCGCTCAAACACCAGCGCCACGGCATCGAGCTGAGCCACAAGCTGCTCGGCCTCTGCCTTTTCCTTGGCGGAGCGGCGGACGGCCGAAGCCTTCATCTGCTCAATCACGGCCTTGTTGGCAGCCGTCGCCTCCATGGCGAGCTTTTTGGGCAGCAGGTAGTTGCGGCCGTAGCCGTCGGCGACCTTGACGATGTCGCCACGGTGGCCGAGGGTTTCAATATCTTCTTTCAGAATGACTTCCATGTGAGAACTCTCTCCTTGGAGCGCACAGACCTCGCGGCACACGGCCGCGCCGGCTGGTGGCGCACCCGCTGATCTTTTAGTAGCGCGCCGCGAAGGGCAGCAGAGCGATGTTGCGAGCCTGCTTGATGGCACGGGTCAGGCGGCGCTGGTGCGTCGTGCAGACGCCGGTCAGGCGGCGGGGCACAATCTTGCCGCGCTCGGCCACAAACTGCTGCAGCAGACGAACGTCACGATAAGGAATCGCGTCGATCTTCTCGGTGCAGAACTTGCAGACCTTCTTGCGGCGGAAAAACTTGCGGCCACCCGAACCGCCACGCGGGCCGGAGGGACGGGAAGTGGGTTGCGAAGAGCTCGCGCCGCTTTCGGGCGCCTGCTGATTGGTTTCTTCTGCCATGTTGCGTATCCTTCTCCGCCGGCTGTTCTCCGGCGGTGACAATTTTTTGATTGCGGACAGCCTGGGCTGTCACCAGTGGCGGCTCGCCCGGGGGCGTGGCCGCCTGTAAAACTAAGCGCTGGCCGGAGCCGACTCTTCCTGAGCCGCGGGTGCAGCGGGTGCCTCTGCAGCCTCAACGGCAGCCGGCTGATCGCTCACCTTGGTGCGGCTGGCGCGAATGGCCTTGATCTTGTTGAGGCGCTTCTCTTCCTCATCCATGCGCACGGTGATGAACTTGATCACCTGCTCGGTTACGCGCAGGCGGCGCTCCAGCTCTGCCACCAGCGGGCCATCGGCATCGACGGTGAGCAGAATATAGTTGCCTTCGCTGAACTTGCGAACGAGATAAGCCAGCTTGCGGCGGCCCATCTTCTCGGTGGAGCGAATTGTACCGCCGCCGTTGGTCACCGTCTGTTCGAGGCTGGCGATGATCTTGTCCACTTCTTCTTCCGCCAGGTCGGGGCGGACAATAAACATCACTTCATAAAAACGATCCATGTGCTTCTCTTTTCCCTGAGAAACCGGCAGCGGTTAGCCGTCTGCTTCTCGAATAAATTCTGTTACGCCGCCGGGCCGTTGTTTTCCCTGCGGTTGAACTCGTTCATGGCCACGCCGATACCGCGCGTCACCACTGTTTCCACGGCCCGGGCGGTGCGTTCCAGCGCGCCGTCGAGCGTGGCCAGATCTGCCTTGCGCATGGGCGTCAGCAGATAATTCTTACCCTTGCGGAAGAGGTCATCCTCCCCCGAAGGTCCTACGCCAATCCGTACCCGCGGCCAGTCCGCAGTGCCAAGCGCCGAACAGATAGAGCGAGCGCCGTTGTGGCTGGCCGGGCTGCCGCGCTCCCGCACGCGAATGGAACCAATCGGCAGATCCAGCTCGTCATACAGCACGAGCAGGTCGCGCACGGGGTCGGCATTCAATTCACGAACCAGAGCGGAGACTGCAACTCCGCTCAGGTTCATATAAGTCTCAGGCTTGGCGAGAATCACTTCGCGTCCCCCGAGTTGAATCTTGCCGGTGAGCGCCTGGCAGCGGCGATTGCTCACCACTGCATTGTGCTCGGCGGCGATGGCGTCTACCGCGAGAAAGCCGGCATTGTGCGGCGTGAACTGGTACTCGATGCCCGGATTGCCGAGACCCACCACCAGAAACACACCGGGCACTTACTTCTTGGCCTCGTCGGTCTTGCCCTTCTTGGCCACTTCCGGCTCGGCCGGACCCGCGGCGGCCAGTGCATCGGCCGAAGGGGCTGCTTCTTCCTTGACCGAAACGATATGCGCCACGGTGTTGCTCTCGTCAGAGATGTACTTGAGCTTGTCGCCGTGCGGCAGGTCGGCCACGCGCAGAATGGTGCCGAAGGCCAGCTCGGTGATATCGACATCGATGTGGCTGGGAATGTCATTGGGCAGGCACTCGACTTCGACCTCGCGCAGCACCTGATCGAGAATGCCGCCCTGGGTCTTCACGCCCACCGGCGTACCGGTCAACTGCACTGGCACCGAAACACGAATCGGCTTGTCGAGCGCGATGCGCTTGAGGTCGATGTGAATCAGGTTGCCCTTGATGGGCTCATACTGCCAATCGACAATCATGGCCTTGGTCTGCGTCTTTACGCCGCCAATTTCAAGGTCAAAGATCGAGTTGTGGCCCGTTTCAGAATGCAGAATGCGGGTGATCTGCTTGGGATCAAGCTCGATGGCCTGGGGCGGCTCGGCCGCGCCGTACACCACGGCGGGGATGCGGCCCCGGACGCGCACGCGGCGCGCTGCGTTTTTGTTGAACTTGCCCTCGCGGGGCGTTGCGGAAACAACTTCCTGAGTAATCATGCTCTCGCTTTTTCCTTTCGGGCACGGGAAGAATAGCTTTTAGCTGTTAGCTACTAGCTTTTAGCTGTTAGCTCTCGGCTCGTTTGCTGTCTCTTTCGTCCGCTCCCTTTGTGTACGCTCTGCTTCCGCAGAAAACGCGTATTTAGTTTTGGCATACCAGCTAATAGCTAAAAGCTAGTAGCTAACAGCTTGTTAATTGAACAGCGAACTGACGCTGGTCTCCATGTGAATGCTCTCGATGGTCGCGGCCAGCAGGCCGGAGACCGAACGAACCTTAATCTTTGCCACGCGCTGCGCCTCGGGGCGCAACGGAATGGAATCGGTCACGACCAGCTCTTCAAGCCGCGAGTTGGCGATGCGCTCGATGGCCGGGCCGGAAAGCACGGCGTGCGAAGCGCATGCGTAAACTTTGGTGGCGCCTTCCTGCAGCAGCGCATCGACGGTCTTGACCAGCGTCCCTGCCGTGTCCACGATGTCATCGACAATGAGGCAGGTGCGGTCTTTGACGTCGCCGATCACATGCATCACTTCGGTCACATTGATGTCGGTGCGGCGCTTGTCCACGATGGCCATGGGCGCATCGACCTTCTGCGCAAAGTGCCGGGCGCGCTCGACGCCGCCAGCATCGGGGGAAACCACGGTGAGATTGGGCATGTTCAGCTCACGAAAGTAGCTGACCAGCACCGGGCTCGCAAACATGTGGTCTACCGGAATATTGAAGAAGCCCTGAATCTGGGCCGCGTGCAGATCCATGAAGAGCGCGCGGTTGGCCCCGGCGGTCGTGATGAGGTCGGCGACCAGCTTGGAGGAGATGGCCACGCGAGGGCGGTCCTTGCGGTCTTGCCGGGCATAGCCGTAATAGGGCACCACCACAGTGATGCGGCCGGCCGAGGCGCGCTTGAGCGCGTCAATCATGATGAGCAGCTCGACCAGATTTTGATCGACGGGGTAGCAGGTGGGCTGCACCAGGAAGACGTCAGCGCCGCGCACGTTCTCAAGCAACTGAAAGTAGATTTCGCCATCGGCGAAGCGCTGCAGCTTGGTTTCGCCCAGCGTCACCCCCAGATGCTCGCAGACCTTTTCTGCCAGGTCGCGATTGGCCGAGCCGGCAAAGATCTTGAAATGCTTGTCACCGCTCAGGCTGAAGCGGCGGCGGCTCGACGTGGCCGCGCTGCCCTTGGCGCGCGTGGCCTGAGCCGTGGAAGAGCCTGTGGCTTCCTGCATCTCGGTGGTGGTGGTCGTGGGCGTCACTGTTTCCGTTGCTTCCGTCTTCACTAGAGTCCTCCCAAGCTGGTTGGCGTTGGTGTCCCTGCGTTTCACCGGCGTCCTGCTGCCGGAACTTAACATCAGGCAGACCTGGCCGCATGGGTTGCTGCGGAACAGTATGCCTGTAGCATCACTGGCTGGGCGACTAGGATTCGAACCTAGACAAAGTGCTCCAAAGGCACTTGACCTACCATTAGTCGATCGCCCAGTAAAAACTGGTTTCTGCTAGAACTTGTGGCCCGGCGGCGTAGACTGCTCCACCACCATCGAACTCCAGTACTGCCCGCGCGGAAGGGTTTCGGTCCGCAACGAGCGAATGCCGTGTTCGGTGAGCCGCTGCTCGGCGGCTTTGGCGGCCGCTTCGGTCCGGTAGAGGCCAAACAGGGCCGATCCGGAGCCGGACAACGCGGCATAGAGCGCGGACTGCTCCGGGCTGCTGGAATCCGCAAGTATGCGCTTGATAGGACCGAGTGAGGGATGCTGACGAAACACGACTTCTTCAAAGTCGTTTTCAATCCCGGTACGGACAAGCGCGAGAACTGGATTCTCGGCAAGATCTTCGCCAACAGGCAAGACACCGGAGGAGTGCGGCTCACACATGGCCGAAGCCAGAGCACGACTCAACTGAGATAGTTTATCGGACGCCTGCAGGTGGGTCAATTTCTTATAGAAAGCCATCCCCGGCGCGGGACCGGCCGGAAGGGTGTACAGCGCGTCCCAGTCGCGAAAAGCCTGCGGTGTGGATACCCCGACCTCGGGCAGCGCCAGCACGCAGGGCATGGCCGGCAGATCGGGCAGCGGATAGACCTCTTCGCCGCGACCGACCCCCAGCACCGAGCCGCCGATAAGAAACAGCGGCACATCGGAGCCGACCTCAGAGGCGAGCAGCAGCTTTTCCGGGCCAGACAGGCCGGCGGCTGCCCACTCGGGCCGAGCGGAGAGCTCGCGCTCCAGCGCCACCAGCGCCGCCGCCGCATTGGCCGAACCAGCGCCGAGACCGCCCTGCACGGGTAGCCGCTTCTCTATGTGGATGGTCACGTCGGCCGCGATTTCGGTGACCTGGAGAGTCTTCTCGACAATTTTGTAGGCGGTGTTGCGCTCGGCGTCGCCGGTGGCCGTGGAAGGCACGCGCGCGTCGTTGCTCGTGAGCGTGAGGGTACGCTTGCGGCCAGCGACCGGCGCGGCGGAGACGGTTACCAGATCATGCGCCGCCACGGTCTGGTAGAGCGTGGTGAGCGCGTGATAGCCGTCAGCGCGGCTGGGTCCGATGGCCAGCCCGAGATTGATCTTGCAGTACGAGCGAACGGTGGTCGACATGCAGGTGTGATTGTAATGGCCTTACAAGGAGCACGCACACCTGCGTAGAATGACCCGGAGTTTTCAGGAGGGCGTTCTTGCCGCGGATTCCGGGTTGGCTCAGGAAGCATTGGGTATCGCTGGCGGTGGTTGCGCTGCTGCTGATTCAGGTGGCGCAATTCACTTATGTAGTGCATCGCGAGTCGCTTACGTTTGATGAAGGCGACCACTCCTTCTCGGGCTACATGATGTGGAAGACTGGCGACTATGGGCTGAATCCCGAGCATCCGCCGCTGGTGAAGCTGCTGGCCGCCGTACCGACGCTGGGGCGGCAGCTTTGGACGCCGCCCTTGCAGGGCCGCTTCTTCAAGAACGAAGCTTATCTGGATGGCCGCGACTGGCTGGCCCGCAATGATGGCGGGAGCCAGCATCTGGTCTTTGAAATGCGCATGATGACGGGGCTGCTCGCCGTGGGGCTTTCGCTGGCGGTCTTTTTTATGGCGCGCGAGTTCTTCGGGACCGGCGCGGCGCTATTTGCGCTGACGATGGCGAGCTTTGACCCGAACCTGCTGGCGCACTCCGCGCTGGTGACGACGGATATGGGCGTGACGCTGTTCTTTCTGACGTCGATCTATGCCTTTTACCGCTACGTGAAGAAGCCGGGCTGGGGACGCCTGCTGCTGGCCGCACTCTCGGCCGGGCTGCTGATTGCGAGCAAGCATTCGGGCATTCTGCTGGCGCCCATGCTGGTGGTGCTGATTGCGTGGGAGGCCATTGCGGCAGCGCGCGGGCAGCGCGGGCGCACGGCATTGCGGCTGGCGGGAGCGCTGGTATTTATCCTCGTGGGCGGCGTGCTGGTGCTGTGGGCGTTTTATGGCTTCCGGTATGCTGCCCGGCCTGCCGGGCTGGAGCTGCATCCCTCGCTGGCGGCGTATGCGGCGGGGCTGAGCCACTTTGACCAGTCGGTGATTTTGACCTTTGCGCACTGGCACCTGCTGCCCGAGTCAGAACTGATGGGGCTGGTGGACGTGAAGCTGATGGCGCAGGGGTATCCCACCTACATTCTGGGCCACGTGTATGCGCATGCGGTGTGGTGGTACTTCCCGGTGGCGGTGCTCATCAAGACGACGCTCGGACTGCTGGCGCTGCTGGCCCTGACGGCCTTTGCTCTCGTGACCGGACGCCTGCGCCGGGGGCGCGAGGTGGCTTACCTGGTGCTGCCTGCGGCGCTCTACTTTGCGATTGCGATGTATGCGGGCATGGACATTGGCGCGCGCCACGTGTTGCCGCTCTATGCGATGGCCGCCGTGCTGGTGGGCGGGGGTATCATGGCGCTCGCACGGCGCGAGGGGCGATGGGTTCCGGCATGGGCCGCCGTCTGCGGACTGCTGGTTTCGGCGCATGTGGCCTCGGCGCTTTCGGTGTTTCCGAACTATCTCGCGTATGCCAATCGCGCGTGGGGTGGTCCGGCGAATGTGCATAACCTGCTCAGCGACGCCAATGTGGACTGGGCGCAGCAGCTCTATCAGGTGAAGGAGTGGCGCGACCGGCATCCGGGGCAGCCCTGCTGGTTTGCCTACTTTGCGAATCCTGAGATCAGGCCCTCGGTGTATGGCATCGACTGCCAGATGATGCCCACGGCCGACACCATGTGGATGGGCGGATCGAGCCTGGTGCCGCCGGTGATTCATGGGACGGTCTTTATCAGCGCGGGTGATCTGAGCGGCTGCGAGTGGCCGAGCAATCAGTTGAATCCTTACCGGCCTTTTCAGCATGCCAAACCGGTGGCGATGATCGACTACGGCGTGATGGTCTATCAGGGCACCTTTGCCGTGCCGCAGGCGGCGGCGATGAGCCGCGCACAACATGCCGAAGCGCTGCTGGGCCAGCACCAGCCGCAGGCCGCGCTCGCCCTGGCGCAGCAGGCGGTGACGATCGACCCGCAAAGCATGTTTGGGCAGACGGCGCTGGGCGATGCCGAGGCGGCGTTGGGGCAGAAGCAGCAGGCCGTGGCAGCATGGAGGGCAGCGATAGCGGTCGCGAAGAAGATGAGTCCGGCCGCGCAGAAGGGCTTTGTGCCGGATCTGGAGAAGAAGGTCAAAAGCATGTCGTGAGGCGGGGAGCGCGGAAGGACGCCTAGTAGAATCGCTCCATTGATGTCCTCTTCCGCGCAGCCTCCGGTGAACTCGCCTGCCCCCGATCCGCGATGGCGGCAGGCGATGCGCCTGTTGCGGCCCTCGCACAGCCACTCGGCCTTTACCGCGACCGTGCTGCTGATGGCAGCGGCGATGCTGTCGCGCGTGATCGGGCTGGTGCGGGTGAAGTACATTGCCTGGCTGCTGGGCACGGGCGCGACCGCCGACGCCTTCAACGCGGCCTTCATGCTGCCGGACAAGCTGCAGTACTTTCTGGTGGGCGGCGCGACTTCGATCATCTTTATCACGATGCTCAACCGATATCGCAGCGAGGGCCGCGAGGCTGAGGGCGAGCGGGTGATGTCGGTGATTCTGAGCACCATGCTGGTGGTGCTGGGCACGGCGATTGTGATTGCCGAGTTCGCGGCGCCGGCCTACGTTCACCTGGTGCTGCACGGCTTCAGGAGCGACCCGGGCAAGGCGGCGCTGTGCGTGCGGCTGACGCGCATTCTGCTGCCGGCGCAGCTCTGCTTTCTGGCCGGAGGCGTCTTCAGCGCCGTGCTGCTGGTGCGCAAGCAGTTTGCGCTGCAGGCCATTACGCCACTCATCTACAACGTGGGCATCATTGTGGGCGGGCTGCTGCTGGCGCGGCATCTGGGCGCGTCCGCTCTGGCGCTGGGCGCGGTGGCCGGCGCGTTTCTGGGTCCCTTTCTGCTCAATGCCATCTGGGCGCACCGCGCAGGCATGCGCTTTCGTTTTGAGATCGACCTGAAGAACCCGGGGCTGCGCGAGTGGGTGGGGCTTTCACTGCCGCTGATGCTGGGCGTCTCGCTGGTAACGGCCGATACCTGGATCATCAACTACTTTGCCTCGAGCACGAATGGCGCGGTGACGCTGCTGACGTATGCGAAGCAGTTCTTTAACGCGCCGGTAGCGCTGGGGCAGGCGGCGGGCGCGGCCTCGCTGCCGTTTCTGGCTTCGCTCTTCACGGAGCGCAATGTGCCGGCCTTCAGCAATGCCGTAAACCGGGCGGTGTCGCGCATTCTGGCCTTTTCACTGCTGCTGACGGGCTTCATGCTGGCCATGGGGTTTCCGCTGCTCGACCTGATTCTGCGAGGCGGCAAGTTTCAGCGTGCGGACTCTCATGCCATGGCGCTCTACTTCAGCGTCTTCTCGCTCTCGCTCTGCCTGTGGGCGGCGCAGGCCATCTATGCACGCGCCTTTTATGCGGCAGGCAACACGCTGCTGCCGATGATTGCGGGGACTGCTGTGACGCTGGCCTCGCTGCCCGTCTATTGGCGGCTGTACCACTCGATGGGGCCGCTGGGGCTGCCGATTGCGTCGGACATCGGCATTCTGCTGCAGACGCTGACGCTGGCCGTGCTGCTGCACAAGAAGCGGATGGTCTCGATTGCCGAGCTGGAATACGGCGAGATGGGCCGCGCGCTGGCGGCCTCGGCCGTGGCGCTGCTGGTGCTGCTGGGGCTGCGCCGCGTGATTCCGTTCCATTCAAGGCTCGAAGAGCTGGGCCTACTGGTGCTGGCCACCGTGATCTGGCTGGGGGTGGGCCTGCTGGTGCTGCGCGTGACCGGGTCGGCGCTGCCCGATCAACTGCTGCGGCGCTTTCGGCGGCGGGCCACGTGAGATCGCAGCCGATGATTTGGATAAGAGTGAAGGTAATCCGCATTCTGTTACCTGTTGCGAGAAGGATGACGACAGGCACACGCTGAGATGACTGTGAGTGCCTATACTGATGGGGTATGACGTTGACTCCCATGACTGCTCCTCGCAAAATGATTCGTTCTCACATGCTGCGCGAACGCGCGGAGCGTTTGCTGCCAGGCGGGGTGGATTCCCCGGTGCGGGCCTTTCGGGCGGTGGGCGGCGAGCCGCCCTTTCTGGTAAAGGCCGAAGGCGCCTGCCTGTGGGATGCGGACGGGAACCAGTATCTGGATTATTTCGGCTCGTGGGGGCCGATGATTCTGGGCCATGCGTTTCCTCCAGTGATTGAGGCGATTCAGAAGCAGGCGGCCTTCAGCACGAGTTTTGGCGCGTCCACGCCGTCAGAGGGTGATCTGGCGGAGCTGGTGGTGCGCGCGTATCCCTCGATGGAGAAGCTGCGCTTTGTGAGCTCGGGCACCGAGGCCACGATGTCAGCCCTGCGGCTGGCGCGGGCCTATACGAAGCGCAAATACATCGTGAAGTTTGATGGTTGCTATCACGGCCACTCCGATGGCCTGCTGGCCAAGGCCGGCTCAGGGCTGGCGACGTTTGGCATTCCCGGCTCGGCCGGAGTGCCCGAAGAGATTGCGCAGCTCACGCTGACGCTGCCTTTCAACAACCTCGACGCGGTGGAAGCCGCCTTTGCCGCGCACCGGAATGAGATTGCCTGCATTATTGTGGAGCCGGTCGCGGGCAACATGGGCTGCGTGGTTCCGGACGAGGGCTATCTGCAGGGGCTGCGCGAGCTGACCCGGCGCGAGGGCGCGCTGCTGATTTTTGATGAAGTGATGACGGGTTTTCGCGTGGCCTTTGGCGGCGTGCAGGAGCTGCGCCAGGTGCGGCCGGACCTGACCACACTGGGCAAGATTGTGGGCGGCGGCATGCCGTGCGGCGCCTTTGGCGGCCCGGCGGAAATTATGGACCTGCTGGCTCCGCTGGGGCCGGTGTATCAGGCGGGCACATTGAGCGGCAATCCCCTGGCAATGGCTGCGGGCATGGCGACGGTGAGCCACCTCGAAAGCAGCAAGGAATGGCTGTATCCCCAACTGGAACAGATGAGTGCAGCGGTGGCGCAGGGCGTGGCCGAGGAAGCTGCGCGGGCGGGGATTCCGCTCACCACGAACCGGCAGGGATCGATGTTCACGTGGTTCTTCACCGGGCAGCCCGTGCGGGACTATGCCACGGCCGAGAGCTGCGACACGCGGCGGTTTGCGCAGTTCCATCGGGGCATGCTGGATCATGGCGTGTGGCTGCCGCCGTCGCAGTTTGAGGCGGCTTTTCTGGGCGTGGCGCACACCATGCACCATGTGGAGCAGACGGTGACGGCAGCGCGGGAAGTATTTGCCGCGATGCAGAGCTAGATTCTTGGGTTCGGAACACGGACCCGGGGCACATAGCCTGTGCCCGAACGGCCAGTTCTTCTAGCCTGGGGGCCAGTGCATGGCGCGTCCGCCGAGGACGTGCATGTGCAGGTGATCGACGGTCTGGCCGCCATCGGGGCCGGTGTTGATGACGGTGCGGAAGCCTTTGCCGAGTCCCTGCTGGTGGGCGATTTCGCTGGCAACGTTGAGCAGGTGGCCGAGCAGAGAGGCGTCAGAGCGGGTGGCCTGCGCATGCGACGAGATGTGGCGGCGCGGCACGATCAGCACATGCACGGGAGCCTGCGGGCTGATGTCAGCAAAGGCGATGGCGTGCTCATCTTCATAGAGCTTCTTTGCGGGAATCTCTCCGGCGATGATCTTGCAAAAAAGACAGTCCATGGCACTGGTTGTATCACGGTGCGGGCGGGTGCGGCTGGGCGACTCTGGAGACGGGCGGCCGGGTGCCTCATAATAGAGGAGGTTCAGATTTCCGGAGCGCGGACACTCCCTCGAACCGCGCACCCGCTGCGCGAACTCCACTTATAGATCAGCGAGCACTCAAAGAACAGCATGGCATTGAACTGCGGAATTGTCGGACTGCCCAACGTGGGCAAGAGCACCATCTTTAACGCGCTGACGGCGGCCAAGGCCCAGGCGGCGAACTATCCTTTTTGCACCATCGACCCGAACGTGGGCGTGGTGACGGTGCCGGATGAGCGGCTCGACAAGATATCCGCTATCTGCAAGACCAAGCGCACGGTGCCGACGACGATGGAGTTCATCGACATTGCCGGCCTGGTGGCCGGAGCGAGCAAGGGCGAGGGGCTGGGAAACCAGTTTCTGGGGCACATTCGCTCGACCGACGCGGTGGTGCATGTGGTGCGCTGCTTTGATGACCCGAACGTGATTCACGTGGCGGGCGGAGTGAATCCGCTGAGCGACATCGACGTGATCAATACGGAGCTGCTGCTGGCGGATCTGGATTCAGTGGAAAAGCGCTACGCCAAGGTGGAGAAAGCCGCCAAGAGCAGCAGCGACCACAAGGTGAAGGTGGAAGCCTCATGCCTGGCCAAGCTGCTGGCCGCGCTGCAGGAGGGCAAGCCCGCCCGCACGGTGGAGCTGACCGACGAAGAGAAGCCGGTGGCGCGCGATCTGTTTTTGATCACCGCGAAGCCGATGCTGTACGTCGCCAACGTGGATGACGCGGGCCTGAGCGGACACAACCCGTATGTGGATGCTGTGGAGAAGCGGGCCGCCGAGGAGAACAGCCAGGTGGTGCGGCTCTCGGGCGCGATGGAAGCCGAGATTGCGCTGCTGGAGCCGGCCGAGCGCGCCGAGTTTCTGGCCGAGATGGGATTGCAGGAGCCGGGATTGAACCGGCTGATCCATGCGGGCTACCGGCTGCTGGACCTGATCACGTATTTCACGGCGGGCGAGCAGGAGTGCCGGGCGTGGACGATTCGGCGCGGGACGAAGGCGCCGGGCGCGGCGGGGGTGATTCACTCGGATTTTGAGCGCGGGTTCATTCGCGCGGAAGCCTACCACTGCGACGACCTGTTCACGCTGGGCAGCGAGCAGGCGATCAAGGACAAGGGCCTGTACCGGTCGGAAGGCAAGGAATACGTGGTGAAGGATGGCGATGTGCTGTTCTTCAAGTTCAATGTCTAGTTGCCAGTTGTCAGTTTTCAGTCCCCAGTTTTCAGTTGCCGGTGATCAGTGAACGGACAGCCCCGGCGCCCCGAGGCTGTCCGTTTCCGGGTAAACTAGCACTGCATGATCCTGCCGTTTGTCCGCGATCTGCTTGCGGATCTGGAACACACTGCCTCGTTTGAACAGGCGCAGCGGCATCTTTCGCTGAGCCGTGGGCGCAGACGTGTGTCTGGACTCACCTCGACGGCACGCTCCCTTTACATTCCTCTGCTGGCCCGGGCGGCCAAGGTGCCGGTGGTGCTGCTGGTGGCCGACAACAAGGCCGCCGATGCGATGCACCTGGCGCTGCGGGCCGGGTGCGAGCTGACGGGTGCGATTGCCGCGGAGCGCGTGCTGAAGCTGCCGGCGCATGATGTGCTTCCCTTTGAAAACATGTCGCCGCACCCGGAGGTGCAGGAGCAGCGCGCCACGACGCTGTGGAAGATTGCCACGGGCGATGCCGCGATTGTGATTGCGCCGGTCGAAGCGGCGGCGATGAAGCTCTTCCCTGCCCCGTTTTATGGCGGCCTGGCGCAGGTGCTGCGGCGCGGCGAAGAGATCGACGTAGACATGCTGCTGACACACCTGGCCTCGGTGGGCTACGAGCAGGTGGACGTGGTGGAGATGCCGGGGCAGTACACACGGCGGGGCGGCATTCTGGATGTGTATTCGCCCGAGGCCGACCGGCCGGTGCGCATGGAGTTTTTTGGCGATGAGATTGAGACGATGCGCAAGTTTGACCCCGAGTCGCAGCGCTCGCAATCGCCGCTGGATGAGGCGCGGCTGCTGCCGCTGACGGAGACTCCGGTGACGGAGCGTCTGCTGGCGGCGGTGCATGCGCGGCTGAGCGGCGCGCGCTTTGAGACGAATGACGAAGGGGAGATGGTCGCCGAGATGGTGGCGGCGGGCGGCGTTTCGGTGTTTCCGGGCTGGGAGTTTTTTGCCGGAGTAGCCGGAGCGAACAAGACGCTGCTTGATCTGTTCCCGCGCTGCGTGCTGTTTGTGGAAGAGCCTGGGATGATCAAGAACCAGGTGGAGCGCTGGTGGAACAAGGTAGAGCAGCGCCATGACCGGTCGAGCATCGGTACGCTGATTCGCCCGGAAGACATTTATCTGCGGCCGGAGTTGCTGGAGGCGCAGCGGAAGTCGCATCCGGGGCTGGACATTGATCAACTGGGCGCGGTGGATGTGCTGGAAGACGATGAGACGCTGGGGGAGATTGCCTTCTCGTCACGTCCGACGCTGCGTTTTCATGGATCGATTCCGGCATTTGTAGAGCAGATAAAAAACCTGATGCAGCAGGAGACGCGCATGCTGCTGGCCGCGCCCAACCAGGGCGAGGTGGAGCGGCTGGCGACGCTGCTGCGCGAGTATGAACTGCCCTACCGGCTGGGCAGCCGCGTGATGCACACGGGCAGCGAAACCATGTATGACGAGGCCAGCCACCTGGGCGGCGATCTGCGCACGCCGATTATTTTGCGCGCGCCGATCGCGACGGGCGTGAGCCTGCCGGACGCAAATCTGGTGGTGTTTGGCGCGAACGACCTGAATGACGAAGCCGATGTGACGGCGCGGCCGGCGGCGCGCAAGTCAAAGACGGCGGCGTTTATCTCGGACTTTCGCGATCTGGCCGTGGGCGACTACGTGGTGCACGTGGAGCACGGCATTGCGCGCTATCTGGGCCTGAAAGAGATTGCGCAGGACGGCACGACGCTCGAGTTCATGATTCTCGAGTTCGCCGAAGAGGCGAAGCTGTATGTTCCGCTGACGCGGCTGGACCTGATTCAGAAATACCGCTCGACGGAGTCGGGCCCGGCGCCGGTACTGCATCGGCTGGGCACGCAGCAGTGGGCCAAGACCAAGGCCCGCGTGAAGAAGGCCATGCAGGACATGGCCGATGAGCTGCTGAAGCTGTATGCGCAGCGCAAGGCGGCGCAAGGGCACGCGTACTCGGCTGACAATGAGTTTCAGCGCGAGTTTGAGGATTCCTTCGACTACAACGAGACGGACGACCAGCTCTCGGCGATTGCCGACATCAAGCGCGACATGGAATCGACCACGCCGATGGACCGCCTGCTGTGCGGCGACGTGGGCTACGGCAAGACCGAAGTGGCGATGCGCGCCGCGTTCAAAGCCGTGCAGGATGGCAAACAGGTGGCGGTGCTGACGCCGACGACGGTGTTGAGCTTTCAGCATTACGAGACGTTCAAGAAACGCTTCCGGCAGTTTCCGATTCACATCGAGATGCTGTCGCGTTTTCGCACGGCCAAGGAACAGAAGTTGATTGTGGAACGTGTGGAAGCCGGCGAGATTGACATTCTGATTGGCACGCACCGGCTGCTCTCAAAGGATCTGAAGTTTCATGACATCGGCCTGCTGATTGTGGATGAAGAGCAGCGCTTTGGCGTGCGCCATAAGGAACGTCTGAAGCAGTTGCGCGCGCAGCTCGATGTGCTGACGATGTCAGCGACGCCGATTCCGCGCACGCTGCATATGTCGCTGGTGGGGCTGCGCGACATGAGCGTGATTGAGACTCCGCCGAAGGACCGCATGGCGATTCAGACCATCGTGGCGAAGTTTGATGAAAAGCTGGTGCGCTCTGCCGTCGAAGTGGAGCTGGAGCGCGGCGGGCAGATCTATTTCGTTCACAATCGCGTGGAGACGATCTATGAGATTGCCGCGAAGATCCAGGAGCTGGTGCCGCATGCCCGCATCACGGTGGGGCATGGGCAGATGGGCGAAGCAGAACTCGAAAAGGTGATGCTCGCCTTCATGAATCACGAGTACGACGTGCTGGTGGCGACGTCGATTATTGAGAACGGGCTGGATATTCCGCTGGCGAATACGATTCTGATCAATCGCGCGGACCGGCATGGACTCTCAGAGCTGTACCAGTTGCGCGGGCGCGTGGGACGGTCAAACCGGCGGGCGTATGCGTACCTGATGATTCCGCCGGAGCAGGAGCTGACCGAGATTGCGCGGCGCAGGCTGGCGGCGCTGAAGGAGTTCAGCGACCTGGGAGCGGGCTTCAAAATTGCGGCGCTTGATCTGGAACTGCGCGGCGCGGGCAACATGCTGGGCGGCGAGCAGAGCGGGCACATCGAGGCTGTGGGCTTTGAGCTTTACACCACGATGCTCGAAGAGGCCGTGAACAAGATGAAGGGCCAGGAGACGGTGGAGCGTCCGGTGACGCAGTTGAGCCTTGGCATTCCGCTGCGCATTGATGACAGCTACATTCCGGAAGAGAATCAGCGGCTGCGCATGTACAAGCACATTGCGGGCGCGCAGGATGAGCGCGCAATTGCGGGCATTCGCGCGGAGCTGGTAGACCGCTACGGCGCGCTGCCCACGGGCGTGCGGCACCTGCTCGATGCCGCCGAGCTGCGCATTGCGTGCGAGCACATGGGCGTGGCCCAGGTGGATCGCAAGCGCGACCAGATTCACCTGAAATTTACAGAGAAGGCTAGCATCGATCCCGGCATCCTGATGAAGCTGGTGTCAAAGAACGCGAAACGCGGCGCGCAGTTCACGCCGCAGGGCGTGCTGCGCTTCCCACTGAGCGGGACTGATCCGGAGAGCATCTTTACGGAACTGCGTGTGCTGCTGGATGATCTGGCCACCCAGCCAGCAGCGGCGCGCCAGGGTGCATCCTAAGTAAATTGCAAAGCGGCGGCGCAGAGTTGCCGCAGCCGGATGGTATGCCTGTGGGCAACCGCTAAGATGTTCGATAGAATCCTCTGTCGCCGCACGCAAGGGCAGCACCGATGGAAAGGGTGAACCAAAAGCACAATGAAGAGCAGAGTACGCAAAGCAGTTTTTCCCGCCGCGGGTTTCGGAACCCGCTTTTTGCCGGCAACCAAGTCCATCCCCAAGGAGATGCTGCCGCTGGTTGATAAGCCGATCATTCAGTACGGCGTGGAAGAAGCCATTGCCGCCGGCTGCGACCAGATCGTGATTGTGACCGGGCGCGGCAAGTCGGCCATCGAAGATCACTTTGATATCAGCTATGAGCTTGAGAACACGCTGGAAAAGCGCGGCAAGAAAGAGCTGCTTGCGGTCTCTCGCAATGTGTCCAATATGGTGCGCCTCTCGTATGTGCGCCAGAAGGAAGCGATGGGCCTGGGACACGCTGTGCTGATGGCGCGCGATCTGATTGGGGATGAGCCGTTTGCGGTGATCCTGCCCGATGACGTGATTGATGCGAAGGTGCCTTGCCTGAAGCAGATGATTGACCAGTACGACAAACTGCAGGGCTCGATTCTGGCCACGCAGGTGGTGGAAGGACCGGCCATCTCTTCGTATGGCGTGATTGACGGCACGCCGCTCAAGGATGATCCGCGGGTGATGGAAGTGAAGGGGCTGGTCGAGAAGCCGAAGATGGAAGAGGCTCCGTCGAAGAATGCCATTATCGGCCGGTATGTGCTGACGCCCAAGATCTTTGAACTGCTCGAGAAGACGCCTCTGGGCGCGGGCGGCGAGCTGCAGTTGACCGATGGCATCAAGGGCCTGCTGCAGAGCGAGAAGGTCTACGGCTACACCTTCGAAGGCAAGCGGTACGATGCGGGCGACAAGGTGGGCATGCTGACAGCTACGGTGGATTTTGCGCTGAAGCGCGACGATCTCGGCCCGAAGCTGCGCGAGCATATCCAGTCGCTGGGCCTGTAGAAATTCCAGCAGCAGAAAGCAGAAGACCCGGCGCGCAGCCGGGTCTTCTGCGTCTGGTTGTGGTTTTCGAAGCCTGAGCATTTCACGGCGACGCTTCGTGGAAGTGAAAAAGGTAAGGCACAGGGGCTAAAGCCCGCTGATTATTTCGCCGATATTACGGCACGGCTGAAGCCGTGCCCTGATACAGCGCGAGGCGTGCCGCAGACTGCCGCGTGGTGTTCCGCGAGCCAACGCTGCGTCGCGCTTTCAGCCAGACGGGGCTGCACGCCCCCCCTCTAAAACAGCAGGTTTCCTTTGCGCGGCAAGGGCAAGCCGAAGTGCTCATAAGCAGCGCGCGTGGCGACGCGGCCGCGCGGCGTACGGTCAAGAAATCCATGCTGAATGAGGAACGGCTCGTAGACCTCTTCGAGCGCATCCTGCTCTTCGGCGAGGGTGGCGGCGAGCGTGTTCAAGCCTACGGGTCCGCCATCATATTTCTCAATGATGGTGAGCAGGAGGCGGCGGTCGAGATCATCGAATCCGTGCGCATCCACTTCGAGCAGTTCGAGCGCCTGCATGGCGGTTTCACGATTGATTTCGCCGGTGCCGCGCACCTGGGCAAAGTCGCGCACGCGGCGCAGCAGGCGGTTGGCGATGCGGGGTGTGCCGCGCGAGCGCATGGCGATTTCAGCCGCGCCATCGGCATCGATGGGCACGTGCAGCACCTCGGCCGAGCGCTGCACGATCACGCGCAGGTCGTCGTCGGTGTAGAACTCCAGACGCAGCAGAATGCCGAAGCGCGAGCGCAGGGGCGAGGACAGAAGCCCGGGCCGCGTGGTGGCGGCGACGAAGGTGAAGGGCTTGATGTCCATGACATGGGTGCGCGCGGCCGGGCCCTGGCCGATGATGATGTCGAGTTTGTAGTCTTCGAGCGCGGTGTAGAGCTTCTCTTCGAGCACCGGCTGCAGGCGATGGATTTCATCGAGAAAGAGCACCTGCTTCTCGCGCAGGTTGGTGAGGATGGCCGTGAGGTCGCCCTGAATCTGGAGCGCCGGGCCGGAGGTCTGCTGAAAGCCGACGGAGAGTTCATTGGCAATGATGGTGGCGAGCGTCGTCTTGCCCAAGCCCGGAGGTCCGAAGAGCAGTACGTGATCGAGGGCCTCGCCGCGCGAGCGGGCGGCTTCGAGAGCAATGGCTAGCTGCTCCTTGGCCTTGTTCTGCCCGATGAATTCGCGCAGGTGGGTGGGGCGCAGCTTGAGCTCAAAGGAATCCTCCTCATCCGCGCGGGCCGCGCTGATGAGCCGCTCCGTATCGAGGGATTGCTTGCGGGCCGGGTCCCGGCCGGGGGTGGAAGAACTGCGGACCATTTGTCCCGAGTCTAACGGCAGCCGGAGACGATGGGAAGAGTTGGATAGAAACGGCGCAATGACGAGGCTCAGGAGATGCGGGGCGTTCTGGGCGCCATGGCCCGCCGCGCCGCTGACGTGGAGCCACCGGCCGGTGTCTTCAAAGTGGAGAATGCGGCGGGCGGCGGCGAATCCACGCAACAGATAGGGCCGGCCTCCATAATGGTCATGACGCTGCCGAGCACATCGCTGTGGCGGCTGAAGATGGGCGCGGCCGTGAGGCAGAGGGAGACGCGAGTTCCATCGGCCTGACGGTAGTCCAGTTTTTCAAAACGCACCATGCGCGCCTCGCGCATGGCCCGCATCAGCGGGAGGGTGCCCCAGTCGAGAGGCTGGCCCTCTTCACTCAGCGCGTGCCAACAGGCACCGGCGGCGGGCTCGTCAGGATGCAGGATGGGGTGACCGAGCAGCAACTCTGCGCGGGCATTCGCGAGTAGCACCCGGCCTTCAGGAGCTGTCGCCGTGACAATGCCGACCGGAACCGCATGGAAGACGGCGAGCAGGCTGGCCTGCGACTGCTGGAGCAGCTCTTCGGCACGCTTGAGATCATCGATGTCTTCGACCACTCCGTACCAGCGAATGATGCGGCCCTGTTCGTCGCGGCGAGGCGCGCCGCGGCCCCGCACCCACTTGAACTTTCCGTGTGGGGTACGAATGCGGTACTGGCGGTACTGAATGTCTACAGGTGCGCCGGTAGCAACAGAGTGTAGCCAGAGAGGCTGAATGCGCGGCAGATCCTCGGGATGCACGGCGGTGAGCCAGCCGTGGCCCATGGATTGCTCCGGTGTAAGCCCGGTCAGCTCTTGCCACCGGTGGTTGGCTGTCATGAGATTCCCTGCTGCATCGCAGGTCCAGTTCACCTGCGGATTGAGCTCGACGGTGTGCCGGTAGTGATCCTCGCTCTCACGCAGGGCATTCTGCGCAAGCCTGCGTTCGGTGATGTCGATGAAGGAGAGAGAGACGCCCACAACCTCATTGGCCTCGTCGCGGGCTGGCTGAAAAGACACCAGCGCGGTACCGGCTTCCTCGGGCGTGCAGACGCGGGAAAGCGGCACTTCCAGATCGCTGATGCATTCGCCATCGAGCGCGCGCTGGATGGAGGGCTTCATCTCTGCGGCAATCCGAGGCATGGCCTCGTCAATATTCCGGCCCACAAAGCTGATGGCGGAGGTGCCCATCATCTGCGCCAAGCGCTTGTTCACGCTGGTGAAGCGCATTTCACGATCAAGAAAGCAGAGACCGACAGGCGCGGCGTCATAGAGCGCCTGCAAGTGCGCGAGACGGCGCGAGGCGGAGTTGTCGAGACGGAACTCCTCATCAGTGGAAAGCGCGCCGGAGCCGCTCATAACAGGCGGAGTCAGCTCCATGCGCTCAAGAAAGACACCGAGGTGCGCGGCGGGCATGGGACGGCCAAAGAGCCAGCCCTGGCCGACGTCGCAGCCGAGCCACTGCAGCATGCGCTCCTGGTCGGGAGTTTCGACGCCCTCGGCGACGGTTCTCAAGCCGAGTGTCTGGCCGAGGCCGAGCACGGCAGAGACGATCTTGCGGCTCTCTCGCCGCTCGACCATGCAACGCACGAAACTCTGATCGACTTTAATGACATCGAAGGGTAGCGCCTGCAGGTGCTTCAGACTGGAATAGCCGGTGCCAAAATCATCGACGGCAAGCAGCAGACCGAGCGATTTCAAGTCAGCGGCAATGCTGGCGGCGCGATCAAGATTGTCAATGAGCGCGCTTTCGGTGATCTCCACCGTCATGCGCTGTAAAGGATATTGCGCGGCGGAAGCCGCAGCTTCAAACATTTGCGGCAAGGTGTCGTCGCGCAACTGCAGCGGAGAGACATTGACGCTGAAATGCAGATGGTCGGGCAGTTCGACGGCGGCGGCCATGACATGACGCAGGAGATTCCGGGTGAGGGGCGTGATCAGGCCGGAACGTTCTGCGAGAGGAATGAACCGGTCTGGCAGAATCAGCTCTCCGCTGGGATGTTGCCAGCGAATCAGCGCCTCAAAACCGACCACCCGGCCAGTCTTCATCTCAAAATAAGGCTGGAAATGGGGGACAAGCTCGTCCCGCTCCAAGGCCCGTTCAAGATCTGACTTCTTCAAAGCCATCAGAAACCTTCTACGTCGTGAACAAAAACCACCAAGCCTATTACGAATATCGAAGGGTTGATGATTTTCCTATGGCTAATTCAGGGGAGTAGGGATGACGCTGTTAGCTCGGAAGTGCGCGCGAAGAGCTGAGGCCCTACGGTAACCACTTTGCAATCAGCACGGAAAGACTGCCGAGGCTAAGAACGGCTTGCGCCGCCAACAGCGTGGCGGACAACACAAAAAATGGCTTGCGAAGGCGGCTCTCGAGCGCGTCCGCCCAGACTCCGCCTAAAAACGTCAGGAGAAAGGGCAGAGCCCAGAGCCAGGGACTGCCCTCCATGGCGGGCAGACGCAAGAGAGCCAACAGCAACAAGAGGACAAGAGGCACGGTGTTGCCGAAGTATCGCGAGCGGGGAAAGATTCCATAAAGGATTAAGGCGATAGCGAACGCGGCGGTCAAAGATAGTAATTGGGGCAACCACTGGCCGCTGGACAAAGCCTCTGGCAAGGGACGCAGAGAAAAGCCAACATGCGCGAAAGCATGCGTAAACACTGCGGCGAAAACCGATGAGCGAAAGCCGGTCTCTGCCCAGAGGAGCAGCAGTGCGCCGGCCGTCCAGGTAAATACCAGTCCGGGCAGGTATTTGCGCTGCTTCTCTGCCAACCAGATGAGCAGCAGCGTGCCGGGAATGATGGCCACCAGAAATGCGACCAGATGCGCGGCCGCCGTGAAGCCGAGCGTAACGGTCAACAGCAGGATGCGCTTGCGCCACTTGCGGCGCGGCCCTTGCATGGCATGAGCCACGCCAATCGCGGTGTAGAGCGAGGCGAAGAGTCCGAAGGCCGCGAGGATTTCATTGTTGGGCGTGGCGCTGGCGGCCAAAAGGGGCGGGGTGAAGCAGTAGAAGCCGAGCGCGATGTATCCGCCGGGGTTGCCGTAGAGCCGGCGCGTGACCCACCAGAGGCATCCGCCGAGAGCGAGGCCCGCCAGCATAAAAGGCAGGCGTATGAAGAAGGCCAGAGATGTGACGCCGGTCGAGGCTGCGGCCAAAGCGGCGGAAGCGCGGCCCGTCGCGAGCTGATCGAGCGCGACCGGCAAACCGGCCAGCCGGTAGCCCAGGGTGCCGTCATAAACAGGAGCGCATGGCGTCGCGGATGCCGGCTGAGGCGCGACTCCCCAAAGGCTTGCTCCGCAGGCGGCGAATTGGCGCGCCCGGGGTGTGAGTGGAGTGTGCGTGCTGATCCAGAAGCCCTGCCCGAGGAAGAAAAGCAGCAGCAGCGCAGCCACGCGCTGCGGAAAATTGAACCGGAATTTGCGCAGCCGCTGGGCAGGTAAATGAGACATTGCGATGAGATCGACAAGGGCCAGTGTAATACGCAGGGATTGCTAGAGTTCTGTACCCTCGTTCAACATTGCGACGTATTCCGTGTAGCGATACACCCTATTTCGATTGCGCCCGCTGATTTCATGAAGAATGTTCAAACGAATCAACTCTTCGAGGGCGCGGTTCACTGTGGGCAGGCTGAGCCTGGTCTGCCGCACTAATTGATTCGCCGTTGTGAAGGGCGTGTACTGCAAGGATTTCAAAACCAATAGCAGGGATGCCTGCTTGACTCCTTTGTTGGTAAGCCGGCCTTCATCTGCGCGAAATAATTGCAGCACCCGTTTTGAGAGTTCCACGGCCTGTTCAGCCGTAACCGCGATCGCTTCAAGAAAAAACTCGATCCACTGCTCCCAGTTACCCTCCAAGCGAACCTGCTGTAGAAGTTCGTAGTAGCGGGTCCGGTTTCGTTTGAGATAGAGCGATGGATAGAGCAGTGGCTCCGACAATACCTGCCGTTCGACGAGGAGAAGAGTTACCAGCAATCTGCCCATTCTTCCATTCCCATCCAGAAACGGGTGGATGGACTCAAACTGCAGGTGCAGCATGGCCGCATGAATCAGCGTTGGGAACTCCTGCTGGCCGTCATGGAGAAACTTTTCGAATGCATTCAATGCATCGTGCATTTCATTCACAGGCGGAGGAACGTAGGTTGCATTGCCCGGCCGGCTGCCGCCAAACCAGTTCTGCGTCGTTCGGAATTCGCCCGGAGTCTTGTCGCTCCCCCGGCCGGTTCGCAAGAGCCGCTCATGCATTTCCCGTATCAATCGAAGCGACAGAGGAAATCCACCCTGTAGGCGCTCCAGACCATGCCGCATGGCGTCCAGATAGTTGAATACCTCGCGAATCTCCTGCTGATGCTCGGGGAAAAATTCATCTGCCTCAAACAAGAGCAATTCGGAAAGGGTGGATTGCGTTCCCTCAATTTGAGAGGAGAGCACAGCCTCTTTTCTGCTGTAGAACGAGATGAAGAGATTGGTATCCGGAAGAACCCTGCTGATGCCGTCCAGGCGACCCAGCATACTGTCTGCTCTTGAAAGCGCGTTGCGAATCTCTGGAGTCCACTGGATTGGAGGATCAGGAGGCAGCGGCGAAGGGAAGAAGGCGTTGAAGGGTTCCTCCGACTTCGGGAGTTGCTTTAAGAACCGGCCCTGTAAGCCTCGCATCACAGGGCTATCGTAAATTAAAAAATAGAACATTTTTTAATTTACGAGCCTCGCTAGTAACTTTTTTTTATTAGAGAGCTGCCTGGCAACCGCAGCGCGCCGTAACCCACTGATTCCAGTGGGCCGCCAAGCCCGCTGTACGCGAGCTAAGCCATGATTTATCATAGAGATAGTCTTCGCCGCGGCCAGCTCACTCCATTGGCGGCATAGGGCGATTCTCAGCAAACGATATGGCAGACGATCAGAATCCTCAGCTTCCGCTCGGTAATGGTTCGGGCGGCGACTCCACGGGCGGCCCTAACGGCGGCGCCATGAACCTGGTGCCCATCAACATTGAAGAGGAGATGCGGCGCTCGTATCTCGACTACTCGATGTCGGTGATCATCGGCCGCGCGCTGCCCGACGTGCGCGACGGCTTCAAGCCCGTGCATCGCCGCATTCTCTATGCCATGCACGAGATGGGGCTGCAGCATAACAAGAAGTACACCAAGTGCGCGAAGGTGGTTGGCCAGGCGATGGGTGTGTACCACCCCCACGGCGACTCTGCCATTTATGACACGCTGGTGCGCCTGGCGCAGCCCTTCAGCCTTCGCTATCCGATGATCGATGGCCAGGGCAACTTCGGGTCAGTGGACGGCGATCCGCCGGCAGCGATGCGCTATACCGAGTGCCGCATGATGCGCATTGCCGGGGAGATGCTGGCCGATATCGACATGGAGACGGTGGACTTTACCCCGAACTATGACGAGTCGACGCTCGAGCCCACCGTGCTGCCCACAAAGATTCCCAACCTGATCGTGAACGGCTCGAATGGCATCGCGGTCGGCATGGCGACGAATATTCCGCCGCACAACCTGACCGAGGTGATCAACGCCACGATCGAGATGGTGAACAATCCGCATGCCGGGCTGGCCGAAGTGCTCCAGCACGTGCAGGGGCCGGACTTCCCGACGGGCGGATTTATCTATGGGCGCAGCGGCATTGCCAATGCTTACCGGACTGGGCGCGGCCGCTTCCTGATGCGGGCCAAGGCCTCGATTGAGCAGTTGCCGCAGGGCCGCAGCGCGATCATCGTGACCGAGATTCCTTACCAGGTGAACAAGGCCAAGCTCATTGAGCGCGTGGCCGACCTGGTGAACGACAAGGTGATTGACGAGATCTCGGACATTCGCGATGAGAGCGACCGCGACGGCATGCGCATTGTGATCGAGCTGAAGCGCGGCGCCGAAGCGCAGATTGTGCTCAACCAGCTTTACAAGCACACGCAGATGCAGGAGAGCTTCTCGATGATCTTTCTGGCCGTGGTCAATGGCCAGCCGCGCGAGCTGCCTCTGCCGGATGCGATTCGCCACTTTATCGATCACCGCGTCGATGTGGTGCGCCGCCGCACGGCCTACCTGCTGCGCAAGGCGCGCGAGCGCGAGCATATTCTGCTCGGCTACCAGATTGCGCTCGACCATCTCGATCACGTCATCAAGATCATTCGCGGGTCGAGCTCCCGCGCCGACGCACGCGAGAACCTCTTCCAGTTCTTCTCAGGCCGCACGATCACGGTGCGCGACGAGGCGCTGGCCGGGGTCAAGCTCGATCCTCAGAAGTATGCGATTGACCCGGCCACGATGATCGAGGCCACGCTGACATTGAGCTATCGCCAGATTGACGCGATCCTCGAACTGCAGCTCTACCGCCTCACCCAGCTCTCGATTGACGAGCTGCTCAAGGAACTGGCCGAAGTTCGCGAGCGCATTGCCGAGTACGAGTCGATTCTGGCCTCGGAGAAGAAGCTGCGTTCGGTCATCGTGAAGGAGCTCGAAGACGTTCGCAAGGCCTACGGCGATGAGCGCCGCACGCAGATTGTGGACGAGACCGCCGAGTTGCAGCTCGAAGACCTGATTGCCGATGAGCAGGTGGCGGTGACGGTTTCGCACTCCGGCTACCTGAAGCGGACGCCCATCTCGACCTACCGCCAGCAGAAGCGCGGCGGCACGGGCCGCATGGGCATGAAGACGCGCGAAGAAGACTTTGTGCAGCAGTTGCTGGTGGACTCCACACACGCCTACCTGCTGTGCTTCACCAACACGGGACGCGTGTACTGGCTCAAGATTTACGAGATTCCTGACGTGGGCGCGGCCGGCAAGGGCAAGTCGATTGCCAGCCTGCTCAACCTGCAGCCGGGCGAGCAGGTGCGCGCCATCATGGCCGTGCGCGACCTCACGGAAGAGGGCAAGTTCATCTTCTTTGCGACGCGCAACGGCACGGTGAAGAAGACGCCGCTCAAGGACTTCTCCAATGTCATGGCGCGCGGCATCATCGCCATCGGCATTGACGAAGAAGATGAGCTGATGGGCGCGACGATTACCGATGGCAGCCAGATCGTTTTTCTGGCGACGCACGAAGGCATGGCGATTCGCTTTGATGAGAACGATGTGCGCTCGATGGGCCGGCCGGCCCGCGGCGTGCGCGGCATCGACCTCGGCAAAAAGGATCACGTGGTCGGCATGGCCGCCACGCCCAAGGATCGCGGCGTGGGCGATGATGGCAAGGCCTGCGCCTGTCTGATTCTGAGCGTGACCCAAAATGGCTACGGCAAGCGCACCGATGTGGATGAGTACCGTCTGCAGACCCGCGGCGGCAAGGGCGTAATCAACGTGAAGACGACGGCCAAGAACGGCAAGGTCGTCTCGATTCAACTGGTGGATGACACCTCGGAGCTGATGGTGATCAGCCAGTACGGCAAGATCATCCGCATTGACACCAAGGGCGTGCGCGCGGCCGGACGCTCGACGCAGGGCGTGCGCCTGCTGAATCTGGATACGGAAGACAAGGTGGCCGCGGCCGTCGTGATTCCGCCGGAAGAGGCCAAGGAAGAGCCGGAGACCGGCACGCTGCTGCAGTAATGGCAGGGTGGTTTCACCCGATTAAAAAGGGCGCCTCGAAAGGTGCCCTTTTTACTTTGCAGCGGGATGGCATCTGAGAGAGTGGAGTAGCACCAAGAATTTCATGCAGGAGCATCGTATGTTTGACACTGTGAATCTGGAAGACGCGCGCCGCGTGATCGCCGCCGCCGAGAAGAAAGCGGCCGCCATTGGCCAGCCCATGAACATTGCCGTGGCCGATGCCGGAGGCAACCTGGTGGCGCATGTCCGGATGGATGGAGCGTGGCTTGGCTCGATCGATATTTCGATCAAGAAGGCTTACACCTCCCGCGCCTTTGACATTGCCACGAAAGATCTGGCGACACACTCGCAATCGGGCAACCAGTTTTTCGGCATTCACGCCTCAAACAACGGCAAGATCATGATTTTTGCCGGCGGCATTCCCCTCAAGCGCGACGGGCGCGTGGTGGGCGCGATTGGCGTGAGCGGCGGCTCGGGCGAGCAGGATCACGCGGTGGCCGAAGCAGGAGCCGCGGCCCTGTAATTTTGGCGGCTGCGCTGGAGCACTTAGGCTTTGGCGCGGCCTGCCCGGAAGAGTGTAGATCGCGCAAGAGGCGGAAACCGGAGTAACCATGGCTCCGGGAAGCGGACGATCCGCTCATTGACCCTGCAAAACCACACTCCTACACTAGAGTTGGAGACCTGTCCCGCAGGGCAGGCTGAGACGCCCATGGCACCGGAAACCCGCATCAGCCCTCGCGAGCGGCTGGTGCTCACCTCGATCATCGAGCATTACATCGAAACCGGCGATCCGGTGTCGTCGCAGGCGGTTGCGCGCGATTTTGCGCATCGCAACGGGATGAGTTCGGCGACGATTCGCAATGTGATGGCTTCGCTGGCGGAGAACGGCCTGCTGGAGCAGCCGCATACGTCCGCAGGGCGCATTCCGACGCCGCGCGCTTTCCGCTACTACGTGGAGCATCTGGGCGCGGTGGGCGCGCTGGCTGGTCATATCGTGGGCGCTCCTCTGGGACAACAGCCCGTGGCGCTCTCTGACAACCGGCGCGAACAGATTGATGAGAGCTTTTCGGGCGTCCACACGAGCCAGCAGTTTCTGGAGCGCACCTCACACGTGCTGGCGCTGCTCTCGAGCGGCGTAGGCATTGCCTTTGCGGCTCTGCGAGAGACGCATGCGCTGGAGCACATTCACTTCTCGCGCCTTGCGCCCAATCGCGTACTCGCCGTGGTGGTGACGGTCAGCGGAGTGGTGCTGGACCGCATGCTGCTGCTGGACCACGACCTGTCGAGCGCGGAGCTGGAAGTCTCAAGCCGCTTTTTGAATGAGAACTTTCATGGCTGGCCGATTGACTCCATTCGGACCGAGCTGAACACGCGGCTGGAATCGGAGCGGAATGAATATGACCGGCTGATGCAGTCGCTGCGCGAGCTGCACCGCAAGGGCGCGCTCGACAACGCCGCCGAGCCGGTGATTTTTGTGGAAGGCGTGGGAAACCTGCTCGATCACGAGGCAGACCGCGACCGGCTGCGTGCCATGCTGGCGGCGCTGGAGACCAAGCAGCGGCTGATCGAGCTGCTGACGGCTTATCTCGACGCGCGGCAGAAGAACGTGCGTGTGGTGGTGGGCCTGGAAGAAGCCATGCCGGAGATGGAAAACCTGGTGCTGATTGGCGCGCCGGCCCGCGTGGGCGAAGAGAGTATGGGCACGGTTGCTGTGCTGGCCCCGACGCGCATCCATTATCAGGAGACGATTGGAGCCGTCTCCTACATTGCCCAGTTGTCTGCCCGTCTGCTGCAGCCGCCGCAATAGGCGCTGTTTTGTTGCGCGGGGGTTACGCAGCGGATTTGGGCGGCGGCTCTCGATTCCAGAGTGCCATTTAGACTGAAACCAGAACCGAATCACGGGAAAACGACTATGAGCCGTAAATTGCACGAAGAAGAACTGACTCCGGAAGGCATGGACGCCGCACAGAACGCAGATCCAGCCGGCGATCCGGTAAGCGAGAACGAAGGCGCGCTACCTGCCGCCGAGCCACAGGCACAGATTTTGCAGGAAGAGGTCGAGCGCCTGCGCGCTGAGCGCGATGCGGCGCTGGCCGACCGCGAGGCCTTTCAGGATCGCCTGGCGCGCCTGCAGGCGGAGTTTGACAATGCCCGCAAGCGCGAGGCCAAGGAACGCAGCGAGTTCCGCGACTACTCCGTGGCGAGCACGGCAGAGGCATTTTTGCCGGTGCTGGACAACTTTCAACTGGCGCTGGCCTCGACCGGCACGGCCGAGCAGTTGCGCATGGGCGTCGAGCTGATTGTGAAGCAGATGGATGAGGCGCTGCGTTCGCTTTCAATTATCCCCATCGAGACGGTGGGCGCGCAGTTTGATCCGCGCGTGCATGAAGCGCTCGAAATGGTGGAGCGCGAGGACGTGCCCGATCATCAGGTAATTGAGGAAGTTCGCCGCGGCTACCGCATCCGGGAGCGCCTGATGCGCCCGGCGTTGGTGCGCATCGCGAGCAACTCCAAACAGACACAGGCATGAGCAGAACGGCAAACGTGACCAAACTCGACTATTACGAAGTCCTCGGCGTAGAACGGACCGCGAACGATCAGGAGCTGAAGACGGCTTATCGCAAGCTGGCGCTGCAGTATCATCCTGACCGAAACCCGGGCAATCCTGAGGCGGAAGAGCAATTCAAGGCCTGCAGCGAGGCTTACCAGGTGCTCAGCGATCCCCAAAAGCGAGCGGCCTATGACCGCTTTGGCCATGCCGGGGTGAATGGCGGCGGCCCGGCGGCGGGCGGCTTTGACGGCTCGCCTTTTGGCGGCTTTGAGGACCTGGGCGACATTTTTGGCGACCTGTTTGGCTTCAATGTCGGCGGGCGCGGCAGCCGGGGCGGCAACTCGCGCGTGCAAAAGGGCCGCGATGTGCGCTGCGACCTCACGCTGGCCTTTGAAGAGGCGGTGTTCGGCAAGGAGACGCACGTCACCATTCATCGCCGCGAGGCGTGCGGAGACTGCAACGGCACGGGCGCGGCGGCCGGGCGCGGACCCGTCACCTGCGGCCAGTGCCAGGGACGCGGCCAGGTGCGCTATCAGCAGGGCTTCTTCTCGATTGCGCGCACGTGCAGCGCCTGCGGCGGTTCCGGACAGGTGATCAGCGACCCGTGCCCTACCTGCCGGGGCGATGGGCGCGTGGACAAGCAGCGCAACATCGCTGTGCATGTGCCGGCGGGCGTGGAAGACGGCACGCGCATTCGCTACCAGGGTGAAGGCGATGTGGGCCGCTTTGGCGGTCCGGCGGGCGACCTGTACGTGGTGCTGTCAGTGCAGCCGCACAAGTTTTTTGAGCGCGACGGCAATGACCTGCACTGTGCGATTCCCATCTCGTTTCCTCAAGCCTCGCTGGGCACCGAGCTGACGCTGCCCTCGCTCGACGGCGAGGTACGGCTGAAGATTCCCGAGGGCACGCAAAGCGGCAAGGAGTTTCGCGTGCGCGGCAAGGGCGTGCCGCACCTCAACGAGCATGGACGGGGCGACCTGATTGTGCAGATTGTTGTGCAGACGCCGACCAAGCTCAGCAAGGTGCAGAAGGAACTGATGCGCCAGTTGAGCGACTCGCTCACGGTGGAGAACACGCCGACCTCGCGCAGCAGCCTGTTTGAGAAGGTGAAAGAGATCTTCTCGTAGCGATTCGATTTACGACATCCGCGCCCGGCCTTTGAAGAAAGGGGCCGGGCGCATTGTTTTATGGGAGTGAATTTCGCTGCCTGCCGCGCTTTCCTCCGCACCTTCGACGGGGTGGCTCACATCCAAAAAAGGCAGAAGGAGTACATGCATCATGCCGAAGATTGTTCGCTTTCATGCATTGGGAGGCCCGGAAAACCTGCGCATCGAAGAAGCCGCGACGCAGCAGCCGGGCGAAGGAGAAGTTCGTTTGCGCGTGCAGGCCGTGGGCCTGAATCGCGCCGAGTCGATGTACTATCACGGCTACTATCTGGAGCAGCCGGCGCTGCCCTCGCGGATCGGCTACGAAGTTTCGGGCATCGTCGAGGCAGTGGGTACCGGTGTCGATGCCGAGTGGGTGGGCCAGCGTGTTTCCACCGTACCGGGCTTTTCGCAGAACCGCTACGGCTCGCTTGGCGAAGAAGCCATTGTGCCCGCTTACAGCGTGCAGCGCTACCCGGAGAAGCTATCTCCGGTGGAAGGTGCGGCCATCTGGATGCAGTACCTGACCGCCTACGGCGCGCTGGTGCCGCTGGGCAAAATTGGCAAGGGCGACTTCGTGCTCATCACTGCAGCATCGAGCAGCGTGGGCCTGGCGGCGATTCAGATCGTTAAGGCAGAAGGTGCGGTTGCCATTGCCACCACCCGCACCTCGGCCAAGAAAGCGGAACTGCTCGCGCTCGGCGCGGACCATGTGATCGCCACGGAAGAAGAAGATTTGCCCGCGCGCGTGCACGAAATTACAGGCGGCAAGGGAGCTCGGGTGATCTTTGATCCCGTCGCCGGGCCCTATGTGGAGAAGCTGGCCGAAGCCGCTGCCGACCATGGAATCATCATCGAGTATGGCGCGCTGTCGATGGGGCCCACACCGTTTCCGCTCATTCCGGCGCTGCACAAGGGCTTGACAGTGCGCGGTTACACGCTGCATGAGTTCACGCTTGACCCGGCAAAGCTGGGCGAGGCGGTGCGCTATGTTAACGAGCGGCTGAACGACGGACGCCTTACGTTGAAGATCGCGAAGGTCTTTCCGTTTGAAAAGACGGTCGAGGCTTATCAGTACCTGGAATCGAACCAGCAGATCGGCAAGATCGTGATTCAGGTGAGCGAATAGCTCAAGCTCGGGCAAACCGGGGCGCGGTCACGTCCGGGCCCCGGTCTGAATCAGATACCGGCAAACCAGGCATAGCCGCCATCGGCCGCGCCTGATCCCTTACCGTAGCCCTTAAGGCTGCTGACCACGGTAATCTGCGAGAGAAATTCGACGCTTTTGTAGCCGATCTGACGCGGCAGGCGCAGGCGCAAGGGAGCACCGGTGAGCGGGGTCATGTCACTGCCATTGATGCCATAAGCAATCAGGGTCTGCGGATGCATCGCCTCGTACATGTCGATGCTGTCCCAGTCCCACTGCCCCTGAAAGGAACGGTAGACGACGTAGCGTGCTTCGGGTTTGACACCCACAGCCTTCAGTAGATGCGAGAGCGGTGCGCCGGTCCATTCTCCGATGTAAGACCATCCCTCCTCGCAGGAGAGCATGGTGACTTGGGAGCGCGCAGGCAGAGCGCGAATGTCTGACACGGAGAAAGAGGCAGGTTCGGCGACCAGGCCATCCACCTTGAGACGCCAATCGCGAAAGCCATTCCTCTCCATCTGGAAATACTCCGGAGTGAGGGCGGGAGCGATCTCATTGCGAAACGGTGGCCGCGTAATCTGGCTGGGCGAAAATTCACGGGCCAGGGCATTGCGCTCAAAGAGCCGCTGCGTGGCGTAGCTGAGCGTCTCTCCCGGACCATAGAGCGTGCCGGCATCGGGCGGAATCAACCCAAACCTGTCCGCCAACTTGCCGGCGAGGGCCAGACCTCCGACTCCCGCAGTGGCGGCCACGCCCGCGGTAAGAAATTTGCGGCGATTCATCCGGCTCATGCTGCCTCCTGATTGCTTTTGCCGCCGCTGACCCGGCCCGTGATCATGGCGCAGGTGCGGCGCAGGAATCCGGCGCGGGCCACCATCAGCAGATGGAAAAATACGAAGAGCGTGAGCGCGATGGAATCAAAGAAGTGCAACGTGCGCGCCGATTGCTGGCCGCCCAGCAGCTCCACTGCCCAGGGAAAGGCCGCGTCAAAGCTCAGCGACATCGCAAGGCCGGTCCAGACCACGAGCGGCACCAGCCCGAAGATGACCGCGAGATAGGCGATGCGCTGCAGGGGATTGTAAGAGTGCGCCTCGGCCTCGGCGGGCTTGCGAAAACCGAGGTGGACGCGCAGAGCGGCCCGCCAGCCACTGCGGTTCTCTGCAGGCCATAGGTTTCCGCGGAAGTGGCCGCTCCACAAACCCCAGGCCACATAGATCAATCCTGTGAAGACGAGCAGCCATGCGGCTTCAAAGTGCAGATAGCGGCTCCAGCCGTTCTGATCGGGAAGCACGAAATGGTAGCGGGTGGGCACCATGTCCCGGGAAGAAGGCACGGGCAACTGGAAGAGCGGCTTGCTCCAGTCATCGCCCGTCTCGCCCCAGTAGAAACGCGGATGTGAGAGGAGAATTTCAACACCGGAGAGCAATAGCGCAAAGAAGCACAGGGCCGTGGCCCAATGCGTCACCCGCACCAGCAGGGCATGCCGCTCTGGGGCGTGCGCCGCTTCGCCTGCGGATTGCGGGGCTCTCAGAGCGCTGGCGGTGATGGCTGAGTCTCCCATAGCTGAGGATGGTAGCACTCAGAAATTGCCGAGGACAGGGAGAAATCGTGTTGGGAGAATTGCCGGAGGCAAAGCAAAAAGCCGCGCACAGGGGTGCGCGGCTTTGTTGTGGAATCCTGCAGGCGCCTAGGCCTTGGTCTGCGTTTGTGTGGTGGTCACCGCATCGGTCTTGGCGGCGGCGTTCTCCTGCTTGGCGGCATCGGGCTGGCCCTTGATGCCATCCTTGAAGCCGCGAAGACCTTCGCCCAGGCCCTTACCGAGTTCGGGCAGTTTGCGCGGGCCAAAGATCAGCAGCGCGATCACGAGGACGATGATCAGGTGAGTCGGTGTAAAGAGATTGTCCATTATTGAGAATGCCTCCCGCGCTCTGTGTTGCCCCGGGCGCGATGGGTGTAACCCTGCGAATATTGTCTCACACGGCCGGACGGCAACAGGGCGTATTGGTTATACGCGGTTTTGATGGCAGCCGGATTCCTGCACGGCCTTGCCGGCTCAGTTTGCCTTGGCGCGAGCCTGAAGCGCGGCGGAAACCTTGGCGTAGAAGCTGGCCAGATCTTCGGCGGGGCCCATCGTGAGGCGTCGCTGCACCTTGAGCAGGGGGTAGAGCTGGGAGCCGCTGACCTCAATGACCGGCATGGACAGGTCACTGCCCGGATACACCGCCATCACCCAGTTGCCGGGATGATTGTGCCGGAAGACCTCGCCGAAATAGCCGCCCCAGAGCCTGGTGGCCCATTCGAGGTCGCTGCCGGTGCCGGGCTTTTCGGCCGCCAGAACGGTGTCGAGCCGCGCGACCGACTCGGGCGAAAAGTCGAGCATCATGCCGTGCGACTCGGCCGCCTGCCGCACTGCCTCCTGGGCAAAGGCGCCCATCATCTCGTCCAGGGACCCGAACTGTTGTTGTTGAAGCCTGTCTTTGGCGCTCATTTCCTTTAAGATTATCGTGAATCGCCCCTTTGGCTCGAAAGAATGGCTGCCGGTCCTTTCACGGGACAGCAGACGAGAGGGGCATGTATCTTGAAATTGGATTCGCAGTTCGGCAACGCCGCCGGCCCTGTGGGCTTCTGGCTGGGTCGTGGTGCAGTCCCGGAGGTCTCACCGTTTTGAAATCCTTGCGCACGATGCTTTTCGCGCTGCTTCCCGGAGCTGTTCTGGGCACGGCCAGCCTGCTGACGCCCGCCGCCTTTGCGGCTGCACCCGCGGCACCCGCTCCGCAATATGTGCCCCCCACCGTAGCGGTGACCAACCCGCTCGCCGACGTGAAGTACAACAACAAGTGGGAGATCTATGGCGGCATGGCCTACTCACACTTTGATGCCGGCCCGCAGTTGATTCAGGGCGCGAGCCTCGGCGGCGTGGATGCGCAGGTGGCCCGCTTCTTCAATAAGCGCTGGGCGGCCGTGGCCAACTATCGCGGCTACTTTGGCACCAGCGGCGTGCAGCCGAATGTGTACAACATTCGCGGGCCGTTTGTGGCCGAGCACATGTTCGTTTTTGGGCCGGAGTACCGCGCCATCTATAACCAGCACCTCTCGCTGAACTTTCACGCCTACGCAGGCGGAGCCTATGGCGACTTTCAGCGTGCAACGGCTCCGCTGACCAACCCAGAGGTGCAGAGCCAGCTCGGCCTTTACACCAATCAGTTCAGCATTGCCAGCGTGATCGGCGGCTCGCTGGACCTGAACCGCTCGGCGCGCTGGGCCTTCCGCATTGAGCCGGATGCGACGCTGACCCGCTTCAACAATCCGGGCGGCCCGACGGGCATTCAGCAGCAGTTTGCGCTCTCGGTGGGCGTGGTCTACCGTATTGTTCCGCACCCGAAGGGCTACAAGAAGCCGGTGCACCCGCACCATCACCGCCGCTTCGGCGTCTTTTAAGCTGCTCGCCAATACAGAGAAACCAGCACCCGGCCTGATGCGCCGGGTGTTTCTTTTGCGTGCCGTAAGCGCCATGCACGGCTGCTCGTGAAGGGCTTGCGGAGCGCTGATAATTTCCTCACATTGACCCCCATTCCGGCTGGATTTACCGTAAAAGGTTCACACTTCTTCTTTTCAGGGTCATCTTCCAGTGTCTACTTCCGCACCTGCCGCTCTTCGCAAGACCGCCCTCAATGCCGTACACCGCCGCCTCGGCGCCAAAATGGTCGACTTTGGCGGATGGGATATGCCGGTCGAATACTCCGGCCTGATTGCCGAGCACATGGCTGTGCGCACAGGCGTGGGCCTGTTTGACGTGAGCCACATGGGCGACATTCAACTGCGCGGCCCGGGCTCGCTCGATGCCGTGCAGCATATCTGCATGAATGACGCCTCAAAGCTCGCCGTGGGCCAGGCGCATTATTCGGCCATGCTCTACCCGCAAGGCACCTTCGTGGATGACGTGATCGTGCACAAGTTCAGTGATAACGACTACCTGATCGTCATCAATGCCGGCACGCGAGAGAAAGACTACGAGTGGATTCGCTCGCACGCGCAGCCCTTTCACTGCCACGTGAGCAACTACAGCGACCTGTATACGCAGCTCGCCATTCAAGGGCCGCGTGCCGCTGAAACGCTGGCCAAACTGACCAGCGTGGACCTGGCGGCCATCAAGAACTACCGCTTCACCTGGGGCACGGTCTGCAACCTGCACAATACGCTGATTGCCCGCACCGGCTACACCGGCGAAGACGGCTTTGAGATTTATATTCCCTCAGACGAAGCGACCAGCGAGCGCGTGTGGAACGAAGTGCTCGAAGCCGGCAAGGAATTTGGCATTGTGCCCTGCGGCCTGGGCGCGCGCAACACGCTGCGGCTGGAGTCGGCCATGGCGCTGTATGGGCATGAGATTTCGCAGGATATCGACGTTTTTGAGGCGGGTCTTGACCGCTACTGCAAACTGGACAAGGGCACCTTTGTAGGCTCTGAGGCGCTCAAGCAGGTGGTGGCGCAGGGCGGCCCGAAGCGCAAGCTGGTGGGCCTGGAGATGATTGACCGCGGCATTGCCCGCGACGGATACCGCGTGCTCAATGACACACAGCAGGCAGTGGGCTATGTAACCAGCGGATCGCCTGCCCCGTTTCTCAAAAAGAACATTGCCCTGGCCTACGTTCCCACGGAGCTGGCCACACTCGACCGCGAAGTTTTCGTTGAGATTCGCAACAATCCGGTGAAAGCACGCATCGTCCCCACACCTTTTTACCGCCGGCCCAAAAAGCAGGCGTAACGTCATCGGCAGCAGCGTTGCATCGACTCTAGAATTGGAGAAAGACCGGATATGGCATATCCCGCGAATTACCGTTACACCCGCGAGCATGAGTGGATTGAGATCGACGGCAAAACAGGCACCGTCGGCATCACCGATTACGCGCAGAACTCGCTCGGCGACATCGTGTTTGTGGAGTCGCCCAAGGTTGGCGACAAGATTGAAAAGGGCAAGGTATTTGGCAGCGTGGAGTCAGTGAAGGCTGTCTCGGATCTTTACGCGCCTGTCTCCGGCACCGTAACGGCCGTGAATGAAGAGCTGGCCAACGCGCCCGAGAAGATCAACACCGATGCGCACACCGCATGGATCATGAAGATTGAGCTGAGCGACGCCGCCGAGGCCGAGAGCCTGCTCGACGCCACCGCTTACGAAGCATTTGTGAAGGAAGAGACGGGCCACTAAGCCCGTCTTTTGCCAACAGAAGGATCAGAATGCGTTATCTGCCCAAATCTCCGGCCGATCGCGAGGCAATGCTGCGCGAAATCGGCGCTGCCTCGATCGACGAACTCTTCGCCATCATTCCGGAAGAGTTTCGCCTCACGCGCGACCTCGCGATTCCCCGCCAGATGGGCGAATCAGAGATTGTCGACCACTTTCAGGCCGCCGCGGCCCGCAACGCCAATGGCTATGCCAGCTTTCTGGGCGCCGGCGCTTACCGGCACTACCGCCCGGTACTGATTGACACGATTGTGCAGCGCGGCGAGTTCCTCACCTCGTACACGCCCTATCAGGCGGAGATCACACAGGGCACGCTGCAGGCCATCTTTGAGTTTCAGACGATGATCTGCGAGCTGACCGGCATGGACATTGCCAATGCGTCGATGTATGACGGCTCGACCGGAGCGGCGGAAGCTGTGATGATGGCGATTCGCGTCACCGGACGCGACAAGGTACTGGTGTCCCGCTCGGTGCATCCGGAGTATCGCGAGGTGATGCACACCTACGCGCAGCACCAGGGCCATGACGCGGCGGAAGTCGAGTACATTCGTGAAGGCGCGCAGGCGGGCCGCGTGGATCTGGCCGCGCTGGAAGCTGCCGTGACCGAAGAGACCGCGTGCGTGCTGGTGCAGTCGCCCAACTTCTTTGGCGTGATTGAAGACATTCCGGCCATTGCTGAAATTGCTCACAAGAAGGGCGCGCTGCTGATCGTCTCCATTGCAGAGGCGCTCTCGCTTGGCGCGGTGCGGCCTCCGGTCGAGGCTGACATTGTTTCGCTCGAAGCGCAGTCGTTTGGCGTGGCGCTCAGCTATGGCGGCCCCTATTGCGGCGTGCTGGCCGCAAAGGAAAAATACCTGCGCCAGATGCCCGGCCGGCTGGTGGGAGAGACCAAAGACTCCCAGGGACGCCGCGGCTTTGTGCTGACGCTTTCAACGCGCGAGCAGCATATTCGCCGCGAGAAGGCGACCTCAAATATCTGCACCAACCAGGCACTGGTGGCGCTGATGGCGACCGTCTACATGACGATCTACGGCAAGCAGGGTATCAAGGATCTGGCCCTGCAGAATCTGGCCAAGGCGGATTATGCCGCGAAGACTCTGGGCCAATCGGGCAAGCTGCTCTTTGCGGGGTCGCCGCGCTTTCACGAGTTTGTGCTTGAAACCAGCGAGACGCCGGCACAGGTGAACGAGCGGCTGCTCGAAGAGAAGATCATCGGCGGACTGCCGCTCGGCAAGTGGTATCCCGAACTCGGCCATGCGGCGCTGTGGTGCGCCACCGAGGTGACCACACGCGAGCAGATTGACCGCGCCGCACAGGTATTGGCCCACGCACCGGCGCTGGCTGCCCGGTAAAGAAGGGATTTGCAATGTCTACTGTTACAGAAGAGAAGTTCACCGGCACGCCGCGCAAGGTGACGCCGCACATCACGCAGAACGAGCCCCTGAGCTTTGAGAAATCATCGCCGGGCAAGAAGGCCTATCGCCTCGCCCCGCTGGACGTGCCCGAGGTAGACGCGAAAGCCTTGCTGGGCGATGCCGCACGCGAAGACACCGGCACGCTGCCGGAGCTGAGCGAAATTGAGATCATCCGCCACTTCACGCGGCTCTCCACCTGGAATTACGCCATCGATCTTGGCATGTATCCGCTGGGTAGCTGCACCATGAAGTACAATCCGCGCGTGAACGAGTTTGTGTCACGGCTCGCGGGTATCGCGGAGGCGCATCCTTACCAGCCCGAGGCTCTTTCACAGGGCGCGCTGGAGGTCATGCAACTCTTGCAGGACTGCCTCATCGAGATCACCGGCATGGATGCGATCACGCTGCAGCCGGCGGCGGGCGCGCATGGCGAGTTCACCGGAATCCTGCTGATTCGCGCGTATCACGAGTCGAAGGGCAACGCGCGCAAGCACGTGATTGTGCCTGACTCGGCGCACGGCACCAACCCGGCCACCGCGGCGGTTTGCGGCTACGAGGTTATCAACCTCAAATCGAACCCTGATGGCGGCATTGATGTGGCCGCGCTCGAAGCCATTGTGAATGAGGAGACGGCAGCGCTGATGCTGACCAACCCCTCGACCATTGGCGTTTTTGAAAATCAGATTCACAAGATTGCCGACATTCTGCATGCCAAGGGCGCGCTGCTCTATATGGACGGCGCGAATATGAATGCGCTGGTGGGCAAGACCCGCCCCGGCGACTTTGGCGCGGATGTGATGCACCTGAACCTGCACAAGACCTTCTCAACGCCGCATGGCGGAGGCGGTCCTGGTTCCGGGCCGGTGGCCTGCAAGAAAATTCTTGAGCCGTTTTTGCCCACGCCCGTGGTCGAGCGCGGCACGGATGGATTGTTGCACCTGAACTATGACCGTCCGCAGAGCGTGGGCCGCGTGCGCATGTTCTATGGCAACTTCGGCATGTTTGTGCGCGCGCTCGCCTACATTCTGGCCAATGGGCCGGACGGTCTGCGCCAGACCACCGAAGATGCGGTGCTCAATGCGAACTACATTCGCGCCAAGCTCGAAGATTTGTATGAGCTGCCGTACAAGACACCGTCCATGCATGAGGTGGTCTTCAGCGACAAGCGCCAGACGAAGAATGGCGTGAAGACGGGCGACCTTGCCAAGCGGCTCATCGATTACGGATTTCATCCGTACACGACATCGTTTCCGCTGATCGTGCCGGGGGCGTTGATGATTGAGCCGACGGAGAGCGAATCCCGCGAAGAGCTGGACCTCTTCATCGACGCCATGCGCCAGATCGCGCGCGAGGCAGAGGAGAATCCTGAGCTGATCACGAGCGCTCCGCACTCGACGCGCATCTCGCGGCTGGATGAAACCACCGCGGCCCGCAAGCCGGTGCTGCGCTGGAAGGGTCCTGCCGCGGGTACGCCGCTCACGCCGGACAACTCTCCGGCGAAGGAGTGGTAGCTTCTGATGTCGATTTTTCATGAGCGGCGCGACGAGCTGGAGAAGCATGAATTCATGATGGGCACGGCGCGCGGCCGTCTGGCGGTCGCGCTCGATACCCTCACGGATGCACTGATCCTCGTCGGGCAGCACGGCGTGTATTGCATCTCGAATCGCAACCCTTCGAAGCCCGCGCTCGATCTGCAGACCGTGACCAGCGAAATCAATGGGGCGAAGGAACTGATTCAATCCGTGATGGAAGAGCTGCGGCAGGCTCGCGAAAAAGAGCTTGGCGAGCAGTCATCGTCGTGACTATGCCAGCTCGCCGGTAAAGTCGCGCGCGGGTCGCACATCGACGATTCCCCACAGCATGGCGCGATCCTCTTCCGCAAGGTTTGTGTCGCTTATGCTGTGCGGTTCTGCAAAGCTGCGCCAGACCACCACGGCATGCTCGCTGGCGGCGTGGCGCACGGCGCAGGCCAAACGCGCACGGTATGCCGGGGTTGCCCCGTCCATGATGTTGGAGAGGCTCAGCCCGTCAAAGCTGCCAGCAGGGCACGACTCAAGATACGACGCCGCATCGCTATGCATAAACGTGATGCGGGTGGAGTGCTCGCAGGGTAGCCCCATCAGCTCGCCCAGCAGCAGCATGCGAGCGTAGGGGTTCCATGCGTTTTCGTGGCGTGCAAAGCCTCGCGCCAACCTGCGCCGCAGTACCTGGCCGAAATGCGGCGGCAGGACCTCAAGAAATTTCGCAGAATAGACGGCGCGAAGCACCGGATGGGAGAGCAGCACATCGCACCCGGTGCGAAAGAGCGGCGTGTCGAGTTGCTGCCGCCAGAAGAGCGTCTGCTCTTCAAGATTCTGCATGGCGAGAAATTTCTCCAGCCTGCGGGTTTGCCATCCGGCCAAGGGAGCTAATTGCCGGGCCATGCGAATGGTGCGCTCGGCATCACCAGGGCGCAGCCGCGCACCATGCACGCGAGCCTGCGCATACTGCAGCTGCACAGGATTCAGATCGCACGCCACCACCGGATGCCGGCCTGCCAGCCGCAAGGCTGTATCTCCGGCAGACGCAATGCAGAAGACGCGCTCTGCTGCTGCGAAAGCGGCGCACTCGATCTCAACATCTTCGTACATCTGACCGAAGAGCAAACGGAAGGGCGCAGTGCGCCATCCTCGCGGCGCCCCCTGAGGCGAAACTGGGGGCGCATGGAACGTACCCTGCTCCCAGGCTGTCATCGGCATCTCTGGAGTGGCTTTTGTCACCATCTTCGTCTCTCGCACTTATCTCCCGGACCATGCGCCGCCAATCCAGACCAGCAGCAGAAAAGCGACGTTCTTGATCACCATGCCCGCTGGGTCATGAATGAGATGCCGCGCCCAGAAAATTCCATTGGCGTTGAGCGCCAGCAGCAGCCCGGCCTGCGTCAGCGCGCAGGCTGCCGGAGCGTCACCGCTCAACACCCACAGTGCAAGCGACATTTCCACCAGCCCCAGCAGGCGCAATAGCAACACGGCCCGCTCGGCGGTGCAGCCGGGCAGCTCAATCATCATGGCAAATTGCGAGGGCATGCGCCCCAGCAGCTTGCACCAGAGGCCTTCGTAGGCCCACACGGCTGCGATGCTGACATGAATCAGCGCTAATGTGGGCATGGGCAACAAGGGCAGCATCAGGTGCGGCTCTCCTGCCGCTCGCAAGTGCGCTCATTTTGGGTTTGCATGCTGGCCAGAATGTGGCGGTGCAACTGCGTGAGAAAGTATTTCTCCAGCGGCCTCCAGAGCCACCGGGGATGCATGCGGGACTCGTAATGGGTCGCCAGCGTCACGCTGCAGCCCTCTAGCTGCGGCGCAAGCTCATAATAGCCATCGAGGGCACGTACGCCGTCTTCGATGCCCAGGTTCTGGTCAAGCACTCGAAAGCAGAGGGTGCGAGGCGGAGCCATGACGGTCACCTGCTTCATCAGCGAACCGCCCCGGTAGACGCACTGCACCAGCGCACCGGCTCCGTTCTTCTCGCCTCGCACCCCGAGCGGCTGTGGCAGCACAGCGCGCAATGGCCAGCGCAGGGGTGCCGGGGCTTCCTCATAAAACACGATGCGCCGCCATGCCTCCGGCTGCGAGACCGTGAAAAGGCTCTGGGTTTCGACCAGCTCTGTCGCCGTGCGCCCGGCAAAGACACGCGCCATGCGGTTGCGCCAACCAGTGCCCGGAACCGGTGTAGGCATCATTGGAGGCGGTGCTGCCGATGGCGAGGAAGCCTCTTCGCGCAGTGTCTCGTGCAGGGTCATGGCCGTTCCTGCCGGGGATGGCCTGCTTCCGGGTGATAAGAAGCGGGCCGATCTCAGGCGTAGGCTCAACTTGCCACGAGACGGTTCGCGGAGATGTGACACGGGTCACGGAAGCGGGTGCTGTGACACAAACTTCATTTGTGACGGTGAAAGACGAAAATATCAGAATGGGAGAAGAAGGAATGGTGCGCCCGGAGAGATTCGAACTCCCGACCTAATGCTCCGGAGGCATTCGCTCTATCCAGCTGAGCTACGGGCGCGCTCTTTCAGCATACTACGGGTCGCGGAAGCCGGTCAGCAGAAGCGGGCTCGGGGAAAGAGCAATCAGGCCGCAGCACTGTGGCGGGTTGCCGGGCCGGGAAAGTCGCTCGGGCAATACAGAGATGCCGACATGCCCCGCGTGAAGCGCTCTGAAGCGGCGGCGTACTCCGAAACCCGGGCCTTTCTGCTACACTCAAGAAAGCCTGTGGCATAAACGAGGGCCCAATACCAGGGTGGCCGTCGCACAGGTTCCTCACCAACAAAATCGGGGAGTGGCTCAGCCTGGTAGAGCACCTGGTTCGGGACCAGGGGGTCGGAGGTTCAAATCCTCTCTCCCCGACCATTCTTTTTCGCGGCAGTCAACTTCTTCTTGATGGTCAATTTATTTCAGAACCATTAGGACAGCATCCAGCGAGCGCGTAGATGCTGTCCTATGGCTGCTCAACCGCGTGTACCCGACGGATATGGCCGAGGCGTGGTCGTCGCCGGGGAATGACCGGCGTCCACGCCTCCGGTGGCCGGGCTTGTGGGCACTGACTTGTAAATCAATGCATTCCCTTTCTCGCTCACAAGCTGAATCAGATGCCTGCTGAGCAGATAATCGGCCTGCGTCGCATCGGAGCCTTTCATGTTGATGGCGAAGTTGACGGCGTAGAATTTGGGATTCTGCCTGAGAAATTTCGAAACCCCTTCTACCGGGAGGTCGGGATTGATTGCCTTCCAACGCTCGACCTGATGTTCGTTAGTGGGGTCTCCAAATCGAACGTTCGTGGGTAAAGTCAAATAGACGATGCGGTTACGCTGCGCAGCAGGAAGTTGCTCCATAAGCGCGAACCACGTGTCTCCATTGATGATCACAATTGGGCAGGTTCCGGGGATGCTTGCTACTGCGGGCTCATAGTTGAACCTGTTTTCGAGTCCGCGCATATAGCCGAGATCCAGCACCAGCGCCACAGCAAGGATGGCGGGAATCGTGCGCCGAAAGAAACGGTTGATCCGAATGGATCCGCAGACGATAGCTACTGCACCAATGATGGTTGCAATGCAGTAGCGCGCGTTGAAGGTTTTGGTGACCACCACGCTGAAGGCAAACACGATCAGGGGAAAGAGCATGATCCCCGTCCCAATCGCCCAGAATCCTACCTGGTCTTTTTGAAGGTCCGGCTCTTCTACCGCATGCTCGCGTCCCAAAAGGCGCCCCACTCCGATCAGAACTAGCGCAAAGATGACAATCACCGTGTAAGGAATGCCGTCCATGAATATTCTTTTTGTTGACTGAAGCAAACTTGCGATCGTTGGATGCGCATAGTAGCTGGGACTTCCTGAGTCATTGGCAACAAAATGGCTCATGGTCGAAATCAAGGGGAGCCATGCAAAGATGGATGCCCCCGCGAAAAAGAGTGCGATCCAGACTCCGGGCCGGAAGGTGCGGCGTTTCAGTGAATAGAAGATCTCGATGCCTCCCAGACACGGCACCAGCAACACAGCATAGAAATGAAGCGATATACCAAGAGCTAAGAAAAGAACAATGGCGACATAGCGCCACCATGATTTCTTTTGTTCAAGGTCATTCCAGAAGACAAGGGCCACCGCAAAGCATGCGGTAACAAGATCGTACGGTCTGATATTGAGCACGTATGGAAGAAGCCCCTCGAGCAACAAGCAAAAGCCGAGCGCGCCTAGCGCAAGCCCAAAATACCGGCGGATAAGAATGAACGCGCAGAAGCCTGTGACGAAAACGCTTGTGATCTCTGGAATACGCAACACACGGTAGCCGCCGCCCAACCCCTTCGCCAGAAAATGCAACAACAGAGGAAAGACGGGCGGAGCAAATTCTGAGCCGTGCGCGATGGCCGAGTAGACCGCTTTTGCCGAAGGCTGGCGGCTAGCCCACACCGAGAGAACCTCGTCCATCCACAGCACGGTATGTCCTGCAAAGTACAGACTGCAAGCCAGATAACCGATCGCGAAGATCGCCAGCGAACTATATATGAGCAGATTTTCCGATCTTTTTGAACTCATGCCGTTCAATTCGCGTTTTTCCATTTTGCCAGTCAATCTCATGCTCCTCTTCTCCGGCCAATCCTTGCTGGAGGGCAGCTACAGCGGCCCACCCCATAGCTCAGTCGACCACTTACATCAAGATGGGCCGCAGCATGAATGGTGCCAACCAAGTCTCTGGATATTTATAACAACGATTCATTTCTGAAGACGCAATCCGGCGGCCAAAGCACATGGAAATCTCCCGAAGCTGCCTCGCGCTGCTACCGCATGTGATCTACATAGGCGCAGACGCGATGGATTGCGCCGTCGCCTCGTCAGAATATGGGACACCGGGGCAGGAGTTTAGCCGTACTAACAGGCGATGCCGCTTCTCGTTTGAGAGAAGCGGCATCGGGGTGGAGTGTTGAGGATGAACCGGCTCAGTGCAGGTCCACCGTGGCATGCAAGGGCGTCGCCGCGGACGAAGGTCCGGCGTAGACACGGTAGGTGCCGGGCAGCAGTTTCCAGCCAGACTTCTGCACGTCGTAGACCTTGAGCATCTGCTCAGGAATCGTGACGCTGACGGTCTTGGACTGTCCGGGTTCGAGGCTCACGCGGTCCCAACCCACCAGGCGGCGATAGTGCTCGCCGGCTGCTGCGGGCAGCGATGCGTAGACCTGGGCAATTTCGGTGCCCGCGCGGTCGCCCGTGTTCTTCACGGTGAAGGTGGCGACCGGCTGGCTGCCGCTGTTCTCCAGCTTGAGCCCCGAGTAGGCATAGGTGGTGTAGGAAAGGCCAAAGCCAAAGGGGAACAGCACCGGCTTGTGCTCGGCCTGATACCACTTGTAGCCCACCTTCGCGCCCTCAAAGTAGTTCACCGAGTAGGTGGAGGCAACGTCTGTCTTGCCATTTACCGCGCCCGTACCCTGCCCCTTGTCTCGGGCCGGCAACGGAGCAATGACCGGACGGGGAAGCTCCTGCTCATTGAGCGGGAAGGTAATCGCCAGCTTCGCCGAGGGGTTCACGTTGCCCACCAGCACGGCTGCCAGAGCCCGCTGACCGCTGCTGCCGGCGTACCAGGCATCCACTACGCCCTGTACCTTGCTGATCCACGGCATGGTGACGGCGCTTCCATTTTCGAGCACCACAATGGTGTGGGGATTGGCCGCCGCCACGCGCTCGATGAGCTCATTCTGATTGCCCGGCAGCGAGAGGTTCGGCAGGTCCATGCCCTCGGACTCCCACTGGTGAGCAAAGACAATCGCCACATCGGCGCTGCTGGCCAGTTTCGCCGCCGAAGCCAGATCGGTGCCAGGATCATAGTTGATCTGCGTGCCCGGCATGGCCTTGCGCAGAGCCTTCAGGGGCGAGGTCGGGAACCAGATATGCGCCTGCCAGTAGGTGAAGCGGCGTCCTGGAGGAGCAATGGCGTTGCCGCCCGGAGGGTCAACCTGCGCGGAACCGCCGCCGGAGAGCATGGCGATATCGGCGTGACCGCCGATGAGCGCAATCTTATGTACATGCGCGCTGTTCAGCGGCAGAATGTGGTTGTCATTCTTGAGCAGAACGATGCTCTTCTCTTCCACCTTCTGCGCGACGTGGAAGCCCTTCATAACGTTCACGACGCTCTTTTGAATCGGATGATCGACGACGCCGGAGACAAACTCGGCATAGAGCACGCGGCGCGCGCTGTCATTGATCTCAGCCATGGAAACCTGGCCATCTTCGACTGCCTGCTTGAGCTTGGCGCCGAAGTAGGTATCCATGGGCTCTTCGTTGTCGAGACCGGCCTTGATGGCCTTGACCGTGCTGTGCGTGCCACCCCAATCTGACAACACAAAGCCCTTGAAGTCCCATGCATCCTTGAGGGTGTCGCGCAGCAGATATTTGTTTTCGCAGGCAAAGTCGCCATTGACGCGGTTGTATGAGCACATAACCGCGCCGGGGTGCGCAATACCAATGGCGATATGGAAGGCGAGCAGATCGCTTTCCTGCATGCCCTTCTTCGAGATGATCGCGTTGACGATGTTGCGGCCCGTCTCCTGATCGTTCATGGCATAGTGCTTGATGTCGCCAATCACGTGCTGGGCCTGTTCGCACTTCATCAGGTGGCCGACCATGGTGCCAGCCAGCAGCGGATCTTCGCCTGCATACTCAAAGTCGCGTCCGTCGCGCGGATCGCGCGTCAGATCGACGCCGCCGCCGAGCGTCATATCATAGCCCTGCGCGCGCAGCTCGCTGCCGATCACGCCGCCATACTGGCAGGCCAGTTGAGGGTCCCAGCTCGCGGCCAGACCGAGATCAGAAGGCAGCGCCGTCGAGTAACGGCCATTCGCGCCGCTGCCCCGCACGCCATACGCCGCGTCTGACATCACGATGGGAGGAATGCCGAGCCGCGGCACGCCCGGCACATACCCGGCGCCACCGTTGGCAAAGCGCGTGAGCGGCATCTGCCAGTTGGGCACACCGGCCATACCGTTGCCGTGCAGCAGCGCCAGCTTTTCATCGAGCGTCATCTGCTTGAGCGCCAGATCGGCGCGCTGGCTGGCCGAGAGCGATGGATTCATCCAGGGACCCGTCGGCTTTGGCGACGGAGCCTGGCCAAGGGCGCTGGAAATCATCAGCGGCAACGCCACCGTGACAGCCAGGGCCTGCCATAAACTTTTTTTAAGAGCGAGCATACGGTTCTGCATCTTCCCCTCAAGTGAGTTCGGGTCCACGCAGAAGTCTGCTGCGGCTTGCGACATGAGAAGCAAACAACATCTTCTTACCGGGTGGTCCCGTGATCTTGGTTGCGATTCCGGCCGTGGCAGGAACCGCCAGTCAATCGATTAACTATTAAAGCGAATCGAGCGAGCAAAAGCTATTAAGAATTATTCACAGAGTTGGCTGGGGCGCCTGCTTTCGACTAAAAACCCATCCTACTCTGTGCCCGGATAGAGCCCTCGGACCACGAGACAACAACGTGCGGGAGCGCTCATTGCCAGACCGAGCCGTCTTTGCGAATGCGGGCGTCCATGTAAATCATCATCAAGCCGATCCCGTAAATGGGTACGCTCAACAGGGTCAGGACAAATCCAGTGACCAGTTCATATACCCTGGCCGCAAGCGGCAGATGCCCGGGCAGATGCGGAAAAGCTTCAAGTACCGGCACTGAAGCAGCAAAGCGAAACACCATGCTCAGCACATAGACCAGCAGCACGAGCAGGAATATCTTGAGCCGAAGCCCTTCAGAGAGGCGAACACTGCGCCGCATGGAAGCCGCAATCCCCTGCTTCTCGACCACGCAGACCGTCATGCACAGGGCATAGCGGCACAACAGCCAGATACAGGCTGGAATGGCAATCAGATACTCCAGAAGCAGCCATGGCCACGAGACCGCGCCGGGCATGGCCCAGGCCTGCCACGCCGCAAAGGCCACGAGCAGCGCCAGAAGCGGCCACGTCATTCCCAACGCCGCCACGGCACTCAGACGCAGATAACAAAATGCGCGGGGCCATACCTGCAGGTATGAGGTTGCCATTCCGATGTGCTTGCCCCGCAGCAGCGCGGCCGTTGCAAAGGTCATTGCAGCCAAGGGAAGCGCATACGCCAGCAGCGCCACGTATACATCCAATAGCGAGCAGGCTCCCTGCCAAACGGCGGCTGGTCCCGGAGCGGAAAACTCAGCGGACCATCGATGGGTGCCGAACTCCCGCCATGCGGCCTCTGCCGTACACACGACGGCCGCGACCACCGCACAAGAAGCGAATAAACGAAACTGCGCCCGATATATCTGAAAGGTGCGCTCCAGCACCTCCCCGGCCGTCAGTGGGTGCCATTCCTGTTCCATTCCATTCACTCACAGCAAACTAAATGCGCCTCAGCGTAACACATGCGAAGGCGCGGCGTGGATGACGGAGAACTGCATAAGCCGGGTAAAAGCAGCGAGGCTCGTGCCGCCAGGTTACCAACAGCACGAGCCTCTGGATGGTGTTTTGAAGGCTGCCCGAAAATCTTCTTAGAAATCTTCGTGAAAGGCGACTTCTCCCGCCACAGCGGTCTGATAGGCCGAGACGCGGCGCTCAAAGAAGTTGGTTAGCTCCTGCACATCTTGCAGTTCCATGAAGGAGAAAGGATTCTTCACGCCAAAGGCCGGCGCAATGCCCAGCCGTTGCAGGCGCGAGTCCGCCACATAGCCGAGATACTGGCGCATGTCACGGACGGAAAGCCCAGCGACTCCACCACTCAGCAGATCCTCAGCAAATTGCGTCTCGGCATCGACGGCCTCATGCAGCATCTCGACAATGTCGGCCTCCAGTTGCGCGTCCCACAGGTCGGGTTCCTGGCTGCGGACCACGTTCACGACTTCAAAGGCAAACTCCAGATGGCAGCTTTCGTCGCGAAATACCCAGTTGGTGCCCGACGCCAGCCCATGCAGCAGACCCTTGGAGCGCAGAAAGTAGACATAAGCGAACGCCGCAAAGAAGAAGAGCCCTTCAATGCAGGCCGCGAAGCAGATCAGGTTGAGCAGGAACTGCCTGCGGTGCTCGCGCGTCTTCAACTCGTCGAGTTGCTGAATCGAGTCCATCCATTTCATGCAGAAGTCAGCCTTCTTTGAAATGGAAGGAATATTTTCGACCGCCGCAAAGGCTGCCGCGCGCGCTTCCGGGTCAGGCACATAGTTGTCGAGCAGCGTGAGATAAAACTGCACGTGCACGGCCTCTTCATACAACTGCCGCGACAGGTAAAGCCGGGCCTCAGGCGAATTGATGTGCTTATAGAGATTCAGCACCAGATTGTTCGAAACAATCGAGTCGCCCGTGGCAAAAAATGCCACCAGCCGCTGAATCAGGTGCACTTCGGCCGGGCTCAACCGCTGCTTCAGGTCCACCAGATCGGTCTGAAAATCCACTTCCTCGACCGTCCAGGTGTTCTTGATGCCATCGCGGAACATGTCGTAGAACACCGGATACCGCATTGGCCGCAGTGTCAGGCAGAGGCCCGGATCGAGAATCGCTTCTGGCGCTTGTACAGAGGACATCACCAACTCCTTTTACTGGCAGGCTTCGCAGGAGCCTGGATTTTCAAGAGAACACGCTACGGCGGCTGTGGCATTCTTGGCGCTGGCCACCGTCGTCTTCGCAATGCGGGTCGCCGGACGTGAACGCAGATAGTAGGTCGTCTTCAGGCCGCTCTTCCACGCATACATATACATCGAGCTGAGGCGGCCGATATTCGGCGACTCGGCAAAGAGATTCAGCGACTGGCTCTGGTCAATGAAGGGGCTGCGTTCGCGGGCCAGATCGATGATGGCGCGCATCGGCAGCTCCCAGACGGTGCGGTAAATCTGCTTCAGGTCGTCGGGAATTCCATCGATGGCCTGCACCGAACCCTCGCCCAGCTTCAGGCGCATGCGCAGTTCCTCGTTCCACAGGCCGCGCTCCTTCAGGTCTGTAACCAGATAGCGGTTGACCTGCAGGAACTCGCCCGAGAGGGTCTCGCGCTTGAAGAGGTTCGACACCTGCGGCTCCGTGCACTCGTAGCAGCCCACGATGGAGGCAATCGTCGCTGTCGGCGCAATGGCGATCAGCAGCGAGTTGCGCACGCCATGCTGCTGGATGCGCGCGCGCAGCGTGTTCCAGCGCGCTTCATCCGCCGGCTTCACACCCCACAGATCAAACTGCAGTTGTCCGGCCGCCAGACGCGTTTCCGCAAAGGCAGGATGTGCACCCTGCTTCTCGGCCAGTTCGCAGGAGGCCGCGAGCGCGTGATAGTAGATCTCCTCCTGAATGTGCGTGGAAAGCTGCTGTGCTTCAGGCGAATCAAATGGCATCCGCAACTGGAAGAACACGTCCTGCAGGCCCATCAACCCAAGGCCCACGGGCCGCCAGCGTGAATTTGCGCTCGCTGCCTGATGCACGGGGTAGTAGTTGATGTCGATGACGCGATCGAGCATCGGCACGGCCACGCGCACCGTCTCGGCCAGCTTCTCAAAGTCAAAAGCGCCATTGGCCACGTGCCGCGCCAGGTTGATGGAGCCGAGGTTGCACACCGCCGTCTCGTCGCGTGAGGTCACTTCAGTGATCTCGGTACAGAGGTTGGAGAGATGCACCACATTGCCCGGTTTGCCGGTCTGGTTGCACTTCAGGTTGCAGGCGTCCTTGAAGGTCATCCAGCCGTTGCCCGTCTCGGCCAGGCTGCGCATCATGCGCGCATACAGGTCGCGCGCCTTGATCTGGCGGGCGTAGAGCTGCTCGGCCTCGGCCTTTTCATAGGCCGCGTCAAACTCCACGCCATACAGATCGGGCAACTGTGGCACCACCTTGGGATCAAACAGCGACCACATGCCGTCTTCTTCCACACGCCGCATGAAAAGGTCGGGAATCCAGTTCGCGAGATTCAGATTGTAGGTGCGGCGCGAAAGATCCCCCGTGTTCTCGCGCAGTTCGAGAAACTGCTCCACGTCGGCGTGCCACGGCTCCAGATAGACGCAGCATGCACCCTTGCGCTTGCCGCCCTGGTTGACTGCGGCCACGGAACTGTCGAGCGTGCGCAGCCACGGCACAATGCCATTCGACAAGCCGTTGGTGGCACGAATCAGCGACCCCTCGGAGCGCACGCGGTGAAAGGCCAGCCCGATGCCACCGGAGAACTTCGACAGCAGCGCCACGTCTTTGTAAGTGTCGTAGATCGATTCGAGCGAGTCAGACGGCGAATCATGCAGATAGCAGGACGACATCTGCGGATGCTTGGTGCCGGAGTTGAACAGCGTCGGCGAACTCGGCATATAGTCATGCGAGGCGATCAACCGGTAGAACTCGATGGCCTCATGCGGCGTGCCCGCGAGCCCGCAGGCCACACGCAAAAAGAAGTACTGCGGCGTCTCAATCACCTTGCGCGAGAGCGGGTCGCGCAGCAGATACCGGTCATAGACCGTGCGCAGGCCAAAGAACTCAAAGCGGTCAGAGAGCTGCTCATCAATCGCGTAATTCAGCTTGCGAGCATGGGTACGCACAAACTCAGCCGTCGCCGCATTCACCACGCCTTCCTGATGCGCATATTCAATAGACTGCGAGAACGAGTGCAGGTTCTGCCCGGCGACCTCTTTCAAAATCGTGCCCAGCAGCAGCCGTGCCGCGAGCTTGGAGTACTGCGGCTCCTCGGCGATCAGTGAGGCCGCCGTATCAATCGAGATGGCATCCAATTCGCGCGTCGTGGCTCCGTCATAGAGGCCGCCAATCGTCTTGCTGGCCACGCGAATGGCGTCCACCTGCGACAGCCCGGCGCTGCATCGCTGCACGGCACGCACAATCTTGTTCACGTCCACGGGCTCAAGCTCGCCGTTGCGCTTGCGAACGTGCATTACCGGAATTTCTTCCTTGGCCGGGAAACCGGGCAGAGTGCCCGATACGCTGGGGTGGGTGGTCGCCATTACTGCTCTCCTTCATCTCCACACGACAAAAGAAGGAAGAGACAGCGCATGCCCGTGCTGCAGGCACATGACACCACTGCCACATCCTCTCCCCTCGGAGATTCCGCGAATGTCTTCGTGGCAGGTCTTCGGACTCGCAGGCTGCCTATTTGCTCCCGCTTCCCAGCCCATGCCCGGGCCAGTGCTTACCCTTGGAGCTTTCGTTCCTGCTTACCGCTGCGGGGCAGTTCCGGAATTGCACCGGATTCCCTTTTCAGCCGGATTTCTCGATCCGGCACCGCGAAGTAAAACCACCGTATCAGGCACATCTGGGTGAGTCAAACGCTAAATATTGTGGTGCTTGTGCAAATGTGGAAGCCCCTGTGTGAATCGCGTCCATGTGCTTTCAGTGGCGCAGTTTGCGCAAAATGTGTCGCGCGGCCAAGGCTTCATGCAGAGCGCCGCAGCCTCGGCTGTGTACCATGGCGAGAGCATTGCCCCGCATGAATTCTTCGCTGCATCTGCGCCGCCTTTTGTTTGCGCTTGCCCTCACGCTGAGCGCCTGTGCCGCTCGCGCGCTCGACCCGCGCGTGCCGCTGCGGCAGGATGGCGCGCAGGTCTGGCAGACCGAGAGCGGATTGCCGCAAAACACTGTCCATTCGATTTTGCAGACGCGTGACGGCTTTCTATGGGCTGCCACTGAAGGAGGACTGGTGCGCTTTGACGGCGAGCAGTTCACCGCCTTCACCAGCCGGAAGAATAAGGGCTTGCCGAGCGACCTCATCTATCACCTCATGCAGAGCCGAGACGGCTCGCTCTCAGACACACTCTGGATCAGCACGGCAGCCGGCGTCGCCCGCGAGCGCAATGGGCACTTTCACTCCTGGCCCACCGGCGAGACCTATGCCACCTTTCAGGACCGCGCCGGAGACATCTGGGCGCTGACAGCTTCCGGCATTGAGCGCTTCACCGGGGGCCGCTTCATGCTGGCCACCGAGGCCACGCTCACCGAGGCCAGCAGCATGCTGCAAACGCCGGATGGCGCGCTCTGGGTGAGCAGCAGCGAGGGCCTGCTGCGCGCCGCAGCCGGGTCCAGCCATTTCGTGGTGGTGGGCGCGCGTGTCCCGGTGCAGGCGATGGCGCCCGGCCCCGGGCACACACTCTGGGCTGGCACCCCCACGGGCGTAGAAGTATGCACGGCAAAAGACTGCAGCACGCTGCACGTGTTGGGTCTGTCCGGTCCTTTTTTTGTCTCCGCGCTCGCGCCTTCGACAACTTCGCCAGACAACATGTGGGTCGGCACGGATGAAGGCCTCTTCCTCGTGGGCCACCATCACGCCCGCCGTTACGGAATAAAAGATGGCCTGCCCTCGGGCCAGATCAATTTTCTCTTTCATGATCGTGAAGGCGCGCTGTGGATCGGCACCAATCGCGGCCTGGCGCGCTTTGCCAACGGCCTGATGGAATCGCTGCCGAGCCGCAGCGAAGTGGCCGGCAACATCGTGCTCTCAGCTTATGAAGACCGCGAGGGCGATCTGTGGCTCGGCTTTGAATCCAATGGACTCGGCGTGCTGCGCAGTCTGGCCTTCTCCAGCCTCACGGTTCGCGATGGCCTGGCCGGCAATTATGTGCTCTCGGTCACGCAGGACACTCATGGCACCCTTTGGGCAGGCACCAACGGAGCCGGGCTCAGCGGCGACAGTGACGGTCACTTCACCACGCTCACCACCGCGCAGGGACTTTCCAGCAACATCGTCATGGCGCTTGCGCCGGGCCGCGACGGCACCCTATGGGCAGGCACTCCCGATGGGCTGGATGAGATTCGTAACCATCACGTGCGCATTTTCACCACGGCCGATGGCCTGCCTGATGATTTTGTGCGCTCGCTCTTCGTCGATGCACTGGGGACGCTCTGGATCGGCACCCGCCGGGGACTCACGCGGTACTCCGGCGGACAATTCACCACGTATACCGATCTGGACGGCCTCGGCGGCAACCTGATCGGCGCCATGCTTGAAGACCGCCGCGACCATGCCCTGTGGGTTGCCACGCTGGGCGGTCTCTCCCGGCTGCGCAACGGAAAATTCCAGAACTTCACAACCGCCGATGGCCTCTCCAGCAACATTGTCACCGCGCTTTATCAGGATGCGCAGGGCACGCTCTGGATCGCCACCAAGGGCGGCGGCCTCGACCGCTACCAGAACGGCCATTTCACCAGCATCTCGTCCAAAGCCACGGGTCTGCCCGAAAGCATCTACGGCATTCTTGGCGACACGCGCGGCTACCTGTGGCTCAGCTCGACGCATGGCATTGATCGCGTCAGCGAGGAAGCACTCAACCGCTTCGCCGCGCACCAGATTCGCAACCTGCCGATCGCCACATTTGGCGCGTCAGACGGCATGGGCATCAGCGAGTGCAGCAGCGGCGGACATCCGGCAGCGTGGCGCGCGGCAAATGGAACGCTCTGGTTCGCAACTCTCAAGGGGCTGGCCACGGTGAATCCCGCGCACATGGCCATGGATCGCGTGCCGCCGCTGGTCGCGCTCGAGAGTGTGCGCATCGATGATGCACCTGTGCCGCTCGCTGCGCATCTGCGCGTGCCGCCGGGCCGCACGCGCGTGGCCTTCCACTATGCGGGCCTCAGCTTTGCCGCGCCGCAAAAGGTGCGCTACCGCTATCAGCTCAGCGGCTTTGACCCCCGCTGGATCAACGCCGGAAACCAGCGCACCGCCTACTACACCAACCTGCCGCCCGGGCGTTACACCTTTCGCGTGCTGGCCTCAAATCAGGACGGCCTCTGGTCGCAGAACGCTGCAGTGGTCGCGATCACCGTGGAGCCGCAGGTTTACCAGACATGGTGGTTCCGCCTGTTGCTGGTGCTCGGCGTGGCCTTGCTGATCTACCTTGAATATCGCCGCCGCGTGCGCCGTGTGCGCTCAGAGTTTCAGGCCGTATTGCGCGAGCGCACCCGCATCGCACGCGAAATTCACGACACGCTGGCCCAGGGCTTCGCGGCAGTCTCGGTGCAGCTTGAGGTGGTTTCGCGCCTGCTGCCCAACGCCACCGAAGGCGCGCGTCACGCCCTCGACACCGCTCGTTCGCTTGCACGCAGCAGCCTGCAGGACGCCCGCACCTCCATCTGGGACCTGCGCTCGCAGAGCAGCGAGCAGGAAGATCTCGCCACGCGCCTGCGCAAACTGGCCGATCATCTTTGCGCGCCCGCAAATATCAAGGCGCAGCTAGAGGTGAATGGAGCCTATCGCCCGCTGACTCCGGAAGTGGAAACCGAGCTGACGCGCATCGCGCAGGAAGCGATCGTCAACGCTGTTCGCCACTCCGAAACCGCATCGATTGCCCTGCGTCTCAGCTTTCATGAGCGACAAATTGAGCTCTCCGTGCGGGATAATGGCAGAGGATTCTCCGGCGCACCGCCTGCCGCGCGTCCCGGGCACTATGGCATCACGGGGATGCACGAGCGCGCCGAACGCATCGGAGGCAAGCTGACCATCGAGAGCCGCCCCGGCGAAGGCACCGAGGTACATCTGACGCTGCCTTTGAAAAGGGACGGAGGAGAAAAATGATGGACGACACTACCCACACCGCAACCATCCGCATTCTTGTGGTGGATGACCATCACATCGTCCGCCAGGGGCTGGTCGCGCTGCTGAACACGTTGCCCGGCTTTGAAGTCATTGCCGAGGCCGGCGACGGCGTCGAGGCCATCGCGCTGCATCGTGAGCATCAGCCCGACATCACCATCATGGACCTGCGACTGCCGCGGATGAATGGCGTCGAGGCCATCACGCGCATTCGGGAGGAATCTCCGGGCGCTCGCATCGTGGTGCTCACCACTTTTGACGGCGATGAGGATATCTATCGTGCCCTGCAGGCAGGTGCCCGAGGCTACCTGCTCAAGGGCATGGACGCGGACGACCTTACCGCCGCCATCCGCTCGGTGCATGCGGGCAAATCACGCATTCCCACGGTGGTGGCCGAGCGACTCGCCGAACGCATGAGCGGCTCTGAACTGACCGCCCGCGAACTCGATGTGCTGCGCCTCATCGTGCAGGGCCGCAGCAACCGCGAAATCGCGGCCGATCTGCACATCTCTGAGGCCACCGTGAAAACCCACATCAACAACCTGCTCAGCAAGCTGGGCGTGAGCGACCGCACGCAGGCAGCCACCACGGCGCTGCAACGCGGCCTCGTGCATCTGGAGTAGTGCTCAAAAGAGGCTTGATGCGAATTCTTCGTCCCTTGCTCGTCTTCGCTGTTTGTGTCCCGCTCTTCGCGCTGCCCACTGCAATCGTCTGGGCTGTGCCCCGCGCCTTCGCCCAGTCCTCGCCGGCCGAGGCTGCCGCGTGGCACGCCGCAAGCCGCAGCGAGCTGCAAACTTATCTGCCCGCCCGCGCGCCGGTTGTGACCGAGCGCATTGAGACAGAGATGCCCGCCGCTTCGGGCATCATCAACAACAAAGACCAGTTCATCGGCGGCGTTGTGCTCATCACCGCCGGCTATTCGGCAGACGGCAAATACTCGCACTACTTTGTGACGCAGGTGCCTCTGGAACTCGGCTCGGCCAGCCACCCCGTGAAGCTGGCGCCGGGCAATTATCTGATCGGCTACGTGCGCCAGGATGAGGCGCTGCAGGTTCGCATTTATGAAGCCGCCAGCGGCAAGCCTGCCGGCGACGTGAAAGCCGTGCTCGACCCCGCCATTCACGGCGTGACGGCCTTCCGCATCTGGCCGCCGTCAATGCACCGGCTCATCCAGATTGGCCGGTTCACGTTCCCCTATCGCATTTTGAAGTAGGGGTCAACCGAAATAGACGTCACACAGTTACATATAAAAACTGGCGGAAAACTATCATTTTGGGTGCCCCGGGTCCGTGTGTCCGGACCCGGGTAGAATCCTCTACCGCATGCCGTCGAGCAACGAGCCCACAATGCCGCCCACCACGCCGGCTTCCGCCACCTGACGATTCTCGCCCTGCGGCAGATACTCCATCAACGCATGCGCCAGATTTGCCAGCGGAAGCGTCTGCAACCACACACGGCCAGGGCCGGTGAGCGCCGCCAGAAAGATGCCGTCGCCGCCGAAGATCATGTTTTTGATGCCGGGCACGCGTGTGATCTGGAACGACACACTGTTCTCAAACGCGCCCACATGGCCCGGATGCACCCGCAGCGTCTCGCCCGGCCGCAGGTCTTTCACCACCACCTCGCCAGAAAGCTCGAGCCACGCGACGCCGTTGCCGCCCACCTTCTGCAGTAGAAATCCGTCGCCGCCGAAGATGCCCGCGCCGAGCGACTGCTGAAAGCCAACACCCAGCGTGACCTGCTCAGTCCCGCACAAAAATCCATGGCGATGAATATAAAACTCGCGGCCTTGTCCTACTTCCACCGGGACAATGTGTCCCGGCACCTTGGTGGCAAAGGCGACCTCGCCTGGAGCGCCGATGGCGCGATACTCGGTCATGAACAGCGATCCGCCGCCGGCCATGCGCTTGATGGCGCCAAAGATTCCGCCGCCGCCGCCCATCTGCGTGTGCGTGCGCATCTGAATCGGCGCGGTCATCCACGACAGTTCGCCAGACTCGGAGATGATGACCTCGTTCGGTTCAAGAAGAAACTCAATGGCGGGCATCGTCGTGCCCAGAATGCGGTTTTGCATGCAGCGCTCCTTATCGCTAGGAGTATATCTCCGTCCTGTTGTTACGGAATTCGCCAGCCTGCGGTTCCCGCGTTCAGCCCATGGCCTCCTTGATGCCCTTGCCCACCAGCCAGCGGTTCATGGGAGCCGTCGTCAAAAATCCGCACACCATCGCAATTTGCATCATGAGCCAATATTGCGGTTGCAGCGGGGTGAGATGCGGCGCGGGGAAAAACACAAAATACGAGAGTGCCATCCAGCCATACATGCCTACCTGAAAGGCTGCAATCGAGAGCGTATCGGCCTTGATCGCCTCTGCCAGGGCCTGGCCCACCGGCAAGTGCCGCATCGGCTGAATGGAGAAGTACTGAAAGGCAATCCCCAGCAGCCACGCACCGCCGAAGTCGATGATGTACTTGGTCAGCAAGTCGCTGCCAAAGAGCGTGAGCCCGGCGAAGAAAACGCCAAAGTCGCACACCACGTCGGCTAACGTGCAGCCTGCTCCGCAATGGCTGGCCGCCATCGCAATTTGTTGCCAGGTTGGATCGCGGCGTGCCATCTTCATATCATCGTCATTTCCTTCCCAACTGCTGTGATGGCTCATCTCATGATGATGCCCGTGGCCGCTCTTGTTTCTGCCAAAGCTGAAATAACCCCAGAGGGCAAAGACGCTCAGGTAGAGCGCGGTGATGGGCCACACCAGATTCATCACGCCCATCTTTTGCGGATGCCGCACCTCATCCAGCGCAATGATCAGGGCACAGGCAAAGGCAACGCCCAGCGAAATCCACGCAATCTCCGCCAACATTCGATTCGCTCCTTTCCTGACTGTTGTGATGCACGAGAGCGCATCTCAAAAGCACGCCCTAAAGGCCAGCCCCGGAAGCCTGCAAAGAAAAGAGCGGACGGGGAATCCCCGTCCGCTCTCTGTGAGGAGTGCAATTCGCAGCTAGCGCCGCGCGTTGATCACCTTGCCGCCTTGCGCTCGTTTTCTTGCGGCGCGCTTTGCGGCCAGCTCCTTCATTTCGCGGCCCATGCCAGTGCTGTTCATCACCCACTGCTGGCCCACGCCGAGAATGTTGCCGCCGGCCCAGTAGAGTGCCACGCCTGAGCCGATGTGCAACATCATGAAGCCGAAGAAGGCCGGCATCATGAAGGCCATCATCCGCTGTTGGGCCGGGTCCACGCCGGGCGACGGCGTAAAGAACTGCACCAGGAACATCGACACCACCACGAAGATGGGCAGGATGTAATACGGATCGGGCGCTGAAAGATCGGGCAGCCACATCCAGTGCGCGTGCCGCAAGGCAATCGTGACCTCAAGCATGCGGTAGAAGCCGATCAGCAGGGGGTACTGCAGCAGCATTGGCAGGCAGCCGGCAAACATGTTGATGCCTTCCCGCTTCTGCAGGTCCATCATCTCCTTGTTCATTTCCTGCTTGCGCGGATCGGTCGCCTTGTACTTGGCATACTTGGCCTTGATGGCGTCCATCTGCGGCTGAATGCGCATCATGGCCAGCGACTTCTTCATCATGGTCACGCGGGTCGGCATCATGGCCGCATTCAGAATCAGTGTGAGCAGCAGAATCGCCCAGCCCCAATTCGGAATGCCGTGATTATGGAAGAACTGCAGCACCAGGAACATCGGCTTCGCAATCCAGCCCCAGAAGCCATAGTGCACAATGCCTTCAAGATTGAAGTGGTACGCCGTGTGAATCGACTTCAGCACATCGAGCGCCTTGGGCCCCACAAACAGGCGGTCATGCACCTCACCAGTTGTGCTGCCCACGGCCGCGCCCAGCACCGGCACCTGGTCCATCTTTGAGGTTTTCGGATGCGCGGGGTCGCGCGGCAGTTCGAGCGCGTGATGCAGCGTAACCATTAAGGCGTTATCGGGGTTCGGCGGCAGAAAGATGCTCGCGAAGTAAAGATCGCTCACGCCCGCATAATCGAGCGGCCCCTGCACGGTGTCACCGCCGGAGACCTTCTTCGGCTCGATCTGCTTCACATTAGGGCCGCCCGCCAGATGAAAGCCCGTCTTCGCGCCGGTCTCCTGGTCAATCTGCGCGTTCTGGTACTGAGGCAGCGTCTCCTGATCGCCAAAGCCGGAGGGCCACGCCAGCAGCGCGGTGACTGGGGCGCCATTGCGCGTCACCTTCACGTCCGTCTCAAGCACATAGCTCTTTTCAAAACGGAAGGTCTTCTCCACCGTCAGGCCATTGGCCGAGTAGCGGAAGGTCAAGGTAGCCGGCGCCTGAATGGTTCCCGTTGCCGAAGGCACGTACATCGCCTGATTCAGCTGCTGCGTCAGGGCCGCATCGTAGGTGTAAAGCGACAGGGGATAGCCGAACTGCTGCGCCGCCTTGTCATTCACCATGTCGAGCGGGCGATTCTGGGCGTCATTGGTGTACTTCTTCAGAATCCACGACTTCGCCACGCCACCGCGGTTGGTGAAGGTCACGCGATAAAGCGGGCTCTCAACGGTCGTGGTGGTCTCGGCCGCAGCCAGCACGGCCGGGGTGGTCGCGGCTGCAGGTGCGTTGCCCGAGGCTGTCTGTCCTGGCGCGCTTGCCGGCGCGGCAGATGGCGCAGGGCTGTTCTTCTGCGCGGCAGGCGTGTGCTTCCCGTTGGGCGGCGCAGGTGGGGCGTTCTTCGAGCGGAAATACTGCAGCCCAAGGAAGATGGCGAGGAAAATGACGGCATAGATGAGCAGCGTCCGCGAGTCCGGTCCACCGCTCTGCTGATTGGGATTCTGTATTTCTGGCAAGACTACCTTTTCCTGACTGTCGTTGGATTCCAGTCTGACACTTCTATGTTAACGGGCATCGCGGCTTCGCGGTTCCCTGCGAGAGGCCTTTGCCTCGAAATTTGAGCCATTCGCACGCAGATGTGGGCCGCCAGGCTTTGGCCTCAGCGGCACAGGATCAAACCCTCCCCGGCTCAACGGATGGCAGCGCAACAGCCGCCACATCGCCATAACTGCACCTCGCGCGAGTCCCCACTCCGCCACGGCGATCGCGGCATACTCCGAACACGTTGGCTGAAAGCGGCAGCCTCCGGGAGCCAGCGCATGCAGCGTGGGCGAGACCGCGCCGCGATAGAACGCCAGTCCTGCCGCCGCCAGCCTCTCACGCATTTTCACGGCTTTGCCTGCTTCTGAGGGGTGGGCTTGCGGGCTCGCCCGGGCCATGGTTTCCGTGGCTCGGCCAGTTGCCGCTCCTGCTCGGCGCGCAGGGCGTCCACGCCTTCGCGCTCGATGCGGGCCGCAATCTTCGCAAAAATCTCGGCAACTTCACGCGAGAGCGCGGTAAACTCCATCGTCATGACACTCTTGCGGGGATGCAGCACCACGTCCACGCAGCCCGGCAGCAGTTGCAGATGCTCGCGCACCGCCTCACGCATGCGCCGCTTGATGCGGTTGCGCTCCACTGCCTTGCCCATCACGCGGCCGGCCGTGAGCCCCACGCGCGGAATTGCCGCAGAAGGGAGCACCGGGGGCGCGTCCGCAGGGCGCACGCGGCAAAAGTAGGTCATCGAAGCGGAAAACTGCTTGCGGCTCGCCGCATACACGCTCTGATAGTCGGCGTGCTTGCGCAGACGCGCCTCACGCCAGGAGTTCATCGCATGCTGGGCCACAGGGTTCATCGCAGAGAAAAAGGCAGCCGGCTCATCGGGAGCCGCTGCCTTGGGTAAAACACATAAACTGGCTTTGCGCACCAGTAATGGGCGCAAAGGCTGGGACTAGTCGCGGTAGCCCGCGCTCACGGCAATCTTGTGACGGCCCTTGGCGCGACGGCGCGACAGAACGGCGGCACCGTTCTTGGTCTTCATGCGGCTGCGGAAACCATGCACCTTGGCACGGCGGCGGCGGTTCGGTTGAAATGTGCGCTTCGGCATAAAACGGCGCTCCTGAATCTTTAATCTTGAGAATCTTGCGGCCCGTGGGCCTCAGTCCGTGCCCGTGGCTACTGTGACAAAACAGCGAATGCGGACAGAACTTGAGTATATCGCAAATCCGGCCCAATCACCAAGCATCTGCCAGCCGACCCCGCTTTGCGAGCCGCTGCATCACAACCTGCGGCGGCCACCTGCCGGGGTCTGACGCCACGCCGTCTCTCAACCACTCGCAGCACACCCGCAAAATGGCGTCAAATCACCATCGTGCGCCTCGAAATGTGCAGAATCGCTAATATTGATGCGGCTCCGCGGGTTTTCACCAGGAATGGTGCAACTTGCCGGGTACCACAGATTCCGAGGCAAAACCACATTCAAAAGCACGGTCTGACTGTGCTAGTATCGCCTCCGTTCAAGTTATTTTTTTTCGACGCCTCGCGGCAGTCAAAAAGGAATTCAGACCAGACGCCGAAACGTGACAGTTCGGCGCTTATCCCGGCCAGCGAAATACGCTCCCTCCGCCCGATTCTCCACAGCCGGGCGTGGCCTGCGCATTCCTCAAAGGCCAGCTTGTGTCATTTTCCTCCCCCTCCGCGGGCGTGTGGTAAGGAAACCGCATGTCATCGTTCGCAACCGCACCGGCGGCTCCCCTGAACCCATGGGTTCGCATCCTCGGAGCGCTCGAGAAGAAGGTCAATCGTCAGTCGTATGACACATGGCTCAAGCCCACCCGCTTCAGTCACGTCAAAGACCGCACGCTCATTGTTCGCATTCCCACGACGGATTTCCGTTATATCGCTGATCGCTACGATGACCTGATCCACGAGGCCATCGAGAACCTGCAGCTTGAGTTCGACGAAGTCAGCTTCGTCACGCCGGAAGAAGATCCCATGCTGGCCCGTGCCCGCGAAGACGGTGGCTTTGCTCCCGCCCCGGCGCACGCGCCCAACACACCGGGCAATGCCGGTGCCCAACGGCCTGCACAGCGCCTCAACGGAGCAATGCCCCAGCAGAGCCGCTTCGACTGGTCCACCGCGGCGCAGCTCAACCCGCGCTACACGTTCGACGCCTTTGTGATTGGCTCTGGCAACCAGTTCGCGCGCGCCGCAGCCGAGGCCGTGGCGGAGCGCCCCTCCAAGGCCTACAACCCGCTCTTCCTCTACGGCGGAGTGGGCATGGGCAAGACGCATCTCATGCATGCCATTGGCCACGAGGTAAAGCTGCGCAATCCCAGCGCCTCCATTTGCTATGTGTCGGTGGAGAAGTTCACCAACGAGATGATCAGCTCTCTGCGCTATGACAAGATGACGACCTTCCGCGACAAGTTCCGCTCGGTCGATCTTCTGCTCATTGACGACATCCAGTTCCTCTCGCAGAAAGAGCGCACGCAGGAGGAGTTCTTCCACACCTTCAACGCGCTGCACGAGAACATGAAGCAGATCGTCATCGCCTCTGACCGCCCGCCCAAAGAGCTGCCGGAGATCGAAGACCGCTTGCGCTCGCGCTTTGAATGGGGTCTCATTGCCGACATTCAGCCGCCCGATCTTGAAACCAAGGTCGCTATTCTGCAGAAGAAGGCCGAGAGCGAACATGTTCTGCTGCCCACCGACGTCGCGCTCTTCATCGCTTCGAACGTACGCACCAACGTGCGCGAGCTTGAGGGCGCGCTGACGCGCTTGTTTGCCTGGTCACAGCTCAACGGCGTTGAGATCTCTCTGGCCACCACACAGCAGTGCCTGAAGCAGTTCATTGACACGCAGGTGCGCAAGATCACGATTGAGGCCATTCAGCGCGCCGTTGCCGAGCAGTTCGGTATGCGTGTTGTCGAGCTCAAGCAGAAGAACAACTCGCGCGCTGTCGTCGTGCCCCGCCAGATTGCCATGTACCTGGCCAAGCAGATGACCGAGGCCTCGCTGCCCGAGATCGGCCGCCAGTTCGGCGGCAAGCATCACACCACTGTCATGCATTCCATCGGCAAAATCGATGAGCAGCGCCGCACCGACAAGAACCTGAACAGCACCCTCAACAAGCTGCAGGAGACACTGAACAGCTAGGCAACTGCCGTCCAGCCGCACGCGCATTGGGCGCAGCACAGAGCCCGCATCCCAGGATTCAGGATGCGGGCTTTCCTTCTGCGACAGGGCGCCGTCATTGCTCTTCAAGCAATCGCGGACTGCTGCACGCCGTATGACCTGAATCACAGACACAGAGCCGTCACGCTCACACCTTTTTCATAAACCCGAAGGCTTGATCAATTTTCTTCTACGCTATACTGACCTTTCATTCGCGCTAAGGGCCAACACCTGATGTGGCGTTATGACTTCTGGCAACGGCATCCAAGCATGCAAAATTCGTACCCGCTGGGGAGCAGGCACGTAGAGTCCCGCGCAATATTTACCTACCTGCTGAACGCACTGGAATAGCTTTCATCAACAGCAATCAGCGACATTCGCTCGTGCACGATTCCAGTAACCATAAACGGCAAGAGTCGATGCCTGCATCGTGACTTGATTTTCAAACGGGATCAGCATCCAACCGCAATCAAAGCCCAGATCAAAGAGGTATACCTTTTGAACGCGAACTCCGTCACGAACGGAATTTTTGAGAGCCGAGAGAACAACCTCGATTTCCTTCGCTTGCTTCTGGCTCTGTCCGTTATTTACTCTCACAGCTTTCCGCTTGGCGGCGGGCCGTCCGCAAATGAGCCTTTGAACTGGTTCACCCATGGGCAGTCCACGATCGGAACGATGGCTGTAGATTCGTTTTTCATTCTCAGCGGATTCCTGGTCACCAACAGCTTCCTGCGCTCAAAATCTGTTTTCAGCTATTTCAAGAAGAGAATCGCACGCATATATCCAGCTTTTATTGTCTGCATGTGCCTCTGCGTTCTTGCGGTATCGCTGCTCGGCGAGGCCAAGCTTGCCGGCAATGGCCTGGCTGGAAAGTTGTCAAATCTTGCTTTCCACCTGGCAATATTGCATGAACCGATTTATCTTCATAGTTTTTCCTATAACTTCAGCCACAAGGTTGATGCGTCGGTATGGACTATTTGTTATGAGTTTTACTGCTATATCGCCGTAGCCGTACTCGGAATCATAGGTGTGCTCGGCAGTCGAAAGTTCATTCTGGGATTGCTCATCTTTTCAGTGGTCGGGATGGTAGCCTTCTCGATTGCATTCAGTGTGGCTCCTCCGCACAGCTTTCTTGGGCATCTCTTTGCAACCCATGCATACCTGGCAGAACGAATCGATCTCCGCGATCAACTGATTCCGATGTATTTGTCCGGGGTTGCTTTTTACCTGTTTCGAGACGTCATTCCACACAAAATTCAACTTGCTCTTCCGGCCGCACTACTGCTGCTTGTTTCTGCATTCGTCCCTCATCTGTGGTTCGCGACCTTCTCGATCGCGGGTGCATATCTTCTGTTCTGGGTAGGTTTTCACCCTAAGCTGCACCTGCAGCGCTTGACCAGTACGGGAGACTACTCCTACGGCATCTATCTGTACGCTTTTCCTATCCAGCAAATCATCCTGGCAAAGCACGGACATGCGATGGCGCCTTTCACGCTCTTCTTGCTCGCCGTGCCCATAACGGCCCTTTGTGGCGTGCTGAGCTGGCATCTGGTTGAAAAGCGATTCCTGTCGAAGGGGCGGCGAAAGGGCAAAGACGCACCTATTTTGCCAACGACGGCGGTCTATCAAAGCGGCAGCGCTAAATAGACTTCTTTGTCGACGCTTTCAGCTTTGCAAGGGTATGAGGGACTTACGCGCCAGGCTTATGACGTTCATTGCGCGTCCTCGGGAAACACGCCCGCATCTTCGTGATGCGGGCGTCTCAATTTACCAGGAAGAGTGAGTGCCCATGCAAACCCGGCATTGGCGTCCATGGGACCTTTTGGGTTGAGTGCCCAATTCTTGCACTGTGCGCCCCAGATCCGCGTGTCCAGACCTGGGATTTCGCAATCGCGGCAACGAACCATGCCGCACTACTGCACCCGCAACGCCTCTGTGGGCTCAATGTGCGTGGCGCGCATCGCTGGCACGGCGCAGGCCAGCGCCGCCGTCACCGCGAGGCATGCGGCCATGGCTGCCACCACGGCCCCGTCGAGCGGCTGCGTGTCATAGAGCATCGAGCGAATCAGAAATCCCACGCCCACGCCACCGGCGATGCCAATCGCCAGCCCGTACAGCACCGGACGCAGTCCATCCACCACCACCAGCCACAATACCTGCACACGCTGCGCGCCCAGAGCAATGCGAATGCCGATCTCCGTGGTGCGCTGCGTCACCAGATAGGAGAGCACGCCGTACAGCCCCACAGCAGCGAGCAGCAGCGAGAGCACCGCAAAGGCCAGCAGCAGAGTCGCGCTGAAGCTCGCCGTATTCGTGGACTGCCCCACCACCTGGTGCAACGTAAGCACCTCGGACAACGGCAGCGAAGGATCGAGCGTCGCAAACATCTTTTGGATCGGCAATGCCATGTTCAACGGATCGCCCACCGTCCGCACCATCAGTGTGGTGTTGATTGCATTCATGGAACCCGAATACATCGGAAAATAGAGGGTTGCTTTCGTGGGCTTGGACGCACGGTAGAGCGTGTCACCCACCACGCCGACAATCTCGTAGTCCTCCGGTGTCGGACTCGTCCGGGCAATGCGAATCTGCTGCCCCACTGGATCCTCGCCGTGAAAGTACTGCGCGGCAAAGGCACGGCTCACGATCACATATTTGCTATTCGCCAGCCGCTGATCATCCGTGAAGAAATGTCCACGAATCAGCGGAATCTGCATTGCCTGGAAGTACCCTGGATCAGCCGTGCGCACCAGCGCATCGTCCATCAGAGGATTCGCCGGCACAGGCTTGCCGGAAACGGTGAATACCTCGTCGCCCTGCCAGCCCGCACCCGGCGCGGTTGAAACCAGCCCGGGCGCCACCACTCCCGGCATGTGCCGCACCCGCTGCAAAAGCGCCTCATGAAAGGCCACAACTTTGGCTGGCGTATCGTACTGCTTACGCGGCAAGGAATACCGCATCGTCAGCACGTGATGCATCGCGCAACCCAGCCGCGTGCCGCGCATTCGCAAAAAGCTCTGAAAGAGCAGACCCGCGCCAATGAGCAAAACCACGGTCAGCGCAATTTCCGCTGTCAGCAGTATCTGCCGCATGCGTGCTTTGCTGACGCTGCCGCCCAACGAGCGCGAGCCCTCCTGCAATGCCTGAAGAACTCCCTTGCCGGTGGAAGAGATTGCCGGCAGCAACCCGGCCACGATCGCAGTCACAAAGACCAGACCGAGAGAAAAAGCCAGCACTGCGCCGTTCACATGCACCGTGCTCGCACGCGGCAAATCATGCCAGTGGCTCGCCAGCCAGTGCGTCACCAGCATCGAGAGTCCGACTCCCAGGCCGCCGCCCGCAATGCAGATCAGCAGGCTCTCGGTCATTTGTTCGCGAATCAGCGCCAGGCGGTTCCCGCCCAGCGCACTGCGCACCGCGACCTCCTTGCGCCGGGCCGCGCTGCGAGCCACCAGCAGATTCGACACATTCAGGCAGGCAATCAGCAGCATGCAGAACACAGCGCCCATCAGCACCAACAGAGGCGTGCGAATATCCTGCACCATGTCGCTCAGCATCGGCCGGAAGCGCGCTCCCTCGCTCACCGGTTCACTGGCATGTGCCAGGTGGATCCGGTACTGTACCGCGCTCACCTGCGCGGTTGCCGCCGCAGCGCTCACGCCTGGCTTCAGCCGTGCTACCACCAGGCTTTGGTGATTGGCATTCTGCGCGTACTGAACGGGCGTAAAGGTCTGCCCATAAGGCAGCCAAAGCTCCACCGACGGATCGGGATAACTGAACCATCGCGGCAGCACGCCGATGATGGTGTACGGTACGGAGTTCAAATGCACCTGCTGCCCCAGCACCGCGGGATTGCCCCCGAACCGCCGCTGATACAGGCTCCACGTCAAAATCACCACCGGATGGCCGCCCGGATGGTCCTCGGCCTTCGTGAATCCCCGCCCCAGAGCCAGCGGCACGCCCAGGGTCGAAAACAGATTCCATGAGCCACCCGCGGCCTGCACGGCCTCGGGCAACTGCCCTTGCGCATTCGTCAGGTTCGCTCCCCACCACCGCCACGCGGCCATGCTTTGGAAACCATGCGTCTGCTTTTGCCACGCAAGATAATCGCCCGGGGCCACTACATTGAGCCCATCCCCGCCATTGAAGCTGTGAGCAAAGTGCTCGTACACCATCACCAGCTTGCCGGGGTCCTTGAACGGCAAAGGACTCAGCAGCACCGACTGCACAATCGTGAACAGCGAGGTCGTCGCCCCAATGCCCAGCGCCATCACCAGCACGGCCATTACCGTGAAGCCCGGCGTGCGGCTCAGCGTGCGCACCCCATAGCGCACGTCGCGCCAGATTTTTTCCAGACTGTTCCAGCGCCATGTCGCACGCGCATCTTCGCGAAGCAAAGTTGGATTCCCAAATGCGCGCAGCGCCGCCGTTCGCGCATCTTCGGCAGACATTCCGGCCGCGCGATTCTCCGCCATCTGCTGCTCCAGATGAAAGGCCAGCTCGTCGCTCAACTGCTCCGTCGCCTGCCGCCGCCGAAACAACGTCACCATGGCCATCCGCACCCGCTGCCACCACCGCATTCGCCTCTCCTTGCGCGGCTTACGCGCTTTCCACCACGAGCTGAATTGCTGCCGAAAGCCGGTTCCAGCTCTCTGTCTCTTTTTCAAGCTGCTTCCGCCCGGCCGCCGTGAGCGAGTAGAACTTCGCCTGCCGCCCGGTCTCAGTCTCGCCCCACCGGGCCCGCACCCATCCCTGCTGCTCCAGCCGGTGCAGCGCCGGATACAGCGAGCCCTGCTGCACCTGAAGTACCTCGTTTGAAATCTGCTGAATGCGCTTGGCAATCGCCCAGCCATGCCGTGGCTCCAGCAGAATCGTCTTCAATATCAGCAAGTCGAGTGTGCCCTGCAAAAGATCGCTCGGTTTTCCCATACTATGACTATCTACACATCGAATTGTAGATAGTCAAGGCATCTATACGCGCTTCGCTTTCCGATTGTTCCCGGCAAGCCCAGAAACAAAAAGCCTGCACTCGCTGAAAAAGCGAATGCAGGCTTTAAATCTTGCCGGATGCGGCTTTTGCCGCTAATTCTCGCGATAGCTGCGCTGATAGGTGCGCGTCATGCGGTCGTGCCAGCCGAGGCGGTCCTCGTCAAAAAACGACCACAGATAGCCCAGCCCAAGCGGCAGCGCCGCCAGCAGCAGCGCGACGATGCGCTGGCGCATGGCTTGGCGCGTCGGGTTTTCATCATCAAAGGTACACAGCGCGATCTTCGCGTAGCGCATGCCCGGCGTGCCTTCGGCAAAGGTGAAGAACAGCCACTGGTACACCGCAAACAACACCAGCAGCGCGGCCCCCGCGCCAGCCAGCGCCAGCTTGCCCGTGGGCGGATGCGGCGTGCATGCCACAAACGTCGCCACAAAAGCCAGAAATCCTGCGCCCACCAGGCAGGCGTCCACCATGGCGGCCATCAACCGGTCTTCCAGGCTCGCGCTGTAAATCGGCGCATCCAGCAGCAGCTCGGGCGTCGCCAGCGGCAGGTCCTGCGCCAGAGCGGCGGCGTGGGCCACAGGTTCGCTGTCCAGGCGAATCGAGTGCCACTCCGGCAGCACCGGCCCTTCGATCACCGGCTCATGCGAGATGGCCTCGGGCTCCACTTCAAAGATGCGCAGTTGCGACTGCTCCTCTTCGGCGATGCGAAGCGGCCCCTCTTCGAGCCGCGGCCGGGCCTTGCGCGAGGCGATCAATTCACGCGGAAACTCGATCACCCGCGCCGGCAAGGGGTGCGCCGGCTCAATCGTGGCTGCCTCCACGGGATCCTCAAACAGTTGCGGAGTCTGCTCTGGCTCCGGGTTGTATGCGGATTCCGGCGCCCGCTCCTGCCTGCGCTTCGCTCCCGAGGCGTAGGCCTCAGCCGGGGTGCGCAGCGCGGGCGGCAGCGACTCTTCGCTGATGCGGTACACCGGTACCGGGGGCTCCTCGACGACAGGCGCCGCCATCTCTTCCCAGCGATTGCCTGCAACCTTCTCTGCCTGCTCCTCAAGAGCCGCCTGCTGCATTGAGCGGCTACGATCGCCAGATTCATTCCGCTCTATCTCCGCGGCACGATCCAGCTCAAGCCCTTGCAGCATCGCCTGTGCAGCGGCATGCGCCTGATGCGCCGCCTCAGCTGCGGCGCGGGCAGCCTTGGCTGCCTCCTGTGCCAGCATTTCGCTGTAGCTAGGGGCCTTCGCATAGCGCTCTGCCACCTTGGCGGCAATGCGGCGTCCGGCACGCTCCCCGGCGGCCGGCTGCAGAGCATCCATGCCGGGCAGCAGATTCTGCTGGTCCCCGGGTACCGCAACCCGTCGCGAACGATGCGCGCTCAGCTTGGCGTTAATCTCATCTTTCCAGGCAGGCAGGCTTTGCGTTTGGCTCAAAGTTTTCCTCATCCTTCCCGTTTCGCGAGGGTCTCTTGCTGCTTGCAGTGGACCGGGCGCGACCGGTGTTTCTGTTGTTTACGAACCAGAAGGCGAACAGCCGGATCGAAAAAGAAGACCGCGAAGACATGGGGCAGCTTTCGCGCGGAACCTCCGCAAACGGCGACCACTCCAACACTTCCTCACCAGAGCCGCGGTACGCACCGCAAGGCGAAATATATGCGCCAGCTTTGCTATGCTGGTGCTTTCCGCTGCGATGAATTTCCGCTGGTTTTGGTTTATCACGCTGTTTTCACTGTGTCATCCGCAGGTTCATGCGCAGGTGGTAACCACTCAGCTACCTCCCGCTCAAGCCGCCGCGGAAGCGCTGCCGAATGACCCTGCCCTCACAAGCTCGCTGCCCGAGGCGCATGTGGTTCCGCAGACGCCCAGGGGCACGCCGGTCACCATGCGATGGGACCACCTGACCGTGCGCTCGCTGCCCGATGGCAACGAATATCTGCTCGACGGGCATGTGGTGCTCTATTACGGCCAATACATTCTGCATGCCGATCACGCCACCTACAACGACGCGACCGGAGAGATTGAGGCCCACGGGCACCTCATGGTCGATGGCGGCCCGGATGACGAGCACATCGTCGCCAGCCATGGCAGCGTCAACATCTACCAGAACACGGCGGACTTCTTTGATGTAACCGGCTCGCTCGGCGTGCGCCGTGTCAAGCACAATCAAGTCGTCTTCACCTCCCTGAACCCCTACCTCATTACCGGCAAGGAAGTGCGCCAGCTCGGCAAGGGCCACTATCTGGTGCTGCAGGGCACCATGACCGCCTGCCGCCTGCCCCGCCCCGACTGGCGCTTTTATGCCCGGCGCATCGAACTGAACCACGGCAAAGCGCAGGCCGCCAATGCCAGCTTTCACCTCTTCGGTATTCCGCTGCTCTATGTGCCCTACGTCAAGCACGAGATCGGCGCCAATCGCACCAGCGGAATCCTGCTGCCCGTGGCCGGCAACAATTCCACCTACGGAGCCGTGGTGGGTGAGTCGGTCTATCTCACGCTCGGGCGCAGCGCCGACCTTGTTGCCGGAACCTTGTATTACTCCAATCGCGGCCCCGCGCCTTTTGCCACCTTTCGCTATCGCGGGCGCGGAGATAACTACGCCCAGGTCCGCTTTCACAGCCTGCTCGACTATCACACAGAGGCCGGCAACAATCTCGGCGGCATCGACTTCTTCGCCGATGGCCGCTACGACTTCACTCCCTACACCCGCGCCGTCATTGACGCCGAGTACCTCAGCTCGTACCTCTATCGCCTGACGTTTGAGCAGAACTACGCAGCAGCCATCAACTCCGAGGTGCAGTCGCAGCTCTATCTGGAGCATGAGCGCGCGGGCTTCAGCCAGGCGATCCATTTCAATCGTTATGAGAATTTTGAAAGCGTCTCGCCCGAGGGCAATGAGGTCCGCATCCTCCACCTGCCGCAGGTGGATCTCGACGCCGAAGATCATCAGCTTCCCGGCCTCCCAGTCGAATACAGCTTTCACGTCTCCTCCGGGGCGCTTTCGCGATATGACTACAATCCCTTCGGCACCGCCTTCCGCACCGGTGCCGAGATTCCGCGCGTCGATATCTGGCCGGCTCTGAATCTGCCCATGCACTTCGACGGATGGAACTTTCGCCCTGAGTTCGCCGTGCGCGACACCTGGTATGACAAGAGCCAGAGACCGGCTACCCTCACGCAGTTCCCGCGCCTGGTGGGCGCGCCCATCAACCGCTTGGATGTGGAAGCCGGCTTCACCCTTCGCCCACCCGTGGTGGGCCGTGACTTCGACCAGCGCTGGGTGCAACACCTCTTTGGAGGCGAACTGCGGCACACGCTGTCGCCCATGCTGCAGTACCGCTACGTCTCTGGCATCGACAACTTCAATCGCATTCTGCGCTTTGACGATACCGAGGTCGCCAGCAACACCAATGAGTTGGAGTACGGCCTGACGCAGCACCTCTACCGGCGCACGCAGAAGCCGCGCCCCTGCACCGGAGCCGCCCTGCTCCATCCGCAAAAGAACTGCGGCACGCACACCGTCGATTGGCTCACCTGGCGCGTCGCGCAGAAGTATTACTTTGACTCCACCTTCGGCAACGCAGTCACGCCCGGCACGCCCAATCCATTGCTCGCTACACTCGATTTCACCGGCGTGGATTTCCTGGAGGCCCCGCGCCATTACTCGCCCGTCATCTCACGCTTCAAATGGACGGCCCAAAGCGGCGACAGCGCGGAATGGGATATTGACTATGACACCAAGGCTGGACGGCTGCTCTCAAGCAACGTCTACACCAATTTTGAGCATGGCAACTATCACCTGCGCCTTGGCGACGCCTATTTGAACACTGTGACCGGTGCGCCTCCGGGAACCGGCCTGCGCGCCCTGGTCCAGGCCAGCAAGCCCACGGCGTACAACCAGCTCAACATCACGGGCATTTACGGCTCGCAGAGCCGCCTCGGCTTCAATACCGGGGCCAGCACCGGCTACGATCTGGAGCGCAATGGCCTGCAATACGGTGCCGTGCAAGCCACCTACAACTGGAACTGTTGCGGTTTCTCATTCGAGCTGCGGCGCTTCTCACTGGCCAATCACCTGCGCAATGATACCGAAGAGCTTTTCAGCTTCACCCTCGCAGGCTTCGGCTCTACCGGCATTCCCCACAGCGCACGCGTCTTCTGACTTTGCCCGCATGCAAAGAGGCCCGCTTCCGGCTCGGGCGCAAACACCCAAAGTGGGATAATCAATGCAGTGAATTCTCGTCCCAGAAGGTGGACCTCCCTTTGTCTCGTATCCGAATGATTCTTGCCTGCTGCGCGCTGGCGCTTGTGACCGCCGGCTGCCGCGCCCAGGCCCCCGCACAAAAGCCCGTCTCCGTTCTTCATCAGCGAATCGAAACCGCCATTCGCAACGAGCTCAACGTTCCGCCGGAGTACGACATCACCATCAGCCCGCAGAGCCCCAGCAAAATGGCCGGCTTCAATGCCATCACAGTGACCTTTTCGCTGCCTGGGCACCCGGATCACACGCAGCAGTTGCGCTATCTGGTTTCGACCGATGGCGACACTCTGGCGCGGCTCTCGAAGTTCGATATCAGCCAGGATCCTGACTTCGTACTGCCCATCCAGGGCCGCCCCGTGCGCGGCAACCCCAAGGCCAAGGTCACCATTGTCAACTTTGACGACCTTGAATGTCCCTTCTGCGCGCGCATGCACTCCGAGCTATTCCCCGACATTTATGACCACTACAAGGGCCTCATCAAGGTCATTTATGTCGATTTTCCGCTCACGGAGCTGCACCCCTGGGCCATGCACGCCGCCGTCGATGCCAACTGCCTCGCCGATGAGAGCCGTACCGCCTACTGGAATTTCGTCGATTACGTACACACGCACGGCGAAGACATCAGCGGCCCTGATCATGACACGGCCAAGTCCTTCTCTCGCCTGGACAAGATCGCCGAGGGCGAAGGCCAGCGCGACCATCTCGACACCGCCAAGCTCAATGCCTGTGTCGCCAAGCAGGACGAATCCGTCGTCAAGAAGGAAATGGCTGCCGGAGACAAGCTCGGCATCTCCGCCACCCCGACCTTCTTCGTCAACGGTGTCCGCTGGTCCGGCGTGCTTGACCCGGCCGAGCTCAAGATGATGATCGACCGCGCGCTGCGTCAGCAGGGCATCACACCTCCACCGGATGCGGATGCGCCTGCCCCGGCCACCACAGCAGCGGCGGCGCACTAAGCTCCCGTCTAACCCGGGTCCGGCCTTCCGGACCCGGCTCTCTAACCACGCCCGGGCTCTTTTTCTCTCCTTTTCGCCGCCGTCTCGTCAAACCCTGCCCGCACGCGTATCCTGTAGGTGGCCCCGGCTTTCGCGCGGCCGTTACAGGAGATGGACTTTTTGCTTTCCCGATCGATTTCTCATCGCAAGTCTGCTTTCGCCTTCCGTTTCTCTCGCCCTGTTCGCGCCGTGGTTGGCGTTGCGGTGCTGGCCGCCAGCGTCGCCGCCATCAGCGGATGCAATCGCGCCCACAAGGCCGATGTGCTCGCGACCGTGAACGGCAAGCCGATCATGAAGTCGCAGGTCGACCTGCTGTATGAAGCCAACGTCGGCAAGCAGCCCGAAAAGCCCACCAAGGTTCAAGGCGACATCGTGCGCCTCAATATTCTGAGCCGTCTCATCAATGAAGAGATTCTCATGCAGCGCGCTGCCAAGATGAATCTGGTCGCGAGCAACGAGGATGTCGAGTCGCGCCTCAACGAAATCAAGGCACCCTTCACCCCGGATGAATTTCAGAAGCAGCTCGCGCAGCAGCACCTCACGCTCGATGCGCTCAAACAGCAGATCCGGAACCAGTTGACCGAGCAGAAGCTCTTCAACAAGGAGATCAACTCCAAGATCGACGTCACCGACGATCAGATCACGGCCTACTACAACGCGCACAAGGCCGAGTTCAATCTGCCCCAGCCGCAGTTCCATCTGGCACAGATTCTCGTCACCAACATTCCAGAGAACGCCAAGAACTCCGGCAATCTGCAGAACAGCAAGGCCATGAACGACGCCGAGGCAAAGCGCAAGATTCAGATGCTCGATGATCGTCTCAAGAACGGAGACGACTTCGGCACGCTGGCTTCGAATTTCTCCGAGAATCCGCAGAACTCCAGCAACGGCGGCGACATGGGCTTCATCTCCCAGCAGGAACTGCAGTCGGATCCCGACGTTTGGGGCGCTGTCAGCAAGCTCTCTCCCGGCGAGATCACCCCGGTGCTGCCGGTCTACGCCACTCAGGACCACAAGAAGGTCATCGGCTACGCCATCTACAAGCTGCTCGACAAGGAAGGCGCGGGCCAACTGGAGCTGAGCGATCCCCGTGTGCAGCAGTCCATCCGCCAGCGCCTGCATGAGAGCCGCTCGCAGCTCATGCAGAATGCCTATCTTGAGATGCTGCGCGACCAGGCACACGTAGTGAACTATTACGCCGAGTCGATCTTCAAGAACGGCCCGCAGTAATCGCAGAAGCTTTGCTTCAAAGACGGCTCGCGCCTCCAGCGCGGGCCGTTTTTCTTTGGAAGGCTACCCTGCCCGCTGCCCAATCGCGTTTACCATCGACGCATGACCCGTTACGGCATCCTCGGCTTTGGACACCACGCCCGCAAGCGCCTCATCTCCGCCTTTGAGGGAGCGGCCCACTCGCAGCTCGCCGGCTTCTGGCGGCACAACGAGCAAAAGGCCGCGGCCGACGCCGCCGAGTTCGGCATCGCGGCTTACCCCACCGCCGATGCTCTGTGCGCCTCACCGGAAATCGATGCGGTCTTCATCACGTCACCCGATGCCATGCACCTCAACGATGTGCTGCTGGCCCTGCATCATGGCAAGCCAGTGCTCTGTGAAAAGCCTCTGGCCATGCGCACGCCAGAGGTCGAGCAGATGCTCGCCGCCGCGCAATCTGCAGGAGTTTTTCTCGGCGTCGCCCAGAACATGCGCTACTACCAGAGCGTCGAGCTCATCCGCCGCTGGATCGCCGAGGGCCGCATTGGCGCGCCTCAACTCGTGCATGCCCAGGTCTGTCATGACGGCACCCGCAGCCCGCGCACCTGGATCTGTGACCCCAGTCTCGCCTGTGGAGGCCCGATCGGCGACGTGGGCATTCATTGCATCGATGCGGTTCGCTATGTGCTCGGCGATGACGTCTCACAAGTCGCTACGCTCGGGCATGGCGATGCCATCTCCGGTCAGGTGGAAGCGCACGCAGCCCTCTCGCTCGCCTTTCATTCCGGGGCTGTAGGAGCCGTTACTCTCACCACGCGAGGCCGTTACCGCTCGCGCCTGGAAGTCACCGGCACCACCGGCGTCATTGCTTGTGAGAACGCGCTGACCGTCGATCATGACGTAGAAGTGCAGTTGCTGCGCGGCTGGGACGGAGTGGAGCAGCAGGAACGGGTTTCGAATGCCGATGGCTATAGCCGCATGCTCGATGCTTTTTCCGCCGCGATCCAGGGCAAGGAGCCCTTCCGCGCTCCCGCCACGGATGGCCTGCTCAATCAGCGCATCCTCGATGCCGCCTACGACTCCATGCGCTCAGGCCACGCGGTCAGGCCCTGAGATAGTGCGGCGCGGCGTAGCGGGTGCAGATATGGAGCGGCATGCTGCCTTAGCGTGACCGGCTACTCAATCACCGCCAGCACCTGCCCCGCGCTGACGGTGTCGCCGGCAGCCACCATCAATTGCGCCACCGTGCCATCCTTGGGCGATTTAACCTCGTTCTGCATCTTCATGGCCTCAATCACCAGCACACCTTGCCCGGCAGCCACGCTGTCGCCCCGCGCATGCACCACGCGCACCACGCGGCCCGGCATGGAGGCCTTCAGCGTCGCCGGCCCATCGCCACTCTCGCCGCTCCGCCGCCGTGAGCGCAGCGAGCGCGGGTCATTCAGTCGATAAGCAATGCGTTCCCGCCCCACATGCACGGCCGTCTCCTCGACGGCCTCTTCCAGCACCACGCGATGGGCGCGGCCGTCCACGATCAGAGACAGGACAGCGGGCCGCAGCATTTGTGCATCCACCGCGATCGGCTCGTCATCGAGCCAGGTCCGGATGCGTCCTTCGGCGTCCCGCTCCACGCGCACCTTCCGCTGCTGGCCTTCCATCTCGAGATAAATTGTCATCGCAGGCTCTCCCGCCGGGCTGCGAGCTTCCAGGCTCCGGCATGCATCGGACTGCTTCCGCCGCCGTTCTGACTTGCGCCAGCAGTGGAGCGTGCTTCTTCGAGGAGTGCCGCACCAATCGCTGCCGTGGCATGCCTGCTCGTCCCGTCCGCGTGTTCGGATTCGTCCCCGCGCGCCTCATGGGCATCTCCGTCAGGTGCGCCCAGTGCCAGCAACCGGTCCAGATAGCCGGTGTCGATGGCCGCTGTACGGAATCCCTCGTCCCGCAGAATGCGGCGGAAGAGCCCCAGATTTGACCGGATGCCGCCAATCACATACTCATCGAGCGCGCGCAGCAGGCGCGCAATCGCCATCTCGCGTGTTGGCGCATAGGCGATCAGTTTGGACAGCATCGGGTCGTAATCCATCGGCACGGTCCAGCCTTCGTAAACGCCACAATCCTCGCGAATGCCCGGCCCTCCTGGTTGCAGCAGCCGTGTGATTTTTCCTGGCGAAGGGAAGAAGTTATTCTCCGGGTCTTCGGCATATACGCGGCATTCGATGGCGTGTCCGCGCAATTGAATCTCTTCCTGCCGGATGCCAAGCGGCTGCCCCTCGGCAATTTGTATCTGTAAGTGAACTAGATCAAGTCCCGTGACCAATTCCGTGACTGGATGCTCCACCTGAAGCCGTGTATTCATTTCGAGGAAGTAGAAGTTTTCTTCCGCATCCACCAGAAATTCGACCGTTCCGGCATTCGTATAGCCGGCCGATTGCGCTAGCCGCACTGCCGCTTCGCCCATTCGCTGCCGCAGTGCCTCACTCACCGCCGCAGAAGGCGCTTCCTCAATCACCTTCTGGTGCCGCCGCTGCACCGAACACTCCCGCTCGCCCAGATACAGGCAGTTTCCGTGCTCGTCCGCCAGCACCTGAATCTCAATATGCCGCGGCCTCTCGATCAGCTTTTCCAGGTACACTTCGCCCGAGCCGAATGACCGCTCTGCCTCGCTGCGAGCCGACTCAAAGGCGGAACCCAGCTCCGTAGGGTCATTGACCGCGCGCATACCCTTGCCGCCGCCGCCCGCCGCCGCTTTCAGCATCACCGGATACCCGATTTGCTGCGCCACCGTATGTGCCTCTTCGAGCGATGCCAACCCTTTGGTGGAACCGGGCGTGCGCGGCATTCCCGCTGCATCCGCCGCCTGCCGCGCGCGCGTCTTCGAACCCAGTGCCCGCATGGCACTCGCTGGCGGTCCAATGAACTTCACTCCAGCCGCTTCGCATGCCTCAGCGAAATCGGCGTTTTCCGATAAAAATCCGTATCCGGGGTGAATGGCCTGCGCGCCTGTCTTCTTTGCGATCTCCAGAATCAGGTCGCCGCGCAGATACGACTCCTGCGCCGGAGCTGCTCCGAGCCGGTATGCTTCATCCGCCTCCAGCACATGCAAACCCGCACGGTCGGCGTCGGAATATACCGCCACCGTCGCAATGCCGCGCTCCCGGCAGGCGCGGGCAACACGCAATGCGATCTCTCCCCGGTTCGCAATCAGAATTTTCTTGAACATAAGCTTGTCTGTACCACCCGCGCCCGAGGCCTGTGCCCGCATGCGCAACCAAGGATTCTAGCGGATGAGCTACTCGCTCTGCACCGCTCTCGTTCGTGCAAAGGAAAAGGCCTCCGATTGCTCGGAGGCCTCAGGGTGAAGAACAAGTCTCTTACTTGCCTTCCTGAATCACGATACCGCGTGCAACCTTCGCCTTCTTCTCTTCGTTCTGGCGGCGGGTCGTCAATGCCTTGGCAGCCCACTGGTCCGCCGTCTGCACGTCCTGCTTGCGGGCGCTCTCATCGCCGCAATCCAGATTAGCCTTCTGGCGGTACATCAGATTGAGGTAGGACATGGCGTTGTCATAGGTCGGATCAATCTGCAGGGCCTCGTTCAAATACGTCATGCCCTCGTTCACGATGTCCGTATTTTGCTGCTTGATCTCCTGGCAAACCTGCTTCGGCATCTTGGGATTACCCTTGCCGTCGTCGGTCAGGTTTGCAGTCTTCAACGCGCCTTGGGAATTCTTGTAGGCGATGCGCCAGTCGATCACGCCAATGGTGTAGGCGGCCTGGGAGTTCTTCGGATCTGCCTGCAGAACCTTCTGATTCCATGCCTTTGCCTTGTCGAACTCATCCAGATCCATGTACAGATTCGCAATCTGCGCGAGGCTGTTCACGTCGTTCGGAGTCTGCTCGAGAACCTGCTTGAAGATATTGATCGCCATCTGGGCGGTCTTCTCATTCTGCGGAGTCTTCAGATCGGGCACAACTTCAGAGGCATAGGCAGTCGCCAGATATGTCCGTGTCTCAGGATAAGTAGGATCCAGATCCACGGCTTTCTGGAAATGATTGATGGCGTCCTCGTACTGGGCTGCTTTGAAGGCCTCTACGCCCTTGTTGAGCTGATCCCGCGCCTCCAGCTTTTTGCACCCGGACATGGTGGTCAGCAGAATCATCGTCGCCGCTGCCAGCACCGGAAAACGTGCGATTCGGTTCATTCTTTTCCTTCTCCTTGGATCGCCAGAGGCTGGGATCGACAAGCAATTTTATCCGCGAAGCGATTGTAATTCGTTGGCGTTGAGGGGCAAGCCTGAAAGCAACCTTGCGGTTATTTTCCGGTCGGCGCCCGCTTCTCTTCCGGTTGGCCTTCCGCCTGCGCGGAAGGCCAATGCCGCAAAATCCTTACTGACCTGCCGCGATCTTCGGCGTGATGATGCCAATATGATCCACGCCGGCAGCCGTACCAATGTCGATCACCTTGGCGACTTCCTGAAAGTCGCAGTTCGGATCGCCCTTGATGAACATGACCTTCTCGGCGCGTGTGGCAAAAATCTGGCTCAGCTTGGCCTGCATATCAGGCAGAGCAATATCGGTCTGGTTGATCTTGTAGGACGCCGTGCCATTGCTGCCATTGAAGACCTGCACCACAATCGCAGTGTCATTCTCTGTCTGCGTCTTGTGCTTCGGCGGTAGCGGCACCTGCGCGTTCAGGCCATGCGGCGTAACCGGCACGATGACCATGAAAATGATCAGCAGCACCAGCAGCACGTCGATCAGCGGTGTGACGTTTGGGTCGGACGCCAGTTTTCCCGGGCCGCCCCCTGTTGACATTGCCATAGCAAAATCCCTCTTTCGGCTATTCGCCAGCCGGACTGGTTTGTGCCACCGGGGCGGCTTGCTGATCTGTCAGCATGGCTACCTGTTGCACGCCCGCGGTGCGCACCGCATCAATCGCGTCCATCACGGTTCCGTACCCGGAGCGGGCATCGGCGCGGAAGAAGACGATCTTGTTGGTGCGATTCTGCAGGTCGTTCTGCACATCCTGGCCAAGCTGACTCAGCGATACTTCATTCTGGCCGAGAAACACCTTGTTGTCGCGCGTGATGGCTACAATCTCGGCATCCGACTTGCTCGCATCTTCCATTGGAATGGCGTTGCGGCTGTGAACCAGGTCTACCTGAACCTTGTTTTCAAGCAGCGGTGTGATGACCATGAAGATGATCAGCAGCACCAGCATCACGTCCACCATCGGGGTGACGTTGATGTCTGAGTTGACCTTGCTGCCTTCGTTTCTGACTACGATTCCCATTGTGTATGTTCCCCCGCGCTTTCCGGCATGTTTCCGATCGCGTCTTCCGGTGGGCGGCGATTCAGCGGCCGGGGAGAATCTCACTCCCCGGCCAATCGCTCGCTCTCCTGGGACCTCCGCGGCTTAGCGGCGGCTCTGCTTGATGAAGTAATCGACCAGTTCGCTCGAGGAGTTGTCCATCTCCACGTCAAAGGATTCCACCTTGTTCGTGAAGTAGTTGAACGTCCACACAGCGGGCACGGCCACCAGAAGGCCGAATGCCGTGGTCACCAGCGCTTCAGAGATACCGCCGGCGACTGCGCCGATACCCGGCGTCTTCATCGTGGCGATTTCATTGAAGGCCTTCAGAATACCGGCGACCGTTCCGAACAGACCCACGAACGGGGCCGTCGAACCGATGGTGGCCAGCGCGCCGAGGCCGCGCTTCAGCTTGGCGTGCACAATCGCTTCGGCACGCTCAAGGGCGCGCTTGGACGACTCAATCTGCTCCGGGGTCACCGCGCTGCCGCCGCCACCGTAGTTGCGGAACTCCTGCAGACCAGCGGTCACCACTTCGGCGAGGTGAGACTTCTTGTTGCGGTCGGCGACCTTCACGGCCTCGTCCAGCTTGCCTTCGCGCAGCGCACCGGCAACCTTGGGGGCGAATTCGCGCGACTGCTTGCGGGCAGCGCTGAAATAGAGCCAGCGGTCAATCATGACGGCCAGCGACCAGATGGACATGATGAACAGCACAAAGACCACGCCCTTGGCCAGGTCACCCATCTGGTGCCACATGTCCGGCAGGCTGAAGCCAACGGCCTGCTGATCCTGGAAGAAGGCCAGGTTGGCCAGATGAGAAGTTGCGTGCGAGAGATGAGCGAGAATCACTGAATCTTTCCTCCTGAGGAGTAACTGCAAAACACGGTGAGAATGCCAGAGTTTTGCGCCTCCGCTTACCCCCGGAGGCGCAGGAAATCACGAAAGACTAATCACCCAGGTTAAAGACCACGTTGATCTGGGTTTCCACCTGCACGGGCTCACCGTTCAGGATGTAAGGCTTGTAGCGCCACGTGCGGACGGCTTCCAGAGCTGCATTCTGCAACATCGCCGGACCGGAGACAACTTTCAGATCTTCGATGGTGCCCGCCTTCGAAATCAGCGCGGAAAGGACCACTGTGCCCTGAATGCGTGCTGCCTTGGCGATCGGAGGATAGGACGGATTCACGCCGCCAATCTTGTTACCCGAGACTACACCGGCAGAGACGCGCAGCGGCTTTTGCGGAGCAGCCTTGACCACGGGAGCAGGACCGGAACCCAGACCGCTGAAGATGCCGCCCGGTACGCCGTCGCCAGCGCCTGCCACACCCGCGCCCATCACGCCGGTGCTCGGTGGCGGCTGCTGCTTGACCATCTTGATCACTTTGGGAATCTTGGTCGGCACAGCCATCGGATTCACCTGCATCTGCACCTTGGGCTGCGGCGGTGTCGGCGGTGGCGGCGGAGGTGGTGGCGGCGGCGGCGGCGGAGCGACCAGCAAGGTCGTCATCATCGCCTTCGGCAGCGCCTCTGGATAGATCAGCGGATAAAGAACAACAGCGGCCAGAATCGAGCAGTTCAGGAACACGCCGACCCAGACGTAGTACTTGCTCTTCGTTTTAATCTTGCCGCCGGATTCCATCAATGCATCTTCAAACATGGCCGACCTCGAAGGTTCAGAACTTGGTTCAACTATTTAGACACCGATGTAGGGTGGTTTGTTCCCGGACGATTCTGGGGGAGAAATTCCGGTTCTCGTTTTCTAACACACCAGCATTACATCTGAAAAATCGTTTTCCTGTTTGCATCCAATACTGCCCCGCATTTGGTGCAGCTTGCTTCTCCATTCACGCCGGAGAACCCATCTCTGGGATGCAGTTTCCTGCGAAAATGCGGGCCGCCAATTTTGGCAGACCCGCATTTTTTTCATCAGATTTTTGCTTTCTTCGCCGCCGGTAATGCTGCCGACTTGCCCCGCTTCGCGCGCCAGTTCTGATAGGCCACCAGCATCGGCGCAGCCACCGCAATCGAGGAATACGTGCCGATTGCAATGCCCACGACCAGCGCGAAAGAGAATGGATGCAGCACCTCACCGCCAAAGAAGAACAGCGACAAAGCCGTCAAAAACGTCAGTCCAGAGGTCAACACCGTCCGGCTCAGCGTCTGGTTGATGCTGCGGTTCACCACGTCAGCCAGAGGCTCGCGGCGGCTCATGCGCAGGTTCTCACGAATGCGGTCAAAGACCACGATCGTGTCGTTCATCGAATAACCGATAAGCGTCAGAATGGCGGCAATCACCGTGAGCGACATTTCCATGTCCCGCAGGCTGAAGGCGCCAATCGTGATGATCGTGTCATGGAAGACGGCCACCACGGCCGCCACGCCGTAAATCAGCTCAAATCGGAACCACAGATAGATCAGCATGCCCGCCAGTGAATAGAGCACCGCCATCAATGCCTGGTGGCGAAGCTGCGCGCCCACCTGCGGGCCGACAATCTCCACGTTGCGCACAGCAAATCCTGACAGGTACGCGCCCTGGTCCAGCGCCTGCACCACGGCCGGGTCGGCCACGCTTTTCAGCTCACTCACCGAATTCAGCAGGCCACCATGCGCATCGCGGTAAGCGGCAATGGCCGCCGCCTGCTGCGCATACTTCAGCTGTGCATTCTGGTTGTCCGTGCCCAGGTGCTCGGGGTCCTGCTGGTCGAGCCAGTTGGCGAGCGCACTCTTGCTCGCATTGTCCAGATCCAGCTTGCCGGCGGCTGTTGAACCCGTCTTTGAGTAGTTCCGCGCCAGCGTCTGCACAATCGCCGCGCGGCTCTGGTCCAGAGAGGCATTGTTGGTTGCCTTCTCGCCCAGAGTGATCAGCACTTCGTTGTCCGTAGCGGAGCCGTACTGCTCAATCACCGCATCGCGCAGGCCCGCGCGATCGGTGGCATGGCGAATCTTGTCCACATTCGGCTTGCTCTCAAACTTCACCTGCACCACGGTGCCGCCGCTGAAGTCCACATCGAGCGGCAAATGGTGCCAGAACAGCAGCGACAAGATGCCCGATACGCTGAAAATCAGCGAGAATCCGAGGAAGTACCACTTCTTCCCCAGCCAATCGATCTTTACGTCGTGAAACAGTTCCACAGAATTATCCTTAGCTTCCAGCTTTTGGCTTCCAGCCTTCAGCGCCCGTCTCGGGGCTGCCTGCTATCGGCGTCTCGCTCTGCTTCAAAACTCTCTTGCTCAGTTCGTCAGCCCTCCGCTCTGGCTCCACCGGAGCCGAGAGCGAAGAATGACAAGCTCACAGCTAAATTGAAATTGCTTCTCCGCGCTGCTTCCGGTTCAGGTTCGCCTCAAAGATGACGCGCGACACAAACACTGCCGTGAACAGATTCGCGAGCAAGCCAAAGGTCAGCGTCACGGCAAAGCCGCGCACCGCGCCTGTACCGAAGATGAACAGAATCGCAGCCGAAACCACTGTGGTCACGTGCGTATCCAGAATGGTCGTCCAGGCGTGCGCAAAGCCCTGGTCCACAGCCGCCGAGGGCGCCTTGCCCGCGCGCAGCTCTTCACGAATGCGCTCGAAGATCAGCACGTTCGAGTCAACGCCCATACCGACCGTCAGAATCACACCGGCAATGCCAGGCAGCGTCAGCACCGAGTGCGTATAACCCATGAAGCCGAGCAGGATCACAAGGTTCAGAATCAGTGCCAGATCAGCATTGATGCCCGCGCCCTTGTAATAGATCAGCATGAAGATCAGCACGGCCGACATGCCAAAGATGGACGCCATCACTCCGGCGTGAATCGAGTCCATACCGAGAGAGGGCCCGATGGTGCTCTCCTGCAGATACTTGATCGAAGCCGGCAGCGCGCCGGTGCGCAGCATCAGCGAGAGGTCCTTTGCCTCCTGCATCGAGATGCCGCCACCCGAGATCGTTCCCTGATCGCGAATCGTATCGTTGATGGTCGCCACTTCCTGCAGGCGATTGTCGAGCACGATGCCGAGCGGCTTGCCCTTGTTCGCCGTCGTGAAGCGGCCGAACTTGTCGCCGGCGGAAGTCGTCAGGTAAAAGTTCACCTGCGGCTCATTCGTGTTCGGATTGGTGCCCGGCTGCGCATCGCGAATATCCGTGCCGCCCACCACCGGAACCTTCGTGACCTCATACCAGGCCGCCGGGCTGCCCGGCCCCGAGGCGCCAATCACACTCTGCACCAGCTCGGAGTCATACGGCACAGAGCCGCCGATGGCCTGCAAAGCCGATTGCTGATCGGGCCATGGCCCGCCCTCAACCAGGTGGAACTCCAGCTTCGCCGTGGACTGAATCACGTTGCGCACGCGCGCCGGATCATCGACGCCCGGCAGTTCCACCAGAATCTGATCGCTGCCCAGGTTGTAGGGCGCCACCACCGGCGAGGTCACACCCAGCGCATCCACGCGCTGCCGGATCACCTCGATCGACTGCGTGACGGCCTTCTGCTTCATCTGCGTCTCGACCGTCGGCTTCATCTGCAGAGTCCACGACGTGTTGCCGTTTTGCGAGATTGTGTATTCCTGGCTGAACTGCTGCTGCAGCACCGAGTTGATGTCCTGCACGTGCGCCGCCGGCGCGCCTTGAATCGTCACCAGCCCCGGGTTCTGCTTCGGCTCAGGATTCGTCACCTGCTCGCCCGTGATGCCGTTCTGTTGCAGGTCGCCCTGAATGGTTTCGGCATCCTGTGCAGCCTGCGCGGCCACCGCCTCGTCCGTCATCACCTGCAAAATCAGGTGCGTGCCGCCCTTCAGGTCGAGTCCAAGCTGAATGCGATTAAGAATCGCCGTCTGCAGCGCCGCCCCGCTGAAGCCCTTGGGAATACCGAAAATGCCATAAACAAAGGCAATCAGGATAACGACAATAAGAATTGTTTTTGCTCTGAGATTCGTACGCATTGACTGATGGCTCACTGGCGCAGCGGTTCACACCTTGCGCGGTAATAAATGGGAATCTACTTCTGGCTCTCGTCCTGGGTTGTGACCGCCGCAATCGCGCTCTTCACCACTTCCAGCCGAACATTGTCCGGGGCCACCCGAATCTGCACCACGTCATCCTTAATGGACAGAATGACGCCCCGGATGCCGCCCGTCGTCGTGATGCGGTCTCCCGCCTTCAGGCTCGACAGCATCTGCTGCCATTTCTTCTGCCGGTTCTGATTCGGGCGAATCAGCAGAAAATAGAAGACAAGAATGATAAAGAGGAAAGGAAGCAGCTCGGTCACGCCGGCAGGCAACGCGCTGGCGAACAGAAAGAGCGCCAGTATAGGCTTCCCGGCGGGCAGGGCAGACAGAAGTAGGGTCAACACAAAATCCTTCTCACTGGAGTTCGCGGCACGCAGCCCGCACCCATCTCACACGGCGCCTACGCGCTTCGTATGTCAGACAAGCCGGGATTTTTTTCTCCCGCGCCTCGACTCCGGAACATCTTAATTTGTATCCGCGGAAACTCTCAGCTCGTCGCGCCGCTGAGACCGGACCCCAGCCTCACGCCGAGACTGGGCTTCCACCACCGGTGAAACTCCTGCATTCGCAGGCCGCACACGTGTGCTCCGGCGGGCCCTCAAGGCTCGCAGGGCCGTGGAAAGCCGTGCAATTAAGCATCGCGTTCCCGAAGCCCTAGTGTCAAGGAAAACGGGGCGCCGCTCGCCGCTGCCGGCGGCCTTGCCCGCATGCCGGGGCACTTCAAAGCGAGATGGCCAGCGCCGCCAGTTGCGTGCCCACGCCCACGGCCTGCGCAATGGCCCCCAGTACGGCGGCAATATTTTGACCGCTATCGATCGTCGCCTGCAGGGTCAGCTTCAGAGTATTCAGCTGCGAAGTCAGGCTCTGCACCTCAGGATCATCATCATGCAGCACCTTATTGATGGCGCTCCAGTAGTTGGTGCGCGCCGTGGTCAGTTGTTTTAGCAATTGGGCCTTCTGGTCGTCGGTCGCGCATTGGCCCATAAGACTACCGTAATTGTCATTGATCAGAAAATACTGATCTTCAAGAGCCGTTAACGCATTCCCCATGGATACTTCCTCCTAAGGCAGCACCGTCTTCGTCCAGGCATCCACCGCCGTCAGCGAGGCAGGGGCAGGAATCTTCCCCAGCGGCTTGCCGGCAGCGAGCTGCGCTGTCTGCTGGCTCATTGCATTCAGATTGCTGGCCAGGGCTGCCGAGGCCGTCTGCTCCTGCTGTGAGAGCTGCGCCGCCTGCCGGTGCAGCAAATCCGGCGCAGCCGTCTGCAACTGCTGTCGCAGCGCCGCTGTCATGGAACCCGTCGAGAGTCCAAAGGGCTTCAGCGCCGGAGCCAGCTCGGCCGTCAGCGAACCATCGCTGATCTGCCCGCCTTTCACCAGCACAATGGCGACCGACGCGGCCTCCCGGTTATAGGTATCCACCACCGAATCGTAGACCGGCTTCTCTCGCGCAAAAAGGCTCGACATCGCATCGGCGGTTTTCGCAAAGCTGCGGGCAAAACCGCGCTCCTTGCGCGTCTGCCACCACTGCATCAACCCTTGCGCGCTCTGGCTCATCGCGCCCGGAATCGCCGTCGCCGTCCCACTCGAAAGCGGCAGTCCCTTGAGCCCGGTCATGTCCGACGCCAGCGTATTCACTGAAGCGCCCACACTCGCCGGCGCCGTGCTGCCGGTCAGTGTTGTCAGTTGCGAGGCCAGCGTGGCCAGCGCGGCGGCCATCTGCTGCCGCTGCTGAAAAGCCTGCATCACCTCCTGCAACTGAGCCACATTTTCCGCACCCAGCGGCTCGTGGTTCAGGGCCTGCTCCAGTTCCAGCACACCCAGCTCAGAGTTCACGCACTGCGCGAGCGCTCCATAATAGGTGCTCAGCTCATTGGCCGTCACTGTCATCTGCTGCGCCAGCGCGACGGCATCTTTCCCGTGCGTGCAGCCGGTCTGCGCCGCGCACGCCGCCAGCAGAACCACCACGGCCAAAGGATTCGTTCGCACTCGCCGCATCCGGAACTCCTGCCCCGTTGTCTCTGCATCTGGAGAGGGATGCGAGGACTTTACTCCGAATGTGCGTGGAAATTCCTAATATTTTTCGCGAATTCTCCCCCTCCGGGAAAGTCGCCTCCGCTACCTCAATACCGCCGCAACCGCTTCGGCGGAGCCTTGCCCTGCCGCCCGTCCAGCAGCCAGTCCAGATAGCCGCGCACGTCCGCATCCCGGGCCTCGCCCTCGATGCGCCCCACCACATTGCCCTGCCCATCCAGCACCAGCGTCGCCGGAACCACGTTTCCGAACCCCAGCCGCCCCAGCGTGCCCAGATCCGCGCCCGTCCACACCGGCAGCGCAATCTGGTGCCGCTCAAAGTAAGGTTTAATTTTTGCGAAGTCCTTCGGCTCGTCCACCGAAACCGCCACAAACTTCACGCCCCGCCCGGCATACGCCGCCTGCAGGGCTGAGAGCCGGGGCAGCTCCTCCTTGCACGGGCCGCACCAGGTTGCCCAAAAGTTCACCACCGCCGGATGGCCCCGCAGACTATCCAGCCGCACCGTGTGCCCGGCCATATCTTTGAACTTCAGATTCGGAACCGGTTTCGCCCACGCCGTGCTTGCGCCGCAAAGGCACATCAGCAGCCACGCCGCTGCCACATTCCACACAAAACCGCGCCCGGACCTCCGCCCGGGCGCCTTCCTCAACCGCAAAAACCTTCGCATCATGCTTACCTCTTAAAACCGGTAGGTGTAGCTGGCCAGCCACAGATACTGCGCAAACGCCGCATCTCCGTGCCCGCCATACACATGATCGGGATAGCTTCGCGTCCGGTCGCGATGCACCGCGTCATAGATGTTCGCGGTCAAAATCGTCTTGTGCCAGGAATACTCCAGCCCCGGGCCCACGCTGACCGCATAGCCCGGCCGCCGGAAGCCATCGTTGCTGACCGGCAGCAGGTTGTACGCCGGCACACCCTCCCACCGCGCACCCGCGGTCATCGCCAGCCCCTTCACCTGCGGAATCGGAAACTCCACTCCTCCTTCCCACAGATACTGGTCCGCAATCGCAACGTCGTTCTCGAGCGGCGTCTTCGGATTCTGAAAGAAGCCTCGCGAAATTCCATTCGTGCCGCCCTGCATCGCGATGTAGTCGCCATCGGTATAGAGGACAAAGTTGTTCCCCACCGTGTGATACCCCACCCACTGAAACACTCCGCCCCAGCCGCCCGTTCCCGGCTGAATCGAATAATCCACCGGCACCGTCTCCTTCTGCGGCGATCCCGTGCCCGTGGTGTTCGTATCAATCGTGTTCGTCACGCTGTCATTGCCCGTCGGCATATACAGCCCCAGTCCCAGTTCCACATTGCCCCTGGTGACATGATTCGGATTCCAGAGCCACGAGTTCACCGCCACAATTGTGTCCCCAGCACCGCTCGAGTTGTATTTGATGGGCGAGCTCTGCTGCTTGCGCGAGGCAAACAGCCACGGCATATCCCACTCCACGCTCACGCGCGGTGTCACCTGGTAGGTGAGATTCAGCGTCACCAGGTTGATGCGGTTCTCCACCTGCGTGCGATCCTGCGCGCGGTATTCCTGGTACACATCGCCCACATAGTGCTGGTATGAGAACTGGTGTCGCTCGCCAATCGTGAGCTGAAATTGGTGCGGCTGCAGTAGTCCGCCCTGCTCGGTCGGCAAGCCCGCCTGCTCCGGCGACCGCGCCAGAATGCAACCTTGCGCGTGCGCGGAAACCGCCGCCATCGGCACAAGCATCAGCGCAAACAGCGCGCACACGAAGCCCCTCGAAAAAATCCTGCGAATCATGCAATCTTCCTTATGGTTCTGTCTGGTGGAAGGCTCGCGGCAATCCCCAAAACAGAATTTGTGATCGATCTCTTTGCGGAGACAATGCGAGCGATACTAGGCAGCGGCCCATACCCCGCACATCCACCGCCGGGTGGATTTTTCTCTCCATCGTGGGCAAGTCGCCACGAGTACAACTTTCGTAACTACAACTTCACCCACCGGGAATATCGCACTCCCCTTTTTGCATGCCGATCGAGATCAGATCTTGGGATTACCCGAAGCCGAACTGCAACTTGGTCGCCTTGCAGGGCTTTGCCTGCGCTACACTGAGCGCAAACTTCCTCGTCTTCAGGCAGTGTTCAGGCAGTGCGGGTGCCATCCCATGACACGAACAGCAAGCGCGTTCAGCAAAGAGAAAAAGTCCGCTGCTGCCGGCGAAGATCTCGGCGCGCAACTGGCTGCTTCTCTTCCGCATCCTGATGCCATCGTCGTTTTTCTCTCGGCCCAGCACGACTACCCGGCTGTGCTGCGCCAGCTCACCGCGCGCTTCCCAAACAGCCAGATCCTCGGCTGCTCCTCGGCGGGCGAATTCAACACCGCCCACCAGGGAGAAGGCAGTGCCTCGGCCTTTGCCATCTCCTCGCCGGATATGCTCTTCACGGCCGCATTCGCCACTGGCATCTCGCGCGATCCCGCCAACGCCGCGCGCCAGTTGCTCTCAGGCTTTCGAGGATTCAAAGAGAATCGCTACCGGTATCGCTCCGCGCTCGTGCTCAATGACGCGCTGGCGGGCTCGGCGGATGAACTGGTGACCATGCTCAATATGGAGACCGGCGGTCACTACAAATTTTTTGGTGGCGGCGCGGGCGATGACGCCGCCTTTGTCAGCACGCATGTCTTCCACGGCGATCAGGCCGCGACAGACGCGGCGGTCGCGCTCGAGATTCTCTCCACCCGGCCCATCGGCGTGGGTGTACGCCACGGATGGGCCGCCGCCACCGAGCCGATGCGTGTCACCTCGAGCAAGGGCAATATCGTCGAGAGCCTTGAGGCCGTCGCCGCGGCCGAAATCTTCGCGCACCACGCGCAGCAGACCGGCCAGCCCTTCGATCTCGCATCCCCGCTTCCCTTCTTTCTGCACAACATTGCCGGCATGCACCAGCAGGAGGGCTTCAAGCTCCGCGTGCCGCTCGCCATCGTCAATGACGGCGCGGTTTGCTTCGCCGCTGAAATTCCGCAGGGCGCGGCGATCAGCATCATGTCCGCCACTCCCGAATCCGCCATGAAGGCGGCGCACTCCGCCGCGCAGGAGGCGATGCGCCAGCTCGAAGGGCACAAGCCCGGCGGCGCGCTCATGTTTGACTGCGTGGCCACGCGCCTGCGCCTCGGCAGCAACTTCGGGCAAGAAGTTCAGCTCGTGCAAAAGACGGTAGGCGACGTGGAACTGGCCGGATGCAACACCTACGGGCAGGTTGCAACCCTCGAAAACCAGTTCGCCGGTTTTCATAACTGCACGGCGGTCGTCTGTGTCTTCCCCGAGTAAATCGTGATCGCGCTCGATGCATTGCTCGAACTCGTCGAACAGCCGCAGCGCGCGGCCGGTGCGCCGCGCCTGGCGGAAAAGGTCGGCGCCACGCATCTCTGCATCTTCATTCGTGACCCTGAATTTGGCCGCTTCCTGCCTGCGCTTGGCTTTCCGCAGCGCCTGCCCGATGGCCTCGCGTGGAAGTCTTTTCTAGCCGATGTCGCCGAGGGAACGCAGACACAGGCCAATCTCATCTCGCCCTTCACGGCAAAGCAAACGCCGGTCTCCGCGCGTCTCATCACGCCGGACACGCTCAGCGTGCTCTTTGGCGAACGCACTCTCGCGGACGCGCACACCCTGCTCGCTCCCGCGCTCCGCTTGAGCGGCGCGCTCTATCTCGAAGAAATGCGCACCAGCCTCTCAGAAGTTGGCGCGGCGCTGGCCCGCCGCACCGCGCAGGAAGCGCGCAAGGCAGCTGCCACGCTCAACGGTGTCCACGAGCAGTTGGCCTCGACGCTGCATCACACGCGGCAACTTGCCGGTCACGTCCACCGGTATCAGCAGCAGCTTGAGCTCGCCTGCCGCATCTCTGGTCTCGGCGCGTGGGAGATGGATGCCACCACGCGCATGGTGACGCTCTCGCCGCAGTCCGCGGCCCAGCTCGGCCTGCCGCCGCAGCCCACGCACCACCATCTCAATTCGTTCCTGCGCGCCCTGCACACTGAGGATCGCAATGCCGTCGAGGACACATTCGCGGCCATGCTGCTCTCTCCGGAAGAGCACAGCGTGCGCTTTCGCCTGCTCTCCCCGACCGGCTCGCTTCGATGCATCGAATTGCGCGGCATGCTCATCGAGTCAGCGCACGAGGATACCCGCACCCTCATCGGCTTCACCCGCAACGTCGCCCGAACAGCACCCATGCTCACGGGCGCGGTCTAGCACACCGGCCCGGCGCATGATGCCCATCGCCGCTCCCCGCAACTTGCCACCTCTCCGCCCCGGCTGCCATCATCATTGCGCTCCAGTAAATCCTTTTTCTGAGGACTCTTCGCATGCGCCTCCTGCTCGCCGCCGCACTCCTCGCCTTTTCGCCCGCACTCTTCGCGCAGTCCCCGGCCTGGTCGCCTGCGCCCGGCCACACCACGCTGCATCTGTGGCCCCACGGCGCGCCAGGAGAACCCGCCCATCCCGCGCCTGAAGTCAACACCACCACAGCCAAGAGCGATCTCGTCGCCGGGCGCACCGTCATCCGTCTAGGGAATGTCTCTGACCCCACGCTCACGCTCTACAAGCCCAGGCACAACTCCGGCGCGGCCATTCTCGTCTTCCCCGGCGGCGCCTATCAGGTGCTCGCCATCGATCTGGAAGGTACGGAGGTCTGCCACTGGGTCAACTCTATCGGCGTGAACTGCATTCTGGTGAAATACCGCGTGCCTGACACCGGTCCCTACCCTCGCTCTGCCGCAGCCCTGCAGGACGCGCAGCGCGCCATGGGCCTTGTTCGCGAACACGCCGCAACCTGGCACATCGACCCGCATCGCATCGGCGTGCTCGGCTTTTCTGCCGGAGCGCACCTGAGCGCCGCCCTCAGCACTCACTTCCAGAAGCGTCTCTATGCTCCCGTGGACGCGGCCGATCAGCTCAGTTGCCGCCCTGATTTTGAAATGCTCATCTACCCCGGCTGGCTTGCACTGGCTGAAAAGCACATGGAGCCGAACCCCAGCCTGCCCGTCACCGCAAACACTCCGACCGCCTTTCTCGTGCAGGCCGAGGATGACCCCGTCCACGTCGAAAACGTCATCGAATACTTTCTCGCGCTTAAACATGCCGGCGTTCCCGCCGAGATGCATGTGTACGCCAAAGGTGGCCACGGCTACGGACTCCGCCCAACGCCAGTCTCCGTGTCCATCCACGACATGCCGCCCACCAGCACCACGCCGTTGCCCATCACCCACTGGCCGAGCCTCGCCGCCACCTGGCTGCATACCATCGGCGTGCTGAAGTAGGCACACAGTTGTCGGAGAAGGGAATACCCCGGGCAATCCTCACCCGCCCGGGAGTTCCTCACGTCATCTCTGTCACGAACAACACTCGCTCCGATCGCAATATCTTCCCCCCGTTCCGCATAATTTCGATGGAACGGGATTCACGGCATGCACCGCACGTTGGCATTTGAAGCGGAATAATCCCGGCCTCCGCACACTTCTGCTCCATTCAACTTCGCGCTCTTTTCGCCTTGGCGGTAGATTTCCCGCAAGCCCGCGCTGTGCTCTTTCTGGGTCCGCATTCTTGACTCGACAACCGAACACCAGCATCATCAAACTAGCCCTATGAAGATCTCCCTTCGATCGCTGAAAGTCTTCGCGTGCCTGATGACTCTGGTACTCGTGTCTTTCATGACGGTCGAGGTGGCGCACAATCATCCGGCCAATGACGTCTCGGGTGCCCGCTGCCAGATATGCGCCATGGCGCATATCGCGGTCGAAAACCATCCCTCCATCTTCACTGAGCGCATCCTGCATGTCATCGCAGCCGTCTCAGCCGGTGAGCCGTTGCCCGGCTCCCGCATGGTGGTCTTCACCGGATTCATCCGGCCCCCGCCTGCATCCTCCAGCTCACTCGCATAAGTACTCTTCGCACTCTGCCGCTTCATCTTGCGGCGGACGTGCCCCCGTACCTCAAGCGAACGAATGCCTGGAGGCATAATGTCTTTCTCCACTCTTGCGAGGAAGGTGCTGATCCTTTCTCTGCTGTGCTTTCCCTTTTTTCTCGCGGCCAACGCATGGGCGCAGGACACCGCTACGCTCAACGGCACCGTCACTGACAACACCGGCGCCGTCATTCCCGGCGCAAAGATTTCAGTTCATAACGCTGTGAGCGGCCTCGCGCGCAGCGCCGTCACCGACGACAGCGGCAACTTCATCTTTCACAACCTTCCCTACGGCAACTACACCGTCACGGTGCTGTCGAAGGGGTTTGCCACCTCAAAGCAGACCATTGGCCTCACGTCCGCCGTGCCGGTAAATCTCAATATCGGATTGAAGATCGGCGCCGCCGCCCAGACCGTGACCGTGCAGGGCGCCGCTCCGCTCACCACGGACACCAGCCTGCGCACCTCCATGGACCGCCACGCCTTCAGCAAGATTCCGCTCGAGAATCCAAGCTCCGCGCTCAGTTCACTCGTCACCATGATGGCGCCCGGCGTTGCGGCAGATTCCAACGGAATGATGCATGGCCTCGGCGACCACGCGTCGAACTCCTATTCAATTGATGGGCAGCCCGTCACCGATCAGCAGAGCAAAATCTTCTCCAACCAGTTGCCCGAGCAGGCCGTGCAATCCATTCAGGTCATCTCTGGCGCGCCACCGGCCCAATATGGAGACAAGACCAGCCTCGTCATCATCGTTCACACTCGCTCCGGCGAAGGCGTGACCACTCCGACCGGCAGCATCACCAGTTCCTACGGATCTTTCGGCACAGCCGTTGGTGGATTCAACATCGGTTATGGCGGCAAGGACTGGGGCAACTTCCTCCTCGTCAACGGCCAGAACAGCGGGCGATTCCTCGACACTCCCGAGCATGCCGTGATGCATGACAAGGGGAACGAAGAGAGTGCCTATGATCGCATCGACTATCAGTTCGACCCCAAAGACTCGATGCACCTCGACCTTGAGTACAGCCGCTCCTGGTTTCAGACCCCTAATACCTACGACAACCTCAACGTCCAGAACGTTGTCAGCGGCGGCTCAACCGCTGATCCAGTCTTCGCAAACGCCGGCAATGCCGATCAGCGCAGCAAGATCGGCACATTCAACATAGCTCCTACCTGGACCCGGATCCTCAGCAGCAATGCCATTCTCAATCTCGGCGTCTATGTGCGCCGCGACGGCTTCAACTACTATCCCAGCAACAATCCGCTCGCTGATCTTGGCCCCGCCGACCTGCAACAGCAGTCCGTCGCCCAGCAGCGCTCGCTGCTCAACGCCGGAGTGCATAGCGACCTCACCTGGACACACGGAGTTCACACGGTAAAAATCGGAGGGGACTACAACCAGACCTTCCTCAACGAGGATTTCCAGCTCGGCATCGTGAACAATCTCTTCAACGCTCCGTGCGTTGATGCCGGCGGCAACCCGGTGTACGGCTACTCCTCGCCTGCGAACTGCCCCGGCGATGACTCCGCCAATCCCAATTACGATTCCGCACTCGCGCCTTACGATCTGACCCGCGGCGGCACTCCCTATCACTTCAACGGACACACCGATGTGAAGCTGCTGGGCGTCTACGCCGAGGATGAGATCAAGACCGGCAACTGGTTCTTCAACATCGGCCTGCGCGGCGACGTCTACAACGGCCTCAGCGATGCCAGCCAGGCCGAGCCCCGCATCAGCATGGCTTACACCATCAAGCAGACTGGCACCGTGCTGCGTGCCTCGTATGCGCGCACGCTGGAAACGCCATTCAATGAGAACCTCGTGCTCTCCAGCGAAGGCTGCGCCAATCCTGTGCTTAATCCGCTGCTGGCCTGCGCCTCCGGCTTCGCCACACCGCTCGCGCCAGGCTATCGCAACGAGTTCCACGCCGGACTCGAGCAGCACTTTGGCAAACACATTGACTTCAGCGCTGACTACATCTGGAAGTACACGCACAATGCGTATGACTTCAGCGTACTCGGCAACACGCCCATCACCTTTCCTATCGAATGGCATAACTCCAAAATCCCCGGCTTCGCAGGCCGCATTGACGTTGTCAACTTCCGTCACCTGCTCGCCTACACCGTCTTCTCATCCGTCGCCGCGCGCTACTTCCCGCCACAGGTCGGCGGCGCGGGAGCCACCGTCGGCCAGACCGGCCTTCCCTTCCGCATCGACCACGATGAGCGCTTCAATCAGTCCACCCACATTCAGTACGCATTGCCCTTCAAGACTGCGCCCTGGATCGGCTTCAACTGGCGCTATGACAGCGGTCTCGTTGCCGGAGCGGTGCCCTGCTACAACCCACTCTCACACGATCCCAATTCCGCCTGCGCCAGCACATCAACCATACTCAATGGCAAACCCGCCATTGACCTCAGCAGCCTCACCGCCGATCAGGAGTTTGAAGCCGGACTCATCTGCAATGGCGTCAAGGCGACGCCGGGCCATCCGCTGCCCGCCGTCTGCCCAGCCAATGAGCTCACCTCTTCGCTCGTGAAGATTCCCGCGCCCGGCACGGGCGACAATGACCGCAATCCGCCGCGCATTCAGCCGCGCAGCGTGTTTGATCTTTCACTCGGGGATGACGATCTTTTTGTTCGCGGCAACACTCGATGGAGCGTGCAACTGACCGGCGTCAACATTGCCAATAAGTATGCTCTCTACAACTTCCTATCCACATTCAGCGGCACTCACTATCTCACGCCGCGCTCACTGACGGCTCAAATAGGCTTTCACTTCTAATTTGCACTCATGCCAATGGCCCCGGAGATCCCTATCCGGGGCCTTTTTTTGCCGTTTTACTGATGATTTACTCACTCGTATCCTGATCGGAAATAGCCCAGCCACACCCGTTATACAGGGTAAAAGCAAGCTCGCCCCACTTCTTCAGCACACTGTGGTTACATACCTCTGCAACCTGTTTACGGGACTTATAAAGTCAAATGCGCTAGACTTGTCGCTGTGAATACTCATACCTTGGTCTCTGAACTCGACAAGCAGATAGCTCGCCTTCGTGAAGCACGTGACCTGCTCGCCGGCACCGTATCCACCCGCCGTCGCGGCCGTCCGTCAACCAAATCGGCCCCCACGCGCAAAAAGCGGACGCTCAGCCCGGAAGCTCGCGCAAAGATGGCTGCCGCGCAGAAGCGCCGGTGGGCTGCTTACCGCAAGAGCAAGCAGTAGCTTCCATGCTCGCGCAGGGCGCGCAAGCTACCCTTCCTGTCTCTTTGTTACTCTTTTGACGCGCACGCCGTGCCGGTGAGAGTTTTGCATTTTTGCGCAAACTCCTCACCGTCATGCCGCACCACATCAAGCTGCTCTCCCGGGACAGACTGCTGCGGCCTCTCGTTATGGCATCACCTATCTCGCACAATCCCGGTCTCAGGCATCCGGAGAAAACTCAAAAACATCCCACAAACGTGACAGGTAATTTCTCCCTTTTTTCCAGCTACTTTTTACTTGCCTTGGGAACGAATTACTTCCATCTCGTTGATTCTGCTAAAAATGCGTGCTTTTACCGTGTTTCTCGCGCCTGAGTGACAAACCTTCCTGTTTGAGCGTACGTCCCACTTATCGATGTGGTTGTGAACGCAAAACAGCCTGCATCACGCAACTGCGTGTGAGCGGGCGGAAGGGCCACGTAACATGGAAAGACAAATTGTTTTGATTGTGGAAGCGGAACGGCCGGATGGTGTTTCTGCCCGCAAATTGATTCTCGAGAGCCTGCAGCATCACGTCATGATTGCCTACACGGCAAAAGAAGCCTTGGAGATGCTGCGGCGCGTGCAGATCGACGTGATTCTTATTCACACCTCACTGTATGGCACAGACTGCCTGCAGCTCGCAGAAGATGTGCGCAGGCACAACCCGCGGATCACGATTCTGGCACTGAGCCCGGGCGGCGTGCAAAGTTGCGGCTCGGTCACCACGCTCGACAGCCTGCGCCCTGACCAGTTGGTGCGGTACTTCACCGGCCTTAGCTAGCCGAAGAGTCCGCGGCTGCGTTTATTGTGCAGCCGCAGCTCGGCTCATCTCCTCGCGCACCTCGCGCATCGTGTTCAAATAAAACGCCAGGTTGTGAATCGAATTCAGAACCGCCGAGAGCGGCTCCTGGGCCGCCATCAAATGCCGCAGATACGCACGCGTGTATCGCCGGCAGACCATGCATCCACAATGCACATCCGGCGGATTCTGATCTTCCGCATACTGGCGGTTTTTGATGTTCATGCGGCCTTCTGAGGTAAACAGCAGGCCGTGCCGCGCCGCGCGCGTGGGCAGCACGCAATCCATCATGTCCACGCCCATGCGCGCGTACTCGGCAATTTCATCGGGGTATCCCACGCCCATCACATAGCGCGGCTTGTCTTTGGGCAGCAGCGGCAGGGTCGCTTCGATCACTTCGCGTGTACGCTCGCGCGGCTCGCCCACGCTCAACCCGCCAATGGCATAGCCGGGAAAATCCATCTCCACCAGCCGCTCGGCGGACTCGCGCCGCAGGTCGAGGTACATGCCGCCCTGCACAATGCCGAACAGATTCGGCGTCTGGCCGGCAAAGCGCTCGTCCCACGGCCGCTCGTATTTGTGCGCGTCAAAGTGGCGTTTGCTGCGCTCAGCCCAGCGCAGCGTCAGATCGAGTGACGAACGCGCGCGCGCATACTCGGCCGGATACTCCGTACACTCATCAAACGCCATCGCAATGTCTGAGCCCAGGGCAATCTGCACATCCATCGAGTGCTCGGGCGAAAAGAAGTGCCGCCCACCGTCCAGGTGCGACCGGAACTCCACGCCATTTTCGGTCACCTTGCGCAGCTCGCTCAGGCTGAAGACCTGAAAGCCGCCGGAGTCCGTCAAAATCGCACGCTCCCAGCTCATGAAGCGATGCAGCCCGCCCAGCCTCCGGATCGCCTCATGACCCGGCCGCAGATACAGATGATAGGTATTGCCCAGAATAATCTGCGCTTCCAGCTCTTCCAGAATGTGCTGCGGCACAGCCTTGACCGTAGCGACCGTGCCCACCGGCATAAAAACCGGCGTCTCCACTGCGGCATGTGGCAGTTGCATCGTCGCGCGGCGGCCGCCCGCTTCTGTCGTGTGATGAATGTTGAAAGTCAGAGACACTTTGTCGATTGTAATGCTCTCAGGACTTCTGCAAATAAAAGCGGCGGCCACCCGGGCCGCCGCCATAGCTACCTGCGTAGAAGTTAGAACGTGAGTTGCACCGCCAGTTGCAGTTGGCGCGGCGTATACGCAAAGCCGGAGCTATTGGTATTGGTTACCTGCCCATACTGCGGCGTATAGCTACCGTTCTTGTTGATTGCGTTAAAGCACAACTGGTTTGCCCCGCACGTCGCGGAAGAAGACGAGCCGAAGTTATAAGCCGTCGTGTTGATGCCGGTCACGTTCTGGTGATTGAAGAGGTTGAAAGCTTCAGCGATGAATTGAAAGTTCGCCTTGCCCTTGATCGGGAACTCCTTCGTCATGCGCAGATCCACGACCGCCGTGCGCGGCTGCTTCGCATAGTTTCGATCCAGCCCGGGCGCGCGGCCCGCACCCGCCGAGCCCGTGGGGCCCGAGCCGATGTAGCTGAGCGTCTTGCCGTTCAGTTGCACATAGGGATTGCCGTTTGTGCCGGCGGAGTATGGCAGCCCGTTCTGCACCTGCACGTCAGGGGCAATCTCATACCCGTTCGTCAGGTAGCCGAGGAGCCCATGTGTCTGCCACGGGCTGGTGAAGACGCCATTCACCACCAGCCGGTTCGGCACATTTTGATTGGAGTTGCCGTAGTCAAGCCGCAGGTTCGCGGGATCAAACAACGCATTCGTGCTCGTGCCCGATGTGTTGTTTTCTCCATAATCGAGCGCGTGCGACCAGGTATAGCTTGCATTGAACTGGATGTGGTTGGAGAGCTGATGCTCATACTGCGCAACCAGTCCCTCATAGTTGGAGTTCACGCCGCTGAAGATATCCGTCTCCGCGCCATAATATGGATTCGGACGTCCGCTGCTCGTGGCCGTCACTCCGTTCGAGAGCTGTACCTTGCTCGTCGCCGCCTTCACGTAGAAGTCAACCGGCAGCACCTTGCCGTTTGGCAGCGGTCCCTGACCCGTCGGATCATTGACCATGTAATTCACCTGCACTGGAGCGGGCAGGTTCTGGTCCACAAAGTCCGGCAGCCTGCGTCCCCATGCACCCAGCCATGTCAGGCTCAGCACATCGTGACGGCCAAACTGCTGCTGCACGGTGAGGTCGGCCTGCTCAATCTCAGGCATGCGGAAGTGCGGGTCAAAATAGATCACGTTCGGCGGCGAGCCTGCGGTTCCCGCGCTCGTCACCACTTCCGGAAACACCGGCGCTCCGGCCGTCGTGGGGTTGTAGCTGAACTGCAACTGCGCCAGCGGATTTCCGTTTGGATCAGTCGTCAGCACGCCCGTCTGCGCAATCGCGTTGTAGATGGTCGAGTTAACCAGCCGCGCGAAGAACAGCCCGTAACCGCCGCGCACGACCGTTTTGCCATTGCCGAAGACGTCATACGCAAAGCCCACGCGCGGCCCGACGTTCGTCTTGTCTTTCGGCAGCACGCCGGTCTGCGGAATGTTGTACGCCGGATTCGCATTGTTTGTATTTGGCAACTGCGGATCGGGCGTCTGCTCATACTCCCAGCGAATGCCCATCGTCAGGCTCAGCTTCGGGCTCACCTTCCACTCATCCTGAACGAAGGTCGCATAATCGACCGTGCTGAAGCCGAATCCCTGCGAACCAAATCCCTGCGAGTAGGTGGAGTAGTTTCTCGCCTTCGCTGCCAACGCGCCGCCCTGCGCAGCCAGATAGTAGTCAGTGAAGTAGTTGTAGAGCTGCGTGTAGGAGAAGCTGCCGTACTGGTTATAAAGATTCTCGCTCAGGTCGTGCGTATGCACCATCTGATAGCCGAACTTGAAGTCGTGATTGCCGCGCGTCCACTCCACCGTGTCATTGAACTGCCACGTGCGCTCGTCAGGATAGGCGGGCCGCTCCAGAAAAGCAGGCGTGCCAAACTCAAAGCCGCCATTGCCCGGCGTGATGTAGACCTCCGGCGGAATCCCTCCAAACGGATTCGTATATCCCGCCGCGTTCTTGATCAGCGTGTTTTGCTCATAACTGGTCGGCTGCTGGCTGAACTCAAACTCAAAGTCGCGGCCATACTGGTAGAGCGCCTGGTTGCTCACGTTTGGCGTAATAAAAGTATCGAGCCGCGCAATGCCCCAGTTATCGCGTACGTAGTCATTGCCGTAGCTGCGCTTGCCGTAGTTCAGCGCACCCGCGCCGGTCTGAATGCCCGCGGGGGAGTGCCAGTTCAGGCGGTTGTACTCAAATGACGCGTGGTTCTTCTTGTTGATCTGCCAGTCCAGCTTCGGGAAGTAGATCATCTGCGACCCAAAGCGCGGAGCCACGCCGAGCATGGTGTTCAGTCCGGCAATGCCGTTGTTGTAGTCCGCCACTGCCTGCGTGTAGCTGGTCGGCAAGCCGGCATTGGTCAGGTTATTGGCCAGCGAGCACACATCGGCATCGATGGTGCTGTAGCTCTTCACCGCCGATGCGGAGCAGCCATTCGAGACCGTCGCGTCGGGCTGCGAATAGAAGAAGGTGTTGCCCGGCGTCGAAACACCTGGGAAGTCATGATAGAAGCGATCCACCGCCAGGAAGAAGAACAGCCGGTCTTTGAGAATCGGACCTCCCACGCCAAAGCCATACTGCCGGCGCAGATCGGTCGGTTTGTAGGGCTCGGTCGTGAAGCCGGTTCCGCTCGGCACCGTCAGCTTGGTGTAATCGTTATAGGCATTCCAGATGCTGTCGCGGTCAAAGTAATAGACCTGGCCGTGAAAGTGATTCGTGCCGCTCTTTGACACCGCATTCACCACGCCGCCGGCTGAGAAGCCATACTCCACCGAGTAGTTGGAGGTGTTGACCTGAAACTCCTGAATCGCCGCCTTCGCCGTTGAATAGCCCGCACGCGTGCGCCCGCGTTCTTCTGAGAAGAACGCCTGGTTGTCATCCGCGCCGTCGAACTCCACATTGTTCAAAAGCGTGCTCTGGCCGCGAAAGCTCAGCAGCCCATAGCCGTTGGAGTCATTGACCACGCCCGGCGTCAGCAGCGCATACGATGACCAGCGGTAGTTGTTCACGGGCAGATGCGTCAGTTGGTAATTGTTGATGACTCCTGAAAACGTGGGCGTGCTCGTGTTCACCAAGGGAGCCGCACCCGAAACCGTCACCGTCTGCGCCGCCGTACCCGGCTGCAGATGCGCCTGCACGCTCGTCATGACGCCGACATTCACGGTGAGGTTTTTCGACTGGCTGTTCTGAAATCCGGAGGCCGCAATCGTCACCGTATAGGTGCCCGGCTGCAGATGCACCACGCGGAAATATCCCGAGCCGTCTGTCACCGCATGCTGATCCGCGTTTGTACCGTTGTTATGCACCGTCACTTGCGCGCCCGGAATCACCGCGCCGGAGCTGTCCGTCACCGTTCCGCCGATTGCGCCGTCCACTGCCGTCTGTGCGCCGGCAAAGGTTACCATCATGGTTGCAAATAGAAACAGGGCCGCCAAAGCGCCCCAGCGTATGCCTCTCCTCATAAAGACCTCCAGTTAAGCCGTCCCCCGAATTGCGCACTCACCCGTTGTCTCCGTGGTTTCTATGCGGATCATCCGGACACTTCTGCCCGGGAAAAATCCTGTGCGCATAAGACAGGTTGCGTTGATAACAGTTTGCCTTGCCTTGTTTAAAAGAAGGTAAACAGGTTACGGATGGCCCATGCAGCCGGGCACCCGGCTGCGCAGGCGTCGATTTGCCGCCCCTCCCGCGAGAGAGAAATCACCCCTTGCCTGCCGATCAGAAAATCAAGCGCAGCACCAGCTCAATTTGACGGTCCCGGTAGGTGGAGTTGTTGTTCCTCGTCGTCACCACACCGAACTGCGAGTGCCCGTTCGTTCCGCTCAGATACGTCAGCTTTCCGGCGCCGGTGCTCGACTTTTCGCCGCTCACGACATAGCCGACCGTTTCCAGATGAGTGACGTTGCTGTGATTCATAAAGTTGGAGACGTCCGCACCAAACTCGAGCGCCTTTCGCCCCCCAATGCCGGTACGCTTCTCAAAGCGCAGGTTGCCATCAAAGGCCGCCGGATACCGGTATGTATTCCGCCCAACCCCCGGCAGCCAGCTTGCGCCGCCTGCGCCATTCAGGCTTGCTCCCAGTGACTCCACCGGCACCGGCACGCCCGTGATCACGCCGGCTGGCGCGCTCAGCACGCAATCGTTGCCGGCCTCAAGCCACCCTTGATAGGAGCACGCAAAGCTCGGCACCGCTCCCACCGTCCGCATCGTATAGGGCCGCCCTGACCGGTAGCCGCCCGTCACATCGAGCGTATAGCCGCCCAGCAGACTCTCCGCCCAGCCGGAGGCATGCCATGGCTCATGTAACACCAGCCCTCCGGTGAGGCGGTCGCGAATGTCAGAGTTCGACGTGCCCCAGTCCAGCGCCAGGTTCGACGGGTCCTCGACCATCCAGCGACCGTTGTAGGCCGTCGCATAGGGGCTGTCATCGAGCGCATGCGCGTTGCGATAGTCCAGGGTCAGCAGCATTCCATGCGGCAGACGGCTGCGTAACGACACGCCCGCAGCCTGGTAGCGCGAATGAGCCGTGCTCTGCATCGCAGCCATTTGATTGAAGTTTGCATTCAGCCGCTTATAGAAGAACTTCGACTCATAGGTGCCCGTCAGCGGCCCCATGCGTGCCGGGTCATTCACGGTGTACGCAATCTTGCCCACCGCATTCAGATCGATGTTTTCGTCCACCACCTGCGGCAGATCGCTCCCAAAGCTGCCCCAGTAGCTCAGCGTGAGCGTGGTGTTGCGCCCCAGGGACTGCTCCACCGAGAACTGGGCCTGCAGGGCTCTCGCATGCTGAAAGCCTGTCGCAAAATATGTCACGTTCGGCGCTATCTGCAGGTCAGGATGCGCGCTGAAGACCACCGGAAACTGCGGCGCGCCCGTATCGAGCGGCTTGAAGATGTAGTTGCGCTCCGCACTGGCCGTGCCCGTCTGCGAGATTGCATTCAATACAGTTACATTTGAAATGCGCCCATAAAATACGCCGACGCCTCCCCGCACCACGGTCTGCGCGCCCGGCCTGCGCCCGCGCCATGGCAGCGCCCATGCAAAGCCCACGCGCGGGCTCACATTTCCGCCAGAAGGCAATGAAGCTGTCTCAGGAATCGCCGGATTCACCAGCGCCGCATTTGGATTGGGCAGGTGCTCATAGTCATAACGCGCTCCCGCCGAGAGCGTCAGCCCGGCCCGCAGCTTGAGCGTGTCCGTCGCAAAGCCCGCATAGTCGGCCGTATCAAAGCGGAAAGTATTCGGCCCCACCGTCTGCTCATAGCGTGACCAGCACGGCAGATTGCCTGTGCCGGTGGTCGAGGCATCGCAATGGTTCGGCGAAAGCAGATCGGCCACGAACGCCTCGCGCGTGCTGTAGCTGTATCCGCCCGCGCCATAGTTCAGGCCGCTGATGTCATCCCTCGCATAATCGAGCGCATAGCCCACGCTCATTTGATTGCGTCCGCGCACCCACGTCAGGGTGTCGGCCGCCTCCTGCCGAAACTCGTCGGGATAAGCCACCTTATCCAGATAGGACGGCGTGCCAAATCGAAATCCCCCGCTGCCGCTCGCCACGCTGATCTGCGGCGTCATGCCCAGCGGATTCTTCGCCAGCGCCTGCTCAAAGCCGCTCGGCGCCACCGGCATCTCGCTCTCCACGTCATGCGCGACCGTGTAGCGCAGTTCGTTCAGCAGGTTCGGTGTGACAAAGGTGTTCCATTTGCCGGAGACGGAATCGAGCGCCAGCGTCCGCGTGCCATAGCTTCCCGTGCCCCACGTCTCGGTCGGCGCGGACCACACGCCATCGTGCGCCGTGAGCCGGATAAAATCGTAACCCACTGAGATACGATTGCGATCATTCAGCTTCCAGTCCAGACGCGGAAACGCGATGACCTGCCGCGTCGAGCGCGCCACACTGCCCAGCAGGCCATCCAGTTGCCCCATGGTCTGCGTGTAGAGCGCCGCAGCCTGCCCGGTATCGAGCGCCGCGCTCATGCTGCCCTGCAGCCGTGCCTGCAGCGTCTGTAACTGCGACGATGTCAGCGGAGCAAAGAACTTGCTCGGCTCGCTCACCACCGCCATGCCGGGATTGTTCCGCTCGAGCCCGTCCACCGCGACAAACCAGTGCCCGCGCCCATTTGCGCCCAGCGGGCCGCCCAGCTCCAGCGCGGCCTGCAACCTGCGGTCAGCCGGCTTGTACGGTGTCGTGACAAATGCGCCCGCCGCCGTCTGCGTGGTGAGTGTGGTGCCGGCGTTCTCCGCACCCCACGCGGCGTCGCGGTCCTCGATAAAGCTCTGCCCATGCACGCGGTCTACCGGATGATCGGATCGCACCTCGAAGCTGTCCGTGCTGTCGCTTCGCGAGCGCCTGGATACCTCGATCGCGTCCTCTCCGGCGGGTTCGAATGCAGAGACGTCATCTTCTCCGGTGGAATGCGCGGCCCGATTCGGATCACCATCTGTGGCGACATCGCTATTTGTAACTGCTGCACGGCGAATATCGCTCTGATCTTGCTCTCCGCGTTCCGGAGCTTGAGGCGCAAAGGCCTCGGCCAGTTCTAAGGTGTTGGCGGATGTTTTCGCGGGCGCGCTCCGTGTTGCGGTTGACTCATGATCATCCGCTGCCGTCGCTTCTGCGGTCGAGTCCTCCACAGTCATGTGCTCATTCAATGGCGGCACCGGTGGCACATCCAGCGAATCAGACTCCGCTGCCTGCGTGGCGCCATGATTTGCGTGCGGATTTGCGTGCGCGATCGCGTCTGATTGTTCCCGCATGCGAACGGCACCGGGAAAGCCACCGCCCGGCTGACTCGCTGACTCGCTAACCCGCTTGCCCGCTGGCCTGCTGGCGGGCTGACTTGCTGGCTCGCTGACTTGCTGCCGTCCCGGCTCAAATGCAGCCCAGTCCGTCGTACCTGCCGGGACTACGGGCTTCTCCGCAATGGTTGCTTCCACAAGACCCTGCGGCGTCGTCACCGAGACACGCGCATGCACGGTTTGCGCATTCCGCAACCGCGTATAGATTTGCAGCGGGCTCGCCGCGGCAGGCGCATGTGCCACCCGCGCGAGAGCCGGAGCAGCTTCCGGCTCTTGCAGCGCAAGCGGCTCCGCGAGCGCTGGTTCCCGCACATGCAAACTTCTTTGGCCGCCCTGCCTTTGCAACATACTCAGTGTCAACGCTGACTCGCTGACTCGCTGGCTGGCGGACTTGCTCCCCTGCGGGCCTGCTGCCGGACGCGGTTGCTTCTTCGCAAGCAGGCTCTCGAGCCTCGGGCTCAGTTCGCGCTGCTGCCCGGCGCTCACTTCCACATCGGGCAGCGTCCATGCGGCAAAGCCGGGTGCCTCGACCGCTACCTTATAGGCTCCGGGAGCGAGTTGCGGCAGCAGAAAATTTCCATTGGGGTCGGTGCCCAGGTCATAGGTGGTTCCAGAGCCGAGCGCCTCAATCATCAGCCGCGCGTGCTCCACTGGAGCGCCATCGCCATCGAGAATGCGGCCGGCCATCGAGCCGCCATTGCCCCACTGGGCCGCGCACACAGCCGCCGCGCACATCCACAACCATGCGCACGCAACCCCCACGCGAAGACTGCTCCAGCGGTACACAGCTCTGCCCCGGCCTTGCAAGGCCTGTTTGCGAAGCGCCCCCGCGCCTCTTTGGGCGTTTGCCGCGCTTGCGCCTCATTTTCATCTCAATCCAGGGGAATCGTGTTTTGAGCCTAGCGAATTGGCTACACTGAAAGAAGCAAATGTTTATCGACGAAGCGAAAATCCGGGTCAAGGCCGGTGACGGTGGTAATGGCTGCATGGCCTTCCGCCGCGAAAAGTTTGTTCCGCGTGGCGGACCCTCCGGTGGTGATGGCGGCCGCGGCGGCGACATTGTCATGGAGTCGACGCAGCGCCACAACACGCTGCTCTACTTCCGCTACAACCCCGAGCACAAGGCCGAGCGCGGCGAGCACGGCATGGGCTCCAACTGCACGGGCCGTGACGGCAAAGATATCATTCTCAAGGTCCCCGTCGGCACGGTCGTTTACAACGCCGAGAGCGGCGAGCTGCTTCACGACTTCCAGCAGCCCGATGAGCGGCTCATCGTCGCCCATGGCGGACGCGGCGGTCGCGGCAACCAGCACTTTGCCACCAGCACCCATCAGGCTCCGCGTGAGCATGAGATGGGCTACCCCGGCGAAGAGTTCACGCTGCGCCTCGAGCTCAAGGTGCTCGCCGACATTGGCATCGTCGGCTATCCCAACGTGGGCAAGTCCACGCTCATCTCTCGCATCTCCGCGGCGAAGCCGAAGATTGCCGACTACCCCTTCACCACGCTGGAGCCCAACCTCGGCGTGGTGACCGTCGGCGAAATGCCGCATGAAGAAACCTTCGTGGTCGCCGACATTCCCGGCCTCATCGAGGGCGCGCATGAGGGCGCGGGCCTCGGTGACCGCTTTCTGCGCCACGTCGAGCGCACGCACCTGCTCGTGCATCTGGTGGATGTCTCTGACGCCAGCGGACGCCCCGATCCCGTGGCCGACTACAAGACCATCGCCGCCGAGCTGGCCAACTTTGGCGGAGAGCTCGAAGACAAGCCGGTGATCGTGGTCGCCTCCAAGATCGACTCCGTGAATCCGGACAAGCTCAAGAAGCTGGCCGCAATGGCCAAACGCCGCAAGCTGCCCTTCTATGAAATCTCCGCCGTGACCGGCCAGGGCGTGCAGCAGCTCAAGTACGCCATGGCGGAGCGCGTGCGCGAGCTCCGCAAGCAGACTCAGATCGAACTGTAGTTACCTAAACCATTCCGGCCATCCCGCGTCCGCTTCTATCGGGCGCGGGATGTGCTCCTGCTCTTGGAAGTGCGCCGTTCCTTGAATGGTTCTCGACGCCCGGCGTTCATAAGATCCGCCCCTCGGAAGCGCTCCGCATAGTGAACAATAGAAACGTGTCATCCCCGTTCACACGCCCGGTCTGGGCAGAGATCTCTCGTGCGCGCCTGCTGCACAACTTCAGCATGCTGCAGCAGCTTGCCTCGCCCGATATTCGCCTTGCTGCCGTCGTCAAGGCCAACGCCTACGGCCACGGCGCAACGCTTTGCGCCCCGTGGCTTGCGGCTGCCGGAGCCGAATGGCTCGGCGTGACCTCGGTTGAAGAAGGCGTCGCCGTGCGCGCCGTCTGCGCCACGCAGCGCATTCTCGTCATGTCAGGACTGTGGCAGGGTGAGGCCGAGGCCGTTCTGGAGCACTGCCTCACGCCCGTCGTCTGGGAGCCCTTTCATCTCGACCTGCTCGCCCGCGCTGCCCGTCAGGCCAAGCTGCCGCCGCAGGCTCTGCCCGTGCATCTGGAGATCGACACCGGCATGTCCCGCCAGGGTGCTGCGCACGGCGGTCTTTTGGAGGAATTGCTGCGAAGGCTGCGCGAAGAGCCAGATTCCCCGCTGCTGATCGAGGGCGTACTGACGCACTTTCACTCGCCCGACGAACTGGACTCGCCCGTCACGGCCGCGCAGATTGCCGCATTTGCCACCGCAGTGGATACAATTGCCGCCGCCGGGCTTGCACCGGCTCTGCTGCATGCGGGCAACTCCACCAGCCTGCTGACCGGCCACGGACTTGACGCCCTGCGCGCTCTCGCCGCGCGACATCATGCGCAGCTCATGCTGCGCCCCGGACTGGCGCTCTACGGCTACACGCCCCAGGCCGGCGGCAGCGTCTCTGAACGCGAGGAGCAGAGCCCGCGTCTGAAGGCTGAAGGGTACGGGCTTCAGCCCGCACATTCGCATAGCTTGAGAGGAGGGGCTTCCGCCCTGGAGGGGTTCCAACCGGTCCTCAGCCTCAAGAGCCGCATCGTCTCGCTGCGCACCATCGCTGCCGGGGCCACGGCCGGATACAACGGCACCTTCCGCGCCGCCCGGTCCACGCGGCTTGCGCTGCTGCCCATCGGTTACGCGGACGGACTCTCGCGGCTGCTCTCGGGCCGCGGGCATGTGCTGGTGCGCGGCCACCGCGCGCCCATTGCCGGGCGCATCTCCATGGACCAGACCATCCTCGATGTCTCCGGCATTCCCGAAGCCGCCATTGGCGATGAAGCGGTCCTGCTGGGCGAGCAAGGCAACGACCGCATCACCGCGGAAGACCTCGCCGCGCTCTGCCAGACCATCCCGTGGGAGATTCTGACGAGCATTGCCGCCCGCGTGCCGCGCGTGGCTGTCGATTAGCGAAACAGCAGCTTCTCGTTTCCGGGTGCCCCCTATCTCGAAGAGATGTGGGTGATACGGCCGGTTCCTACGGCAGCACGAAGCCCGGATTCAGTTGCCAGACGCCCCAGTTGAGATAGGCCGCGAAGCTGATCCAAAGCAGATAGGGGATCATCAGCGCGCCCGCCCACTTGCGCACGTGCCAGAAGTGCACGGTCACGATGAGCACCATCAGCCATAGCGCCAGAATGTCGATCAGGCCGCCGAGCAGATGGCCGCCGCCAAAAAACAGGTAGCTCCACAGCAGGTTGAGGCCGAGTTGCACCCAGAACCGGAAGACGGAGCGTGTTCTCAGATAGCTCGCCGGTGACTCCCACACGAGCCAGACAGCTACGGCCATGAGTGTGTAGAGCAGCGTCCAGACCGGCCCAAAGACCCAGTTGGGCGGAGTATGCGCGGGCTTGGCCAGGGACCCGTACCAGGTGGCCACGGCGTGCGTCGTCGGCACGGTGCCCAGCGCGGCCACCGCATAGCAGACCAGCAGCCACACGGCCAGTGCTCCCAGGCGCGGGCTTCTCTTCGTCAACTCCTCTGGCACGGAACCACCTCCTTCAACCTCTACTGTCGCATCCGCCCAAGCCTCGGGGCGACGGTTCGCAGTATCCTTATATGTACGCTCATCATGGAAAAGCAAATTCAAGTCACTCTTCCCGACGGTACCGTCAAAACCTTCCCGGCCGGCACCACACCATTCCAGGTGGCCGAGAGCATTTCTCCGCGCCTGGCGCAGGCTGCGGTGGTTGCGCGCATTCAAACGACACAGCCCGCCGCTGCCACGGTCACGGCAGGCTCTGAGGCCGACAGCAAGACGGCGAGCGAAGCCGCCATGTACTCGGCCGCCGATCCCGGCGCGCCGCGCCTCGTCGATCTTTCCACGCCGCTCGAAGAAGACGTGCAGCTCGCGCTGCTGACGGAGAAGGACCCGGAAGCGCTCAAGGTGCTGCGCCACTCGGCCGCCCACCTGATGGCGACCGCCGTGCTCGAGCTCTTCCCGGAGACCAAGCTCGGCCACGGGCCCGCCACCGATGCCGGCTTCTTCTATGACTTTTATCGGCCGACGCCCTTCACGCCTGAGGATCTGAAGCTCATTGAAGGCCGCATGGCCGAGATTGCGCAGCGCAATGACAAGTTTGTGCGCGAGTTCATTCCCCGCGAAGAGGGGCTGGCGGAGTTCAAGGCCGGGGACGACTTCATGAAGGTCCACTTCATCGAGCGCTTCACGCAGCCCGGCGAAGCCATCTCGCTGTATCGCAACGGCAACTTTGTCGATTTCTGCCGTGGACCGCACGTGCCCTCGACCAATCGCATCAAGGCCTTCAAGGTCACCAACCTGGCGGGCGCGTACTGGCTGGGCGATGAGAAGAATCCGCAACTGCAGCGCCTGTATGGCACGGCCTTCTTCTCAAAGAAAGACCTCGACGAGCACTTTGCGCGCCTGGAGGAGATTGCCAAGCGCGATCACCGCGTGCTCGGCAAGCAGCTCGACCTCTTCTCCATTCAGGAGATTGCCGGAGCGGGCCTGATCTTCTGGCATCCGAAGGGAGCCATGATCCGCAAGATCATGGAGGACTGGATGCGCGAAGAGTGTATCCGTCGCGGTTACGATCTTGTTTACACCCCGCACGTGATGCGCGTGCAGCTCTGGAAGACCAGCGGCCATGAGGGCTTCTACTCGCAGAACATGTTCACGCCCATGGAGCTGGACGACGCCGAGTACCGGCTGAAACCGATGAACTGCCCGGGGCACATTCTGATCTACAAGTCGCAGCCCCGCAGTTACCGCGACCTGCCCGTGCGCTACGCCGAGCTGGGCAACGTCTACCGCTATGAGCGCTCCGGCACCATGCACGGCCTGCTGCGCGTGCGCGGCTTCACGCAGGACGATGCGCACATCTTCTGCACGCCTGAGCAGATTGAAGATGAAGTGGTCGCCTGTATCGATTTTGCACAGTCGGTGCTGACCACTTTCGGCTTCATGGATTTTCAGGTGGAGCTTTCCACCTGGGACCCCAACGACCGCAAGAACTATGCCGGCTCGGACGACAAGTGGAACCTCGCCATCTCGTCGCTCGAGAGCGCGTTGACGCGCAAGGGCATCGCCTACAAGACCATCGCGGGCGAGGCAGCCTTCTATGGGCCGAAGATCGACATCAAGCTGGTCGATGTGCTCGGGCGTCTCTGGCAGCTCTCAACGGTGCAGTTTGACTTTAACCTGCCGGCCCGCTTTGAGCTCGAGTACGTGGGCGAAGACGGCGAGCGCCATCAGCCTGTGATGGTGCACCGCGCGCTCTACGGCTCAGTGGAGCGCTTCTTCGGCGTGCTCATTGAGCACTACGCCGGGGCCTTCCCGCTGTGGCTCGCGCCGGTGCAGATTGGCCTCGTGCCCATCAGCGAGCGGCACCTGGCATACGCGGAAAAGGTGCAGCAGCAGTTAGAAGCCGCCGGCTTCCGTGTGGAACTCGACCGCCGCAACGAGAAGATGAACGCCAAGATTCGCGACTTCACCCTGCAGAAGTTCCCCTACGTGCTGATCATGGGCGACAAGGAAGCGGAAGCCGGGGCCGTCAGCGTTCGCACACGCGGCAAGGGCGACCAGGGCAGCCTGCCGCTGGACGAGTTCATCGGCCGGGCGACGACGCTGATCGACACGAAGTCGGGGGACTTGTGATCGATCAGGATAAAGTGCTCGAGTTATGCCGCGATCTGGAATCTGATCATGTCGAACGAACCACTACGACAAGGGATACGGACAAGTTTGCTAAGGCCGTGACAGCCTTTAGCAACGACCTTCCCGGTCATGGTTTTTCCGGCTATCTTCTCGTAGGCGTCAAAGATGACGGCGCCCTGAGTGGCCTGACAGTGACTGACGAATTGCTGCGAACCTTGGGGTCACTACGTGACGATGGAAACATTCTTCCAGCGCCGGCGATAAATGTCGCAAAATTTTCATTTCCCGAGGGAGATGTTGCGGTTGTGGAGGTCATCCCATCGGACCTGCCACCCGTTAGATACAAAGGACAGGTCTGGATCCGCACTGGGCCACGAAAGGGCGTTGCCAACGAGCAGGAGGAGAGAATTCTCACCGAACGCCGCATCGCGCATGCTCGCACTTTCGATGCGCAACCGGCGCGGGATTCCTCTATTGAAGATCTTTCGATTGATTTATTCCGCTCAAATTACCTCACCCAGGCAGTGGCCCGCGAGATCATCCAGGAAAACCACCGAAGCATAGAGCATCAACTTGCATCGCTGCGCTTCTACGATCAAAAGAGGATGTGCCCCACAAATGCTGGAATCCTGCTTTTCGGAAAGAATCCGCTACAGCACTTGCCGGGTGCCTACATTCAGTTTCTTCGTGTGCAAGGCACGACGCTGAATGACGAGATATTGACCGAGCGTTCGATCTCGGGCGACCTCCTCACTGTTCTCAGAGAGCTGGACCTCCTGATCAAGATTTATCTGGACCAGAAGCCTTTTTCAATCTCTCCGCTTCGCGAAGAGATGATTGTGAGCTATCCAGAGGTAGCGCTCCGCGAGTTCCTCATGAATGCGGTTTTGCATAGATCCTATGAATCGACGGCGCCCATTCGCTTTTATTGGTTTGAAGACCACATAGAGATTCAAAATCCGGGCGGCCTCTATGGCGAAGCAACTCGCGAGAACTTTCCCCAACAGAACAGCTATCGGAACCCCATCATCGCCGAAGCCATGAAAACCCTCGGATTCGTGAATCGATTCGGCAGAGGTGTAATTCGCGCCAAGGATGTGCTGGCGAAGAATGGCAACCGTGAACCGGATTTCACATTTGATCCAAACTACGTAGGCGTAACGGTATGGGCAAAACCATGATCACGATCGCGTTTTTCAATAACAAGGGCGGCGTGGGCAAGACGTCCCTTGTTTACCACCTGTCGTGGATGTTTGCCGGACGTGGCAAACGATTGATCTCTGTTGATCTTGACCCACAAGCAAATCTCACCAGCATGTTCCTCGATGAGGACCGCCTGGAGGAATTGTGGCCTGACGGCAGGCACCCTCTGACCATAGACGGCGTGATTGAACCCATCCGGCGCGGGAAGGGTGATTTGGCGGAGCCACACGTCGAAACAATCCTCCCGAACCTTGGATTGCTGGCTGGCGATCTCTCTCTGTCGACCTTTGAAGATAAGCTCTCTGCTGCTTGGCCTCTCTGCCACAACCGCGAAGAGGCTGCCTTCAGAACAATGACGGCCTTCTATCGTGCGATTCGTCAGGCAGGTGACAAGGCGGACGCAGAAATAGCTTTGATTGATGTTGGACCCAATCTAGGGGCGATCAATCGAGCCGCTCTCATTGCGTCGGATTACGTCGTTGTCCCTTTGGGTTCTGACCTCTTTTCGCTGCAAGGATTGCGGAATCTCGGGCCACGGTTACATGACTGGAGAAAGACATGGCAGGAATTGAGGACGAAGAATCCAGACCCCGAGCTTCTGCTTCCATCTGGCAACATGCGTCCAGTCGGATACGTCAGCATGCAGCACGCGACTCGGGCGGATCGGCCGGTACAGGCGTACCGCCGCTGGATGGACAAGATTCCAGCCGAATACCGGAGATCTGTTCTGGCTGAGCCTGCCGATGGGGATGTTTCAGTAGAGCGTGACCAGCACTGTCTAGCGATGCTGAAGCACTATCGCAGCTTGATGCCGATGGCGATGGAGGCCCACAAGCCGATTTTCTTGCTGAAGCCGGCAGACGGCGCGATCGGAGCACATGTCTACGCAGTTCGTGATTGTTACACCGACTTTGATAATCTTTCCCGAAAAATCCAACAAGCTGTCGGAATCGAAAGCTAGCAGAGTTTGCTAGAAATCCGATGAGAGTCTAAGACTCAGGCTTTATGGCCGATTCTCCGTGAAGACACCGAGCCTCTCCGGCACTCATCATGCCGGAAATATCCCCCATTCCAGCTACTATAAATACAGGGTCTTTTTCCTATCGCTTTCTCCGGAAAAACGTGAATCCGGAATCACATTTTGGCCTGCCTGTAAAACAATGAAATAGCAGGAGTTACGGAGGTAAGGCCTCTTTCTGGGATCTCCGGGAAAAAACAGGGACAAAAGTGAATCTGAATTCACATTTCTCGCAAGCGATTGCAAAACAAGACCTTAGGATCCGTTTTCCCGCGAATTTCCGCAATAAACGTGAATCCCTATTCACATTAATCACAAATCACTCAAAATAAAAGGCTTATCTGCCGTGCTCACCGGAAAAGCGTCTAAACGTGAACCCGCATTCACATTTTCTTTAATCTTCGGCTGCAACCGGCCTGTATTCAGCAAGTTACGCACTGCCTTCGGAACCTACCCCTGCCGCGCGCCACAATGCGGGCAGAACTGGGCTGCTCCCTCGTAGTACTTTCCGCAGGTGGCGCAGAGGCGCGGGCCCGTGCTCACCGGCCCGGGCACTCCCGGCGGCAGCACAAGCACCACAGGATTGCGCAGGATCAGGTACAGCGGAAAGAAGACGATGCAGAAGAGCAGCGTGCCGAGCGCCCACAGGAAGGCGTTCATGCCACGCTTCTGCGCATCAGTGTAGACGAAGATGGCGATCACGATGACAATCGCAAACCCAAAGGCAAAGGACATCCCAGACCTCACACAAGATTGTTGAGCAGAAACATCGCCAGCAGGCAGACGGCCAGCGCGCGGTGCACGACAGGCTTTGAAAACCAGTCAAAGCGCCTGCGCCGCCAGGCCGTTGCCACGGCCACAGGGTACACCCCGTAAATGACGAATGCCATAAACGGCGATGCGGGATTGAGGGCGGGACGGTGCCCATGCAGCATGGCGGCGAAGTCTCGCGTCATGCCGCAGAACGGGCATTTCAGACCGAAGAGGGTTTTGAGGCCGCAGTGCAGGCCGAGGCCGAGGACCCATTCCGGACGGAAGCACAGGAGCGCCGTCGCGAGCACCAAAAGGCAAAGCATGACGGTGTGCAGCCGGGCAGCCCGCGGGATGGCGGAGCGTATTTGCATGAGCCTCTTCACCATAGAACAACGGAAGCGGCCCGGACCAGCAGGAAGGAGCCGGGCCAGCCGGGTGCGAGCCTGGAGCTTCTCAGTGGGCTCTCGGGTCCTTTATCTCGGACCTTTTATCTGGGCGGCCCGTGCTGCGGGTGGTTGTCAGGATGTTGCGGCTGCGCGTGCTGCGGCGGGCGGGCTTGCGGCCTTGGCTGGGGGTGCGATTCGGGCCGCTGCTGGGGCTGAGGTCTGTTTTGGGGCCTCGCCTGGAACTGCTGGTGCTGGGGCTGGGGATGCTGCTCCTGCTGCGGGCGAGCCTGGGGCCTCGATTGCGGCTGCGGGTGAGGGTAAGACTGCGGGCGGCTCTGCGCGGGGTGAGTCTGCGGGACGCGGTTCACTCCGGGCCGGACGGCTTGTTGCGGAGGCTGCCGGTAGTTACCTCGATTTTCATTCTGGATGGGCCGCGGGGACTGTGGATACTGTGGAGACTGCGGCCGGTTGGGCTGCCGCTGCTGCTGAGGACGGGCAGGCTCGGTGTGCTGCTGCGGTTGCCCGTGCTGCGGCACGGCACGGAACTGCTGTGGAGAGGTGTGCGCCTGCGGGACGCGACTTGGCTCGCGGCCCGGTTGCCCGTGGTTCTGCGGCTGCTGCTGTCCGCGCTGGGCGGAGGGATTTGGCCCGGCGTGACGGAAGCTCGGCAGCACGTGCATATTGGCCGGAGGCGGCGCCGGAGCCTTACGCCCGCCGTTGAAGGCGCGGTGCTCCACGATGGTGGCGGGGCGGCCATGATTGAAGCGGGTGTACTGGTTGCGGTTGTTGCGCGCCGCCTCGATGAACTGCCGTTGCGCGGGCAAGGGACCGTAATGGCTCTCGCGGCGGGCGGCCAACTCCTCAGGCGTGGGGCGGAAGTTCAACCCTCCGCGGCCGCCGTTGTAGGCGATGCGGGTCTGGTTATAGTGATTTTCCACGCGGTAGTTGTAGTAGTTGCGCACGACGGTGATGTTCACGTTGGTGACGGAGCGGTTGTAGTAGAAATTCTGCTGACGCCAGTAGCCGCCCTCGTAGCCGTTGCCCCAGTAGCCGTGGCCGTAATTGATGCCGCCGTAGAAGCCCACGTGCGGCCCCCAATAGCCGTGATGCCACTCGTAGCGATTGAGCGCGAAGATCCAGTAGCCGGGGGTCCAGAGCGCGCCATAGTAAGGCGCAAGCACCCAGGCGCCGGGTACCCAGTAGTAGCCATACGGGCCCCAGGCCCAGTAGCCGGGCGTCCAGATGTAGTTGTCGCCGGGGCAGGCGGGCTGGGTGTACTCGGGCAGTTGGGGCGGCGGCTCGGAGGCATAGACGGGCTGCTCATCGACCGGGGCGTATTGCTGGCCGGAGTCATCCTGTTGCGGTGCATAGTCCTGGCTGGCGTATTGCGGGGAGTCATAGCTGGCCGCACTCACCGGCGCGGCCGCCTGGGCGGAGGATTGAGCCTCGTCGGCCGGAGGCGCGGGAGGGCTGGCCACCGTTTGCGCCGTGGATGCCGATGTGTCGGCCGGGGGGGCCGGCGGATTGGCGGATGTGCCGGTCTGAGACTGCGAAGTATTGCCGGCATAGGCCAGATTGGCTGCCGCGGGATCGCCCGACGCTGGCTGTTGCTGGGCTGCCGCGGCCGTGGCCGCGTTTTTGTGGCAGCCCGCCATCAGCAGGGTGAACGGCAATGCAGCCGCTAAGGTAAGAGCAGGAAAGACCCGGGGCACGCGCATAATCTTCTCCGGCCAAATTGGATGCCGAAGGAGAACGGGGCGCGCGGCCCGGGCCAGGGTTTATTTTGCGGGCGAGCCACTGGATGATGCAGTGGGCGAGCCGGATCCGCCGGAGGGCGTGGAGTTCATCTGCATGGAAGCCGGCTGAGGAGCGATGGGGCTCATGGGCATCTTCTGCCAGGCTGCCTGGACGTCGGGCGGCAGGTGGTCCATGTTCTGCATGAAGTTCACGACCGACCAGATGTCGTCGTCGGACATGCTGTACTTCCACGCGGGCATGCCGGTAAAGCGGATGCCGTGCTTGATGATGTAGTAGCCAAAGTCGTCGGGGCCCTTGTGGCCGTGATGGCCGCCGTGATGTTCGCCGTGGCCTTCCTGGTTGACATGCACAAACTGGGGCGCGCCGGGATAAACGCCGTTGCGCAGCTCACTGGGCGCGTAATTTGCCCCGCCGTGGCAGACGGCGCAGTTGGCCTGATAGAGGGCCGCGCCGTGCATCAGCGTCTGGTCATTGACGGCAACCGTGTCGGGAACATGCGGCACATGATGGCCGAGCCATCCATGCATGCTGACGTGAGCAGCCCAGGTTTCGAGGGCGCCGGGCTGCGCATCGGCGGTCATGGGAAGGCCGCCGAGCGAGACAAAGAGATAGAAGCCCAGTCCTGCGAGAACCTCCAACAGAATTACCCACAATACGCCACGCCAGAATCCTGCTCTTCCGTTTGCCATCAGCCATCCTTTTTACGAGTCGATTGAGCGTCTGTTTTTCTACGCGTTCGGATTCTACGCCGGTCACATTCGTTGTTCCTACCCGCGAGGAAAATTCATGACGAATTCGTGACGGCCATCAAGCACGGAAGCCGGGTCTGAGCTGAACTCTCCACCTGGAGGTGGAGGAAAGAACCCATCCCCGGGCGCAAGACACGGCCTGCGTCAGAGGCCTACCGTAGAAGTCGATAAAGAACCTGTGCCACATACTTTCTCCCCCCGGCTGCGTGCCGGGGTTTTCTTTCTGGTGCGTGCGAAGCCTGCGGGAGCGGGTGCTTGTGGCGGCACAACAACGGATAAAATCAGAATTATGACCACGATCCGTGCCGTCGAGGCCAATGCGAAGGACCGGCTGTTTGCTCTTGCCGCCGAGCTGGGCGACGCACGCCGCAAGTTTCGGTTGGAAGAGATGCGTACGCTGTGCGAGGCGCTGGGCCGCCCGGAGCGGCGATTTGCGTCGGTGCTGATTGCGGGCACCAATGGGAAAGGCTCCACGGCGGCGGCGCTGGCGTCGATTGTTAGCGAGGCCGGCTATCGCACGGGGCTCTATACGTCTCCGCATCTGGAGAGCGTGAATGAGCGCATTCGCATCGGCGGCGAAATGATTGACGACGAGGCGTTCTCCCGCGCCTTTGCGCAGGTGGAAGCCGCCGCCGGGAAGTTGCAGCAGGAAGGCCGATTGCCACAGCCTCCCAGCTTTTTTGAGGCTGTGACGGCCACGGCGTTTGTAGCATTCGCCGAAGCGGGCATCGAGATTGCCGTGCTCGAAGTGGGCATGGGGGGCCGTCTGGATGCGACCAACGTGGTGGAGCCGCTGATTTCAGTCATCACCGATATTGCGCTGGACCACATGGAGTATCTTGGCTCGACGATCTCGGCGATTGCGCGCGAGAAGGCGGGCATTTTGCGGCCGAATGGCACGCTGGTGACGCTGCCGCAGCACCCTGAAGCGAACCAGTCGATTGGAGAGGTTGCCACGGCGCTGGGCGCGCGGGGCGTGAATGCCGCGATTTACCTGCCCTTTCTGGATCCGACCCAGGCCGGGGCGCACAATCGGTATCCACTGACGGTGCTGGAGGAGACGATTGAGATTGACGCGCCGCTCGAAGGCGCGCACCAACAGCGCAACCTGGCGCTGGCGATTGCGGCAGCGGCGGAATTACGCAACCATCAGGGTTACAAAATAGATGCGCAGCAGATTGCCCGGGGCATTCATGCGACACGGTGGCCGGGCCGCTTTGAGCTTGTGCGCCAGCAAGGCCGCGCGGATGTGCTGCTGGATGTGGCCCACAATCCGGCCGGAGCGTGGGCGTTGCGCTCGGCGCTCGCGCATCTGGAACCGGCGCCTGCCTCGATGACGCTGGTGTTTGGCTGCCTGCGCGACAAGGCGCTCGATGAGATGGCGCAGATTCTCTTCCCGATCTTTGACCGCGTGGTGCTCGCCGCCGTGGACTCGCCGCGCGCGGCCACGATGGAGAGTCTGCGTGAGGCTGCGGCCACCGTCCAGGCCGACGCCTTGGAGGCGGCGGACCCTGCGGCGGCGCTCGAAACGGCCTGGGAGATCACTCCGCAAGAGGGTTTGGTGGTGGTGGCTGGCTCGGTCTACCTGGTGGGAGCGCTGCGCAAGAAGGCGATCTCGGCATGAGCACGCAAACGCTGGCCCCCCGCCCGGAAAAACTCTCCCTGGGAGAGCGCATCGCGAATGTGGCGCTGCGTGCCCCGGCGATTCTGGGCGCGACGGCCTTCTTTGGCAGCCTTTCGCTGCTGGCCTCGCTCGTGGAAAAAGACGGAAAATGGCAGCACCGCATCGCACAGCGATGGGCGCGGGCGTGCGTGGCGGCGAGCGGAGGCCGGCTGACCGTGCTGCATGGCGAGCGGCTCAAGCCGCAGGTGGCCGTGTATGCGTGCAATCACCTCTCTTACATGGACACCCCGGTCATCTTTTCGACGCTTCCCTTCCAGTTCCGAATTGTGGCGCGGCATGATCTGTGGAAGCTGCCCTTCATCGGGTGGCACCTGGAGCGCTCGGGACAGGTGCCGGTGAATGTGGACAATCCCCGGGCCTCGATTGCGAGCCTGAGCTCGGCGGTGCGCACGCTGAAGTCGGGCATGCCGCTGTTCATCTTCCCCGAGGGTGGGCGCACGCGGGATGGACATCTGGCCCCGTTTTTGAATGGGCCTGCTTTCATGGCCATTCGCGCGCAGGTGCCGATTGTGCCGATGGCATTGATTGGAACCCATGAGCTGCTGCCGATTCATGCAGGCCAACTGCATGCGGTGCCGGTGACGCTGGTGGTGGGCGAGCCGATCGAGACTTCGGGATACTCCATGAAGCAGGTGAATGAGCTGACGGCGCGCCTGTACGCGGCCATTGCCGATCTTTATTACGGTCATACTTATCTGCCGCGCCCGGCTGTGGAAAGCCCGGTGCTGCAGGAAGCCACCGAATCTCACAATTGATGCGGGTGCGCCCTCCGGCTGCCCGCAAAAAGGACTGCCTATGACTCGTCCTCGCATTGCCATTCCTGAACCGACCCTGAACAACGCGAAATATAACGAGCGCTCGTGGATTCAGTACGCGAACGCAGTGGAAGCCGCCGGGGGCGAGCCGGTCAAGATTGCGCTGAGCGCGGCTCCGGCCGAGATTGCCCGCACGCTGGCCAGTTGCCAGGGTGTTTTGCTGCCGGGGAGCCCGGCGGATGTGAATCCCGCAAAGTTTGGGGAGGCGGTAGCCGGGGCCAAGCCTGAGGACCCGGCCCGCGAGGCAGCAGACGAGCTGCTGCTGCAGGATGCCTTTAACCTGCGCAAGCCGGTGCTGGGCATCTGCTATGGCTTTCAGTCTATGAACGTGTGGCTGGGCGGCTCGCTGGTGCAGGATCTGCCCACGCAGAGGCCGGATTCGCCGGTGAATCACTCGCCCAAAGAGAAGCCCGCCGTCGCGCACACGGTGCGGCTCGCGGAGGGATCGCGGCTGGTGGGGCTGGCGGGGCAAGCCGAGTCTCCGGTAAACAGCAGCCACCATCAGGCCGTAGCGCGGCTCGGCGATGGGCTGGTGCTGGCGGGAAGCTGCCCGGAGGATGGCGTGATTGAGGCCGCCGAGGGACGGACAGGAGCGTATGTGATGGGGCTGCAGTGGCATCCAGAGCGGACGCTTGAGACGGATGCCTTCTCGCGGCGCATCTTCGAGAGCTTTCTGGAGGCGGTGAAGGCCTGGAAAGAGGTTCCGAACGGCGCGGGGAGTGCGCAATGAGCGGCGAAGTCTCTGCACTGCATGCCGAAAGAATCGGGAATCTGCTGGAAGGTTGCGGGACGCCGGTTTCCGGGGCGGAAGCGGAGCGGTTGGGGGCTTTTCTGGCGCTTTTGCTGAAGTGGAATGCGCGGACCAACCTTACGGCGATTCGGGAGCCGGAGCAGATGGTGCGGCGGCACTTTGCGGACAGCGTTTTTTGCGCGCGGAATCTTCCGGAAGGGACGAAGACGCTGTTGGATTTTGGCTCTGGAGGGGGATTTCCGGGGATTCCGGTGGCGCTGCTGCGGCCGGAGGTTTCGGTGACGCTGGCGGAGTCACAGGGGCGCAAGGCTTCGTTTTTGCGGGAAGCGGTGCGGAGTCTGGGGCTACGGGCCGAGGTATGGGCGGAGCGAGTGGAAGAGATGCCTGTGGGACGGTGCTTTGACTGCGTGACGCTGCGGGCGGTGGACCGGATGCTGGATGCGTGCCGGGCGGCGGCAGAGCGGGTGGCTGCCGAGGGCACGATGATGGTGTTTACGACGGAGCGCCTGCGCGAGGAGGCAAAGGGGGTGCTTCCGGGGTGGAGCTGGCCTTCCGTGCTTCGATTGCCGCATGCAGAGCAGGGGTTGTTGCTGGTGGGGAGCAGGATGATGTTCCACGTGGAACACGAAAGCTAGAGACTCGCTGCGGAGGACCTGCAGAGTGATGTTCCACGTAGAACATCGGAGTTCAGCCTGGGGCTGCTCTTGAGCGCAGTATGCGTATGTTCCACGTGGAACATAGAAGGTCTTCAAGATGCTGGACCGGGTGGTCCCGGGTGAAAACGGGACGGGTGTTCCACGTGGAACATTGCCGATTGCCCTCTATTCCGGGCAAAGTTTTCCACCGATGCGCCATTTTTGCAACATTTCCGCAGCAATCGACAGGAAAGGCTATCTGCCGCAGAATGCGGGACTTAGCGGACCCCTCCCAGAAGCCCTTTGGGCGTTTCCCACAATTCCCTCCACTTTACCCACAAGCAGTTCTGTTTGCTGAAGGGGCGGCGGAGCCGGTAGTCTCGATAGCGTAATGAGTAAGGTTCTAGCCGTCGTCAATCAGAAGGGTGGGGTCGGAAAAACCACCACCGCGATTAACCTTTCCGCAGCTTTGGCGCTGGAGGGTTTGCCCACGCTTCTTATCGATTGCGACCCCCAGGCCAACTCCAGCGGCGGGCTCGGCATTGCCCGCGATGACGAGCGGAAGAGCACCTATGATGTGCTGATTGGCGAGTGCACGCTGGAAGAAGCTACGCTCCCGACGGAGATTCCCACGCTGTCGGTGGTTCCTTCGAGCAAAAACCTGATTGGGGCCAATGTTGAGCTGATTCAGCAGGAGCAGCGGGCCTTCAAGATGAAGCAGGCGCTCGATGCAGTGCGCGAAAAGTACACCTATATATTGCTGGATTGCCCTCCGGCGCTGGACCTGCTGACGCTCAATTCGCTGGTGGCGGCCGATGGGCTGCTGGTCCCCATGCAGGCGGAGTATTTTGCGCTCGAAGGCATCAGTGAGCTGATGCACACGCTGGAGCGGGTGCGCGAAGCCTTCAATGAGAAGCTGCAGATCGAGGGCGTGCTGCTCACCATGTATGACGACCGCACCAATCTGGCGCAGCAGGTGACGGAGAATCTGCGCGGCTTCTTTCAGGAGAAGCTGTTTCAGACGACGATTCCGCGCAATGTGCGTCTGGCAGAAGCGCCGAGCTACGGCAAGCCAGTGGCGCTGTATGATCCGCGCTCCAGAGGGGCAGAGACTTACCAGGCTCTGGCATTGGAGCTGCTGGGGCGGCACGGCATCGAAAGCCCGGCAGCGAAGGAACGCGAGAAGGCCGCCAAGGCAAACAAGGATCGCCCGGCCATTCGCTTCTGGCCATATTCAAAGTAAGCACGCTTTTGGGCCCGGCTGCCGGAGGGTTAGGCGGCTGTATCTGTTATTTCACCGAAAAGTTCAGGACCCCATTTCATGACCGCACCCGATCAAGCTAAAGACAGTGCCAAGCGCCGCGCGCTCGGCAAGGGACTCGAATCGCTGCTGCCCCGCGTGCAGGCGAAGGCCGAACCGGAGGCTCCCAAGGCCGGCATCACCGCGCCGGTGTTTGAGGTGGGCAAGCCGCGCGAGATTCCGGTGGGGGAGATTGAGCGCAATCCCTGGCAGACGCGCACCCACTTTGACGAGGAGCAACTGGCTGAGCTGACGGCGTCGATTACGGCAACGGGGGTGGTGCAGCCGATTCTGGTGCGGACGCTGCCGACGGGGCGCTTTCAACTGATTGCCGGCGAGCGGCGCTGGCTGGCCTCGCAGCGCGCGGGCAAAGAGACGATTCCGGCGATTTTGCGGCAGGTGACCGACCAGCAGGCGATGGAGATGACCATCGTCGAGAACCTGCAGCGCACCGATCTGAATCCCATGGAACAGGCCCGCGCGTATGAGCGGCTGGGCCGCGAATTTCAGATGACGCAGGAGCAGATGGCCAAGCGCACGGGCAAGGATCGCGCCTCGGTCTCGAACTTTCTGCGGCTGCTGAAGCTCCCCGGGGAGGTGCAGGCCAAAGTGGAGTCCGGCGATTTGAGCTTTGGGCATGCGCGCACGCTGCTGGCGCTCGAAGATCCGGAGTCGATTCAGAAGGCGGCGCAAAAGGTGCTGGCGCTCTCGATGTCGGTGCGGCAGACGGAGAGCTATGTGCAGGGCATTTTGCATCCTGAGCGCAAGCAGGCGAAAGGCGGCGAAGAGAAGAAGCCAGCCATTGATCCGAATGTACGCGAGGCGCAGGACCAGATGCAGCGGGCGCTCGGGCTCAGGGTTCGCATTGAGGACAAGAAGGGCCGCGGGCGCGTGATCATTGAGTATTCGGGCCTGGAAGACTTCGATGCCCTGCTCGAAATGCTGACGAAATAGCGGGCATTACAGAACGAAAAATAAACGTAACCGATCTGGTTACGTTTATTTTTTGTGTGCCGCAGAACGCTAAGGAGTGCTGAAGAGATCACGGATGGCGCGCGCTGTTTCCTGCATGGAGTAGCGCTTGCGGAAGCATGGGAGCGCGCGGGAGACCATGGCTTCGCGCTGGGATGGGTTGAGCGCGAGCCAACGCTCAAGCAACTTGCACGTGCCTTCGAGGGTATCTTTTTCGACCAGGCCAGACTCGTCTGCCTCAATGTCCGGCCAGATGTTCACCTGGTCTGAGATGAGGACGGGTTTGCCGCAGGCCAGGGCCTCAGCAACAGCGATGCCGAAGTTCTCCTGATGCGACGGCAACACGAAGGCTTCGCAGTGGCGCAGCGCGCCCCACTTGACGTCGCCCCGCAGCATGCCGGGCCAGTGGACGCGGTCTGCGATGCCAGCCTGCGCAGCCTGCTGTTGCAGCTTGGCCTGCAGGCCCACCTGATCGGGACCGGCGATGACCAGATGAAGATCGGGCGCGGACGCGGCGATGTGGGCGAAGGCCTGGAGCAGCAAGTCGCAGCCCTTCTTCTCATGAATGCGGGCCAGAAACAGCAGATAACGGCGAGGGCGGCCGTCCACGACAAGGGATGGTGCGTGCTGAAACCATGCCGCTGTCTGGGCAGCCGGATTGTCTTCGGGCTCCATGGCGCCGTAGGGAACGGGAAGGGCGTTCCATCGGCTGGGCTGAAAGCTGGTGGCGGCGAGGTCGCGCTCGGTGGTGCTGGTAAAGAGGACGGCTTTGGCATCGCGCAGCACCGGGTATTGCCAGGGCCAGAAGATCTGCTTCTTCAGCTTTTTGAGCGGATATTGCCGGTTAAACCAGGGATCGAGCGCGCCATGAGGAAAGACGGCGTAGGGGCGCTTGAGTTTGAGCATGGTGCGGCGCGCGGCCACGTTGGTGTAATTCCAGATGCCATGGAGCACGAGCGCATCGTAGGCGGGCAGATGCGCATTCAACCAGTGGGGGATGGTGCTCGAATAGCCGAAGCCTCCTCTGCGCGGTCCCAAGGCATGGACTGGCGCGGCAACCTCATTGAGAAACTCGGTCCCCGGGGTGTCGAGGCAGAATACCTCGCCCTCCACGCCCAGCGAGGCGTAGGCGCGCATCAGGTTGCGTACCGCCTGGGGCGGCCCGCCATCCGCGGGAGATAGCGATTGTATGGCGTGCAGGATCTTCAAGATATTCGGCGCTCCTTACCGGTTTCTGCCAGATTACAGGATGCGACAGCACGCTCCATCACAGCAGGATGTATGCGGCGTCAACGCAGCCACCAGCGCAGCAGCATGGCGAGCGCGAGGATGGGCGCGGCAAAGATGAGCGCGAGCGAAAGTGCTGCGAGAGCAAGAAAGCAGCGGTCTTTCCAGGTGTGACGCCGCGGCTCTGCAAGCTGGCGCGTCATCAAACGGTAGTTACGGCGATTGGCCTTGAAGGCCACGATGAAGAAATCTCCCGCGAGCGGGATGGAACCGATGAGCACTTCGAGTCCGACGTTGATGCTCATGCGCGCGAGTGTGGCATAGGGCACGCCGCGCAGCCAGGCCGCGCCGATAAGCAACAGCGAGGTGAGCCCGGCGAGCACGTCGCCGATGCCGGGGATGAAGCCGATCAGGCCATCGAGACCAATGCGGATGCTGGTGCCGGGAATGCGGAACCATTCATCGAGCAGGCGCGCCAGCAGATCCAACTGCTCGTCGCCGAGCCAACGCGCCGCGCGTGAGCGCGTTCGTAGCGGAGAGAGAACGTCTGGCTGCGTGACAGGTGGCATGAGCGTTGCTGGTTGAGATGCGGAATCAGCGCCGGGGGTATCGGACGCGGGTCCTCGAAAGGGCTGGCGAATGCTACAATGAAATCTCGTGTGGCGGCTATAGTTCAGCGGCAGAACGCCTGACTGTGGCTCAGGATGTCGCGGGTTCGATCCCCGCTAGCCGCCCCAGTTCCCTCCTCTCGCAGTATCCCTGCTTACAATTCCGGCTTTCGTCTTCCGGCGGGCAGCCCCGCGCGGCTAGGATGGTGGCACGATGGCGCGTCATTCGCTTTATGCCGGCTGCTCCGGATGGGCTTACGCAAGCTGGAAGCCAGGATTCTATCCTGCAAAGACCGCGGCGAAGCAGTTTCTGGCTTACTATGCCTCGCAGCTTAATTCCGTTGAGGTGAATTACACCTTTCGCCAATTGCCGAGTGCGGCTCAGGCAGAGAACTGGCTGGCTGCGACGGCGGAGGATTTTCGCTTCAGCTTCAAGGCTCCGCAGAGGGTGTCGCATCTGCTGCGGCTGCGGAACTGCGGCGAGGCGATGGCAGCATTCGCGGATTCAGTTGCGCCGTTTGCGCAGGCCGGGCGCATGGGACTGGTGCTGGTGCAATTGCCGCCCAACTTCAGAGCGGATGCCGCGCGGCTGGCGGGCTTTCTTGAGGATGCATCCCGGCTCAATCTGCGGCTTGCGCTTGAGTTTCGGCATGAGTCATGGTTTGAGACCGCCACGTATGCCACGCTGGAGCGCCACGGCGCGGCGCTTTGCATTGCGGAGAGCGACGAACTCGTGACGCCGGAGGTGCATACCACTGCATTTGCCTGCTACCGGCTGCGGCGCTCGCAGTATGACGAGGCTGCGCTCGATGAGCTTGCAGAGCGGCTGCACAAGGGGGCTGCCTCGGGCGATGTGTATGCGTATTTCAAGCATGAAGAGGCTCCCGATGGACCCTTGCGCGCGATGGCCGTGCGGAAGCGATTCCACGAACTGTAACGCCGCATCAGCGACAATGAAGATATGCCCAAGAGGAGCGTGAAAGACTCCGGCACTGGAGTGCTGACTGAGAGCGAAGCGATGATTGCACCCACCATGAGCGATGCCGCCGTCGCGTGGGAGCCGCGCTTTGTGCCGCGCCGTTTTTTGCGCAATGGACATCTGCAGACGTTGGCCGGCAACTTTCTGCCCCGCAAACAGACACTGCCTGAGCCAGAATCATTACTGGTGGAGGTAGAAGGCCCGGTCGCCGGGTATGGGCCGACGCAGGTGCTGTGCCATTGCCACTGGCAGCCTGAGGACGTGCGCCGCGTGCGGCTCACGGTGGTGCTGATTCATGGCCTCGAAGGCTCTTCGAACTCGCAGTATGTAGTGGGCAACACGGCGCGCGCGCTGGCGGCCGGCTGCAATGTCGTGCGCATGAACATGCGCAGTTGCGGCGGCGCCGATCACCTGTCGCCTACCATTTATCACTCGGGGCGATCAGGCGATGTGGCCCGCGTGCTGGAGCGCATTGTGGATGAGCACGCACTCGAACAAGTCGCTCTAGTGGGTTATTCCATGGGCGGCAATATGGCGCTGAAGCTGCTGGGCGAGTATGGCGTTGCGCCGCCGCCGCAACTGAAGGCGGTGGTGGGCATTTCGCCGCTGATGGATCTGACACCTTCCTCCGCGGCGCTGCATGAGCCGGCCAATCGCATTTATGAGTGGCACTTTGTGCGTGCATTGCGCCGCCGTCTCCGTTACAAATCGCAGCTCTTTCCACGGCTTTATCCGGCGGAGCTTGCGGGGCAACTGCGCACGATGCGCGACTTTGACAATCATGCGGTCGCACGCTACGGCGGCTTTCGCGATGCGGATGACTATTACGTTTCTGTCGCCAGCTCGCAATATGCGGCGGAGTTTCGCGTGCCGACGCTGATTTTGCATTCGCTCGATGACCCGTTCATTCGCATGCTGCCGACGACGCGCGCCGCGCTGCTGGCTAACCGGTGGGTGAGCTATGTGGAGACGCAACATGGCGGCCATTGCGCGTTTCTATCGCCGGCTGATCGCAAGCAACCGCAGCCCGACTTTGCTCACGACGGGTACTGGGCCGAGCATTTGCTGCTGCGTTATCTGCTGGAGCAAGCGCGTGGAAGCTGACTGGTCAGTGGAGCTGGGCGAAGGGCTGCCGGAGATTGTCATTCCGTGGAGCGGGGAGGGCCTGCAGTGGGTGGATCTGCGCGCGACCCATGCCGACTGCAAAGCCGCGGTGAGTGATCTTGCGCTGGCAGAAGCGCGGGCACCGCTGGCGGAAGCACTTAATGCGTTGAACGCGGAGCGCTCGCCGTGGCTCACCTCAAAGTGCGATGCGTGGTTGATCGATGGTGAAGACGAAGCGCTGGATCCGTATGAGCTGGATGCGGCGGATCTTGCCGCGACAGGCTCGCCGCTGCACGGCTGTGCGTCGTATCTTGATCTGCTCGCTCGAGGCGCAGAAACATTTTGTGATTTCAAGAAGCAGGAAGCGCTGCTATGCGCGCTGGCACAGGCTTTGCGCGAAGTGCCGCTGCCTCATGCGCGCATTGACCTCGTGCTGCGTGGCGCACGGATGCATCAGCAGGAGGGCTTTGGCATGACTGCGTATGTGACCGGCTGCGGGCTGGATGCGGCTGCGGCACTGCAGGCGTGGCAAGGGGCGCTGGCGGCGATGACGCATGCTCTCCTCAACTGTTGATCGCTGCTTCTATACTGATGACCGTGGCGATGCGAAAACTTACTCTTCTGCTTCTGGCCTGCGCGGGCTTTCTGGCGATGACCGCCTCCGCGCCCGCACAAACCGTTTCAGCCCAGGGCCTGCCCAAGCCCATGCCGCTCTACCAGGGCACGCCGCCCGGCGCGCTGGGCAACAAGCCGCAGGATATTCCTGAGCTGTATGTCATGCTGCCCAAGAAGCCGACTACGAGCGCGGCGGTGCTGGTGATTCCGGGTGGCGGGTATGAGTTTGTGGCGCTCGGCCATGAGGGATTTCAGATTGGCGAGTGGCTGCGCGCGCAGGGCATGCCGGCGATTGTGCTCGACTATCGCGTGGCGCCGTACCACTATCCGGTGGAGATTGAAGACGGCATGCGGGCGATGCGCGTGATTCGCGCGCATGCGAAGGAGTGGGGCATCGACCCGAACCGCATTGGCGTGTGGGGCTCTTCGGCTGGCGGCCACCTGGCCTCGACGCTGGGCACGCACTGCAACAAGATGAATCCTAATGCTGCTGACCCGATTGATCGCCTGAGCTGCAAGCCTGACTTTATGGTGCTTGCTTATCCGGTGATCTCCATGCGGAAGTCGATCACGCACATGGGCTCGCGCAATGCGTTGCTGGGGAAGAATCCCTCGCCGGCGCTGGTGAAGAAGTACTCGAACGAGTTGCAGGTTTCGCCGAGCACGCCGCCTACTTTCCTCTTTGCGACGGAGCGGGACCCGGTGGTGCCGATTCACAATTCCATCGACTTTTACAATGCGATGATTCGCAACGGTGTGCCGGGTGAGCTGCACATCTTCGACTACAGCAATCACGGCTGCGGGCTTTGCGGCTCGATTATCCCCTTGCGCGCATGGCCGGGCCTGCTGCGGCAGTGGTTCATTGACCGCAGCCTGCTGCCGCCGAATGCGCCGCCGCCGCCGCCGCCGGCTCCAAACTTGCCGGACTGGATGCCGGGCTTCCAGGGTCCGGGCATGACTGTCCCCAAGTGGTAGGAAGAAAGACTCAACGCGGCACTCGCCATCAGAAGGCGAGTGCCGTTTTTTATTTTCCAATGCAGAAGGTGGAGAAGATGCGGTTCAGGATGTCGTCGGCGGTGGTTTCTCCGGTGAGTGAGTCGAGCTGGCGCAGGGCTTCGTAGAGATCGAGCAGTACCATCTCGTGCGGAATGCCAGCCTGGGCCGCGGCGCGCGCCTTGCCGAGCGCGGCCAGCGCGGCAGACACCGCTTCATGATGGCGCAGCGAGGTGAGCATGCCAGACTCGCTGCCCATGCCCTCGGCCTGCATCATCTGGAGCAATGTTTCGCGCAGCCCGGCGATTCCCTCGCCGGTGAGTGCGGAGGTGGAGACGGCGCGGATATTTGTAACTGTCTCTGATTCTTTCTCAGAAGACGCCTCCGGCGGCGAGGCAAATAGCGCTTCCGGCTGCGTATCCAGAAGCGATTTTTGCTGCACCAGATCGCTCTTGTTGCGCACCAGCAGGGCGCGGCGGCCCGCCAGCGATGCGGCCAGCGCCTGCTCTTCTTCACTGAGCGGAGTGTTGCCCTCGACGACCAGCATCACGAGGTGGGCATCGGCCAGAGCCTCGCGCGATTTTTGAATGCCGATGGTTTCGGCCTCATCCGCGCCTTCGCGCAGACCGGCGGTATCCACCAGTTCGAGTGGAATGCCGCCGAGCGAAACGCGCTCGCTCACCAGGTCGCGCGTGGTGCCGGGCATCGCGGTGACGATGGCGCGCTCGCGCTCGACGAGACGATTGAAGAGCGAGGACTTGCCCACGTTGGGCCGGCCCACAATCGCCAGCGTGAGCCCGGAGTGCACGAGACGGCCGCGCGCGAAGGAGCGATGAAGAGATTCAAGTATGGGCTGCATCGCATCGATGCGCGTGAGGATCTGCGCATTGGGCGTGACGTCTACATCGTCTTCGGCAAAGTCGATACCGGCTTCGAGCAGCGCGATCAGTTCGACGAGCTGCTGCTTGGCCGGTTGCACGCGGCGCGAGAGTGCGCCGCCCATCTGCTCGGCGGCGACGCGCGCCTGATAGAGGGTTTGCGCATCGATCAAGTCGCGCACGGCCTCGGCCTGCGTGAGGTCGAGGCGGCCGGAGAGAAAGGCGCGCTCAGTGAATTCGCCGGGGCGGGCCAGCCGCGCACCTTGCGCGAGAGCGGCGCGCACGAGCATCTGCAGCACGACGGGGGAGCCGTGGGCGGCAATCTCAACGAGGTCTTCGCCGGTGTAGGAGCGCGGTGCCTGAAAGCATGTGACCACGGCTTCGTCGAGCTTGCGGGGTGCTTCCGACGTGCCTTCGGCTGCCGGCTCGCCCGGGGCTGACGGCTCATAGATCTCAGCGAATCTTGCAGAGGCATGCTGCAGCGGATGGCGCAGGCGCACCAAAGCCTCGGCCATGGGCACGGCTCGCGGACCCGAGAGGCGCACGATGCCGATGCCTCCGCGGCCCGGCGGCGTGGAGATGGCCACGATGGTTTCGTGGGCCAGGTTCTCCACTTCCGCAAGCTGAGGATGCGGTTGAATCGGATGCATGAGAAAAGGCTATACCCGCGGCGAAGAGCTAGCGGCGGCCGCGTCCACCGCCGCGCACGGCCGGCACACGCGGAGCGAACTTGTGATGGTCATAGCCTTTGGGATAAGCGACCACAAAGCGGTTCAGACCCTCGCCGCTCGATGAGGTCTCTAGATCCTCATAATCGCGCAGCGCCAGGTGCAGCATGCGGCGCTCGCGCGAACTCATGGCGGCAAAGGCATAGGGCTGGCCGGTCTCACGCACGCGCTCGGCGGCGGTCTGGGCAGCGAGTTTCAGCTCCTGCGCGCGCAGGGCCTTGAAGTTGTTCGAGTCGAAGGAGACGCGGTCGTGCTCCTCGTTTTCAAGCCGGATCATCTTGGCCGCGACGTGCTCGAGGGCGCGCAGCAGTTCGCCGCCACGCTGGGTGAGCAGTGAAGCATCGGGACCGGCCAGCTCGACGTAAATCTCGCGGGCCTCAAGGCCGTGCGGATCAGCGGCGCCCGCGCCGGCGGTGATGCGGTACTTCAGCCGAAGTCCGCCCTGGGTGGTGAGCATTTTGAGGAAGGAAGCGATGGTCTGCGCCGCTCCCTGATAATCTTCGATCGGCATCGGTAACCAGTATCGCACCGGGCACCGTCCTTCGCCACATCGGGCGGGGTTGACGGGCTACAATGAGCATGCGCGGGCGAGTAGCTCAATTGGATAGAGCACCAGCCTTCTAAGCTGGGGGTTGCAGGTTCGATCCCTGCCTCGCCTACCATCTCTCAGCGCCTCTTCATTTCTGCCCGGCATCGCTCCTGCCTCTCGATTGCCAAATATTGCCAATCGCGCTACGCTCTCCGCAGGAGTGCCCGGATGCCCACTCGCAATATCAATCTCACTCCGCAGATGGATCGCTTTGTCGATTCCCGGATCAAAGAAGGCCGCTATGGCAATGCCAGCGAGGTCATTCGCGCCGGTCTGCGCGCGCTTGAAAAGGAGGAGCGGGAAGAGGAAGCCCGGATTGAAGCACTTCGCTCGGCCCTGGTTGCGGGAGAGCAAAGCGGCTTTGTTACGGGAAACCCCTTCGAGCAAGTCCGGGAGTTTCTGAACGATTTGCCGAAGGCTGCGGGTGGCTGATTACAGGCTCTCCCGGCTTGCCCTGGCCGATCTCAAGGCGATCGCTCTCTACACCCGGCAAACGTGGGGCCTGGCACAGGCGCAACAATATCTCGCGGAGCTGGAGGAGATGATTCTGCGGCTGGCGTCGAACTCCCATCTGGGCAGAGCCTGCGATGAGATTCGTAAAGGCTATCGGCGCATCGAGCAGCGCCGTCATGTCCTCTTTTATCGCGTTCGCCGCTCTTCCCGGTCCGCGCAAAGCGAGACGGTCGAAATCATTCGCATTCTGCATGCGCGCATGTTGCCCGGCGAACACCTCGGCGAAGAATAATCACAATCTCTCTTGAGGCCGTTCTGTATGGGGGCGCTTTAGAGCAGTTTAGGAAATACTGTGAACTTTCCTGCGGTTTTCTGGGTCGTCGCTCCCTGCTGGTCGCGACGACTTGGCGGCGGAGGCTTCGAGCGACACCATTTCCTAAACTGCTTTAGCCGAGCACCTTCGCTGCTTCCTGGGCGAAGTAGGTCACGATAAAGTCGGCGCCGGCGCGGCGAATCGAGAGCAGCGACTCCATCATGGCGCGCTCGGGATCAAGCCACCCTTTCGCGAAGGCGGCCTGCATCATCGAGTATTCGCCCGAGACCTGATAGGCACCCATCGGCACATCGAAGCGCTCGCGCGCCGCGCGAATCACGTCGAGATAAGGCATGGCGGGCTTCATGAGAATCATGTCCGCGCCCTCGTCGAGATCAAGCTCAATCTCGCGCATGGCTTCGCGCAGGTTTGCGCCATCCATCTGGTAGCTGCGGCGGTCGCCAAACTGCGGGGCAGAGTCGGCGGCCTCGCGGAACGGCCCGTAGAAGGCCGAGGCGAACTTCGACGCGTAGGAGAGGATCGGCGTCTGCTCGCAGCCCTCTTCGTCGAGCACGTCGCGCATCTCCATCACACGGCCATCCATCATGTCGCTGGGGGCGACGACATCGGCCCCGGCGCGAGCGAGCGAGACGGCGGTGCGGGCCAGCAGATCGAGGCTGGGGTCGTTGTCGATTTCATATTCATCGCCCTGCTGGCGCACCACGCCGCAGTGGCCGTGCGAGGTGTATTCGCAGAGGCAGACGTCGGCGATGAGCACGAGCTGTTTTGAGGCGCTGCTCTGCTTGAGCGCGCGCAGCCCCTGCTGCACGATGCCGTGGTCGTCCCAGGCGCCGGTGGCCTGTTCGTCTTTCGTTTCGGGAAGGCCAAAGAGCAGCAACCCTCCCACGCCGAGCGCGGCGGCGGCTTCGGCCTCTTTGACGGCCTCATCGACCGAGAGATTGAAGACGCCGGGCATCGAGCTGACCTCGCGGCGCATGCCCTCGCCAGGGCAGAGAAACAGCGGCAGAATCAGCGCGCCGGGTTCCAGATGCGTTTCGCGCACGAGGGCGCGCAGCGGTTCGGTGCGGCGCATCCGCCGCATGCGGGTGATGGGGTAGCTCATGACTCTATTTTAGGGTTTGGGCGGCGCGAGCGCTTGTAATGGCGGTCACATGGGCCGCTTCATGCCGTCCCATTCCTGCGCGGAGAGGCTGGGCGCGATGGCCCAGAGCGTATAAATGGCCAGAACCGTACCCGCGATGGGCTTCAGAATCGTCAGCACGGCCGCCACAATAGCGAGCACTCTTGCCCACGGAGCGCGCTGCAGCAGTCCGATGCCCACCGCCGCGCTCAGAATGGCACGCAGAAACAGCGCCACGATCACCACCTGCATCACCCAATGCCAGTGCCCATACATGCCAAAGGGCCACACCTGCATGTCGTGCATGTGGCCGAACCAGCCATGCGACATGCCCTCAAGAAAGGGCATGGCAATCAGCGCGCCGAGCACCGACCAGAAGGCATAGGCGACCCATAGCCACCCCAGCGTCTGCACGTGGCGATGCACGCGGTTATAGATGAAGGGAACCGGCGCAACTCCAGCCGGCCGACCACAACGCGGGCAAACTGCCGCCCCCGGAACCAGGGCCTGACCACATGCGGAGCAATACATAAGATCGTCCTCCCTGCTGGGACCTACGCAACCGGAATGCTTATGGTTCCCCTGTGCGGAGTTGCGGCTCCGCCTGCCGGGCGCGGCGGGCCGCCAGAAATCCATCCAAAATGAGCACGGCGGCGACCTGATCGACCACCTCGCGATGCTCCGATCCGGGGCGGCCGGCGGCGTGCAGATGCCGGTGGGCTTCGGTGGTCGTGAGGCGCTCGTCCCACAGGTGAACGGGCAAACCGAACTCCTCCCGCACCCAGGCGGCAAAGGCCTGCGCTTTGAGCGCCTGCGGGCTGATATCCCCCGACATATAGAGTGGGTTGCCCACCACGACCTCGGTGCAGCCGAAGCGGCGCAGCAGGCGGCCAAGGGACTTCATGTCCTGCTTGCGATTGGTGCGGACCAGGGTCAGCACGGGCTGTGCCGTAAGGCCCAGCTCGTCACTGACGGCGACGCCGACACGGCGGTCGCCGACGTCGAGGGCCATGATGCGGGCCGTAGAGTCCTCGATCTGTGATTGCGCGGCCATACGGTCAGTCTAGAGGTTATGCCAACCTCGTTTGCACTTTTCGCACCTTACACTCCAGGATGAGAGTCTAACCATATAACGATCCAGCGAGTTATTCTCTTGCGCAAACTCTTTCAGCTCTTTCTTTTGGTTGTTCTCGCCGCCGGCGGCTACGGAGCGTACGTGGTCCTGACGCCCGTGGGGCCGTCTTCGCCGGTGCTGGTGACCATTGCGCCGGGCACGCCGACGCTTGGCATCGGGCGGCAACTGGAGCAGAAGGGGCTGATTCGGAGCCGCTGGGCGCTCGAAGCCATGCACCTGGCTCGCGGGGGCGCGCTCAAGGCCGGGGTATACCGCTTTGACCATCCGGCTCCCCTGACCGAGGTCTACCGCCGGCTGCGCCTCGGCGACGTTTACACCGTCAGCGTGACCATTCCGGAAGGCTCCAACATCTTTGATATTGCCCGCAAGCTGGCAGAGAAAAAGCTCGCCACCGAGCAGGGCTTTTTGACCGTGGCCGAGCACGACACCCAACTGGTGAGCGATCTTGACCCGCAGGCGCCGAGCCTGGAGGGCTACCTGTTCCCTGATACTTACAAGTTCTCGCCCGGCGTCTCGCCGGAGCAGATCGCCGCGGCCATGGTCGCGCAGTTCCGGGCCGAGGCGGCCAAGCTGGGGCTCGACAAAGTTGCTTCGCTGCCGGCTTCCGCCGACCAGACGACGCCCAGCCTGCACGAGATTGTCACCCTCGCCTCGCTGGTGGAGCGCGAGACGCCCATCCCCTCGGAGCGGCCGCTGGTGGCCAGCGTCTTTTATAACCGGCTGGCGCAGCAGATGCCGCTCATGACGGACCCTTCAGTGATTTATGCGGCGCTGCTCAAAAATCACTACCGGGGCGCGATTTATGAGTCTGACCTGAAATCGGACTCGCCCTATAACACCTACACGCATGCCGGATTGCCTCCGGGGCCGGTCTGCAATCCGGGAGTGGCTTCGCTGCGCGCGGCCATGCATCCGGCCCAGACCAACTATCTCTACTTTGTTGCGGCCAGCGCCGATCCGAGCGGGCATTCCCGTTTTTCGGCCACGCTGGCGCAGCATGACAAGAATGTGCAGGCCTACCGGCGCGCGGTCCGGCAGGCACAAAGGCGCTAGACGCTCAGAGCAGAACTTTCACCTCTCCGCATACGTAACTCTGAGAGTTCTGCCTGACTCCGCAACCGCGACGGATATACTGGAAAATTGTTGACTCAATGGAAAACACGAGGACTCGCTCTGGCGCTCAGCCTGGGACTGCCCGCGCTGTCGGGCTGTTTTGTGCATGTAAGGCGCGTGCCCAAGGCAGAGATGCCCAAAACGGTGCTCTCAGCCACGCCCGATCAGCTCACCAGCCTGATCAATGAGCGTTATGAAAAGATACATTCGCTCACCGCGCAGGTGACCTTCCAGGTGACCGAGGGCGGCGAACTGAAGGGCAAAGAGAAGACCATTACACCCTTCAGCGGCTACATCGTCATGCAGCGGCCGGGCGACGTGCGCGTCATCGGCTACCTGCCCGTGGTCCACCTGCCGGCGTTTGACATGGCGAGCAACGGCGAGAACTTCACCATGGTGATTCCGCCGAAAAGCCAGGCGTATACGGGGACGAACAAGGTCACGCATCCGTCGAAGAATCCCATTGAGAACATGCGGCCGGACATCTTCTTCAACTCGCTGCTGGTCGAGACCATCACGGCCGATGACCTGCGCGTGCTGACGTCAGAGACCAAGACGATTGTGCCGGCCAAGCCTAAGCATCTGCTGATTGTGCCGCTCTATGACCTCACGATCCTGCGCCGCCAGTCGCCCAACAGCAACGTGCTGGTGCCCAGCCGGATGATCCAGTTTGACCGCACAACACTGCAGCCGACGGAAGAGGACATCTACGACGCACAGGGCAGCATTGAGACGCAGGCCGTCTTTGGCCCGCTGGTGAATCATGATGGCATCGAGTTTCCATCCACCATCACCATCCGGCGGCCGCTGCAGGAGTACCAGATTCTGGTGACCTTCCAGAATATTCGCTTCAACCTGCCCCTGAACGAGCAGGAGTTTCACCTGAAGATCCCCCAGGGCATGAAGGTCAAGGACCTGCATTGAGGCTTGCGCTGAGAATGCGGCTTCCGGACCACTCCAGCAAGCCGCACCTCTTTTTTGAGCAGACTGTGACAAAAGCGCTCGCGATGTCATCCTAGTGGGCAGAACCTTATGTCCTCAACGCCTGCTCCGGCTGTGGCCGGGCGCTACAAATATCTGACTGACAGCTACGTCTTTCGTTGGCAGAACCAGACGCTGCGCGCGGACCTGATTCTGACGCTGCCGATTGCGCTTTGCCTGGGCATCGGCATTGCCATCGGGCATCCGGCCGTGGGCATGATTGCCGCCGGCGGGGCCATGAACACGGGTTTTGGCAAGAAGCAGTGCATTGATGACTCAAACCTGCTGCCGATGATCTTTGTCACCTTCGGCATGGCTTTTGCTGGATTTCTGGGCGTGATGCTCGGCTATCACAGCGTGCTGATGGTTGTGATGGCGGCGCTGTGGGGTTTCGGATATGGGATGCTCACCTCGCGCCCCGGCGGGTATGCGTGGGTGGGCCAGCAATGCGTCATCACGCTGCTGGTGGCCTCGGCCTTTCCGGCCTCGCCGCTCGATGCGCTGGCTCGCGGCGCACTGCTTTTTGCGGGCGGAGCGCTGCAGCTTGTTCTCTCGTCACTGCTGCTGCATCTCTCGGGCGAGCTGGGCCGCCGCGTGCTTGAGCTGAAGCGCTACCTGCTGGCTGAGGAGGCCGCGCTGCGGCAGGCGGTGGTGGAAACGACGGATTCGCTCTGGCAGCGGCGCTCGCTCAACTCCGCTATTCCCTACGCGCTGCGGCTGGCCTTCACGCTGGGGCTCACGACGGAGATCTACCGCCGGCTCAACTATCCCAGCGGCTACTGGATTCCGATCACGGCGCTGGTGGTGCTCAAGCCTGGAATGACCGACACGGTGAACCGCGTCATCGCGCGCATGTTCGGCACCGTGGCCGGAGCCATTCTGATCAGCTTTCTGCTGGTGCATCTGCACCCTGGCGTCATCACGCTCGCCGCCATGACGATCCTGTTTGCGTGGTTCGGCTACGGGCTGCTCAATGTGAACTATGCCCTCTTCACCTTTACCGTGACCGGCTATATCGTCTTTTTGCTCTCGCTCAATGAGCTGCCGGGGCCTGAGGTGGCGCAGCATCGCGCCATCTGCACGCTCATCGGGGCGGGCATCGCGCTGTGCGTGCGGCTGATCGTGATCTCGGTCTATCAGAGAGGCTGGCAAAAGGCGATCCAATCGCTCTCGCCATCCTGAAGATATCCGCAAGGGAACCAATTACGCCGCGCTGCCGTATGCATCGGTATTGTTCCCCTGGAGGTTTCTGATGCGCCGTTTCGTCTTTGCCCCGACACTCCTGATACTCCCGCTGTTGCTGGCGGCCACCCTGCCTGCCCGCGCGCAGTCCCCCCAGTTCGTCAAACAGTCGTGGACCACATCCTCCTGCGAGGGCCACTACGGCGGCACGCGCAACTATTCCCTCTTTGGCTCCCGTCATCAGTTCTGCGAGCTGCGCCGCATCACCCTGCCGGCCAGTGGCGAGGTGAAGGTGCGCGATGAGAACGGCGGCATTGAGGTCATCGGGCAGCAGCGCAACACGATTGAGCTGGAAGCGCGCGTGATTGTGCAGGACAGCAGCCACGCAAAGGCCGAGGCGACTGCGCAGAAAGTCACCATTCATACCGATGGAGAGATTCATGCGACGGGGCCTTCTTCTGGCATATGGGGCGGGCCCAGTTGGTATGTGAACTACCGGCTCTACGTGCCCGAGAACATCGCCGCCCAACTGCACACCGAAAATGGCGGCATCAACCTGCGGCAGTTGAATGGAAAGATCGACGCAGCCACGACCAACGGAGGCCTTAGCCTGGTCAACCTGAACGGCGAGGTGCATGCCAAAACGACGAATGGCGGGCTCTCGGTGACGCTGGGAGGCGACGGATGGACCGGCCAGGGACTCTGGGCGCAAACGACCAATGGCGGCGTGAATGTCACCCTTGGCAGCCATTATTCGGCGCACCTCGATGTGCAGAACGTCAATGGCGGAATCTCAGTGGATCTGCCGAACATCACCAAAATCGCGCGTCACCACTATGCGGGCGACCTCGGTCACGGGGGCGCGACGCTGAGCTTCAGGAGCACGAACGGCGGCGTCTCGGTGAGCCGCTAAATATTTTTTCGCACCGGGGCAAGCATTTGCCTCCTCCCCAGACCCCGGCAGAAGCCGTATTTCTGTCGGGGTTTTCCTGCGCCTAAATTGGACCTGTGGAAGTTTCGGACAAGCCGTCCGCTGTGGAAGCCGCGTCTTTGCGGCGTGGCTGATCTGCGCGCATGCGGACCGTTTTCCCACTTGGCGGCCATGGTTTCCACATGGTTTCAAAACGCTGAAGTGCAAAAGCAGGAGAACCATGGGCAGGTGTGAAGGGTTTTCGACCGGCTTTCCTTGTTTTGCTCTCTGACTGTCCCCGGTTTTCTAAAACGAGGCCCATGTTCTGGTGCGCTCCTGCTGCGGTTTGGCTTGAGATTTCCACTTTTCCGAATCGAACGGTTACTACGGCTGGGAAGAAAGACTCTTTCTTCGTAGTACCCGTAGTCGCGCCTCACACCCTACGCCGGCGATGTGCGCCGGGCCAGCTTTTTGGGCTCATTCCGGCCTGAGCGATCCGCCACTGGCTTTCACACAACGGCCGGGATTTCCACGGCGACGGTCCAAAGGAGAGTCCCTACAATGAAGCCACGCAGTAAAAACGCGTAATTTGTGCAGCCATTCCCTTCTGTGCTGCACCGTTTGTGGTGTAGATTTGAGCCAAACCGTAGTGGGAGAAACCAGCATGCCGGTTGGAGTCGAGCAGGAAAAAGCCGCAGGAACCATGGAGATCAGCGTCAGCCGCCAGGATCTTCTCCGCGAGCTCACCGCTTCGCAGAGCGTGGTCGAGCGCAAGACCACCATTCCCATCCTGTCGAACTTTCTTATCGAGGCTGACGAGGACCGGCTCGCGATCACGGCGACCGATCTGGACCAGAGCATGCGCACCTCCTGCGCGGCGAAGGTCAAGAAGCCGGGCTCCTGCACGATCCCCGCGCGCAAGCTTTATGACTACGTGAAGCTGCTGCCCGAAGGCGACGTCAGCATCAAGCTGATGGATAACCACTGGGTGCAGATTCGCTCCGGCCGGTCAAACACCAAGATGGTCGGCATGGCACGCGCCAACTTTCCGCAGGTGCCGGAGTTTCCCTCCACCGGCGCAATTGCGATTCCTGTGGCATCGCTGCGGAACCTGATCGCAAAGACGATTTTCGCTATCTCGAACGAAGAGTCGCGCTACACGCTCAACGGCGCACTGCTGATTCTCAAGGCGGAGTCGATTGCCATGGTCGCGACCGACGGCCACCGCCTGGCGCACATTGAGAAGAGCGGCGAAAACTTTCCGTCGATGGGCGCGGAGAAGAAGACGCTGATTCCGCGCAAGGCGCTCTCTGAGCTGCAGTCGCTGCTGGGCAACACCGATGCCGAGTCAGTGGAGTTTGCTGATGATGACAGTACGCTGTTCTTCCGCATCGGTCACCGCGTGCTCACCAGCCGCAAGCTGACGGGGCAGTTCCCCAACTACGAGGCTGTGCTGCCGCGCGACAATAACAAGTTCGCCATTGTGCGCAGCGAAGACCTCTCGCGCTCCATTCAGCTCACGTCACAGTTTGCCGATGAGCGGTCGGGTGCGATCAAGATTCGCCTGGAGCAGAATGAGTTGAAGATTTCGGCTTCTTCGACGGACTCGGGCGAGAGCGAAGACGTGATCGAGACGCCATACAGCTTCGATCCGCTGGTGGTGGGCTTCAACTCGGCTTATCTGCTCGACTTCCTCAAGGCGATCGGCAACACGGGCGAGGTTCGGCTGGAGTTCAAGGACGCGCAATCGGCCGGCCAGATGCGCCCTGAAGACGGTCAGGAAGATTACAAGTACCGTTACATCATCATGCCGATGCGCATCTGACGCGGCGGCTTATTGACGGATCACAAGCAAAGGGATCACCGCTGAGCGGTGATCCCTTTTTGCTGCGCGACGTGTGATTTTAGTTGCGTGGACTTATCGTGGTGGCGGATATTTCGACAGCTTGCGCTGCAATGAGCGGCGGTGAATGCCGAGCACCCGCGCAGCTTGCGAAATGTTTCCTCCGCAGTCATGAATCACGCGCTGCATGTGCTCCCACTCCACGCGGGCGAGGCTGGGCGCTTCGGCGGGCGGCTCCGCCGGTTGTGCTTCAGGAGCCAGCAGCCGCTCGTAGGCGGCGACAATCTGGTCGGCGTCCGCAGGCTTGCTCAGGTAATCATCGGCGCCACGCTTCAGAGCCGTGATGGTGGTGGGAATGCTGCCATAGCCGGTCAGCATGATGATCTTCATCGTGGCGTCGAGCGCGCGCAGCTTCTCGATGAGTTCGAGGCCGCCCATGCCGGGCATGCGCAGGTCCAGCAGCACCAGATCTGGCGTCTGCTGCCGCGCGAGCGCCCATGCCTCTTCGGCGCTTGCCGCGGGCTGCGCGTTCCAGTGCCGCTGCCGCAGCGCACGCGCAAGCCGGTTGCGAAAGACTTCGTCATCGTCGACCACATAGACCAGCGGCATTTTCTCAGGCATCTCTACGCAGCTCCTGGGCTGGTCCGGGGCGGGTGGCCGTCAGTGGCTGCAGGCAGCGTATCGGCAAGGCCAGTGTGGCGGTGGTGCCCTGGCCAGGTGCGGAATCATAAGACAATGCGCCGCCGAGATGCTCGGCGAAAGTGCGCGCCAGAAATGTGCCGAGCCCCATGCCGAGGCCGGGCGGCTTGGTAGTGAAAAATGGTTCGGTCACGTGGCGCAGCACTTCCTCACTCATTCCGCTGCCGTGGTCGCGCACGGTCAGCACCACATTGTCATGCATGCATGCGGCCTGCACCTCGACGCTTTCGCCTCCGGCATCGAACGCATTGCTCACCAGTGCGCTGAGCGATTGCACGGTCGCCCGCACCGGCAGCGTAAGCCGCGTTTGATCCTCCTGTGCATGCAGGCGAATGCGCATGCGCTTTGCCTCGGGCACCTGCTCGAGCATCTGCCGCAGCAGCTCGCTCACGGAGATGGCCTGCGGCGCCTCGCCCATGGGCTCCGCACCCCGCGCGCTCATGCCTTGCAGAATGCGCTGGCAGCGTTCGACCTCGGAGCGAATCAGGCGAGCGTCTTCGCTGAGGTCATCGCACGCCTCATGATTAAGACCTTCCCTTTCAGCCAGCGTGGTGGCATAACGCTCCAGCTCGCGCGCCACAATTGCGATGGTGCCCAGAGGCGTGCCCAGCTCATGCGCCGCACCCGCGGCCAGAGTGCCCAGCGATGCCAGCCGCTCCTGCCGCGCGACTTTCTCCTGCAGCGCGAGCACTTCCAACTCGCGGTCGCGCAGAGCGTCAGAGACGCGGCCGGTGAAGAAGCTGATCAACGCCGCCGCCGCCACAAATGCGGCCCACATGCCCACCAGGTGCGGATACTCCGCCGGCATGATGTGCATGTCCATGAGCGGCACATTCAAAAAGAACAGCGAGCCAAAGCAAAGGGCAGAGAGCAGGCCAAGGGTCCACGTCCACTCCTTTTTGAGGACGACCACCGAGAGCGTGATCTGCACTAGAAAGAGCAGGCTGAAGGGATTCATAGGGCCGCCGGTAAGGCCCAGCACCGCCGTGAGGCAGAGGATGTCGAAGACGAAGATGCCGCCCAGCGTCTGCTGCGCCGCGCGCGGTGAAAGGTGATGTGCGCGCCGAAGCCACAGATTGGTGACCAACATCAGCAGATAGGGCACGAGCGCCCAGAGAATGATGCGCGCGGAGATATGAAAAACAGGCGCGGCCGCCAGCAATGCCGCGACTCCGCAAAGCACCATGCCATAGCGCAGCCGCACCACCCAGGGCAGCGCAAGCTTGGGCGCAGCGTCTCTTGCCGAATGCGGGTTCGGCGTCATGGAAACATCAGAAGGCATGATCTTCAGCGGCACAACATCAGCGGGACGACGCGGCATCGTCTGTAACCATGATATGCGCGCGATGCTTATCTGGCGCGGGCTGCGCAGCGCCTGCGGCGATTTGCCGCAACTGCCATTGCGCACACCTCAACCACTTCAAAACGTGTACATGATGCGCGTGAGCGCCAGAATCGTATTGGGCGCGGCCCCGCCGCTGGGGTGCTGCCAGAACTCCATGTCCGGCTGAATGGTCAGTCCGCGAAAGGCATGAATCTGGTAGTAGACTTCCACCTCGTTCTCATAGCCGTGGCGAAAATCGCTCTCATGCGTGAGCAGACTGTCGCTGAATGCCGCGCCGATTTCGTCATGCGGCCGCCTAGCCCATGGGCCGGTCCAAATCAGGCCCGCACCGATGTGGCTGCGCACATTGGCCACCGCGGGCGGAGCCGTGCCAAACTGCACAAACATGCCGACACCGCGATCCTGAGAGGCCTTTGGCTGCCAGAGCTTGCTGCTGGCGACCGCGTAGGCTCCGGCGGCGTGATGCTGCGTACCACCGGCGAAGCGCACAAAGCGTCCGGTGTCGCGCCAGCCGCCGAGTTGCAGCTTCCAGGGGCGGCCATGCCAGTGGCTCTGCCATGCCTCCTCGGTGAGGTAGAGCACGCCGCCCGGATCATAGGGCAGCTCGGTGCTGTGGTCGTTGTAGGCTCCGCCGGAGAAGCTCAACGCCTTTGACGCCGCCACCTGCACATCGCCGCCAAATGATCCCTTGGGAAAGGTGGGCAGAAGGAAGGTACTGACGGAGGCGTCCGAAGAAAAATCGAGCGAGACAAAGTTGCCGCCGTAGGGCACGGTGAAGAACTGATCGTCCACATACATCAGCCCCACTTGCATCAGCACCCTCTGCTTCCAGAGGCTCTGCTGATACCACGCGCGGTCGAGCGAGGTTTCAGAGTAGGCGTCCATGTTGTCGGGGTCCTGCAACGCAGGAAACTGATGCGTCAGGATGCTCGGTCCGCTATGGCTCTGCCCGTCGAGCATCACGGTGCCGCCCGGCAGATGCAGCAGCTTTGCGGTGTCAACGGTGGCGGTGAGGTCGATGAGATATTGCCCGTCAAACCCGAGCGGATTCGGCCGGCCGCCAGCTGCGACGGTTGACCCATCCAGTTGCACCCAGCCGCTGAGGTCCACGCCGTGCTTGTCGAGCGCATCGTGGGTGCTTTTGATCGGCTGCCATGCGGACTTTGGACGGGCCGCCGCGCTCTGCGCCGCCACGGGCAAGGCCGCGCAGGCCAAGGCGCAGAGAGCTGCGACAACGAGAATGAACCGGCCACCCGCGTGTGCCATACGCCCTCATTATGCCTGTGCCTGTTGAAGCTGTGCTGAATTCGCCGGCAGTGTGAAACGCCAAAAAAAGCGGCTGGGGAGGCCCACTCACCCAGCCACTCCAGCCGGAAGCACAACCGTCGCGGAGCCAAAACCGTGCGGTGTGCGAATCTGCTTCCGGCAAGCTCTGTTTACAGGTGAATCCACCCCTTGAGAATGCAGAACAACGACACCGAACCCACCACGGCCCAGAGCATCACGCCCTGCAGCATGGGCCGTGCGCCCACTTCCTTGATGGTGCCGCGGGTGATTCCCGTGCCGATCAGGAAGAGCGTGACTGCCAGGCCCAGTTCACCGAGATGATCGATTCTCGGATAGGCGAAGCCCAGTTGCGGCACATAGCTCTTCATCACAGCGGCCAGACAGAAGAGCAGAATGAACCACGGCAGCTTGATGCCTCCGCGTGTTTTTGTGACGGCGGCAGTCGCCACGGAGACGGGGACAATCCAGAGCGCGCGGGCGAGCTTGACCGTGGTGCCAATGGCCAGGGCGAGCGCGCCGTACTTCTCCGTCGCGCCCACGACCGAACTGGTGTCATGAATCGCGAGTGCTGCCCATAGCCCAAACTGCGTCTGGCTCAGATGCAGAAGAGCACCAACAGCAGGAAAGAGAAATAATGCAACCGAGTTGAGCACAAATACTGTGCCCATGGAGACGGCTACCTGCTCCTCACTGGCCGCAGCGACCGGAGCGAGCGCGGCAATCGCGCTGCCGCCGCAGATGGCCGTGCCGGCGGAGATCAGAAAGCCCTGCACCCGCTCCACGCCGAGCGCGCGCGCCAGCAAGGTGCCGAGCGCCATGGCAAAGGTGATGCCGATGGCTGTGTAGAGAAAGCCTGATTTACCCACGCGCACCACCTCGGCCAGGTTCATGCCAAAGCCCAGACAGACGACAGAAGCCTGCAGCAGAAACTTTGAGAGACGCTTCGCCTCGACGTGATAGGCATGCACCACGAACAGGCCATACGCCAGGCCGGCGGCCAGAGCGAGCGGCGGAGAAAGCAGCCCGCTCGCGGCCAGTATGATTCCGATGTAGAAAAGATTTTTGCTCATCCCAGCTTCAGGCTGAGGCACGGGCCGGGTCTGTGTCCAAGCACATCTTTTGACCGCCGATAAGCTGAGGTTATCGGAGAATTATGCCGGTGCTCTAGCTCAGCAGCATCTGCTCAAAGGCTCCGGCCGGGCCCTCGGGCATGGGGCCTGCGCGGCGAATGAGCGAAATGGGCCGCACGATGTCGAGCCCTTCCACCGGGAGCGCCCGGATGGTGCCGAGTCGCAGCTCCTTGGGCACGGCGCACAGAGAGACAATGCCCGCGCCCAGCCCGGCCTCAATGCCGGCGATGATGGCGCCGGTGGTGTCCAGCTCCATCTCGATGTTGAGCCGGCTCATGCGCATGCCGGCACGCCGCAGCGCGCTTTCCACCACACGGCGCGAGCCTGATCCGCGCTCCCGCATCAGCAGGGGAATCTCGGGCAGACGCTCGAGCGGCAGGCTCTTGAGTTGTGCCCATGGGTGGCTGCCGGAAATCATGAGCGCCATGCGGTCGTCGAGAATCTTGCGCCGGTAGACTTCCGCATTCGACACCGGCCCCTCGATCACGCCCATCATGATGCTGCCCTTCAGCAGCGTTTCGACGGCCCACTCAGTGTTGCCGCTGATGACCGAGATTTTTACCCGGGGGTGGAATTGCCGGAAGCGCGCCAGCAGTTGCGGCAGAATGAACTGCGCCACCGTGGTGGAGGAGCCGAGCTTGAGCGCGCCCGCGACCTCGCCCTGCATGCCGGCCAGTTCGCTCTCTGTCTCCGCCGCCAGCGCTGCGACGCGGCGGGCATAGCGCAGCAGACGCATGCCGGCAGGGGTGAGTTGCACGCGATTGCCGCTGCGATCAAAGAGCGTCGTTTCCAGCTCGCTCTCAAGCGCATGCACCTGTTGGCTCACCGCCGGCTGGGTGATGTTCAGCACTTCTGAGGCCTTGCGAAAGCTGGCCTGTTCGGCCACCATGCGAAAGACTTTCAGCCGGAAGTTTTCAAGCATGGGCTCTCCTCTGGCTCATGGAGCCGACGGGGTTATGCATCTCATCTTCTCAAATGCCGGTTTTGGTACCGCGAGGGTCACTCTACTCGGAACGGGCGTCCAATGAGAAGATAGAAGTAGAAGCCCGAATTGAGACTTCCTCCATGTTGAAGGTTTTATCGACGCACGTTTTTCTGCGGCAGCGCCTGCACCCCGGCCTGCTTGATCTGGTCACGCGCGCCGGCGCGCAGGGCGTGGAGCTGTTTGCCGCCCGCCAGCACTTTGATTACACCAACCGTCAGGAGATTCGCGATCTGGCGGAATGGTTTCGCTCCAATCCGCTGGAGCCGTTCTCCATGCATGCGCCGCTTTATTCCGATCGGGAAATGGGCCGCGGTGGTGGTCCTTCGGTGAACCTGCTGCATCCGGAAAAATCACGCCGCATTGATGCCATGGATGAGGTCAAGCGGGCGCTGGAGACGGCCGAGCAGATTCCGCTGCGCGTGATGGTGGTGCACCTGGGTGACCGCGAAGATACCTGGAGCCCGCGCGCTCTCGAGTACTCGCTGACGGCGTTGGAGCATCTGCGTGCTTTTGCCAATCCGCTGGGTGTGAAACTGGCGGTGGAGAATCTGCAGAACGAGGTCACGCGCCCTGAGCATATTCGCGAGATCCTGCACACGGGGCACTTCAAAGACATTGGCGTCTGTCTCGATACCGGCCACGCACATCTGGGCGACGGCGTCTCTGAGACCATCGCGCAGCTTCGCGAGTTCATTCGCACCGCTCATCTGCACGACAACCACGGCAACAAGGACGAGCACCTCTGGCCGGGCGAGGGCGAGATTGCCTGGGACGAAACCATGCAGGAGCTGAAGTCCGCGCCGCAGACGCCGGCCGGGGTGCTGGAGATTCACTACGCGCTGGAGGAGCCGAACGAGGTCATCGTCGAGAAGGCTCAGCGCGCCTTTGAGAAGTTCTAAAAGAAGACGGATATGACTGAAGAAACAAACGTAACCAACACTGCGACAGAAGCGCCGCTCACCACCATTGCGCGCATCGGCGAGCATGAAGGCAAGACCATCACGCTGCGCGGATGGCTCTATAACCTGCGCGAGAGCGGCAAGCTGCTCTTCCCCATCTTTCGCGACGGCAGCGGAACCATTCAGGGCATTGTGCCCAAGGCCGCGGTCGCGCCCGAGGTCTTTGAGCGCATCAAGGGGCTCACGCAGGAGTCTTCTGTCATCGTCACCGGCAAGGTTCGCGCCGACCATCGCGCCCCCGGCGGCTATGAGCTGGACGTGGAGAACGTCGAGGTGGTGCAGCGCGTGCCCGAAGATACTCCCTTCCCCATCTCGCTCAAGGAGCATGGCACCGACTTCCTGATGGAGCATCGGCACCTCTGGATTCGCACGCCGCGCCAGTCGGCCATTCTGCGCATTCGCGCCGAAATCATCAAGGCGGCGCGCGACTTTCTTGACGACAACGGCTTCATCCTGACAGATCCGCCGATTCTCACGCCCGCGGCCTGCGAGGGCACCAGCACGCTCTTCCCGGTGGAGTACTTTGGCGACGAAGCCTACCTGACGCAGAGCGGCCAGCTCTACATTGAGAGCACGGCGCTCGCGCTCGGCAAGGTCTATTCGTTTGGGCCGACGTTCCGCGCGGAGAAGTCAAAGACGCGCCGCCACCTTACTGAGTTCTGGATGGTCGAGCCAGAGTGGGCTTATGCCGGCCTCGATGACCTGATGGGTCTGGCCGAGCAGTTCATCAGCTTCATCGTCGGGCGCGTGCTCACGCGCCGCGCCGCTGACCTGAAGGTGCTGGGCCGCGATGTCGCGAAGCTTCAGAGCATTCAGGCGCCGTTCCCGCGTTTGAGCTACGATGAGGCCGCGCAGATGCTCAATGACGCGCATGCCAAGGGCCTGCTGGAGCATCCTTTTGAGTACGGCAATGACTTTGGCTCGCCGGATGAGACCTACATCTCCTCGCAGTTTGACCGCCCGGTGATGGTGCATCGCTACCCTGCTGCCGTCAAAGCCTTCTACATGGAGCCGGACCCGGAGAACTCGAAATATGCGCTCTGCGTTGACGTGCTGGCGCCGGAGGGCTACGGCGAGATCATCGGCGGCTCGCAGCGCATCTCTTCGTATGAGCTGCTCAAGCAGCGCATTGAAGATCATCAGCTCCCGCTGGAAGCCTTTCAGTGGTATCTCGATCTGCGTCGCTATGGGTCGGTGCCGCACTCCGGCTTCGGCATGGGCATTGAGCGCGCCGTCGCCTGGATCTGTGGCCTGGAGCACGTGCGCGAGACGATCCCGTTTGCGCGCACGCTGAACCGGATTTATCCATAGCGCGACACTGCCGATTTATTGCTATGCAGGTGTACTGAATTCATCGAAATTCAGTACACTGGGTCGTTTCCTATGATCGTTCGAACGCAATCCGTGGCCATTGGGTGCGGCTTCAGCCGCGCCCTGGCATTTGGTTAGCGGGCCGGGCTGCCTGAGCCGGGGCGGGGCTTGAGCCTCGTCCGCAACTCTTTGCCTGAGACCAAAAGAGAGCGATTATCATGTCGAAAGAAACAGAGAAAATGGCCGCGGAAAAAGCCGCGGTCGCCGGACTCACCTCCGGCCCTATCTACAGCGGAACGCAGGCCCTGCCCCCGCGCAAAATCAAGCTCATCGGTGTGCCCCTCGATATGGGCGCCTCGCGCCGCGGCGTGGACATGGGTCCCTCTGCCGTGCGTGTGGCCGGCCTGGAAGCGCGCCTGGAGGCGCTGGGCCATCAGGTGACCGATGGCGGCAACATCAGCGTAGCCATCGCCGAAACCAAGCACTCCGGCGAGCAGAATGCCCGCTACCTGCAAGAGATCACCGAGACCTGCACCAAGGCGGCCGGCATGGTCACCAAGGCACTGGAACAGGGCATGACGCCGCTGGTGATTGGCGGCGATCACTCCGTCGCGGCGGGCAGCGTCTCTGGCGTGGCCGAGTACTACCGCCATCAGAACCAGCGCATCGGCCTTCTCTGGATTGACGCCCACGGCGACATGAATACGCCGGAGACCTCGCCCAGCGGCAACGTGCATGGCATGCCGCTCGCGGCGCTGCTTGGCCTGGGGCCGGAATCGCTGGCGAACATCTGCGGATGGAGCCCCAAGGTGCTGCCCGAAAACACTGTGCTCATTGGCGTGCGCGACATCGACGCTACCGAAAAAGAGAACATCAAGCGCGCCGGCGTCACCGAGGTCTACACCATGCGCGACATTGACGAGCGCGGCATGCGCACCGTGATGGAAGAAGCCCTGCGCGCGGCCGGACGTGGCACGGCCGGCTACCATGTCTCGCTCGACATGGACTGGATTGACCCGGAAGACGCCCCCGGCGTTGGGACGCCCGTCCGTGGCGGCGCAACGTATCGCGAGGCACACCTGGCTATGGAGATCATCGCCGACCACGGCCGCATGGTCAGCTTTGAGCTGGTCGAGGTGAATCCGGTGATCGACGAGCACAACCGCACCGCTGATTTAGCGGTGGAGCTGATCTGCTCGGCGTTTGGGAAGAAGATTTTGTAAAAGGATCATTGGGCGTTTCTGCTTTTTCGCAATCGCTGCGAGCAAGCAGGAACGCCGCTTATCTCCACATAAACCGCTCTACAAAGGCATACTCAATCAATGCCCACATCGCGGGTGCGCCCAGTGCAATCTGCATGACCGTCGCGGCCACCCCAAGCTTCCAGCCTTTCGCGAAGAGTTTCTTTGTTTTCTCAGAAAAGATCTGCATGACAAATAGAGCCACGAGGACAAGGCATAGTGCTTGCCATATGTACTCCGTCCCGTATGGCCGTTGATAGGCGAAGCCAAGCAGCGCGGGAATGGCCAGCACTCCTGCCACGGCTTCTACGATGTCGATCCGGCTGACCAATCTCGGTTTCTTTCTGTAGAGGAAAAAGCGTCCGGAAGCGCTTGCCAGCAGCAATCCCGAGAAGACCCAAAGATAGATGCGCCAAATCAGCGTACTGGAGTTGGAGAACTACGCAGCATCATGCAGCGGCGTGATCTTCTTTCTCCTGGCTTTGCCAGCGCGCGCAAGGTCGTACTGCACCTGCAAGTTCATCCATAGCTCGGGCGTGGTATTGAATGCTTCAGCCAAGCGGATCGCCATGTCCGCGGAGATGCCGGCCCTGCCGTTCAATACACGCGAGAGAGCCACACGCGAAACTCCCAGATGAGTCGAGGTCGCAGTCACCGGGCGTCCATTCAAGTATTCGGCTAAAATTTCGCCGGGGTGAGGCGGGTTATACATTCGCATGGCAGATCCTAATGATAATCCTGATAGTCAACCAGTATCGCGTCCGGTCCATCGAAGCGAAACGTCAAGCGCCAGTTCCCATTTACCTTCACTGACCAGTGTCCTTCCCGATTTCCTTTGAGGGGGTGCAAGTCCCAGCCGGGGGCGCACATATCCTCGGGTCGTGTTGCCGCATGCAAGGCGGCAAGCTGAAGTCGCAGCTTGTTTGCATGTGCCGGTTGTATGCCCGCCTTTGATCCCGTCAGGAAAAATCTTTCCACGCCGGGGTGCCTGAAAGACCGAATCATCGAGATCACTGTATCGTTTAGCGATACACGCGTCAACCGCAATTTCCGGCATATACTGAGGCTTCGTCATGAAAAAACTCCGTATCGGCATCCTCTTCGGCGGGCGCAGCGGCGAGCATGAAGTCTCGCTGCTCTCGGCGGCCTCGATTCTCAAAGCCATTGACCGCAAAAAGTATGAGGTGGTGCCTATCGGCATCACCAAGCAGGGCCGCTGGGTGACGGCGGATGCGGCCGAGTTGCTGCTCGCCAACGGCAGCGCCAAAGCAGAGCCGCGACCCTTGCGCGCCGGCGACCCGGACACCACACCCGGCGCTGCCGTGCTGGCGAAGGGCGAGGCTGTCATCGTTCCGCCGGTACCGCAGCAAGCCAGCCAGGGCGCGCTGGTGCCTTTTGAGACCCAAGCCAGCACGCTTACCGCCGATTCTGCGCGGCAGGCGCTCCAGCTCGATATCATCTTCCCCGTGCTGCACGGCACCTTTGGAGAAGACGGCACCATCCAGGGGCTGCTGGAACTGGCCGGCATCGCCTACGTCGGCTCGGGCGTGCTGGGCTCGGCCACCGGCATGGACAAGGACATCATGAAGCGGCTCTTCGCCTCTGCGAAGCTGCCCATCACAAAGCACGTCACCTTTCTGCGTCCCGAGTGGGAGAAAAATCCGCGCAAGATCACCACGCAGATTGAGGCGGCGCTCAAGTATCCCGTCTTTGTGAAGCCGGCGAATCTGGGCTCCTCGGTCGGCATCTCGAAGGCGCGCGACCGCAAAGAGCTGAAAGCCGCGATCGAACTCGCCGCCGGCTTCGACCGCAAAATCGTCGTGGAGCAAGGGGTGGGCGGCAAACGCGGCAAGGCCCGCGAGCTCGAAGTCGCCGTGCTCGGCAACAATGCGCCGGAAGCGTCGGTAGTGGGCGAAATCGTCCCCGGCAAGGAGTTCTATGATTACGAGGCCAAATATCTCAGCGAAGGCTCGGTGCCTATCATTCCGGCCAAGCTGACTAAAGCGCAGTCGAAGCAGATTCGCGAGATGGCCGTGGCGGCCTTCCGCGCCTGCGACTGCGCCGGGCTGGCCCGGGTCGATTTCCTGATGGAGCCGGGCACCTCGGGCCGCATCTATCTGAATGAAATCAATACGCTGCCCGGCTTTACCTCCATCAGCATGTACCCTAAGCTCTGGGAGGCCAGCGGGTTGCCGTACTCCAAGCTCATTGACCGGCTGATTGAGCTCGCGCGTGAGCGCCGCGCCGAGCAGGATCGCAACCGCTACAGCCTTTAACAGCTTTTGAAGAAACCCTTCCGCCCCCGGCGGTGTCAGATACAACAGAGGGAGCCTCGCGCTCCCCCTTCTACGCACCCAACAGGAGCGCAAAGAAAAATATGACCCTGCTCGATGCTCCGCCATTCAATGCGCGCCGCGCCCTCTGGATCAAACGCATCTCCATTGCTGCCGTGGTGCTCTTCTTTGCCGGCTTTACCGGAACCATTCTCTACGTGCTCGATTTTCCCTGGCAGCTCTGGAACTGGCCCTCGGATCATCGCGTGAACCTGTTTCTGGATGATGTCGAGGCCGGCAATCTGCAAAAGGCCTACGGCCAGTGGAACAACGACTTTCAGTGGCAGCAGCACCCTGACCGCTACAAGCTCTACAACTTTGCGGCCTTCCAGCGCGACTGGGGTGCGCACAGCGACTATGGCGTCATCAAGAGCCACCGCATCATTGTGGCCAAGCATGTCGGCAATGGAGTGGTGATGGGCGTCGATATCAATGGCGGCTCCACGCCTATCTTTTTGCGCGTGGATAACAAGACCCATCAGATTGGCTTCTCGCCGATCGAGTTATACATAGGCCAATAGCGCGGGTTATTCCTGCTCCCAGAGGGAGCAGAGCCCCAGCAGGGCGCATCCCAATGCGCCCCATGCGGCTGCATGGGGCAGCAGGATTCCCGCTGCCGCTAACGCAAGCCCCAGCCGCGCATACAGCCTGACCAGCGGGTCTTCGCTGCGCAGAGGATGGCTCCATTGCAGGAGCCTGCGGCGGAATGAGGCGGCCTGAGAGAAGTGGCGCGGAGGCTGTGTGATGGATGGCATCGCGGCTTCCTCCTTACACTCTCAGCATCGCGCCAGGGTGTCGCGGCTTGCAGTGCCGTCTGTCAGCAATCGGCCGTGACAGTTGTCATGCCGCGCAAACACCGAGGGAATTCTCTTGCCAATGCTCCCGTGACAGGCACAAAATGCATTCCACCGTGGCTTCTGCGCCGCGCGCCAGCCACGCGGAGGTGAGAGATGTGCTTCAGCCCATCCGGTCTTCGTTGCTTTTCCTCGTTCTGTGTACTCTGATTTCCCCGGTCTTTGCGGCCTCTCTGCGCGACCGCATCGGCCCACATCCCACGCCGCCGTTTACCGATGAAAGCGCCGGCTTCTCGGTGCCTTTCCAGTACTTTGAGCACCACCTGTATGTCACCGTTTCGGTTAACGGGCAGGCGGGGCTCAGCTTTCTGGTGGATACCGGCACCAGCGCCAATATTCTCGATCTGACGGTCTCGCGCCAGCTCGGCATTCCGGTTGAAAAAATTACGCGCGCCCGCGACCTGGGCCTGGGTGGAGGCAAAGTCTCTATCGCCGGAGCGCAGCATGTGGATGTGCGCCTCGATCATCACCTGATCGCCGACACGCTCGCGATTGTGGACCTGCATGCGCTTGCCAGCGACATGCGGCATCCGATCGATGGAATTCTCGGCTATCCGCTGCTTCGCCGCTTTGTGACGGGCATCAATTTTGAAACCAGCCAGATTACCTTATGGCCGGCGAAAAGTTTTCGTTATCACGGCGGCGGCGAGATCATGGCCCTCAGCCGCAAGGGTAACGTCCCCACCATTCCCATTACGGTGGCGACGGTGACGCAGCTCACGAGAAATGCGCGCGTCGAGGTCGATACCGGCAGCGACGCCACACTGCTGCTCTATCCGCAGTATGCGCACCGCGCGCATCTCGACAATTCATTTCTGAAGATGAAGTCCGGGCAGGCTTATGGGCTGGGCGGACTCTTCCCGGTACGGCCGGGCGTGCTCGGCTCCATGACCATGGGCAACATCATGGTGGTGCGATTCATTGCGTTTCTGATGCAGACCAAGCCGCTGGTGACAAGGCGCGATGTCTGCGGCGTGATCGGGACGTCAGTGCTGGGCAGCTACCGGCGAGTGATCTTTGATGTGCCGCGCAACCGCATTATCTTTGAGCTGCCGCCGGCGATTCCGCCCCTGCGTCAGGCATCGAATGCGCCGCCGCCGGGGCCGTCACTCTGACGCAGCTTCCAGCGCGGGCTCCGCGGAGCTGCTGCGCCAGTCCAGCGCCGCGTTCAGCAGCAGATGGACCATCTGTTGCAGCGTCTCCTCGGGCAGCAGTTCCGGGCTGAACTGGTGATTGAGCGCCAGGCCTTCGAGCACGGACTCGACCAGCAGCATACGCTGCTGCTGCTCGCGCGTGACCGGACCGTTCAGGCTCGGCAGACGGCCCTCCACGCACTCCAGCTCCACCTTGCATTGCTTGCGCAGGTGCTCCAGCAGCAGCTTGCGGCGCAGTTCAGGATGCCGTGCGGCAAACTGCTTGAATTCCAGTTGCACCAGAATCTGCCCGGCGTCTGGAATGCGTTTGGCTATCCACTGCTCAAAGTGCTCAAGCTGCTTTTCAGGGGGAACCGCTTCTGCCTGCAGGCGCAGCATCTCGGCTTCGTACTCCGCCAACGCCTGGTTGCGCAGGGCGAAGATTGCCGCTTCCTTGTTGGCAAAGTTCGCGTAGAACGCGCCCCGGCTGCGCCCGGCCTCGGCAGCAATGTCTTCAATGCGGGCGGCTTCAAATCCATCCCGTGCAAATACCTTGCGGGCCGCTTCCAGCAGCGCCTTGCGAGTTGCCTCGCTGCGCATCGCCTGCCGCGAACCGGCAGGAGCAAATTGTTCGAGCACTGTGGACATACAACGGGCATCCCCCGCCCGTACTTCCATCATATACATACACGCATGTATATATTTCTGACGGCGGCATGACTTTTATTTCATCAAACCAGCTCCGCTGAAGGCCCACATCGGCAAATTGTGGGCCTTTCCGCGGAAGATTGCAGCTCTTCCCGGTTACGCCGCCTCGTCATCCTCGGCAGGTTTGCGGGCGCCGGCGATGATCTTTTCCGCAATGCTTTGCGGCACCACGTCGTAGTGGTCCATGTCCATGTGGAAGCTGCCCCGGCCTTGGGTCAGCGCGGTGAGCGCCTGGCCGTAGTTGAGCATTTCGGCCATGGGCACCTGCGCCTGAATCACCATGCCGTCGCCGGAATGGCGCTGCATCTGTCCCTGCACGCGCCCGCGCCGCTGGTTCAGGTCGCCCATCAGCGCGCCGGCAAACTCGCCGGGAGCTTCCACTTCGACGGCCATCACCGGCTCCAGCAACACGGGCCGCGCCTGCTCCATGCATTTGCGAAAGGCCAGCCGCCCGGCCATCTTGAATGACATCTCATTGGAGTCCACGTCGTGATAGCTGCCGTCGTAGAGCGTCACCTTGAAGTCCACGACCGGAAACCCCGCCAGATAGCCCCGCGCCGCCGATTCCTGAATGCCCTTCTCGACCGCCGGAACAAACTGCCGCGGAATCGCGCCGCCAAAAATCTCATTCGCAAAGGCAAAGCCCGCGCCTCGCTCCAACGGCTCCATGCGAATTTTGCAGTCGCCATATTGCCCGTGGCCGCCGGTCTGCTTTTTGTGGCGGCCCTGCGCCTCGGCGCTGCCGCGAATCGTCTCGCGATAGGGCACCTTGGGCGGCTTGAGCGTCACCTCAGTGTGGTAGCGCTTCTTGAGCTTCGACACCAGGGACTCGATATGCGGCTGCCCCGCCGCCGCAATCAGAAATTCGTTGGTCTGCGGATCGCGGAAGAAGCGCATCAGCAGATCCTCTTCCATCAGCTTGTGCACGGCCGGGGCCAGCTTGTCCTCATCGGAGCGGCTTCTTGGCTCAATCGCCCAGGTCATGGCGGGCTCGGGCATCGGCACCGGCTCAAAAAACACTTCATGTCCTTTCTCGCCGAGCGTGTCGCCGGTGGCTGTGTCCTTGAGCTTGGCCACTGCGCCAATGTCGCCTGCATGCAGCTCGGCGACGGCCTCAGCGTTGTGCCCTTGCATGACCGAGAGATGCGCGAGCTTCTCCGTGGTGCCTCGCGAATAATTCACCACGCTGGCATCGTTCTTCAGGCAGCCGGAGAAGACTTTGAAGAAGCTGATGCGGCCGGCGAAGGGATCGGTCATCGTCTTGAAGATATACAGCGCCAGCGGCTCGGCATCGTCCACGCGGCGCAGGACCATTTCTCCCTCGGCCGCCTCTGCCGCAGCCTGGGCTGCGTCGGCATGCCCATTGCCGACTGCTTGCGCCATGGTGGCGCGGGCGCGCGCGGCCACCGGCTGGCGCTCCAGAGGCGACGGCGCATAGACCTTCAGAAAATCCAGCAGATGATCGGCGCCCACCTCGGTTAATCCGCTCGCATAGAGCACGGGAAAGATGCGGTCTTCGCGAATCGCCTCATGCAGAGCGGTGATCAGGTGCTGCTCGGGCAGCGTGCCCTCGGCAAAGAACTCTTCCATCAACTCATCCTTGCCCTCGGCCACCAGTTCGACCAGCGTCTCATGCGCTTCCTTTGCGGCATCCGCCAGCTCGGCAGGAATCTCGACAATCTTGCCCCGTCCGTCGCCCATGGGCTCATAGGCAAAGGCCTGCATCGTGATCAGGTCCACCACGCCCACAAAGACGCCGTCGCGGTGCCACGGCACCTGCACCGGAACTACGCTGCGCCCATAGCGCTCGCGCAGCGCCGCGAGTGTCTCCTCATAACGTTCGGCCGCGCGGGCATGATCCATCTGGTTGAGCACAATCGAGCGCGGCATCGCCGACTCTTCGGCATACTTCCACACGCGCTCGGTGATGCTTTCAACGCCGTTCACGGCATGCACCACCATCAGGGCTGATTCCACGGGCAGCATGGCGCAGCGGGCCTCGGGCGCGAACATGTGAAAGCCCGGCGTGTCGACTAGGTTCACCTTCACGCCATTCCATTCCGCATAGGCGACGCAGTTGTGCATGGTGGTGCCGCGGACCACATCTTCTTCGTCATAGGCGGTGATGGCCGAGCCATCTTCCACGCGGCACAGGTTGGCAGTCACGCGGGCGGCATGCAGCATGGCGGAAATGAGCGTGGTCTTTCCGCAGTGCGCATGCCCGGCTAAGGCTACGTTGCGAATCTCCTGGCTGGCATAGGTTTTCATGGCGTGCTCCTTTTCTGTGGGAGGGGCCAGGGCAGAGCGGCCCCGGCGCAAGTGAATGAAAAACAGGCATCGGGCGGAAGAGAGTGCAGGCACAGGGATGGATGGCGGGCGTCGTGAAAGGCGTCGGGGTGGTGCGTGTGCCGGTGCTGCGGATCCCGCTCCATCGAGAACTCCGCGCGCATGCGCCGGGCGGCGCATGTGGCCTCATTCTTCTCAGGATGGTCGAAGCTTTCGCCGCGCAAATGCCTCGGCATCCCTTGAAGCTACGGATACTAGCACAGGCTGCCCTGTGCGGTCAGTGGGGCGCAAAAGGCGGCTTTCACAGCCCGCACAGCCAGCGGCCGGGCTGGCGCGGTACACTGCATCCCAAAGTAAAGTGAATCGATTCTTCTATCTCATCTGGCTCATTGGCGCGGGCGTCTGGTTCTTTGATGCCGTGTTGAGCATGCACCGCCACTATCTGGCGCGCGGGCTGGCGCAGGCCGGGGTGGCAGCGGGCTTTCTTGCGGTGGGGATGCTTTTTCGCCAGAGCTACCGGCGGCAGCAGCAGCGCCGCCAGCGGAAGAACGGCGGCGATGGAAAGAATGGAAGCAGAAAAACCTGATACCCCAAACCGATAGCAGGGTGCCCCGGGTCCGTGTGTCCGGACCCGGGATCAACGATCAAGGCGTTCCCTTTACATCTCCTTCGCGGCGATCGCCACGCTCTGTTCAAAGATGTCGAGCGCAATCTTCGCCTCATGCTCATTCACAATGAGCGGCGGGGCCAGACGGATCGAGGTCTCGCCGCAACCCAGCACCAGCAGTCCGCGCTCAAAGCACAGGTCCACGATGCGGTCGCGCAGCGCCGGAGCCACCTCGCGCGTCTTCTGGTCCTTCACAAACTCCACGCCGATCATCAGTCCGCGCCCGCGCACGTCGCCCACCACGGGATGCTTCTCTTTCCAGGTGCGCAGCCGCTCCAGTATTTCGCCGCCGCGTTTGGCGGCATTGGCGATGCCCTCGCGCTCCAGCACATCCATGGTGGCCAGCGCCGCGGCAATCGCCACGGGGTTGCCGCCAAAGGTCGAGGCATGCGAGCCCGGCTTCCAGTCCATGATTTCAGCCCTGGTCATGCAGATGCTCAGCGGCATGCCTGAGGCAATGCCCTTGGCGATGCAGACAATGTCCGGCTCCACGCCGGAGTCCTGAATGGCCCACCACTGCCCGGTGCGGCCCGCGCCCGACTGCACCTCATCGGCCACCAGCAGAATGCCGTGCCTGTCGCAAATCTTCCGCAGCTCCTGCAAAAAGATCTTCGGCGCCGGCACATAGCCGCCTTCGCCCTGGATCGGTTCCACAAAGATCGCGGCGACCTCTTCAGGAGCAAGCGTCGTCTTGAAGAGCTTGTCTTCGATGTAGCGCGCGCAGCCCAGCGCAAAGGCTTCTTCCTCCTGCGGGCCGCCGCTGCAGCCGCGATACGCATACGGATACCGCACATGCGTCACGCCCGGCACGAGTGGCGAAAAGCGGCGCTTCTGCTGCGGCTTTGAGGCCGTGAGCGAGAGCGCGCCCATGGTGCGGCCGTGAAACGCGCCGAGAAACGCGATGATGTGCTGGCGGCCGGTGTGGTAGCGGGCAATTTTCAGCGCGCACTCCACGGCCTCGGCGCCCGAGTTGCCGTAGTAGAAGCGGTGCGGCCCCTTCATCGGCGCCAGTTTCGACAGCCGCTCGGCGAGCGTGATCATGTTTTCGTAGTAAAAGTCGGTGCCCGACATGTGAATCAGCTCGGCGGCCTGGCGCTGAATGGCTGTCACCACTTCAGGATGACAGTGGCCGGTCGAGGTCACGGCAATGCCCGCGGCAAAGTCGAGAAACTCGTTGCCGTCCACATCTTCCACACGCACGCCCCGGCCGCGCTTTGCCACCATGGGATAGGAGCGCGTGTAGCTGGGCGAGATCAGGCGGTCATCGGCTTCCACCACAGCCCTGGCGTTGGGGCCCGGCAGCGAGGTGACCAGCTTGGGTCCGTAAGTGTGTCGAATGTCCTCTTCGGCGTGCGTTTCGGTGGTGGGCGTCATTGTCTATTCTCCTTGAGGGCTGCGGATTGTTTGCCGGATGGGTGCGGCACACGGGTGCCGGCGATGGCAAACAGGGTCCGGGTGAGGTCATCGATCGGCCACGGAAGCGCTTTCCGGGCGACAAGCGGGTGCGAGAGGAGTCCTCTTCTACCGGCGGCATCTGCTGCAGAGCACGTGCGTGCCTGCGGAGACGGCGGGGCAGCGGTGACTAGTCGCTGCCGAAGAGGCTAGGTCGCGTGCGGGTGGGCAGCACGCGCAGATGACGCCGGGGAGCAATCGACCGCACAAACGACCGGCTCCAGCTCTTGCGGCTGAAAGCAACCGGGTACGGAATGTGCTTGGTGTGCATCGGCAGGCGTGCTCTCCGTTGGCAGAAGAGTAGCACGCCAAAAGGGATTTGCAGAAGAACTTTGACTCCCGTCCGCCTCAGGAGCGGGCGCGGATGAGAATCCTGTCATGCCGCGATCAGGCCGCGGCCATTGGCTCCGGCTGCCTTCTCTCCAGATAGCGAAACGCTATTCTGAGCAGCATGGGAGTCGCAAATGTGGTCACCACCGCCATTAGAACCAGCGTCGTGAAGAGCTGGCGTCCGATCAGGCCGCTTGCCAGGGCAATGTTGGCAATGACCAGTTCCATGACGCCTCGGCCATTCAACCCGACGCCCAGCGCCCAGCTCTCGGCCTGGTTCAGCTTTGCAAAGCGGCCGCCGAGGTAGCCTCCCAGAATCTTTCCGGCAAAGGAAACCGCCAGCACGGCCGCCACCAGTGGCCAATCCCTGAGGCTGGAAGCGTCGAATTCAAGACCGATGGCCGCGAAAAATACAGGACCGACAAACCCCATCGTCACGCTCGAAGCCGTTTGCTCGATATGCTTGAAGTTCTTCTTTCCGAGAGCTTCGTGGCTTAACAGCATGGACCCGAAAAAGGCTCCCACCACGAAGTCCAGACCGAGCAGCTCAGAGAAGCTGGCAAATGCAATCACAAAAAGCAGAATGCTGGCAAAACGAACCTCGTCTCCTTTGAATCCTGTGAGGACTCTTTCCAGCGGCCCGCTGGTTTTAAGGAGTCGTGTCGGTGAATAGCGCCGGATCAGACGCGCGACGACCGCAAAAACGATCATGAAAATCAGCGCCTTGCCCAGAGACTCTCCAATCGAGAGAAAGAATTGCTCCAGGGTTGCGGGCGCATTCTTCAAGTCGAGAATGACGCCTAGTATCAGCAGCGACACAACATCATTGGCAACAGCAGCCGAAACAATTCTCTGGCCTATGTTGCTTTGCAGCTTGCCGAGGTCCATCAGAATGCGCACGCTCACCGGCAACGCCGTAATCGCGATGCACAGGCCCAGAAACGCCATGCGCATATCGTTCATGCCGAACAGGTAGCCGAGCAGGATTCCGCCCAGCAGGGGCACAATGAATCCGGCGGCGCTCACCCAGGCTCCGCGCCCTCGAAACGAGTCCACGAGAGCGCTCAAATTCATTTCCATACCCGCAAGAAAGACCAGCAGTAAAACGCCAATATCGGCAATGGCCTTGATTTCCGGAGTGTAATGAACGTAGCCGAGGCAGGAGGGCCCCAGAATGATTCCTGCCGCTATCTCACCCAGCATGGCTGGCTGGCCAAAGCGCGTCACAACTTCGCCAAGCACGCGCGACAACAACAGCAGCAGAAGAAGGGACTGTATGAGGCTCATAAACTTCCTCGTTAGGATCGTTGAGCCGTCAGGCTAACACAGCCCTCCTGACGGAATCACGCGTGGCCCTATGCGGCGAAGCCGCAAAAGCCGGCCCAAAAGGAGAAGGCTCCAGTCGTAGGATGCCGTAATCGAGCATGGCAACTGCTTGGCGACGGCAACACTATCCATCCGCGGGCAAAGGAAAAGGGAGACATCACGGTAGCACGCGGAACATAGCTTTTCTCCATGACAGCTTTGCTGGTTCTCTCAGGCTGCGGAGCCGACAGCAGTAGGAGCAGCGGCAGCTTCGCAATATCAGGCGGCTCCCCACACAGCAGTCCCGCTTACTCTCGATACCTTCCTCGCCTCTCCGCGCAAACGATAGGATGGTAAGAACCCAATGCCTTCTTCTTCCTCTCATGCTGGGCCGGCACGGCTTGCCGTTCTGCTGGCGTTTGGCAGCGTTTACTTCTTTTGGGGAGCCACCTACACGGCCATGAGCATCGGCGTGCATCTGCTGCCGGCGCCCATTCTGGCCGGTACGCGCATGCTTATCGGCGCGGCGCTCATGCTGTTGTTCTGCAAGCTCAGAGGCAAAAAGATCTTTTATTCGCGCGGCGTCATGGCGCGCCTCGGCCTGCTCGGCGTCATGCTGCTCTTCATGGGCAATGTCGGCCTGGTCTGGAGCGAGAAGTATCTCGCCAGCGGCCTCGCCGCGCTCATTGTCGCCATTGTGCCGCTTTATGTGGCCGTGATTGAGGCCGTGACCGGAGGCGAGCAGTTGCGGCGCCGCGGGCTCTTTGGGCTCTTCCTCGGCTTTCTGGCCCTCATCGCTCTGCTGTGGCCCAGCTTTCATGAGGCGCTGCTGCCGCGCCACGGCAGCTCCATGCAGATCATTGCCGCCATCATCGTGCTGCTGGGCGCGCTGAGTTTTGCTTCCGGCTCGGTGCTCTCGCGGCACATGCAGTTGCCGGTGCCGCCGCTGGTGGCCGCCGGATGGGAGATGGGCGCGGCCGGCCTAGCCAACGTAGTGCTGGCCACCGCGACGTGGCAATGGCCGCATGCCACCTGGAACTGGCACAGCCTCGCCGCCATCGGCTACCTGATTCTCTTTGGATCGCTGCTCGGCTTCAGTTGCTACATCTGGCTTATTCACCACGTGCCGGTGGCCAAGGTGGCCACCTATGCGTATGTGAATCCCGTGGTCGCGGTGATTCTTGGCGTGCTGGTGCTGCATGAGCACATGCAGCCCACCGAATACTTCGGCATGGTCGCCGTCATAGCTTCGGTCGCGCTGGTCACCTCTTCACAGATGAAGAGCGGCAAGCCGGCCGCCGCGCCTGCTCCGGTTGAGAACGAAGCCTGACGCCGCGCCTACTTCCGCTTCCAGCGAACGCCCTCTTTCGAGTCCTCGATCACGATGCCCTTCTCGGCCAGTTCATTGCGAATCTGGTCGGCGCGCGCAAAGTTCCGCGCCCGCTTGGCCTTCGTGCGCTCATCCACCAGCGCCTGAATCTGCTCATCGCTCAAGCCGCGCTGCGCCAGCACTTCGTGGGCGGCCTCGTTCAGGCGGCCTTCCTGCTCGGCCCACTCCAGCGCAAACTTTGTGATGGCGGCGTCGCGGTCTTCGAGCACGTTGAAGACGGAATCGAACTCGCGCAGCACGGCGAGAATCTCCGCGACATTTTCCGTGCTGAGCGTACCGGCATCGGCGGCGGCATTGCCCGCGCGCACCAGGTCAAAGATCGCCGCGCGCGCCTCTGCTGTGTTCAGGTCGTTTTCGAGTCCTGCGCGAAACTCCTTCCGCGCCTTCTCTGTCTCCGTGCTCAGCGCCGCATTCTTTTCCGTCGCGGGAGTTACGGTCAGCATGCGCTGGTAAAACGTCCGCAGGCGCTCGACCGCGGTCGTCTCGGCCGCGAGCCCTTCAAAGGTAAAGTTCAACTGCTGCCGGTAGGGCACCGAGATCAGCAGCATGCGAATTGCCGAGGCCTTGTAGCCCTTCAGCAGCAGGTCGCGCAGCGTGTAGAAGTTGCCCTCGGACTTCGACATCTTGCGGCCTTCCACCAGCAGAAACCGCACGTGAAACCAGTGCCGCGCAAAGGTCTTGTGGCTGGCGCACTCTGACTGGGCAATCTCATTCTCGTGGTGCGGAAACATCAGGTCTTCGCCGCCGCCGTGCAGATCAATCGACTCGCCCAGATACTCCATCGCCATGGCGGAGCACTCGATGTGCCAGCCCGGCCGACCCGCGCCCAGCGGCGTCTCCCAGAAGTGCTCGCCCGGCTTGGGCGACTTCCACAGCGCAAAGTCCCGCGCCGAGTCTTTCTCGTACTCGTCCACGTCTACGCGCGCGCCGTCGCTGATGCCGGTCAGGTCTTTCTTTGAGAGCTTGCCGTAGTCCTTGAAGCGCGCAATGCGGAAGTACCACGAGCCGTCTTCGGTCTTATAGGCAATGTCCTGCGCAGCCAACTGCTCAATCAGCTTCACCATCGCCGGAATATGCTCGGTTGCGCGCGCAATCACCTCCGGCTCGGCCACGCCCAGCGCGTGCAGGTCTTCAAAGAATGCCTGCTCATATTTTTTGGTGTACTCGGCAATCGGCACTCCGGCCCTGGTGGCGTTGCGAATGATCTTGTCATCCACATCCGTCACGTTCATCACGTGCCGCACGGTTATGCCCTCCAGTTGCAGCGCGCGCCGCAGCACATCCACATGACAGAAGGTGCGAAAGTTGCCGATGTGCCCGTAGTCGTACACGGTCGGCCCGCAGGCATACATGCGGAAGGTTTGCCCGTCGGCGGGCGTGAGTGCTTCGATCTGGCCGGAGAGAGTATTGAAGAGTCGAATCATGCAGAGGACTGAAATATCGCGGTTCGCTCTGAAAATTCTAGCAGCGGCGGAGCTTTGAGCTGATTTTCCCGCCACAGTCCCGGCGAATCACGCTTTTATCCCAAACAGCGAAAGGCGCCGAAGGCGCGTCCGGTCGGGTGCCCCGGGTCCGTGTGTCCGGACCCGGAATTTCAGGACCCCAGCTTCAATCCCGCGGCCGCTGTCAGCGTCTCGCCGGCAAATTCGCTCGTGATCAGCTTGGGCCAGGCCGCGGCGGCAATCATGGCCGCATTGTCGGTCGCGAGTTTCAGCGAAGGAAAAGCGACCGGCAGCCCCTGCGCCGCGGCTTCTGCCGTGAAGCGCTCGCGCAGCTCGCGGTTGGCCGCGACGCCGCCCGAGACCAGAATCTCGGCGACGTCATACCGCTCCGCCGCGCGAAAGGTCTTGCGGACCAAATCTCCCACCACGGCGCGCTGAAAGCTCGCCAGCAGGTCGAGCGACTCCTGATCGCAAAGTGCCCGCACGGCCTCCAGGTCGCGCCGGGGCGAAGCATCGGGCATCGTGGCCATCGCCTGCCGCCGCGCCGCGATGCGCGCCTCCATGTCATGCGTCTGCACATAGCGCAGCACCGCCGTCTTGATGCCGCTGAAGGAGAAGTACGTCGCCTCCTCAGGGTGCAGCGCCACAGGATCAGCGCGCCGGTGCGCCTTGGCCTTCACCTGCGCAAAGGAGAATGGCACCGCCCGCGCGTCGCCAAAGGGAGCCAGCGCATCCACCCAGGGTCCGCCGGGATACCCCAGCCCCAGCAGCTTGGCGACCTTGTCAAAGGCCTCGCCGGCGGCGTCATCGACCGTGCGGCCCACATTGCGGTAGGTCCACGCGTGGTGGGTCTCCTGCGCCAGATAAAGGTGCGTATGTCCGCCGGAAACCACCAGTGCGAGCTTCGGCTGGCCGTGTTCCGGCGTTGCCTGGGTCTCCGCAGGTTGCAGCACGCGCTCCAGCAGCACCGCGTGAATGTGCCCTTCCAGATGATTCACCGCAATCAGCGGCTTGCCCAGCGCCAGGGCCAGCGCCTTGGCATAGCTCACGCCCACCAGCAGCGCTCCCGGCAGCCCAGGGCCTTCGGTCACAGCCACGGCGTCCAGATCGTCAAAGGCTACGCCCGCGCCGGCCATGGCCTGCTCCACCACCGGCACAATGGCGCGCAGATGCTCGCGCGAGGCCAGCTCCGGAACCACTCCGCCAAACGGCGCATGCACGGCAATCTGTGAGGCAATCACATTGCTGAGCGCCTCGCGCCCGCCGCGCACCACCGCCGCCGAGGTCTCGTCGCACGAGCTTTCGATGCCCAGAATCAGCCCCGTCCGCGCCCGCTCGCCTGTCTGCCCGCTTGCCATGTTCTTTCTATTTTATGGATTCCACGCACCATCCGGGTGCGGGGTGTCGCGGACCCCGCAACCGCCCATCCCCATCTGGGTGCCCCGGGTCCGTGTGTCCGGACCCGGGATTTCCAACTGTCCGCCCATCCCGATCCTCTTTTGCACTTGAAATCCAACCGCTGCATCATCAATGCAGGCATGCCCTCCACGCCCATCCCGTTCTCGTCTTTCCCGGCATCCCCGGCCTTTCGCGCCGCCGCGCACATCGTCGCCCATCTGCGCGCCCACGGCTATGAGGCATACTTTGCCGGGGGATGCGTCCGTGACATGCTGCTCGGCCACCCGCCCAAGGACTATGACGTCACCACTCGCGCCCGTCCGGACGTGGTGCTTGCGCTCTTTCCGCGCACCTATGCCGTTGGCGCGCACTTCGGCGTCGTGCTGGTCGCCGATGAAATCGACGGCCAGCCCATCACCACCGAGGTGGCCACCTTTCGCAGCGACGGAGCGTACCTCGACGGACGCCGCCCCTCTGAGGTCGCCTTTGCCGACCGGCCTGAGGACGATGTGCTCCGCCGCGACTTCACCATCAACGGCATGCTGCTCGACCCGGAAAAGTGGCAGCAGACCGGCTCGCTCGACGACGCTGTGCTCGACTTTGTGGACGGCCGCGCCGATCTGAGCGCCGGCATCGTGCGCGCCATCGGCCACGCCGAGCGGCGCTTCACCGAGGACAAGCTGCGCATGCTGCGCGCCGTGCGCTTTGCCGCGCGCTTTGGTTACGAATTGGAGCCGGAGACCTTCGCCGCGCTCCGCCAGCTTGCGCCCGGCATCGCGCAGGTGAGCCGCGAGCGCGTCCGTGACGAGCTGACCCGCATGCTCACTGAGGGCCATGCCCGCCACGCCTTTGAGCTGCTCGATGCCAGCGGCCTGCTGCGCGAGGTGCTGCCGGAGATTGACCGCCTGCATGGCGTCGAGCAGCCGCCCCAGTACCACCCCGAGGGCGACGTCTGGGTTCACACCCTGCTGCTGCTGGAGAAGCTTGCGCCCGGCTGCCCGGCCACGCTCGCCTGGGGAGCCTTGCTGCACGACGTGGGCAAGCCGGCGACCTTTGAGCGCGCGCCTGACCGCATCCGCTTTAGCGGCCATGTGGAGGTGGGAGTCAAAATCGCGGCCGAAATCTGCCGCCGCCTGCGCTTCTCGAACGACGAGACCGAGCAGATTCTCGCCCTCGTGGAGAATCACATGCGCTTTGGCGACATCCAGCGCATGAAGCCCTCCACGCTCAAGCGCTTCTTCCGTCTGCCCGGCTTTGACGAGCATCTGGAGCTGCATCGCATCGACTGCCTCTCGAGCCACGGCGATCTCACGCTGTATGAGTTTGCGCAGCAGCAGTACCACGCGCTGCCGCCCGAGGCTGTTCGGCCGCCGCTGCTGGTCACGGGTCGCGACCTCATCGAGGCTGGCTACCAGCCCGGCCCGCAATTTCGCCAGTGGCTGGCCCTCGCCGAGGATGCGCAGCTTGAGGGCCGCATTCATTCGCGCGAAGAGGGGCTGGCGCTCATTCGGGAAGCTGCCGCTCTCTAAGGTAGCCGCTTCCGGCTGAGGCGGCGGCCAAATGCGACAGGGAACGCCCGTGGGCGTTCCCTGTCGTGTGCTGAGTTGCCTGCGGACGGTCTAGTGACCGTCCCCGTCGCCGTCATGAGCCACGGCCGCCTGGCCCTGCGGGCTGATGCTGACCGTGTCCTGTGGAAGCGTGGCTTTCTGCGCCGCCGGAGCAGCCGCCGCCTGTGAAGCAGAGCTGACCTCCGCCGTCTGTGTGGCTGCGGATACAGGTGAAATCATAAGAATATTCCTCCTGTCTTTCCCATCGTCCCTCCTGCTGGGCGTCTTTAGCCGTCCCGGCCTATCTGTCAGAAACGTCATGTACTTGTCATGCAAGCACTTAGATACATTCCGCCGCCTCTGCCGGGGAGCACTTTCTGCGCGGCTGTGCCGGGTTCTGTGGCTGCATGGCCGCAGGTGTGTGGGGCCACTCTCGTATAATGGTCAAAACCAAGGCGGTCTTCCGGCCTTGCCGTCTGTCTGGCGGCCCGTCGTCGTGTGCCGCAGAGATTGAAGTCTTATGCCCGAACACATCAAGAAAAAACTTCTCGAAGACATCAAGCAGCTCGAACACGAGCTGGCTCATGAGCTTCCCGCCGAAATCAAGAAGGCGGCCGCTCTCGGCGACCTCAGCGAAAACGCCGAGTACCACATGGCCAAGCAGCGTCAGGAATTTGTGAACGCGCGCCTGGGACAGCTCAAAAAGCGCATGGCCGAGCTCTCGCTGGTGAACCTCGCGAACATTCCGCACGACCGCGTGGCCTTTGGCTCGACGGTGGAAGTCTTCGACACCTCCAAGGACGAAAAGATCGAGTACAAGCTGGTGACCAGCGAGGAGTCCGACGTCAGCAAGGGCCTCATCTCCACCACTTCGCCGATTGGCCGCGCGCTCATCGGCAAGCAGGTGGGCGATACCGCGACCGTCGTCACGCCCAGCGGCAATCGCGAGCTCGAAGTGCTCAAGCTCACCACCATTCATGACGAAGCGGCTGCCGCAGCCGAGTCCGCCGAAAAGTAAGCAGCACAACCCGCAAGGTGATGGCAGTGCCCTCTCAACAAAACGAACGCAATCCGCAACCGCGGCACTCCCATAGCTGGACCCTCGCCTTCGGCAAGGCCTGCGGCGTACTGCTGCAGGCCATTGTCAACGGGCTGGCGCTCACACGCATCTCGCCCAATGTGCTTACCTTCATCGGGCTGGTCATCAACATTGGCGCCGCCGTGCTCTTTGGCTTCGCCAATGAGCAGAACTACGTCCGGATGTTTCTCTATGCGGGGCTGGTCATCATTGGCGCCGGCATCTTTGACATGGTGGATGGACGCGTCGCGCGCCAGACCAAGCAGGTCACCGTCTTTGGAGCCTTCTTTGACTCCGTCATCGACCGCTACTCTGACGTGGTTCTGTTTTTCGGCCTCATCGTCTTTTACGCGCGCGGCAACCGTTACTTCTATGTGGATCTCTCGGCCTTCGTCATGGTCACCTCGCTCATGGTTAGCTACACGCGCGCCCGCGCCGAAGCGCTGATCGGCAAGTGCAAGGTCGGCTTCATGGAGCGCCCGGAACGCATCGTGCTCATCATCCTCGGCGCGCTCTTTGACCGCTGGGGAGCCATGGCCCCCGTGCTGTGGGTGCTCGCCGTGCTCTCCACCATCACGGTCATTCACCGCATCCGCTACACCTACGATATGACCAAGCATCTGGCCCCGCTCAGCGCCGGGGAGCCCATGCCCACGCCCAGCCAGATCTCGCTCGACCGCTCTTCCAAGCTGCCCTCAGCGAACGTATAGCTCCATCAACATTCCCTCCCGGGGCGCGCCTATCGTATCCATCGCGGCTACGCGCCTCCGGTACACTGGGTGCGATTCCCGGAGGTTCCCCTATGCCCTCGCCCGTTCGTTCTGCCGTCCTTGCACGCAGCTTTGCTGGCAAGTGGGCGCTCGTGACCGGAGCCAGCGCTGGCATTGGCGAAGCGCTCGCGCTCGATCTCGCCGCGTCGGGAGCCCATCTTGTGCTCACCGCGCGCCGCGTGGAGCGCCTCGAAGCTCTGGCCGCGCGGGTTCGCGCCGACTACGGCGTAGAATCCCGCGTCGTGCCCGCCGATCTGGCGCTGCCGGAAGCGCCCCGGCAGCTCTATGAAGCCACCGAAGGCGCCGGCCTGCCCATCGACATCCTCATCAACAACGCAGGCTTCGGCTATCTTGGGAAATTTGAAAAAGGCTCGCTTGACTGGGACCGCAAGATGGTCGACCTCAACTGTGCGGCCGTCGTTCATCTGACACACCTGTTTTTGCCGCGCATGATCGAGCGCAAGCGCGGCCACATTATGATCGTCGCCTCCACGGCTTCATTTCAGCCCGTGCCCTACATGGCCACCTATGCGGCGACGAAGGCATTTGACCGCTTTCTCAGCGAGGCGCTCGCGGCCGAGGTCCGCCCCCACGGCGTAAATGTGAGTGCCCTATGCCCGGGCCCTACCGAGTCGGAATTCGGCCAGGTCGCCGGTGTCAGAAAGGATTTTTTTCGCGGTTCGCAGACCGCCGAACTGGTCGCTCGCAAGGGGCTGCTCGCACTCGTGGCCGGTGAGCCGGAATCGCTGCCTGCCTTCTCCGGCGCGGCCACCGTCTTCTTCACGCGTTTCCTGCCGCGCAACGCCGTCACCGGCCTGGTGGAGAAGATCTTCCGTAAATCCGGCGCAGTTTAGAAAATGCTCCGGAGCGCGCGGGCACTCCGTCCAGGCTGTTCCTGCACGGCTCGTATGGCTCGACTGCCTTTTGTATCAGGCTTTGCATCAGGCCCTGTATCAGGGCACGGCTTTAGCCGTGCCATCCGGCTTGCTCGAAAAGAGGGCTTCAGCCCCTGCTCAAAGAAGGGCTCAGCGGTTGTGCAACTGCAGCAGCAGGTAGCCCACCATGCCCATCAGGCCCAGCAGCAGCACCATCACCACAATCAGCAGATTGCGGAAGGTGCTCTGCATCGACTTCACATCTTCCACCAGCTCCGAGTGCTCGAGCGAGTTCTTCTCGGTGGACTCGCGCATCCGCGCCACCTGGTCTTCGAAGCGCTTCAGTTGCAGCGTCTGATCCTGCAGCGTGATGCGCAGGTCCTGCTGGCTCTTCTGAATGTTGCCGACGCCCTGCTTCAGATCATTGGACAGCGCTGCGGCGGTGCTCGAGCTCGTCTGCGCGTGCCCTGTGGCCATATCGAGCAGCGGCAGCAGGCGCGTGATGAACGGCAGCCATCCCTTGAACTGCAGCAGAGTCTTCCACATAGGGTCCTGGGCCAGCTCCTTCAGGTCGTCCACGCTTGGCCGCTCCAGCAGTTGCACGCTGTGTACCGTCTCCATCTCTTCAGGCTCGAGCACGGGTTCCTGGGCTGGCTTGCCGGTGGAAGCCAGCTCAATGAGGCGGTCCACCGCCGATTCGTGCGCCCGGGAGGGGCTTGTCGTCAGTTTTGAATCCATGCAATACCGCCCAAACTCTTCCTTGTACCCACTATAAGGCCCATGCGCGGAAACAATCTCGCCTTACCGGCGCTTCCCGGCCGCCTTTGCCGTCTTCTTGCCGGCTGCTGTTGGCTTGGCAGGAGCTGGCTTTTTCCCGGCTGCTGTTGGCTTGGCGGCTGGTTTCGCGGCCTTCTTGTGCACTGGTTTTGGTGCAGCTTTGCCTGCTGTTCCGGCTTTGGGTTTGCTGGTCTGGGGCTTGGCGGCTTTTTTTGCCGCCTTTGCTGTCGGCTTCGCGGCGGCTTTCTTCGGAGCAGCCTTGGCCACAGCCTTGGCCGCACTCTTTGCGGGACTTTTTGCCGGTGCTCCCTTCGGCGGCGTTTTCTTGCCTGCCACGGCAACCGTTTTCGCTGCAGGCTTTGCCGTCCCATGCCCGCTCTCGCCGGCGGAGGACGTCGGCTGCTTCGCCGGCGCTGCCTGTTTCGCAGGTACCGCCTGCTTCACGGGCACTGCCTGCTTCTCAGGTTTAGAGCTCTTGACCGCCTTCGCCGCCGGCTTCACCACTGCCGCCGGAGTCTTGGCCGCCTTGGCCGCGACGGGCGCTGCCGCCGTCTTCTTCTGCACCGGTTTCGGTGCAGCCTTGGCGCTCGTACCGGCGGCCTCGGTCTTCGCTTCTGCCGTTGTTTCGGCTGCCGCCTCGGGCTTTGCCGCGGGAATCGTCAGCCTGCGTGCCGGAGCAATCGAGTCGGCCAGGCTGTGATTCTCCTGTTCCCCGGAGCGCCGCCGCAGCGCGTGCACCACGGCCCGCAGCATCTCGTCTTCGGGGGCCGGCTTGCCGGTCCATATCTCGAACTGCCGCGCGCCCTGCTGCACAAACATCTCCACGCCCGTGATCACCGGCAGTCCCTTTTCGCGCGCCATGCGCAGCAGCGGAGTCTCAATCGGGTTGTAGACCATGTCAAAGACCAGCCGCGCGTTCAGTTGATCGGGTTTGAGCCAGCTCTGCTGCTTGTGCCCGTGCATGCCGATCGGCGTTGCGTTCAGAATCACGTCAAAGCTGGCCTTCGCGAGCTGTTCATAGCGAATCGTCCGGGCCTTGGCCTGCCGCGCCAGCTTCTGCGCGGTCTCGGGAGTGCGGTTCACAATGGTGACGTCGGCACCCTTGTCCTTGAGGCCAAACACGGCCGCCCGCGCCGCGCCCCCGGCGCCAATCACCAGAACGCGCGCATCCCTGAGCGGCAGCCGCCGCTCCAGCGGACGCACCACTGCGGCCACATCCGTATTGAATCCATACAGGTTGCCGTCGAGCGCGCGCACCACCGTGTTGCAGGCGCCAATCTTCTCTGACAGCGCATCGGTATTCGTCAGGTGCTTCAGAATCTCGCCCTTGAAGGGCATGGTCACCGCCAGCCCGTGCAGCGGAACTTCCTTCACCAGGCGCAGCACATCGCTCAGCGTGTTGGCCTGCAGCGGCAAAAAGACGGCGTTTACCGTCTCCCGGCGAAAGGCCAGGTTGTGAATCAGCGGCGACAGCGAATGCATGACCGGGTTGCCCACCACTCCGTACACACGCGTGGCCGGTGAAACCTGGTCAATGCGGAAGATCTCATGGAGCGTCCGCGCCGCAATCTGCCCGGGTCCGGTCTCCTCGCCGGCCTGTGCCGAGGCAAAGGTGAAGACGGAGCCGGCGCGCACGCCCAGCACGCGCGAAATCAAGCCCTGCTCGCCCATGCAGATGCCCACCACGTTAGCCGCGTCTGATGAGCGCTCAAGAAAGTGCATCATCGCCAGATTGTCGGCCAGGCAGGTGGCCGTGGAAACCATCTTCACAAAATCGGGCGAGTAGCGCTGGATCTTCTCAAACATGCGGTCCAGATCGCGCGTAGCCTTGAAGTCGTGATAGCTGATGATCAGCGCCGCGCCCAGCGACCGGATGCGCGCCAGCTCGGCGGCCTTCAGCTTCTCTGCCGTCTCAATCTCAATATCGATCAGGTCGCAGCCGGCCGCGATGGCCTTTTCCAGAATCTGAATCTCGGCCTCGATGCTGCCCTTGAACTTGCCGCCATTCGGCTCGCGCCGGCAGGTGGCAATCGCCGTCACCTCGCCCAGCTCATACAAAAATTGCTGAATGCGCGAAATCGCTGCCGCCGGATTGGGCAGATAGTCGAGGCGAAATTCCAGAAATGGATTCTCTCGCGCGGCCTCGCGCGCCTTCTCTATCAGCTCGTCAGGGCTCGATGCGGCAATGGCAACACAAACCCGGCTGATGCGCGAGCGCAACAGTTGCACGGCAGCGGCGGGGCTGGCGCCGGTACCCGGATCGAGGGAGGACACGGCGATTCGATCGGTCATAAGTACGATTGCGGCATGGTAAAGCCGATACTCGCCGCATGCAACCTTTTGCTTTTCAATATAGTCCCGCTCTCCGCTTTTCAGGGAGTAACCTGAGCTGTAACCAGCCCTTCGATGCCCTCCGGAATCTTCCATCCTTGCGGCCCGGTTTGGGCATCCGATAAAAAAGTACTTGGAATCAATGATTTGAGGAAGTAAATAGTATGACTGCTGCCGAAAACCAAAGTACCCACCCCCAAAGCACCCATCCCTGGAACCCGTCCGGCCGCCCGTCCGGCAACGCTTCTGGCCAGCCCGCGCTCACCCCCCACGCGCTCGATGAATGGGTCGCCGCGCGCCTGGCCGCCTATCAGGGGGCCATTGACCGCCTGTTGGCGGTCGAAGGGCCGCGCACGCCTGAAAACTCGCTGCGTGCCTACGATGAGGCCGTGGCCGAGCTGGGCCTCACCGGCTCGCAGGTGGGCCTGCTCGACAGCGTGTATCCAGACAAGGCCATCCGCGACAAGGCGCAGGAGCTCTCGCAAAAAATTGCTCAGGTCGGCGTTCTGCTCGGCCTCAATCGCCAGGTGTATGAGGCGCTGGCCGCCATTCCGCTCGACGGGCTTGATGCCGCCACGCGCCATTACCTTGAGCGCACCCTGCTCCAGTACCGCCTCTCGGGCGTGGACAAGGACGATGCCACCCGCCAGCAGCTCCAGGCCCTGCAGGAGAAAGCGACCCTCGCCGCACTCACCTTTGGCCGCAATGTGCAGGAGTCGGCCAATCTGGTCATCGTCGAAGACGCCGCCGAGCTCGACGGCCTGCCACCGGACTTTCTCGCCGCTCATCCTGCGGCCACCGAGGGCGAGCACAAGGGCAAAATCGTTCTGACCACTGACTTTCCTGACTATCTGCCCGTCATGACCTTTGCCCGCTCAGGCGATCTGCGCCGCCGCATGCAGTTGGCCTACAACACACGCGCCTATCCGCAGAACCGCCAGATTTTGCTGGATCTGCTCACCACGCGCCGCGAAATCGCCAATCTGCTCGGCTTTGAGACCTGGGCCGACCTGGCCACGGCGGACCAGATGATGGAGTCAGCCGCCAACATGCAGGCCTTTCTCGATGAGCTGGCCGCCGCCACCAAAGAGGGTGCCGAACGCGAATACGCCATGATTCTGGACTTCGCGCGCCGCCAGCAGCCCGGCCTTGAACAGATCGACGCTGCCTCCCGCGCCTATTGGCTCGAGCAGTACCGCCGCTCGGCCTTTGACTTCGACTCCCAGGCCGTCCGGCCCTACTTCCCCTATGAGCGCGTGCAGGCGGGCGTCCTCGCCACAGCCGAGAAGCTCTTCCGCGTCGAGTTCCGTCCCATCGCCCAACCCGATGTCTGGCACCCCTCTGTCACCGCGTGGGAGGTCCACGAAGCCGGCCAGCTTGTCGGCCGCTTCTACCTCGACATGCACCCCCGCGAGGGCAAGGATAAGTGGTTCTCCGCCCACCCGCTCATTCCCGGCGTCGCGGGCCGCCAGTTGCCCGAGGCCGCGCTCATCTGCAACTTCCCTGAGCCGAAGCCGGGCGCGCCCGCGCTTCTGCAGTACTCCGACGTCGTGACCTACTTCCACGAGTTCGGCCATCTCATGCACGCCCTTCTGGGGGGACGCCAGCGGTGGGCGGGCCAGAGCGGCATCGCCACGGAAGGCGACTTTGTGGAAGTGCCCTCGCAGCTATTGGAGGAGTTCTTCCGCGACCCGGCCCTGCTGGCCAGCTTCGCGCATCACTACCAGACCAACGAGCCCATCCCCGCCGCCCTGGTGGAGCGCATGAACCGCGCCGGAGCCTTTGGCCGTGCCGACTGGGTGCGCACGCAGATCTACTACACCACCTACTCGCTCGAAACGCACCGCATTCCGCCGGCCGAGCTCGACCCCGACCAGTTGCTTGAGGATCTCTACCGCCGCTTCCTGCCCTACCGGTGGCTCGACGGCAACAAGATGTACGCGAGCTTCACACACCTGGTCGGCTACTCGTCGAACTACTACACCTACCTCTATGACAAGGTGATCGCGCTCGACTTCTTCGACCAATTCCCGCGCACTGAACTGCTCGATCCGGCCACGGCGCAGCGGTACCGCAACACGGTCCTCGAGGCCGGCGGCTCCATGCCCGGCAAGCAGATTGTCGAAGCCTTTCTGGGCCGCAAGCAAAGCATGCAGGCCTTCACCGAATGGGTCGGGGAAGAGTTTGAGGCTGTGGAAGCTGCAAGTTAGTTCTCCATCGGATCCCGATCTATTTCCTCATCCGGGGTATTTATCCGGGTCCTCCCGAATTTTCCCCTCAACTAACTAAAGCCGGGTGCCCCGGGTCCGTCTGTTCGGACCCGGGATTCCCGCTCCATCCGTTCCCGTTCGACAAAACTCCACCACGATTCCACCTGAACCACCCCTTGAAACCCCGTCGAATGATGACGAAAGCTCGACCATCGCCAATCCTCCGGTTTAGCTACAAGCCCCCGGTCACAGGAACTAAAGCGAAGCCCAAACGTAGAAAGGCCACCTCCTCAGAGGTGGCCTTTCTTGCTAAACCAGAAGTGCGTTACAGCGCCGCGTGCTGTCCGGCGTGACGGATCTCGGCCAGCTTGCGGCCCAGCACCGGCAGCCCGAAGGCGAGCGCTGAAAACACCAGCGTCGAGGCCAGATCGTTGCGATAGAACGGCAGTCCCGCGGCAAAGCAGGTCATCAGGCCCGCCAGCGTGTGCGGATACATCCCCGAACCCACCCAAACCGCGTAGTTGCTCACGGCAAAGAATGACGTCGAGGCCAGCACCGCGCCCGAGCCCACGCGCAGCGCGGTGACCTTCTTGCTGAGCAGCAGCGCGCCCAGCACCACCACGGCTGCGTACCAAGCCCACGTCACCAGGTAGTCGTTCACGTGGAAGGCATAGTTATACGCAAACACCGTCAGGTAGTAGTCCGTCGCGGCCAGCGCCAGCACCGGAATCCACATCCAGCGCAGCGAGCGCTTTGCGCCGAAAAAGAGCAGACCCGCGCCCACAGCCGTAAAGCTGAACCACGGATGTGGAATCACGCGGCTCATGACCGCGGCAATCACCCAGAGAAATGCTGACATTGTTCGCCTCGTATAAACACTTATTGTCCCGGTCAAAGCCGCTCAGGGTCAAGCCAGCCCGCTTCCACGCGCTCAAAATTCCGCGTATTTCCCTCCGCAAACCGGCCTCGCCCTGCTACTTCTGTCCCTATTTCTGCTCGCGGCCATCCATGTACATGGCTTCCACCTCGGGCTGCATGCCGTGCGTTACGTCCACATACACCCATCCGCTCAGCGGAGCCTGCCGCCCTGCGCCCGCGCCTTCATTCAGGCCCAGCGCCGCCGCCGTGCTCGTATAGCGCAGGTCGCGAAACTCCACCGCATGCCAGTCCTGCCCCTTCGGCGGCGCAGGCTCACCCGGAATCGCCACCTCGCCCATATCCTCCACCAGCGGCCACTTCGCCCAGTCCAGATACACGCGCCCCAGGTACGACTGCTTCGCCGCCTCCAGCACCGGCGTCTCGGCCGGCTTGTAGACCGGAGCGTCCGCTATCGTGATCTGGTCATCGAGCGTCTTCACCTGCGCCGTGCGGTACGCCGCGCTGGTTTCCAGCAGCCCCTTCCATACGAACGGATCGAACATCCGCGGCTCGGCCGCCACGCGCGATACCGGAACCGGCAGGTCGTTGTTGTTCCTCAGCAGCGCCAGGGCGTGCTCGTGCTCGCCGTTGCGCACCGCCCAGTAGAGCAGCATGAAAATCAGCGCCGTCCACGCCCATCCCCGCCCGCGAAAGCGCTTGCGCCGGTCGCCGATCTCCTGATCGGTGAGCTTCAGCAGCGCCGGAATCAGCAAGGCCAGCAGCAGCGCCGCAAAAATATACGGATCAAAAATCGAGACGATGCTCCACGCATACCAGTGCTTGTCAAACGGGAAGAACGGCCGCAGGCCATAGTTATTCGTGAAGTCCAGCAGCAGATGGCTCAGGTCTGCCACGAATGCGCCCAGCCACAACCATCCCCAGCGCGGAGCCAGCCCGGCCTTCCCCGGCTTTCCGCGCCACTGGTGCCACAGCCAGAAGACGGCCACCACCAGCAGCGCCATGAACGGCGCGGCCACCAGCGTGTGCGTGATGCCGCGATGGTGCTGCAGGGTAGCCACCGGCCCGCGCACCTCCCACAGCATGTCGATGTCAGGCGCCTCGGCGGCCAGCACCAGCGCTGCGGTCGCATAGGCCGTCTTGCGGTTGAAGCCCGCGCGCGAGAGGCATGCGCCGGTCAGCAGATGAGTCACAGGTTCCATATCGTCTTCGACGCCACCGTATCCGCTGGGGCCATTCCGATGCAAGGCCGGCTGCTCTCAGGCAATGTATCGAGTGGAAGCCCTATAAAGGGTACGGGCTTCAGCCCGTACATCAACGCTCGCATTTCAGCCTCTAGGGATGCTGCGTCACCTCGATCGCAAAGGGCAATCCCGGGTCCGGCTCGACCACCACATCCTGCATCCACACAATCTCGCCCTGCCATTCCACCAGCGGCCACGCCGGCTTGCGGGCCGCGTCGAGCTTCAGCCGTGCAAACACTTCCTTGAGCGGCTTTTTGCCCGCGGTGTAGCGCATTCGCACGCGGTCCCCGGCCTGCGGAGTGCGCAACACGGCCGCACTCACCGCGCCCGCATCCTCGCGCAGCCGCTTCATCACCACGCGCAGGCCATACGCTTCGGCCACCACCTCGCCGGGCACCGGAATCTCCACCGCCGGCAGCCGCGCGGTTTTGGCTGCCGCGCCCACCGGCTCGCGCACCAGCCGCAGCTCACGCGGAGTTCGCTCGGCACGCAACTGCGCCGTCAGTTGCTCGCGGCGCGCGCCTTCCGGCTCCAGCATGGCCATCACGCGCTCCACATCGGCAAACTCCAGATGTGCGCCGAGCTGCCGCGCCGCTTCGCGCAGCACGCGCCGCCGCAAGGCCACCGGCAAGGCGCGCAGCCGCTCCTGCTCCATGCCGAGGCTGCCCTCTTCCGGACGCGTCGAAACTGCGCGCCCACCGCCGCGCACTGCACGGCCCGGCAACAGCAGTTGCGGCATCAGCCGCTCCAGCTCCTGCTGCCAGTACGCCTCTTCGTCGCGCGCCAGCGCGGCCATCTGGCCGAGTTGTGTGCCCACTTTCGGATTCATCTTTTTCATCTCCGGCAGCAGCTCATGCCGCACGCGATTGCGCGCAAACTTCGTGTCTGCATTGGTGCTGTCTTCGCGCCACGGCTGCCCCAGCTCGCGCAGATACGCCTCAATCTCTGCGCGGCCAACGCCCAGCAAAGGCCGCACAATCTGCCCGCGTTCGCAGGCCACCACGGGATGAATCCCGCTCAAGCCCTCGGTCCACGCGCCGCGCAACAGCTTCAGCACAACTGTCTCCGCCTGGTCGTCGCGTGTGTGCGCCGTCGCCACGGCATCCACCGTGCCCTGGGCCAGCAGCTCACGAAAGTACGCATAGCGCAGATGCCGCGCCGCTTCTTCCACACTTTCTTTCTGCTCGCGCACCCGCGCCGCAGTATCTACGCGCGTGCTGTGCAATGTCAGCTCATGCTCCTGCGCAAGAGCCGCCACAAAGGCCGCATCGGCCTCGCTCTCGGCGCCGCGCAGTCCGTGCTCCACATGCATCACGTGCAGCACCAGCCCCATCTCCCGGGCCACCGGCAGCAGAGCGCGCAGCAACGCCACGGAGTCCGCGCCGCCGGACACGGCCACGCCCACGCGCATGCCTGCGCGCAGAGGCTTCCGGTCCAGACTCAATTGCGCCGCCATGCAGTTATCGTAATCGCCGGGCACTCGTCACGCTCCATCCTCGCGGCCTATACTTCTGCCATGCCGACCACGCGCTCCGCCACCGTTGACGACGCCGCACAGATCACCCATCATCGCCGCCGCATGTTTGTGGATGCCGGCCGGCCCGACAACGCCGTGCTCGACCGCATGGCCGACGCGCACACGCCATGGGTCGCGCGCATGATCGAAGAGGGCAAATACATCGGCTGGCTCACAGAAGAGGAAGGCCACGTCGTCGCCAGTGCTGGGCTTCTGCTGCTCGACTGGCCGCCGCACCCGCTCGATCCTGTCTCTACGCAGCGCGGCTACCTGCTCAACGTCTATGTGGAGCCGGCTTTCCGCCGCCGCAAGCTGGCCAGCAACCTCATCGAGCTGGCGCTGGCCGAGGCACGCCGCCGCAAGATTCGCGTCGTCTCGCTGCACTCCACCGCCGAGGGCCGGGCGCTCTACGCGGCCAATGGATTTCGCCCCACCAACGAAATGTTTTTTGTGGAGCCGGTCGAAGGCTGAGAGTGCTCGCCACGCAGCCTGCCTGCTTTTTTGAGGCGCTAAAAAGGGTGGACCTGCGTCCAGAGCCTATTTGTGCGATGATTGGTTGCGATATTCGCACCATCTCAAGGCAGCTGCTCATTTCTGCAGGCTCGGTGTACCCGGCAACTGCCACGCTCAAGCGAACAGGGGCTCACAGACATGCCACCATCCACCCTCGCGGCCATTCTGCTGGTCGCCGTGCTCTTCGGTTGCGCGCTCTACTGGAGCCTGCGCCCGCCTGCACCATCGCTGACCACACAGGAAGACGAGATCGATCCGCTTTCCGAGACGCCTGTCTCCTAAGGCGCGGCGTGTTCTTTCGCCGTCGAAACCTCTTCTGATAAATTCGCCAGCCGGAAGCAGTGCCGCGCAATCTGCATCTCTTCCTCAGCCTGCATCACGCGCACTTTCCCGCTGCCGCCTTCGGCATCATTCGTGTGAATTCCCAGCATCTCCAGCCCTTCACAGCAAAGCCCGCGCACTTCCGCGCTGTGCTCGCCAATGCCGCCGCTGAAGATCAGCAGGTCCACGCCGCCCAGCACCGCAGCATACGCGCCAATAAACTTCCGCACGCTCATCGCAAAGGCTTCCACGGCCAGCGTCGCACGCGGACCACCCTGCGCGCGCGCCTCCACCAGCGCCTGCATCGCGGTCTCTCCGCCTGAGAGTGCATACAGGCCCGACTGATGATTCAGCACCTCTTCGAGTGCATCGGCCGTGAACTGCCCGGCCCGCAGCAGATAAAGCACCACGCCGGGGTCCAGATCGCCGGGCCGCGACGACATCGGCACGCCTCCCAGCGGCGTGAGTCCCATTGAGGTATCCACTGACTTGCCTTCCAGCACCGCAGCCAGGCTCGCGCCTGAGCCCAGATGCGCGCAGACGATACGCTTCGGCACTTCACCGCCATTCTCCGCGCGCAGCCGGTGCAGAATCGACTCGTATGACAGCCCGTGAAATCCATACCGCCGCAGCCCCTGCTCATAAAACCGCTCGGGCACAGCATAGTGATGAGCCACCGCCGGAATCGTCGCGTGAAACGCCGTATCAAAGCACGCAAACTGCGGCACGCCTGGCAGCAGCTCTTCCGTGGCCTCAATCAGGGCGAGCGCAGGCGGAATGTGCAGCGGAGCAAAATGCACAGATTCGCGCAGCGTCTCCACCACTTCTTGCGTAATGCGCTGGTGCTCGGTCAGGTGCGGCCCTCCATGCACCACGCGATGCCCCACGGCGGCAACTTCGCCAGGAGCCGTCACCGCCAGCGCGCGCATCATCTCGCCCAGTGCTTCACGCTGCGACGGCAGCGTGTACTGCCGGTTCAGCAGCTCCTTGCCCTCGGCATCTTCGAGCTTCAGCCGTCCATCTGTGCGGCCTACTCCGCTTACTGATCCGCTCAACAAAGCGAATACGTCACCGTCACGGTAACAATAAACGCCCACCTTCAAAGAGGAGGAGCCGCTGTTGATTGCCAGCACCAGCGGCCCGTTTGCACCGGGGCCCCCGGCGACAGGTCCAGGTCGCTGGGGTGATCTGCCGCTCACTCGGGCCATGTCCATTCGTTGATCGCCTCCGGATCAATGCCATGCTCATGCGCATACATCACATGCTCGGTCACCTGGTCAAAGAGCCAGTTCTTTGCATGGCCCCCAATTGCACGCAACCCCGGCACGCGGTCAATCGCATTCATCGCCAGATGGAAGCGGTCCACCTTGTTCATGATGGCCAACTCCAGAGGTGTATTGATGTTGCCGCGCTCGCGATATCCATGCACATGCAGGTTGTGGTGGTTGTTGCGCTGGTAGGTGAGCCGGTGAATGAGCTGCGGATATCCGTGGAAGTTGAAGATCACCGGCGTATCCGGAGGAAACAGCGAATCATAGTCCCGCTCCGGCAGCCCGTGCGGGTGCTCATCCTCCGGCACCAGCCGGAACAGATCCACCACGTTCACAAAACGGATCTTCAGCTTGGGGAAATGCTCGCGCAGCAGCGCTGCGGCGGCCAGTGCTTCCATCGTGGCAATGTCACCCGCGCTGGCGATCACCACATCCGGTTCGCAGCCCTTGTCTGTGCTCGCCCACTCCCAGATGCCGATGCCTTTGGTGCAATGCTTGATGGCTTCATCGGCGCTCAAAAACTGCAGGTGCGGCTGCTTGTCGGCCACAATCACGTTTACGTAATCGGTGCTCTTCAGGCAGTGGTCCGCCACGCTCAACAGGCAGTTTGCATCGGGCGGCAGATAAATGCGCGTGACCTCCGCGCTCTTGTTCGCCACAATGTCCAGAAAGCCCGGGTCCTGGTGTGTGAATCCGTTATGATCCTGCCGCCACACCACGGATGTAATCAGCAAATTCAGTGACGAGATGGGCGCGCGCCAGCGAATCTCCTTCTTCGATTTCTCCAGCCATTTCGCATGCTGGTTAAACATCGAGTCAATCACATGCACAAAGGCTTCGTATGTCGCAAAAAACCCGTGCCGCCCTGTTAACAGATAGCCTTCCAGCCAGCCTTCGAGCGTGTGCTCGCTCAGCATCTCCATCACGCGGCCATCCGCCGCCAGCTCGCCACCATCGGCATCTTCGGGCTTGTACCCGGCCTCCCATGTTTTCTTGGTGGCTTCATACACGCCGCTCAACTTGTTTGAGGCCGTCTCATCGGGCCCAAACAGCCGAAAGCTCTCTGGGTTCCGGCGAAACACTTCCGCCAGGTAGGTGCCCAGCGTCTCCGTCGAGCTGGCATACATCTCGCCGGGCCGCTGAAACTTCAGCGCAAAATCACAGAATGCCGGCAGGTCGAGCGGCTTGCGCAGCTTGCCGCCATTCGTGTGCGGATTCGCGCTCATGCGCCGGTCGCCCTTCGGCGCAAGTTCCTGCAACTCGGCCACCAGCCGTCCGCTCTCGTCAAAGAGCTTCTCCGGCTCATAGCTGCGCATCCACGCTTCCAGCATCTTCAGGTGTTCGGGGTTTTCCTTGACGCCCAGAATTGGCACCTGGTGCGCGCGCCAGAAGTCCTCCACCTTGTGCCCATCCACTTCCTTCGGGCCGGTCCATCCCTTCGGCGAACGCAGCACAATCATCGGCCACCGCGGCCGCTCCCACTTCCCGCTCTCGCGCGCCTGCTCTTGAATCTCCTTGATCTCGCGCACGCAGGAATCGAGTGTCGCGGCCATCTTCTGGTGCATCTGCTCCGGCTCGCTGCCCTCCACAAAATAGGGCTTCCATCCATATCCGGTGAACAGCGCCTCCAGCTCTTCATGCGAGATGCGTGCCAGAATCGTGGGGTTCGCGATTTTGTAACCGTTCAAGTGCAAAATAGGCAGCACCGCGCCATCCCGCGCCGGATTCAGAAACTTGTTCGCATGCCACGACGTTGCCATGGGCCCGGTCTCGGCCTCGCCGTCACCCACCACCACGTTCACAATCAGGTCAGGATGATCAAACGCCGCGCCAAAGGCATGCGAAAGGCTGTAGCCCAGCTCGCCGCCTTCATGAATCGATCCCGGTGTCTCAGGCGTGCAATGGCTGCCGATGCCGCCCGGGAATGAAAACTGCCGGAAGAACTTCCGCATGCCTTCCACGTCGTGGCTCTTGTCGGGATAGATCTCTGAATACGTGCCTTCCAGATAGCAGTTCGCCAGCGTGGCGGGCGCGCCATGGCCCGGCCCCGAGATATAAATCATGTTCAGGTCCTGCTCGCGAATCAGCCGGTTCAGATGCACCCACACAAAGCTCTGACCGGGGTCCGATCCCCAGTGGCCCAGCAGGCGATTCTTGATGTGCTCCGGCCGCAGTGGCTCTTTGAGCAGCGGATTTTCGCGCAGATAAATCATGCCTGCCGCCAGATAGTTGCACGCGCGCCAGTACGCATCCATGCGCTGCAATTCTTGTGGTTTCAGCGTGGGTTCGGCATTCGTCGCTGTCTTGCTCATCGGTATCTCCTCGGCAAAAGGGTTCGCGGTCCGCGGCTCAAGGCAGTTCGCGTTTCATACTAGGTAGGATGCGCGCCTCCTGCCGCACCCTGCATCACAGCCCCATAAACAATCGTGTGGTAGACAGCGGAATGCCCCTTCCCGCTGCGTTTCCGCCGCCCGCTCCACTGCGTGTTCTGTGAATTCGGACCGGCTCATGCCGGGCAGGCGTTCGCGCACGCCTGCGGCTTTCACCTGCTGAAAATTACTCGAGACGAGCAGGTCCTGACTCGGCAGAGTCATCGCTGTCGCCACCACCCCGACAAAAGCCGGGGAGCTTCCCCTCGCAAATCACTCCCGCCAGGTCTCCCCCGCTCGATCCCGCAACCCAATTCCGCGAAGACCATCATCACCGGAAATACGGTCACCCTCATAGCCACCCCCACGAACACGACCGCTGTTCTGCGCTACCGCTCGCGAGCGGTCCATTTTCAGGCTCTGAAGCCCTCTTCTCACTTTCTCTTTCGAGTTATCCCTCGCATCAGCTACCCTGAGGCCATCTTTCCTCGATATTTCCCGGAGTGCATCGATTGTGAGCAGGCGGCTGGCGTGGTGCTTTTTGTGGTGGAGCTGTGCGCTCCTGCTGGCTCTTCCGCAATCTCTTCCGGCGCAAACTCCCGCGGTGGCCGCGGCGCAGATTAAAGGCGAGTCGCAGCCCGCCCATCCTTACATCCCTAAGCTCGTCGATATCACCGCCAGCACCGGCATTCACTTCGTCCACAACTCTTCGCCCGATGCGCGCTACATCGTTGAGTCCATGAGCGGCGGCGTTGCCTTGATCGATTACGACCGCGACGGCTACCCGGACATCTATTTCACCAACGCGCCCACCGTTGCCCAGTATCTGCAGGGCGTGCCCGCCTACAGCGCTCTGTATCACAACAACGGCAACGGAACCTTCACCGACGTCACAAAGCAGTCCGGTCTCGGCAATCCCTGCTGGGCCATGGGCGCGGCCGTCGGCGACTACAACAATGATGGATGGCCCGATCTGCTCGTGACCTGCTTCGGCGGGGTCGAACTCTTTCGCAACAACGGCAACGGCACCTTTACCAATGTCACAAAGCAGGCCGGCCTCGCGTCCGATCATGGATGGGCCACCGGCGCGGCCTTCGGCGACTACAACAACGACGGCTGGGACGATCTCTTCGTCCCCCACTACGTCGATCTTGACCTGCACGATCTGCCCACGCTCGGCTCCAGGCCCACCTGCATGTACCAGGGCATCGCAGTGCAGTGCGGACCGCGCGGCCTGCCCGGCTCGCCCGACAATCTCTACCGCAACAACGGCAACGGCACCTTCACTGATGTCTCAAAAGAGGCCGGCGTCAGCGATCCCAACGACTACTTCGGCCTGACCGGTGTATGGGAAGACTTCTACGGCGACGGCAAGCTCGACCTCATCGTCGCCAATGATGGCGAGCCCAACTACCTCTACCAGAATGACGGCCACGGGCACTTCAAGGAGATCGGCTACGCCTCGGGCCTGGCCCTCAACGGCGATGGATACGAGCAGGCCAACATGGGCATCGCTCTCGGCGACTATCTCCACACCGGCCGCCTCTCCGTTGCCATCACCCATTTCAGCGGCGAATACACCACGCTCTTCCGCAACGACGGCAACTTCAACTTCACCGATGTCTCGGCCCAGGCCGGCCTCGTGCAGGCCACCGCTCCCGATGTCGGCTGGGGCGATGCCTTTGTCGATGCCAACAACAATGGATGGCCCGATCTCTTCCTCGTCAACGGCCACGTCTACCCCCAGGTGGACTCCAAAGCGGTCGGCACCCATTACAAAGAATCGAAACTGCTCTTCCTCAACGAGGGAAACGGCAAATTCTTCAATGCCAGCAAGTTAGTGGGGCCAGCCATCCAGATTCCGCAGGTCAGCCGCGGCCTCGCCGTGGGCGATCTCTTTCATGACGGCCATCAGGAGCTGGTCATCGAGAACCTCGTCGGCGGCCCGATGATCCTGCGCATCGATCCAAACCCGAAGAACCACTGGATCAGCCTCCAGCTTGCCGGCTCTCCGGCCCAAGGCAACCTGCTTGCCCTCAATGCCCGCGTGCAGGTCATCGCCGGCGATCTCTCCCAGGTGCAGGAGGTCCGCAGCGGCGGTAGCTATCTCTCCCAGAACGACTTACGGCTCTACTTCGGCCTCGGCAGGCACACCCGGGCAGACAAGATTGTCATCACGTGGTCCGATGGCGAAAAGGAAACGATTACTGGTCTAGCCGCCGACCATTACTACTCCATTCTGCAGGGCGTGGGCATCGTTCCCGCAGCTCGCATCACCCCTCGGGCTCCCGCAAAATTCTAAAATCTTCTTCTCAGCGGGGATTTTTACAGCAAATACAGAAATCCATACCTAACGCTATGACTATTAGCAGTTCAGTAACTTTTTATTGAGAGAGCTACGCTGCTACATACAGAGAATACGGTTTCCCAGCGCTCTTCTCCCTGTAAATACAACGTTACAGTCCCTGGTACCCCTTCCGTAACCGTCACGCACCCGTTACGCCGAGTTGATCCAGTTTTTTGCAGGTCCTCACAGCCTCTTTGTTACTTGTTCTTACTGTCTAGGGACGGATCAATAAAACGTTTGACAGTCGAGATTCGGCGCGTGTACAGATTGTCCGGTTTAGTAAATCGCATTACTGAACCACGGACCGCCGTCAGATATCAGTGTCGATCTCTCGACGGCCCGAATTTGAGGAGAACAGTATGATGCAAATCATTCAAAGAGGGACGAGGGGGGCCATGTCCGGTTCGACCGGCCAGAACTCCCGTCCAGGAAACGCTGGGGGAGCGTTTTCCATCGTCTCGCGCCTGAGTCTGTGGGGAGCGTTGATGGCTTTCGCCTTCTTCCTGCTCTGTGTCCCGCAGCTACGCGCGCAGACGACCGCCAGCATGTCCGGCACGGTCACTGACCAAACCGGCGCAGTCATTCCTGGCGCAACGGTGACGCTGACCAATCAAGCCACCCAGGCTCAGCGCACCACAGTCACCACCGGGACAGGCCAGTTCACGCTGACCGCGCTGCTGCCCGGCACCTACACGGTTAATGTCTCGGCCAAAGGCTTCCAGGGCTATGCTCAAAGCGGCCTTGCGCTGACAGCCGGTGCAGACGTGGGTCTACCCACCGTCAAGCTGGCCGTTGGCAGTGCGGCGCAGACCGTCACCGTCCACACGACTACCCAGATTCTGCCCACCATCAACGGTGAGCATGCCGCTGTGCTGAGCGCGCAGGACATTCACAAGCTTGCACTTGGCGCTCGTGATATCACTCAGTTGCTCAAAATTCTGCCCGGCGTTGTTACCACCCCGCAGGGCATTGGCAACTCGACTGCCTTTAGCCAGGTGCACACTGCCACCTCCAGCACCGTCGGTATCGGGATCGTGGCCAATGGCGCTCCGTATCGTGGCGGCACAACTCAGTTGCTGGATGGCGTTGACATCACTGACCCGGGTTGCAACTGCCAGGCCATGTCTTCGGCAAATCCGGATATGACGCAGGAAGTCACCGTCGAAACCTCCAACTTCGGCGCAGACTCGCCCTTCGGTCCCATCCTCATCAGCTCCATCAGCAAGTCCGGCGGATCGCAGTATCACGGCGAAGGCTACTTTGTTGCTGAAAATGACGTGCTGAATGCCATCGACTGGCAGACCAAGAATGCGGCGGCCAGCCAAGGTAAAAAGGCCCAGAAGGGTAGCGCCCACTACTACTATCCGGGCTTCAACGTCGGTGGTCCCATTCCCGGAACGCATAAGAAGCTTCGCTTCTGGTTCGGATACGAAAAAGACCTCCAGAACACCGGTAATGCCAACATCCTGTCATCGTTCATTCCAACGCCTGACATGATGAACGGCCAGTTCGGCAACACGCCGGCCAATGCAACGTTCTGTACCGGCACCTCTATCAACTTTAAGGTAGACAACGGTTGTAACGACCTTACGAACACGGTTCTGCCCAACGGCGTCACCCTTCCTGGCGGCGGCGGTGCGGGCAGCCAGATTCCTGCGCAGTTCCTTGACCCCGGTGCCAAGGTGCTCTCCAGCTTCTGGCCCAAGGCCAACATCACCCCGGTTGCTTCGACGGGTTACGTCAACTACCGCCAGGCCATCCCGGGCACTGTGGATGGTTGGACCTATCGCATCCGTGTCGACTACAGCCCGACGGCGAAGGATCAGTTCTTCGTTTCCTACCAGCAGGGCTACACGGATGAGCTCACCAACTACAACGGTGCCCACATTTACTGGACGCCCGGAAACGCCATTCAGTATCCCGGCGGCGGCCTGTATCAGAAGTACTACACCAAGGCCATCGCGGCGAACTACGTCCACACCTTCGGAGCCAACCTCACCAACGAGTTGATTCTGGCCTGGGGTTACCTCAACGCTCCAGTCGGTCCCAACAACCCGAATCAGGCCACCCGTAGCGGTCTTGGCTATCCCTACGGAACGCTCTTCAACACCGGCTCCAACATCCTGCCGGCTTACAGCACCGCAGGTTCCTGGACCTTCCCGGACTTCTCCGAACAGGACATCTTCGACAATCCCTCGCACCAGTACCTGGTCAAGAAGGAACTGCCCTCGCTGGCAGACAACCTGACCTGGCAGTACAAGAGCCACACCATCAAGCTGGGCGCCTTCATGGAAGAAGTCACCAACGATCAGGGTGAGTATGAAGATCCGAACGGCAACTTCCGTAACTTCAACATGTACGGCGGCATTCCACAGAACGTGATCACCGGTCAGAACATTGGTTCGCCCAACAACCCGACCGCAAACTTCCTGATGGGTATTGCTACAAACTACACGGAGAACAACGTCGTCAAGGTCACCGATATGGCCTATGGCGACTTCGCCTACTACTTCGATGACACCTGGAAGGCCACCTCGCGCCTCTCCATCGACTACGGTGTGCGCATCGAGCACCTCGGCCACTGGTATGACAAGAACAAGGACGGTGAGGCTGTCTTCATTCCGACCGACGTTCTGCCCGACTACAACTCCGGACGCCAGAATCCCGGCTTCCGCTGGCACTCCACCGACCCGGGAATTCCGTCCAGCGGTATGCCCAACCGGTTTGCCTACCTGACGCCGCGCTTCGGCATGTCGTATGACGTCTTCGGCAATGGCAAGCTGCTGGTTCGCGGTGGATGGGGCATCTTCCGCTTCGCCGACCAGTACAACAACTACACCGGCCCAATTCAAACCTCACAGGAAATCGCAGGCTATTCACTGCCTGGCAACACCTCCATCTTCTTCAATCAGCCCCAGCAGGCTGCTGCCACCGGTGGCGTGGCCGGACAAAATGGTGCCCCCGGCATCATCGTTCCGCAGGTCGGCGTGGGTTGCAGCCCAAGCAATCCTTGCATCGATCCCGGCCAGTCCGGCCTCAATCCTACGGATGATCAGATTCCCGACTCCTCAGCCTGGAACCTGACCATCGACAAGCAGTTGCCCTTGAACTTCCTTCTGGAAGCTGCTTACGTAGGCAATCACGCAGAGAACCTGCCCCTCGGCGGTGAAGCCCTTGCAGGCAGCAACTTCACCGACTTCGACAACGTCAACAAGACTCCGCTCGGCGCTTACTTCAAGCCCGACCCGCTGACCGGTGTCATGTCCCCGAACCCGGAAGACGTCACGCAGACCTGCGTCGTGAATGTGGGTTGCCACTCCACCGGGAACAAGACCGCCGACTATCGCCCCTACGGTAAGGTCTACGGAGACAACAATGTGGAGGTGCTGGATACCGCTGGCTACTCCAACTACGACGCACTGCAACTCGCGCTGGTACGTCACGGCACGAATGCAAACGTCAACGTCAACTGGACCTACCAGAACAACCTCAGCACCAATATGCAGGAAGACGCTTTCCATCTGCGTCGCAACTACGGTCCTGCCACCACCACCCGCCGGTACGTCTTCAACTTCTCCGGCTCCTACACCTTCCAGCAGCCCTACAAGGGACAGAACCTCTTCCTGCGTGGGGCCGCCAACGGCTGGACGATCTCGAACATTACCACCTGGCAGTCCGGTGGCTTCCTGACGTCCACCAATAACTCCAACTTCGGAATGGGTCTGCAGTACCTGCCCGACTACAACGGAGCTCCGGTCTCCAAGACCAATCCGTTGCCGAACGGCGCTCAGGGTACCGGCATCAGCCAGGCCACCTACTACGGCACGAACGCCACGGTGCTCATCACGCCGATCAAGACGTGCAATCCTCAATCCGGTACGGGCAAGAACCAGCTCCTCAAGTACTCCTGCTTCGCACCACCGCAGGTTGGGCAGTACGGTCCAACCTCCGAGCCCTACACCATGGTGGCGTACTTCGACAGTGACATGTCGCTGTACAAGGACTTCCATGTCTGGCGCGACCAGCATGCGGAGTTCCGCATCCAGGCCTTCAACTGGCTCAACCATCCGCTGCGTCAGTTCTCGGGTGGCAACCAGCTCAGCCTGCACTACCAGGTGCCTTACGGAACCAGCAACTTCCAGACCTTCCCGGATGCATATCCTGGAGCGAACCCCAACAACTTTGGCGTGCTCGACCAGAAGAACGGCGCGCCGAACCAGAGAACGCTTGAGCTCTCGGTTCACTACCTCTTCTAACCACCAATGCCTCCTACTTTCTGGAAGGCGGTCTCCATGCCGCCTTCCAGTTTTCTTTTCATTGGCAGAATGCGCGAAAAATCCTCACCCCAAAATTCTCAAAAGGATCGCCGCAAAACGCCCTCACCCGAAATACGATCATTCCCAATGAAGTTCCCAATGTTTTCCCTGCATCTTTCTCCGCGCCACCTCGGCGCTGCCTTGATCGTTCTGCTTTGTGCTCCTGCCGCTCTGCCGCAGACCTCACCCTCCGCATCCTCCATGCAAAAAGTTGAGGCTCACAACGCGCAGATTCTCGAGCAGCACCTCCAGGTCGCGCGCAAGGCCATGGCCGCGCATCAGGACTCCGTCGCCGCGCAGCAATACCGCATCTTCCTCGCCGACGCGCTTGGCGAGCTGGCCATCGCCCGCGCCCAGGCTGGCCAATACTCCCAGGCTGCAGAAAACTTCGATGCTGCTCTCGCCCTCGCGCCCAATTCCCCGGCGCTGCTCGTCGAATACGCGCGCTCCGAATTCCAGGCTGGCAATCTGCCCCACGCCAAGAGCCTCGCCCAGCAAATCATCCAGCAATATCCGCACAACAAAAACGCGCTGGTCCGCGCCTACTCCATCCTTGGGCGCACGCAGCTCGCGCAGCAGGACGCCAAGGCCGCGCGCAAGAACCTCGCGCTCGCTGTGGCGCTCAAGCCAAACTTCCCCAACGGATACAACCTCGCCGCCGCCTGCCTTGCCCTCGAAGACCAGAAGTGCGCCGCCAAAATCTTCTCTGACATGCAGGCCTCTTACGGCAACACGGCCGTCCTGCACATGTACTTCGGCCAGGCCTATCTGAACTCTGACTTTCAGCGCCTCGCCATCGCCGAATTCGAGAAGGCCATCGCGCTCAATCCCAAACTGCCCGGCGCGCACTACTCGCTCGCCGCTGCCTACCTCGCGACGCAGCAGAGCATCGACAAGGCCGAGGACGAGCTCCGGAAAGAGATCGCCGTCGATCCCCAGAGCGCTCTCGCCTATGCCGGGCTCGGCCATCTTGAAACCGGCCAGCAAAAGCTCTCCGAGGCACTGACCGATCTGCAGCGCGCCGCCGCGCTCGATCCGCAGAATCCAAACGTCACTCTCTACCTCGGCCAACTCTATGCCGCCATGCACAAGACGCCCGAAGCCATCGATGCTCTCCGCCGCGCCATTGCCGGCATGCCGAACTCGCCCCAAAACAAGAGCCAGTTGCAAAAGGCGCACTATCTTCTCGGCCGACTGCTCGCGCAGTCCGGCCAGACCAGCGCCGGGCAAAAGGAGTTGCAGATCGCGCAGGCCATGATGCAGCAGGACATCACCCGCTCGCGCCAGCAGTTGGCCAGCTACTATGACCAGAACTCCGCCACGGCTCCGGCCAACAGCTCCAGCACCGCCGCGCTGCCGCAGGAGAAGACCCGTCACACCATCACCAAAGAGCAGCAGGCCGCCGCGCAAGCCGCCACCCAGTTCCAGCAACACATCGCCTCGGCCGTCGCCAACAGCTACAACAATCTCGGGGCGCTCGCCGGCGCGCAGGGCGACGCGCTCGGGGCGCTCGCTGACTTTGAAGGTGCCGCCGCCTGGGACCCCGCCATGCCAGGCCTCGACGAGAACATCGGCCGCGCTGCCTTCGCCGCTGGCCAGTTTTCGCAGGCCGTCGATCCCCTCACCCGCTACATGCAGCACCATCCTGAGGACAAGAGCCTGCGCGCCGCCCTCGGCATCAGCCTTTACATGACGGGCGATTATGCCAAAGCCGCCGCCGCTCTTGAGCCGGTTGCGCTTCCCAATCCTGTCTCCAATCAGGTCGCCTACGTGTACGCCGTCTGCCTGCTCAAGACCGGCAAGCCGCAGCCAGCTCTCGCGCTGCTCAAGAGTCTCGCGCTACAGTTGCCCCGCTCTGAGGATGTGCATCGCACCCTCGGCGAAGCCTGGGCCGCTACTGGCAACCAGCATCAGGCCGCTCAGGAGCTTGGCATCGCACTCTTGCTTGATCCCAATGACGCGGCGGCTTATGCCAACCTCGGCCGCGTTCAACTCGCGCAAGGCGACACCGCGAAAGCCATCGCCAGTCTGCGGAGCGCAGAGAAACTGGACGCAGCCAACAGCCAGATTCACTACGACCTTGCGCAGGCTTATCGCAAAGCCTCACAGCCCCAGCAGGCCGCGCGTGAAATGCAGCAGTACCATCATCTCCAAAGCAAAAGCGCGGCCCAGCCAGACTAGTTTCTTCTGACCGGGCCGCGCCTGCGCGTTCTCTCTTCCTGGATTAGGCGGTTGCTTTTCCGCCGCCATTTTCCGCTGGCTGCGGCTGCCCCGTCGCGGATGCCGCCACCGCAGCCGCAATCTTCTTCGCATTCCAGTCGTCGCCGCTCCATGACCGCACCACCCTGTTGTCCGGCCCAATCAGCGTGATGTCCATGGTGTGCTCAATGTCGTCGCTCGTCTGCTCATACGACACATTGAAGTCCGTGGCCAGCCGCTTCAGGTCCGTGGGCGTCAGGTCCACAAACTCCCAGTGTGCAAAGCCTGATGGTTTCCCGTTCAAGTACTCGAGTCCATAGCGCCGCAGTACCGGCGGCGTGTCATGTACGGGGTCAATGCTGATCGTGATCAGGTGGCTATGCTCCCACGCCGCCGGATTCTTCTTCAGCAATCCGTTGATCTGCGCAAACAGATGTGTGATCACCGGGCAGTCTTCCTTGCATTGCGAATCCACAAACGTGATCAGCACCGCCTTGCCTTGATAATCCGTCAGCGCCGTCGGCTTGCCGCTCTGGTTCGTCATCGGAATCCCCGGAACACTCTCGCCCACCAGCAGCGGATGCGGCGGCAGTTCCGCCATCGTCAGCGCGTGCGCCGGCTCCGAGGTCACCACAATGTCGGTCAGGTGCCGGGCGCTGCCATCCGCCGGAACCAGCACATCGCCCTTAATTTCGTCGCCGGGCTTGAGCCTGTCAAAGACCTTGCTGTCTTTGAGCGTGTACACCACGTCGGTCGCCGGCAGGAATCCAGGAATCATACCCTGCTCGATCATCACCTGGTGCGTGACCTCGCTTTTGCCCAGCACCCGGCCCGTCATCGCATAGCTCGTCACATTCAGGCTTCCGCCCACCGCGCTGGCCTTCTCAAAGCCGGCAGAATGGCTCAGCTTGTTGCATCCGGCGGCGAATACCACCAGCAATCCGCTCAGGGCGGCTGTGCCAATGCGCAACAGACGAGGACGGCTCATGCGAGGTCTCCTTTGGGAGCAAATCTTTGGGGCTTGCCGGCAGAAGGTCCGCGCGGCATCTTCCTGCCCACGCAGGGGCGCACCAATATCGTTGGACGCATCGCCCAGCCCCGAGGTATCGCCTCTTTTGCCGCGCGGGCCTTTCCAGCCGGCAAAAAGCGGCGCAATCTGCTCCCATTCAGTATAAAAGCGCCCGATCCCGGGCCGCCCCGCTGCGACACTTTGCCGCAACCGGTACACTTTTCCTGTTATGGGAATCCGTCTGCAGCGCAACCCATCCGGCCCTCCGTTGAATCCGCAGCGCAAGCGCATCGCCATCATCGCCGCGCTCGTGGCCTGTCTCTCCGCGCCCGGAGCATGGCTCTTTCGTCGCATCCCCACCCTGCAATGGATCTGGCTGCTCCTCATGATTGCCGTCCTCATCTATCTCGGTATCGAGCTCACCCGCATGCGTCAGCAAAGCCGCCGCAACTGGTAGGCGCAGCGGATGCATCCGCCCTCAAGCGCGGCAGAGAATGAACCAGCAAGCCGCCGGCCGATAAGAGCCGGCTCAAGAAAAGGTGACATGAAGACCGTCCTTCTGAAAACCATTCTTCGCAGCATGCTCGCATGGTCTGGAGTCGCCCTGCTGACCGTCAGCGCACTCTCAGCTTCTGCCCAAACCTCTCATCCTCCCCTTTATCGGGTGGCCGATGTTCCTCTGCCCGGACCGCCTGTGCGGTTTGATTACCAGACCTTCGATCCCTCCACCGGCAGGCTCTACATCGCCCACATGAATGCGGACCATCTCGTCATCTTCGACGTGAAATCGCGCCGCGTCCTCGCAAACCTCAGCGGATTCACCCGCATACATGGCGTCCTCAGCGTCCCTTCTCAGCATCGCGTCTATGCATCCGCAACGGGCGATCATCAGGTGCTCGCCCTCAATGCAGACAAGTTGCAAATCGCGGCACACGCCGGCCCGGTCAACTATCCTGACGGACTCGCTTTCGCGCCCGGAACGCAGCGTCTCTTCGTCTCAGACGAGCATGGCGGCGTTGATGCGGTCTTTGACACCCACCCTTTTCATCTTTTGCGCTCCATTCCGCTCGGGGGCGGCGCGGGCAACACCGTTTATGACGCGGACTCCGGCCACATTCTCGTAGCGGTTCATCACCTCGACCAGCTCGCGGTCATTGATCCTTCCACACTCCACATTCTCTACCGTCTGCCACTCTCCGGCATTGCCGACCCGCACGGCATCGCGCTCGATCCCGCCTCGCATCTCGCATTTGTCGCCGGCGAGGCCAATCACTCGCTCGCCGTCGTCGATCTCACGCGCCGCACCGTCCTCTCCCGTCACACCGTAGGAGACGATCCGGATGTGCTCGCCTTCGACCCCGGCCTCCAGCGCCTTTACGTCGCGGCCGAGTCCGGCACGGTCACCGTCTTTCAGCTCACCGGCACACAACTTGCAAAATTGGGCACGCTCCAGATGCCACACGCGCACAGTGTCTCGGTCGATCCGTCCACGCATCTGGTTTACTTTCCCTTGCAGGATCTTCACGGCCATCCGGTCCTGCGCATCATGCGCCCCTGATGGAATCGCCGAAGCCGAGTCCCTAACCCGCTCTTCACGGTTCCACATGATTCCACCAGGAAGGATTCATTCTCATGCACAGCGATTCCACACCCGCACACTCCGAATCCGTCGAGCGTAGTTTCGGCCCCCGTGCCAACGCCTATCTCTCCAGCGCCGTGCACGCGCAGGGCGAAGACCTCGCCGCGCTCCGCTCCCTCGTCGCCTCTACGCCGGAGGCGCACGTGCTCGACCTCGGTTGCGGAGCCGGTCATGTCTCCTTCGCCGTCGCCCCCGTTGCGGCCGAGGTGACCGCCTGCGATCTCACCCCCACCATGCTTGAAACCGTGCAGGCCGCGGCCCGCGAACGCGCGCTGAGCAACATCGCCACCCGCCAGGCCTCCGCCGAGCAGCTTCCCTTTGCCGATGCGTCCTTTGACTGGGTCCTCAGCCGCTACAGCGCGCATCACTGGCGCAACGTGCCGCAGGCGCTGGCCGAGGTGCGCCGCGTTCTGCGCCCCGCCGGACGCGTCTGCTTTATCGACGTGGTGGGCTCCGCTGATCCTCTCTTTGACACTCACCTTCAGGCCGTCGAGCTGCTGCGCGACCCCTCCCACGTCCGCAACTACTCCGCGCAGGAGTGGCTCACCCTCTTCGCCGCCGCCGGCCTCCCCGCGCAGGTCACCCACGAGTGGCGTCTGCCTCTGGAGTTCGCCTCCTGGGTTGCCCGCATCGGCACCCCTGAGCCGCGCATCGCGGCCATCCGCACCCTCTGGGCAGCGGCTCCTGCTGAGGTGCGCGAGCATTACGCCCTCGCGCCTGACGGCTCCTTTCAACTGGCGGTCGCCCGCATCGAGGCCATCCCGGCCCTATTGCCTCTCCAGCTAAGTAGCCTCTAAGTTACGTCTTAAATAGAAAAACGGTAACGTTACCCGCCTGCCATTGCGATAAAGTGAAGCCATGACGCTCGTCTTCCAGTTGGATCGTGCTTCGGACGAACTCCTCGTCATCACTCTGACCGGCTCCATGACCATGAGCCCGGCGCTCGACCAGCTGATGGAGCAGCTCTACGCGCAGTTGGACACGAACCCGCCCCGTCACATCGTCTTTGACATGGCCGGCGTCGATTACCTCGACAGCACCGGCCTTGGCTTCCTCGTCCGCATCAACCGCGATCTTGAGAAACGCGACGGCTTCATCCGCCTCTGCGGCACCAGCGAGCGTGTGCAGGCCCTCATGGCCATGACCCGCACTGACACCCTGCTCCGCGTCGATTGCGACCGCGCCGAAAGTCTCGCCGCCCTCCTCCCCTGAGTCTCGTTTCGTCCGGCTGGTGCTATAAGAGGGTTCATGACCTTCCCGCTCCATCCGTGCCGCGCCCGCGGCCATTCGCTCCCCATGACCATCTTGAGGGGCCGGCGATGCGCATAGCCGCGAGTGCTCTGTTTTTCGCGATGATCTATGTGATCGGCGTCATGGTGGTGCGGCCATGGATATACCTGCCCGATTGCGGCAATGTCCCCTTCACCTTGCTCTTCACCGGCTTTGCTCTCGTGCATGCCGCGGCCACCCTCGGCTGGCGGCGGGCCGCCACCTTCTTTGCGCTCGCGGCTGCCATCTCCTGGGGGTTTGAAGAAGCAGGCGTCGCCACCGGATGGATCTTCGGCCCCTACCACTACAGCCACATGCTGGGCGCTGAGCTGGGCTACGTGCCCGTCCTCATTCCGCTCGCCTGGTTCATGATGATTTATCCCTCGTGGTGCGTGGCCCGGGTGCTGCTGCCCGCCCCGTCTGCCACTCACCGCCGCCTGCCCTTTCTGGCGGCGCAGTCTCTCATGGCCGCTATGGTCGTCACTGCGTGGGATGTCGTCATGGACCCCGGCATGGCCCGGGGCGGCAACTGGATATGGGAGAAAGGCGGACCCTACTTTGGCGTTCCCCTGCAAAACTATGCCGGATGGTTGCTGACCACCTTCACCATCTATCTCATCGCCGGCCTTGTCTTGGCCACGCCGAGAGGACAATCCTTCGTCCCCGGCATCCACTTCCATGGCCGGGTCCATCCCCGCCTCGACGCGTGGTTCGCGGCCTTGCCAGTCCTGCTCTATGCCTGGTTTGCCCTGCGCTACCTGACCAACGAGCGCGAGGGAGCCTTCCATGTCATCGCGCTCTTTTCCATGGGCTTTCCCGCAATGCTCGCAGTTCTCCGGCTTGCCTTCCCCGCAGGGCAGCAGCCCGGGTCCGTCCGTTCGGACCCGGGAGAAAACCAGGCCGCGACTGGCGTATTCCGTGACGGACCACTGACAACTGAGGACTGACAACTGGGGACTAACGACTGACCACCGTCCCGTCCCCGCTCGCCAGCGGACGCTGCCCTGTAGTACAAGGGACTCGCCATGATCCGCGTTTTCGCCACCCTGCTTCTCTTCGCCGCACTGCCCGCCCTCGCCCGGCACACGCCCGTTCCCACGCGCAATCCGCACGCGCCCGGCAATGTTCCCGCCAAAGATCTGCCCAATGGCCAGGTCCCCTCGCCGACGCAGGACGGCAACTTCGTCCTCGGCCCTGCGCACCCGGCCGCGCCCGAGATGACCGTGAACCCCGCCGTCCCGCAGGGCCGCGTCTGCCGGTTCACCATGACCTCGGCCCACAGCCGCTACTATCCCGGCATCACGCGCACGCCTGGAACCTTCGGCACGCCCGACCCCCACAACCCCGCGCGCCTGCTCGTTCCCACCAGCCATCCCGCGCCCTGGCAACGCCTCGTCGAGGTCTACGTGCCCAGCCAATACCGCCCAGGCGATCGCGCGCCCTTCATCGTCGGGGCCGACGGGCCTGACCCGCTGCTCTTCACCGCCGTCAACAACCTCATTGCCGAACACAGGCTGCCCGTCATGCTCGCCATCTCCATCGCCAACGGCGGCGGAGACGCCCAGGGCAGCGAGCGCGGCCTCGAATACGACACCGTCTCCGGCCGTTACGCCGAGTTCGTCGAGCATGAGGTGCTGCCCCGCGTCGAGAGCACCTGCCACGTGCGCCTCACCCACAACCCCGACGGACGCGCCACCATGGGCGGCAGCTCCGGCGCCGCCGCGGCCTTCCTCATGGCCTGGTTCCACCCCGAGCTCTACCACCGCGTCCTCAGCTACTCCGGCACCTACGTCAACCAGCAATGGCCCTGGAACCCCAAAATGCCTGGCGGCGCATGGGATCTCCACACCCGCCTCATCCCCGGCAGCCCGCGCAAACCCATCCGCATCTGGATGGAGGTCGGCGACCGCGACCTCTATAACCCCAACCTCATGCGCGACGGCATGCACGACTGGGTCGCCGCCAATGAGGACATGGCCCGCGTCCTCGCCGCCAAGGGGTATCACTACCAGTTCGTCTTCGCCCGCAACGCCCACCACGTCGACCACGCCGTCAAGCTCCAGACCCTCCCCGAAGCCCTCGAATACGTCTGGCAAGGCTACCCGGTCGATCGCAGCAAATAGCAGAAAGATGGGCGGGCGGGTGGCGGGTGGCCCACTCAAGCGTCTTTTGCTTGAGTGGGGAACAAGAGCAAAACTCAGCCCCATCTCTCGCAGACACAAGCCTTCCAGCCAACTCCCCGGATTGCCTCAACCCCCCGTCCTCCCATATACTGGCAAATGTCGCCAAACCACCGGCAGACCACAGGTAAACCCATGCCCAAAATGAAGACACACCGCGGCGCGGCCAAGCGCTTCAAAAAGACCGGCACCGGCAAAATCAAGCGGGGCCAGTCCAAGATGCGCCACATCCTCACGTCGAAGGAGACCAAGACCAAGCGCAAGCTCACCGCTTCCGCCTACGTCTCGGACGCCGACCACGCGAAGGTAGCCCGCATGATTCCCTACGCCTGATCGGTCCACGCAGGACTTCAGGGCCATCGCGCCCCCGGCTTTGATCGCAGTGATCCAGCCGAGAGATTCAGGTTCGACGCGAGTGAAGAGGCCACCCTGCCTCCAGCCGCGAAACGCAACACCAAAGGAGAAACACTATGCCTCGCGTAAAACGTGGGACAAAAAGATCTGACCGCCGCAAAAAAATCCTGAAAAGGGCAAGCGGCTACTTCCTCACAAAATCAAAGCTCTACCAGGCAGCCCAGGAAGCCGTCGAGCGCGGCCTCAAGTTCGCCTACAGCGGCCGCAAGCAGAAGAAGCGCCAGTTCCGCTCCCTCTGGATCGTCCGCATCGGCGCCGCCGCCAAGCTGAACGGCATGAGCTACTCGCAGTTCGTCCACGGCCTCAAGGTTGCCGGCATCGAGCTCGACCGCAAGGTCCTCTCTGACATCGCCACCAATGACGCCGCCGGATTCACCGCTCTGGCCGAGCAGGCCAAGGCCGCTCTCGCCAACCAGCCCGCCGCCTGAAGGGCGAGCACCCGCGCCCCCGGCGCAAAGCAATCAGCAAGCCAGAAAGGGCGCGATTCCATCGCGCCCTTTTTTCTTTCCCAAACCTGCCGGTAATTTCCCCTCAAATTGCTATCCTGAAAATAAGGGGACAGGTGCGGCTCCCAACCGGCTATCCCTCCCCCATAAAGCACTCTTTACGATGAGGTATACCGTCCGCAGGTCGTTGAAAACAAAAGACTTACAAGCCTAATGTCCGCTAAGCCAATTGTTTTCAATCACTTCTGAGACGTTAATGGCGATTTTTTTTTCGGGCTTCCAGGCCTGGTTTCGGCCCTCCGGTCCACCCTGTTCCAGCCATTCCGTCTCGAAAATCTCCCCACAGGCAAAACGAAAGTTTCTCCAGTTCGGCGGAGCCTCCCGCGATCCTCACCCCGCCCGCAACACCTCATCCGCAATCGCCACCGCCGCTAACGCCGGAGCCACATCGTGTACCCGCACGATATGCGCGCCGCCCAGCACCGCTGCCGTGCAGGCCGCCATCGTCGCGGTCGTGAGATCATCGTCCGGCTCCCGCAGCAGGTGCGCCAGCTCGCGCTCCAGCGTTTTGCGCAAAAACGACTTCCGCGAAACCCCCACCAGCAGCGGCCGCCCCAGCTCCAGCAGAGCATCCTGTCCGGCCAGCAGCGAATAGTTCTCCCCCAGCACCTTCCCAAATCCGTAGCCGGGGTCCAGCGCCACGCGCTCCGCCGCCACGCCCGCCTGCATGGCTGCCGCCAGCCGCTCCCGCAACCCATCCCGAACCAGCGGCAGCACCTCATCCCCTTCCAGCTTCGGCAGGCCGCGCCACTCGTTGGGAGTGCCGCGCGTGTGCATCAGCACCACGCCGCACGCCCCGGCCGCGCACAGCGCGGGCATTGCTTCATCCCATAAGAAGCCGCTGACGTCATTCACAATCTCCGCGCCCGCGCGCAGGCACGCCGCCGCCGTCGCGGCCTTGTAGGTATCGATCGAGATCACCGCATCGGGCCGTGCCTTCCGCATCGCCTCGATCACCGGCAGCACGCGGTCCTGCTCTTCCTGTGCGCTCACCGTGCGGTGCGAGCCGGGCCGCGTCGATTCGCCGCCCACATCCACCATCGCCGCGCCCGCTTCGAGCATGCGCAATCCCTGGTCCACCGCGCGGGCGGTATCCAGAAAGAGACCCCCGTCTGAGAACGAGTCCGGAGTCACATTCAGCACGCCCATCACCAGCGTCCGCGCCCCAAGCGCGAGCGTGCGCGTGCGCAGCGGCCATTCAAATTGCCCACGTTTTCGGAATGCCATCCTGCTCACGATGCTACACTCCGCCTCAGGATGTCTCACGCCACGTTTGCTGCCTCTTCCACGCGCCGCCGCCTCTTCTCCGGCGCTGTGGCTGCCGTCTTTGTGCTCTTGTCAGGAGCCGCCGCGCACGCCCGCATTCATCGCGGCCCGGTGGCGCACCGCCGCCCGCATGTCTATCACGCCTCGCTGCCCTACAGCATTCACCGCATGCTGCTCGCGCCCGGCGTGCGGCAGGCGCACTGGGGCATCAATGTCACCACGCTTGCGGGCGCGCCCGTCTACAGCCTCAACAACGCGCAGCTCTTTCACCCGGCCTCGAACGCCAAGCTCTTCACCACCGCCGCTGTGCTCGGCCTCATGAGTCCCGATGCCCGCTGGCGCACGCAGGTGGTCACCTCCGGCCAGGTGGACGCCAAAGGCACGCTCCACGGCGACCTCATCCTGCTCGGTTCCGGAGATCCCACGCTTTCCGGCCGCGTCTACCCTTATGGCGGCCACACAGAGCGCGCCTCCGACACGCTCGCCGCCCTGGAACAGATGGCGGACGAGGTCGTCAAAGACGGCATTCATCGCATTGAGGGCGACATCATCGGCAACGACACCTGGTTCACCTGGCAGCCCTACGGCGCCGGCTGGGCGCAAGACGACCTCACCTGGGATTACGGCGCGCCCATCTCCGCGCTCACACTTAATGACAATGTGGCCTATCTGAACATCGTGCCCCAGCAGGAAGCCGCCCAACTGCCCAACGAACCGGGCGCGCATCCTGAAAAGCTGGTCACGCCCACCGGCACTGAGCTCGCCGAATGGAACCCGCCCACGCCCTACTACTACCTCAACAATGAGTCCAATCTCACGCGCGCAACCAGAAGCTACGCCGGCATCGACCGCAGGCTCGGCTCGCACACCGTGCGCGTCTTCGGCAACATTGACGCCCACGGACTCCACGTTGCACTCGCCATTGGTGATCCCGCGCAATACGCCGCGCAGACCTTCGCCGATCTGCTCCGTGAGCGCGGCGTGCAGATCGACGGCATGGCGCGCGCCGAGCATCAGCTCTCCACTGACACGACGCACTTCCGCACCGAGAGCGAGCTGCCCATTCCGCTGCATCGCATTCCAGACACCGTGCTCGGGCCTCCATCCGGCAACATGCATGTGCTCGCCTCCTGGCTCTCGCACGCCACGCTCGCGCAGGATGTGGAGGTGACTCTCAAGGTCAGCCAGAATCTGCATGCCGAGCTTTACCTGCGCGACCTGGGCCGCTATGAGGCCGGCGAGGGCAGCTTTGCTGAGGGAGCGCGGGTGATCCGCCAGTTTGCCGAGGATGCCGGCGTCAAGCCCGGCGACTTTTTCTTCTACGATGGCTCCGGCATGTCGCATCAGGATGTAGTGACGCCGCGCGCACTCACCACCATGCTGGCCTATGCCGCGCATCAGCCGTGGGGCAAGCTCTATCGCGAGTCGCTGCCGGTGGGAGGCGTCGATGGCACACTCTCTGACCGCTTTGTCTCGCCCGGCATGCGCAACCGCGTCGACGCCAAGACCGGCACGCTGTCTGAGGTGAACTCCCTCAGCGGCTACGTCAGAACCCGCAGTGGACGCACGCTGGTCTTCTCCATTCTCTGCAACGCGCACCACCCCGGCAGCTATGAAGAGCGCGCCGTCATGGACCGCATCGTTGACGCCATCGCCGCCCAGGAATAGCTATCCCGATTCCGTAACAGCCACGGTATCCCATCAGGCCCTATAGTCAGGTCTTCCCCGATGGGGCGGATGCATGCCTTCCGTTGGCTTGCGTGGGGTTGCTCTTCCGGCTCAGAGCGTATGCAGATACGCCATCAGGTCGTCGAGCTGCTGCTGGCTCAGATCATTGCCAAAGCTCGGCATCATGTTGCGGCCATACAGGATCGACTGCTCCACGTTATGATCGTTCGCCGGCAGGCCGCTGGCCAGATACTTCTTGCGAAAGACGCCTTCGAGTCCCGGCCCGCGCAGTCCGTCCTGGCTGTTGGCATAGTGGCAGCGCGCGCACTCGGCCTGATAGACCTGGTGTCCGCGCAGCTCCCGCGGAGTGAGTTCGCTCAGCGGTTTTGAGGGCGTCAGCGAGGGACGGCAGCCGGCAAGAGCCAGCGCGCAGAGGCAAAGCACAGCAGCGGAGAGGAAGCGCATTGTTCTCACGGGACCTGCCTTCATCATAGCCCGATGCGGTATCTTGATACCGAATGGCAAATCTCTTTGAAGCGCCGCGCTTTGTCGCCGTCGAGGGGCCGCTGCGGGTCGGCAAGTCGAGCCTCGCCGCCATTCTTGCCGAAAGGATGCAGGCGCGCCGCATCACCGAGCCTGAGGACAATCCTTTTCTTGACCGCTTCTATCAGGCGCAATCCGGCATGGCCTTTGCCACGCAGATGTGGTTTCTCAAGGAGCGCCACGCGCAGATGAGCGAGCTGACTGATTTCAGCACGCCGGTCGTGGCCGATTATCTCTTTGAGAAAGACAAGCTCTTTGCCTACCTCAACCTCAGCGATGCCGAACTGGATCTTTACCGGCACTACTACCAGATGCTCCGCGCCAGCATTCCCACGCCTGATCTGGTCGTTTATCTTCAGGCTACGCCCGAGGTGCTCAAGCAGCGGCTGCGCCGCAAGGGCGTGCCGGGCGAGCGGGCGATCAGCGACGCTTATATTGAGCAGGTGGTCGAGGCCTATGAGCACTTCTTCTTTCACTACTCGGCCAGCGACCTGCTCGTGGTCAACACCAGCGAGATCGACTTTGTGAACAACAACCGCGATCTGCAGATGCTGCTCAAGCGCCTCGCGGAGCCGGTGCAGGGCATGCAGTTCTTTCTGCCTCTTGAAGGCGAATAAGCGCGCCTGCAATGCACCCCAAAGCCAAAAGCCCGGGAAGATTCCCGGGCTTTGCCGTCTGACTTGCGATGAAACTTACTGCGCGGCCGCTTCCTCGGCTGCCGGCTTGGGCGCCGCGGGCTTCTTCGGCTCCAGCTTCTTGGTCGGCGCCAGAATCGCATGCAGCGTGGTGCCTTCCATGCGCGGCATGAACTCCACCGTACCGGCATCGCCTATGTCCTGAATCAGCCGGTTGATGATGTTGTAGCCCAGATCGCGGTGCGCCATCTGGCGGCCCTTGAAGCGCAGGGAAGCCTTCACCTTGTCGCCTTCGTTCAAAAAGCGGACGGCCTGGTTCTTCTTCGTCTGGTAGTCATGCTCATCCACCGTGACGGAGAACTTCACTTCCTTGATGGTGATGATCTTCTGCTTCTTGCGGGTCGCGCGGTCGCTCTTGTCCTTCTCATAAAGGAACTTGCCGTAGTCCTGAATGCGGCAGACGGGCGGTGTCGCGTTGGGCGAGATCTCTACGAGATCCAGGCTGCGCTCGCGGGCTATCTTGAGCGCTTCAAACGGCGGCATCACGCCGATCTGTTCGCCGTTCTCGTCAATGACGCGCACTTCGCGCGCGCGAATTCTCTCGTTGGTGCGTATAAACTGTTTGGCCGAACGCTTATCGATGGGTATCCTCCGGTTGCGGAGCGCAGTCGCACTCCATCCCTACACAGTATATCAGCGGGAGTGGCATTGTTTGGGGTCTCCCTTACCACTACGGATGCCTGCATACGGCCCCCCGGCAGTGATAAATTCAGAGTATGCAGCGCCTCATCGCTCGGCCGCAGAGGGGCGGTTGTCACGCCTCCCGTGGTAGACTGCGGCGTTGTTAACGTCATCACCGGGAAGCGAACGGGTCCCGCCTCTTTCAGTCGCTCTGCGCCATGCGCAGGCCTGGATTGAGGAATGGACAGTGAGAACCGTGGGAACGGGAGTGGAATAAATGAAGCGACGAATTCTTCTGGTGGATGACGAATTGGCGATCCTGTTGACGCTCAAGGCGGTGCTGGAGATCAGCGGCTTTGAGGTGGAGACCGCCGCCTCGGCGCGCGAAGCCAAATCCCGCATCCGCAATCATCAGTACCACATGGTCATCACCGACATGCGGATGGAAAACGAGAGCGCCGGGCTCGAAGTGGTCAAGGCCGCCAAGGCAGCGGACTATCAGCCGGCCGTAGCTATGCTGACCGCCTTTCCGCTGCCGGGTTCCGAGTGGCGCGAAGCCGGCATGGACCAGATGCTGGTCAAGCCCATGAATACCACCGAGCTGATTCGCCAGCTTGAGGCCCTGCTCGTCAGCCATGAAGACAAGAAGCAGAAGGCTGCCGATGCTGCGGCTGCCAACAGCCGCAAGGCTCCGGCCAAGGGCGCGGCCACAAAGCGGGTGGTAGCTGCCAGCCGCGAAGAGTAACCTGGAAGTCGAGACATACAGTCGCCGCTGCCCTTGCAGCGGCGATTTCTATTTGTTTGTCTCGCCGGTGTCGTTGTCGCCGGCATCTACCGGCTTCGATTCCGGCGAGCCTTCCTGCCGCAGATAGATGCTCAGGAAGATGTAGAGCCCTATCGCCATGAACTCGGCCTCCCAGGTCTGCGTGGTCTCAAACCAGAAGGTTGAGGAGACGGCAAACGCTCCCAGGCCGATAGGCGGCTGATGCATGAGCGCCCGCTGTTCGTTGTTGGCAGACGAAGCCGTGACCAGGTGCAGGCCAAAGAAGGCTCCGAACAGCAGGGCAAAGGCCAGCGAGAGCGAATTGCGGTAAAGCCAGCTTCTCTGCTTTTTGCCGCGATGCTTCTTGCCCTCCGTCTTTGACTTTCTTTGTCCGCCGGGCCGCAGCGAGTGGGCCGCTCCGCGAGTCTTGAGAAAGACGGCGAAGACAATCAGAGTGCCAAGCTGCAGAACGGCAGCCTGCCAGTTCGAAAACATGCCATCGAGAAAGTTGCCCGTCGCCAGATACTGCATCCGGCTCACGGTATGCAGGCCTTGCATCGACTGATTCTGGTTGTACTGGTCCGTGCCAGAGATGATCTGGCAGATAAGGCAAAGCAGAAACAAAAAAACAAACGCAAGCAGCAGGCTGTGATCGTCGATCCATTTGGCAAGCTTTCGCATTGGCTAACCCCGCTCTTCCCTGTAGGCACAATGATCCGCAAACCATGGGACTCCCCGAAAACGCAAAAGCGTCCCGGGGAGTTTCCACGGCCTGCAAAATCAACTTGGATGCAGAAAAGAGAGTCGGCTAGTCTGCTGCCGGAGGCGCAACCGTGGCTGTACCTCCCGGGGTAGCGCGCTTGCCCTGAAAGCATTGCCGGCAGAGCACTGGGCGGCCCTGTGTCGGCTTGAAGGGGACGGTGGTTTCGGTGCCACATTCCGAGCAGGTCGTGCGCGTCTCAGACCGCACGCCTCCGCTGGAGCGTGAGCGCTTGCTCTTGCATTGCTTGCAGCGTTTGGGATCGTTCTTGAACTGCTTATCTTGAAAGAAAAGCTGCTCGCCCGCGGTAAAAACAAAGTCATTGCCGCAATCAACGCATTTTAGGACTTTATCGACGAACTCCATGGGGAATCCTTGCTTTCGCCCGGCGGCAAATGCACCTGTGCCTTACCGGGATGACTCGGATATCTGATTTCGCGAATGGGGCCCTGCCGCTGAAGTGCGGCCAATACTGCTTCTGTTGGCAGAGGATGCCAACCACAACAAGGAAAATCTTGACTGGCCGGCCTGCTTCCATCGCGGGCAGCAGGCCAGCCAGATTTCTTAGAGGGTAAGGACTAGTCCTGTTCCTTACGAGCCTTCTTACGATTCCGTTTCCGCGCGAGAGCTTCCTTCACGCGACGCTTTTCGCCAGGTTTCAGATAGAAAGAGTGACGCTTGACTTCCTTGATGATGTCCTCTTGCTGAACCTTGCGCTTGAAGCGGCGCAGCGCGTTCTCGAGTGGTTCGCCTTCTTGTAAGCGAACTTCTGCCAATCGAATACACCTCCAAACTTCGCCATGAGGCTTGATTAGATTAGCAGGTAGCGGGGCGTCTTTGCTATGGTGTGCTTCTTGCCACGGTGCCCTGAGGTGCTGTTATCGCACTGAAAACAGGGCAAATTGCCTGCGTTCACGCCCGCGAGGCAGCGCGTCTGGGGCGGATGCGGTTGGCCTCAAAGCTCACGATCTGCCATTGCCCCGCCTTGCGATGGTAGACGCGCGTGTAGCGGTACTCGCCATCCATGCTGCCCCGTGGGCCTACGCCCTCGACGTGCGCCTTTGAGGTCACGACGGCCGTGTCGCCATAAATCCGCACATGCAGGTCGCTGAGGTCCAGCGCCTGAAAGCGCATGATGTGATTCCGCCACATGGCCAGGGTCTGGTTCTTGCTCTCGATCATGCCATCGGGTTCGATGCCCACATAATCGTCGGCCAGCATGTGGTCCATGGTGGAGATGTTCCCGGTCAGCATGGCCTGGCGATACTGCTCTTCCAGGTGCTCGATTTCGCGGTGCAATCGGGGCGAGTGGGTATGCGTCAGGGCCGAGGAGTGACCCGAGGAGAACAGCAGACACAGCAACAACAGGGTTCCTGCCTGCAGGGAGCAGTATGACTGCCCCTGGAGCTTCGGCAAAAAGCGGCGCATGGCGAGTTGGATACTATGCCCGCCGGCAGTCTTAGTCAAAGACAAAAATGCAAGCAGCGAGTTTCCCGTTTCAACGGCGTGGAATCGCGCTCGACCGGCGCGGGGAACAGCTCTGCATGCGGGGTTTGGCCTTCACGCTATGTTCATATTGGCGAACATGCAGCCGGGCGCAGAGCTCCCGCCGGGCCGCTGATTTCAGGCCCGGCAGGAGCGAGGAATGGAAGGAAATCAGGCGGCGGCGATCAGGTCTTCGACGCTGCGCTCGCGCATCTTCTGGTAAAGCCCGCTCACGGCATATTGCTGAAAGTGGGCCGAGGCGCGGTGCGCCTCCAGCGCCGCGCTGTCGCGGTACTGCTCATAGATCACAAGCGTGGCCGACTCGCCCTCGACCCAGTGAGGAACGTAGGTCAGGCAGCCGTCTTCCTTGCGCGAGCCCTCGGTCAGCGGAGCCAGCATGGCCTGAATCTCGCTGCGATCCTCTTCAGCAAACTTCATGCGAACGAGAAAACTGATGGGGCGCTGGTGTGAAGTCGTCATATCTCTAACTCTTTTCTGCAATCACGCGCTTTGAAAGGCCGCCAGCGCTTCGCTGAATTCCGGCAGGTACATGGTCTGGTCGCGATCCGGCCCGGTCGAAACCATGCCGATGCGGGCACCGGACTCGGCCTCAAGGAAGCGCAGGTATTCGCGCGCGGCCTGCGGCAGCTCGTCAAAGCTCCGAATGCCTTCGGTGGACTGCTGCCAGCCCTTCAATTTGGTATAGACCGGACGAATCGACTCGATGCCGCGCACGTCGGCTGGCATCGTATCGGTCTTTTGGCCGTCAATCTCATAGCCGGTGCATACGGGAATCTCGGCGAGCGTGTCGAGCACGTCCAGCTTGGTCACCACCAGCCACTCGGTGCCGTTCACCTGGTTGGAGTAGCGCAGCAGCGGCAGATCCATCCAGCCGCAACGCCGCGGACGGCCGGTGACCGCGCCGAATTCCATGCCGCGCTTGCGCAGCTCTTCGCCGGCCGCATCGTGCAGCTCGGTCGGGAACGGGCCTTCGCCCACGCGGGTCACGTACGCCTTGGTCACACCGATCACGGTGCCGATGGCCGTGGGGCCAACGCCGGTGCCGATGGACGCGCCGCCAGCCGTGGCCGAAGACGAGGTGACGTAGGGATAGGTGCCGTGGTCGATGTCGAGCATGGTGCCCTGAGCGCCCTCAAACATTACGCTCTGGCCGTCGCGCAGCGCCTGGTTGAGCAGCGCGCCGGTGTCGGTCACAAACGGGCGAATCTCTTCGGCGGCCTTGGCGTACTCCTCATACATCTGCGCCGGGTCAAGCGGTTCGGTGCCAAACAGCGCATGGGCGATGGCGTTCTTTTCACCGCAGGCATTCTCAATGTGCGTCTTGAGCAGATCGCGATTCAGCAGATCGACCACGCGCAGGCCGTTGCGGGCCATCTTGTCTTCATAGGCCGGCCCGATGCCGCGGCTGGTGGTGCCGATCTTCTTGCGGCCGGGCGCGCTCTCCTGCGCCAGCTCAATCATGCGGTGGTAGGGCAGAATGACCTGCGCCCGGTTGGAGATGCGCAACTGCTCATCCACATTGACCTTCAGGTCGCGCAGCTTGGCCACTTCCTTCAAAAACGCCAGCGGATCAAGCACCACGCCATTGCCGATCACCGCCCGGCAATCGGGGCGCAGCACGCCGCAGGGCACCAGTTGCAGAATGAACTTCTGGCCGCCAATGATGACGGTGTGTCCGGCGTTGTGGCCGCCCGCATAACGGGCGACGACCTTGAAGCGCTCCGAGAGCACGTCGACAATCTTGCCTTTGCCTTCATCGCCCCACTGGGCGCCTACGACTACCGCGGATTTTGCTCGCATTTTGCTGTCTCGACCCGGTCTTTCCTGCATTGGCATTGCGGCACACACGTCTGCGCGGGTCTCACCAGAGCTCGTTCGCGATGCACGGGGAAGATCGAAGGCAGATTGTGCCGAAGGCGAGGCGAAGCCCCTCCCGAATCTCCATGATATATGGACGCCCTAGTCGGGGGGAAGAGAAAGCGGAAGGATGGCCTCACCGGACCGTTCTTGCTGCCTCTGGCGGTCTCCGCCCGCTGCGACCGCCGCAATGAGAAACTGAAAGCATCCATGCCCGAACTACCTGAGGTCGAAACCGTAGCCCAGGGTGTCCACGAGCGCGCCCACGGCCAGCGCATTCTGGCGGCGGAGTTCAGCCGCGCCCGCGAGCCCTTCAAGACTGATCCGGACACGATGGCTGCCGTGCTCACCGGCCAGCGGATTGCCCGCGTGCATCGCGTGGGCAAGCACATTGTGTTTGATCTCGAGACGCCGCGGCCGCCCAAGGGCAAGGCCGAACCGGCCGATCATCAGTGGATCGTCCACCTCGGCATGACAGGCCGGCTGCTTTACTCCGCAGCTTCGGTGCCGGTGCCGCCGCACACGCATGGGCGGCTTTCGCTTAGCTCGGGCCATGAGTTGCGCTTTGTGGATGCGCGCCGCTTCGGCCGCATGGGCCTGCACTCCGGCGCACGCGCCCAGCCCTTCAGTGGGCCGGGCAGCGAGCCGCTGCATATCAGCCCAGAGGATTTTGCCGCGCTCTTTCGCGGACGCAAGCTCTCCATCAAGGCCGCGCTGCTCAACCAGAAGCTGCTGCATGGCGTCGGCAACATTTATGCGGATGAGAGTCTCTACTGGGCCGGCATTCGTCCCACGCGCATTGCGGGCAGCCTCTCGCGCGAGCGTCTGCTCAAGCTGCATGCGGCCCTGCAGCAGGTGCTGCGGAAGGCCATCGAGCTGGGTGGCTCTTCTGTTTCAGATTATGTGGATGCCGACGGCGTGCGCGGATTCTTTCAACTGGAGCATCGCGTCTATGACCGCGCAGGCGAGCCATGCCGCGCCTGCGCGGCCGAGATTCGCAAGATGGTTCACGCCGGGCGCGGCACGCACTATTGCCCGCGCTGCCAGCGCTGAGGCGCATCTCACCTCTGCAGGTTCCTGATCAGGATAGACTTCGACCGATGCCGCATATTTTTATCTGGATGATTGCTGCCGCCAGCATCGCGCTCATGCTCGTGCGCCCGCGTGGCATTCCTGAATACGTCTGGACCGGCGCCGGAGCCATTCTGCTGCTGGTGCTGCGGCTGATTCCGCCGTCACTGGCGGCCCATGCCGTGGCCAAGGGCCTCGATGTGTATCTCTTCCTGACCGGCATGATGCTGCTGGCAGAGATGGGCAAGCGCTTCGGCGTCTTTGACTGGCTGGCAGCGCAGGCGGTGCGTCACGGCAATGGCTCGCCCGCGCGGCTCTTCACGCTGATCTACCTCACCGGCACGGTGGTGACGGTCTTTCTCTCCAACGATGCCACGGCGGTGGTGCTCACGCCGGCCGTCTTTGCGGCGGTGAAGCGCGCCAGGGCCAATCCGCTGCCATGCCTGTTTGCCTGCGCGCTGATCGCCAATGCCGCCAGCTTTGTGCTGCCCATCTCCAATCCGGCCAACCTGGTGGTCTTTCATCAGGGCATGCCGCCGCTGGGCCAATGGCTGGTGATGTTTCTGCTGCCCTCTTTTGTATCGGTGGTGGTGACGTATCTGCTCATGCGGTTTTACTTCCGCCGCGAACTGCGCGACCCATGCAACGGGCACGACGCCGTGGAGCCGCTGCCCATGGCAGGCAAGTGGGTGCTGGCAGGCATGGGATTGGTCGCCATCACGCTGCTCATGGCGTCGGCGCTGCGCTGGAACCTCGGCCTGCCCACCTGCCTGGCAGCGCTGGCCGTTTTCGCGGCGGTTCTGCTGCGTGAGCGCGAAAGCCCGCTGCCGCTGCTCCGCGAAATCTCATGGAGCGTGCTGCCGCTGGTGGCTGCGCTCTTCATTCTGGTGGCAGCGGTCGAGCAGGCCGGAGCGCTGGACATGCTGCATCACGCGCTCAAGGCGGCCATGCAGTGGCCCGCTGCTTATGGAGCGCTGGCGGTGGGAGCGATCACCGGCTTTGGCACGAATCTGGTCAACAATCTGCCGCTCGGCCTCATTGCAGGAGCCACGCTGCATGGTCTTCCGGTTCCGGGCACCCTGCGCCGGGCTGTGCTGATCGGCGTCGATCTCGGGCCAAATCTTTCCGTGACGGGGTCGCTGGCGACCATCCTCTGGTTGATTGCCCTGCGCAAAGAAGGGCTGGAGATCAGTGGAGGCAAGTTTCTGCGCGCGGGCCTGCTTCTGATGCCGGTGGCGCTCTTGTGCGCGCTGGCAGCCGCCCTGCTGGTGGGTTAGCGCTGCCTGGCCGTTAAGTGCATGATTCTGCGCATCCGTGCGCGCTGGTTCTCATCCTGTGCCGCTTTGCGGCAACTCGGCACTCTGCGGCACCGTCTAAGCAATCATTGCTGACGGCATTCCAGCAAGAAAGGAGCAGTCATGCACAAGCTCAAAGGTCTGTTTCTCGCCGTCACCGTCGCGGCTATTCTGATAGCCGCTCCCCGCTCCCAGGCTGCACAGGTCTCCTTCTCGGTAAATATTGGTCCTCAACCTGTCTGCCCCTATGGGTATTTCCCTTACGCCCCTTACAACTGCGCGCCTTATGGCTACTACGGTCCCGCATGGTTCCCCAACGGCTTCTTCATCGGCGCCGGTCCGTGGTTTCATGGGCCGCGTGAGTTTCATGGCTATGTCGATGAGCGCTTCGATCCAAGACGCGGCTATCGAGGCCGTCTGCCGCGGCGCGGCGAGCGCGGTCGGTGGCATCCCGACCGGCGCTTCCATGGAAACGCGGAATATAGCGGCCATGGCGATCGCTGGAACGGCCATCGTTCCTCGCCCCCGCCTCGTGGACATGGCCATGGTCCGGGCCACGATCACTAGCAACTATCAGCGGACTGTCGTCTCTCCGAAAGCCCCTCCCAGGAGGGGCTTTTTTTGCTGATTTTGAACCCGAAGGTAAGCCGCTTGCCCGAGAGAACCCGATAAACCGTCCGGTGACTCACATCACAGAGAAATTGAAAAAGCCAGACTCACACTGAGAATGCCGGATGCTCACTACCCCGGCCCAAAGGGGGAAACATGAAATCCAGATGGATATCAATTCTGACCCTTGCCAGCGTTGCTCTCCTCATGTGGATGGCGGGATCGTCTTATGCAGCAGCTCAAACGCAGGACTCGGCACAAATCTCGCAGCTTTTGCGCGAGGCGCAAACTTATGCGATACAGGCAGAGCGCGATGCCACGGAGCTGGAATCATTCACGCACTCCAAGCTCAGTTGGCAGACGCATGCCCAGCAGTTGGACCGGATTCGAGAGAACGTCAACAAACTCGGTAAACTGCATCAGCAATTGACCGACATGCAGGAAGACGGTTCGCCGTGGCAGCAGGAGGCGATCCAGCAGATTGACCCAGTATTGCGGGAGATGGCGGACGTGCTCACCACGACCATCCAGCACCTCTCAGACAACCGGGCTCACATTCAATTTCCCCAGTACCAGGAGTATGCCCGGGCCAACGCGGAGCTGTCGTCAAAGATGGCCCACATGATCTCGGACTATGTTGCCTATGACAAGGCCAAATCGAGAGCGGAAGCGCTCGAGAAGAAGCTGGAAATGAGCAAGCCGGCAGAGACCGAATAAGCCAGCCGTTTAGTGGGGCCAGGCGATTCAAAGACAGCCACTTTTTGCGCGGACAGGGCCAAGCCGCTATCCGCGCAGAAAGGCTGGTCGCCATCAAATAAACCGAGCGGCAAACCCGATACGCGGGTCTTTACCGCACCTGCATGAAGTCGAGCGCCCGAATCAGGTAATCCTTCATCTCGCCGCGCTTCACAATGGCGTCGAGGAATCCATGCTGCAGCAAGAACTCGGAACGCTGAAACCCTTCAGGCAGCTTCTGCCGGATGGTCTGCTCGATCACTCGCTGGCCAGCGAAGCCGATAAGCGCGTTCGGCTCGGCAATGTTCAAGTCGCCGAGCATGGCAAAGCTCGCGGTGACGCCGCCGGTGGTCGGGTCGGTCATCAATGAAATAAACGGAATACCTGCTTCATCCAGGCGTGCCAGCGCGGCGGAAATCTTCGCCATCTGCATCAGGCTCACGATGCCTTCCATCATGCGAGCGCCGCCCGATGCTGAAATCACGATGAGCGGCTGCCGCGCATCGTGGGCGCGATCCACGGCGCGCGCAATCGTCTCGCCCACCACGGCGCCCATGCTGCCGCCGATAAAGCTGAATTCCATAGCGCTCACCACCACGCGATGCGGACCCAGCATTCCGGTGGCATTCACGATGGCGTCGTTCAGCTCGGTATCCTGCTGCGCCTTCTTGAGACGGGCGGCATAGGGCTTGAGGTCGACAAACTTCAGCGGATCGGTCGAGCGCAGGTCTCCATCCACCAGCTCATAGCCGGGGTCGAGCAACGAATCAATGCGCGCGCGGGCACCCATCTTGAAATGGAAACCGCACTTCGGGCATACCTGCAGATTGGCATCAAGATCCGCCTTCCAGATGATCTGGCTGCAGCCATCGCATTTGGTCCATAGACCTTCAGTGCGGACACGATTCCCGCTGGTGCTCTCAATCTTGCTTTCTTCGCGACGAAACCAGGACATCGATCTCCTTTTCTGCCTGCGCGGCCGCCATAGCGCCGCTCTTTGCGAAAACCTGTGTCAACCGCTGGTACTAGTATTCGATGCCACGCTGGGCGAGCACGCCTTTTTCATAGGCATGCTTGACCTGCCGCATCTCGGTCACGGTGTCGGCAATCTCTACCAGGGAGGGATGAGCGTTGCGTCCGGTGAGGATCACATGCACCATAGGCGGGCGCTCAAGGAGCGTCTCCACCACCTTGGCCGGGTCGAGCATGCCGTAGCTGATGGCATAGTTGATTTCATCCAGCACCACCATGTCCCATTCGCCCGAGAGAATGGCCTGCCGAGCCTCGAGCCACGCCTCTTCGACCATCCGGATGTCTTCGGGGTCCGATTCCGCGCCGCCGATTTTCACAAATCCGCGGCCCATCTGCTTCATGACCCACTGGCCACCGAAGGCTTCCACGGCATCAAGCTCGCCGTAGTGCCAGGAGCCTTTCAAAAACTGGAGCATCAGCACTCGCATGCCATTGCCCACGGCGCGCAGCGCGGTGCCCATCGCCGCAGTGGTTTTGCCCTTGCCAGGACCGGTGTTGATCAGAATCAGTCCCCGCCGGGACTCCTGTGCTTCTTCGGTCATATGTAAAGTGGGCGCTCCGGTTCTCTATCCAAGCTCAATGCCCGGAGTGATAAGGGTGCCCAGCAAGGATTGTAAATGCCCGGTAGATTTGCTCGCTGACCACGACGCGGGCCAGCTCGTGTGGCAGCGTCATAGGCCCGAGCGAAAGCAGCAGCCGGGCGCGTCTTCGTGCGGCGTCTGACCATCCATCGGCCGGCCCCACGGCAAAGACCAGCCACTGCTGGCCCGCCTCGCGCTGCTCGCCGACCCAGGCCGCAAGCTGTTCAGAAGAAAAGAGCTTGCCGCGGCTATCAAGCAGGGCTAGCAAAGGCGCCACGCGGCCCTGCTGGCGCTCCATCGCCTCAAGAAAGGCCTCCTCGGTGCGGTAGACGGCAGTTTCCAGATCGCAATAGCCCCGCACCCGCCCCAGATAAAGCTCGGCGAGCGTGTCAAAGGCATCGCGCCGGGCGCGATTGCCCACCGAGGCCAGCAGGATCTTCACAGCGATGAGTGTAACGGCAAAAAGGTTTTCCGGTTTGTCATAGAGAGCTCGCAAAGTCCTCTACAGAAAACCATAGAAGCGCCCTCGCGCCCGAAAAGCCAATCCTTAACCGATGAGTAAATTTATCCCGCAATGACGTGAAGCAGGCAACCCCTCGCAAAAGCTCATTAGAAACAGCTATTTAACTGCATGTAATTGTTTCATTTTGTTTACAGAGAGATTACATTTTGCCAGGCTGGAGGTGCACTGAAAGCATAGTCAACCATGTTGGCCAGAGAATTGCATACCAGTCGTGTACACCCAAGGAATCATGCTCGATTCCGGCAAAGCCGCACTGTCCAAGTAGACGCAGCGCCTTGCCACTTCGAAAGCAGGTCTTTGGTAGAGATTCGGCTCCCGGCGCTTCAGCCAGGCCTTCAACGTGAAGAAGGCCGCAGGTTTCGGGAACCAAGACGTAAACCAGTAGTTTCTACAAAATAGCCTTCCCCGGAGGGGCAATGAGCAATCGCAACAGAATACTGACCGCAGTTCTGGTTCTCTCGGTCATTGTGTTTGGAGTGAGGCCGAGTGCGTGGGCGCAGGTCACAGCTGCTGCTATTCACGGCACAGTCACCGACTCGACCGGCGCGGTAATCCCAAACGCTGTGGTTACTGCAGAAAATACCAGCACTGGCATCGTGACCAAGGCGAAGACAGATTCTAAGGGTTATTACATTTTCCCGCAGCTTCAAATCGGTGGACCCTACACGGTCACGATCGCGGCGCCCGGTTTTAACCAGTACGCTCAAACCGGATTGACGCTGAACCTCAATGACAACCGTGACGTGGATGCCCACCTTAAGGTTGGTGGCAAAGCGCAGACAGTGAATGTCAATGCTTCCCAGCTCCAGGTGGAAACATCTGACACCCAGTTGAAAACGGAGATCACCTCTCAGACGCTCGAGCAGATCCCGATGCTTTCGCGCGATCCTGCCCTTCTCCAAAAGCTGACGGCCGGTAGTGTGGAATCGTCTGATCGTTTTGGAACCTATTCGGCGAACGGCAGCCAAACTCCACAGAATTCCTTCCTGCTCGATGGCGCTGACATCAATGACTTTTCACTTCAAAGTGAAGGCATCCAAATCAATCCTGATGCTCTTGCGGAAGAGAACATTGTCACCAGTACTTTGAACCCTGAATTTGCTCGCAATTCAGGTGCCATCGTGAATGAAGTTCTCAAGTCCGGAACCAATCAGTTGCATGGCAGTGCCTTTGAGTTTTATCGCGACACCTTCCTCAATAATGGGAACTACTTCTCGTTGCCTGGCCAGCGTCCGGTCTTCCATCAGAACATTTTTGGCGCAACCTTGGGTGGGCCGATTCTTAAGAAGAAGCTATTCTTCTTCATTGCCTATCAGGGACGGCGCACTCGTTCGGCTGGCACCAGCTTGTCGCAGGTTTTTGACAACAGCCAGCGCGCAGGCAACTTTAACAACAGCTTCAACTACGCTACAGGTGCAAATGACTCAGCGGGTCTGAGCAACAATCCCGTTCCATTCGCTTTTGGTAGCTGCACAACAGGTGAGACGTGGGCTCAATGCTTCCCGGCAGGCACCTCTGTGACCATTCCAAATAATCAATGGAATTCTGTTGCAGCCAAGCTGTTCAATACATACGTTCCCGCCTCTAACGAAGTTTTGGGCGGAGCTTCTTACTACAATTTCAACGCACTTGACACATCAGGTGCTGACCAGGGCATCATTCGAATCGATTACACGCCTACGTCGAAAGACTCCATCTGGGCATCGGTGGTCTTTCAAGGCGCGCCCGCCGTCAACGCACTGTCCTTTGGTGGCGGCTCATTGCCGGGTTTTGCTGAGCAGAATGATTCGCATTACAAGCTTTACACGGCTTCTTATACTCATACCTTCAGCCCAACGCTGCTGAACGAGCTGCGGCTGGGTTACACTCGCTTGAATTATCACGCTGTCAATCCTGCTCAGGAGACGCAGCCGAGTTCGCTTGGCTTCCAGATCAACCCCGAATTGCAGCCTGCAGGTGTCCCCTATATTTCTGTTGGTCCTTACTTCTCGCTGGGCAACAGTTATGAAGGCCCTCAACCTCGTAAGGACACCAATCTCAGCGGTGCTGACAGTCTGACCTGGATTGTCGGAAATCACTCGCTCAAGTTTGGCGCACGCTACGAGAGCTTCCGTGTAAGCAATCCTTTTGCCTACCTTAATAATGGTTACTACTACTACAACGGAGGCGGGCAATACAGCTCGGGCGATCCGGCCATCGACTTTCTGATGGGCATCCCCGATGGGTATGAGCAAACCAACGATGGTTTCATCGATGCCATTTCCTCTGAGGATTATGCATATGCGCAAGATAGCTGGAAGGTGAACAGCGATCTTACGCTGAACTATGGCATCGCCTGGGATGTAGAAACTCCAGTGAAAGACGAGCAGTATAACGGCTATGGGATTTTCTGCTACGAAGGCGGCAGCTTTGCAAGTGTAACCTTCCCGGGTGCGCCTCCAGGAATGGCCTTCAAGGGAGACAAGGGATGCAGCACCACTGGCGGCCCGACCACCCATTGGAATCACTTCTCGCCCCGTGTAGGTTTTGCGTGGTCACCTTCCGCAGGTCCCAAATTCTTGATTGGAGAAAATGGCAATCATGAGTTCTCCGTTCGTGGCGGCTATGGTATCTACTACAACCGCGATCAGGAAGAACAGTCTCTGCAGAATCTGACTGATCCTCCCGCTCTCTACACCTCTTACGGTATCGGCGATGTAGGCGGTAGTCCGTCCTTTGCTAATCCTTTCCAGGATGTGCATGACCCCACACTGTCAGAGCCCAATCCGTTTCCATACGCCGCACCGCAGAAGGGTGCTACGGTCAACTGGCCCAATTACGCCCTGCTTTCGGCACAGGCTTTTGACAAGAACTACACCGCGCCTTACGTGATGAACTTCAACCTGAACGTTCAACGCGCCCTGCCTGGGGACATGATTCTGGAAGTCGGCTACGTCGGCTCTCTTGGTCACCGCCTGGCAACATGGTACGAAGCGGATCCCATTACCGCAGCCGGCCACGCGGCTTGCGCGGCGGGAGCTACCGCTACCGTCTATGGCCAGACGATCGCATGTAATAGTGCGAATGGCGCTGCAAACATTCACAAATATTTCCCCCAATACACGAAAAATCCGGTGGTGGTGCCTGGAACCGTGGGCCTCGCTGGCTTCCCCAATGGATTGCCCTGGTACACCAGCGTCGCCTCGCAAAATAGCGAAGGCGCTTCAAACTACAATTCGCTTCAGATCAGCTTGAAGAAGGCGCCGACTCACGGGCTGTCTTTCCAGGTTGCGTATACCTACTCGCATGCACTTGATGATGCTTCTGGATATGAAAGCTCGACAGGCAGCAAGGGACGTATTTACAACTACGTACCCGGCTACGAATATCTGAACTATGGCAGTTCTGATTTCGATGCCCGTCATCGTCTGGTTGTTTCATATACATACATTGTTCCAGTTGCGGACTTCATGAAGCATAATCTGGCGATGAGGGAAGCACTGAGCGGTTGGGAAGTCTCGGGCTATACCGTGCTCCAGACCGGTTTCCCTGTCTCGATCTACGGCTCCGGCACAGGCGGGGCAAACAGTCTGTGGTGCGACGGCTCCAGCTTCTTTGGCTGCTCCGACAATCCAAATGTCACAACCAGCCATGTCTCGAAGCTGAGTGTTCGTACCTTGAGGAGCTTCAAAGGCGGAGCTGCCGGCAATTACTGGTTCGATCCGACCCAATTCACCAAGGAAAAGACTGGTACGTTTGGTAACACCGCCCGCAACTTCTTCGCTGGCCCCGGTTATAACTACACTGACCTGCAGCTCTCGAAGAACTTCGCATTCAATAACAGCGGCAGTCGCTATCTGCAGTTGCGTCTTGAAGCATTCAACGTCTTCAATCACGCAAACTTCAGCGAACCGGATGGCAACTTCAACGACACCAGCTTTGGCCAAATCACTTCGGTGATCAACAGCACGGCAAATAGTGGCGGCGACCCACAGCCCGCACGTTCCGTGCAGCTTGCTGGTAAGTTCTACTTCTAGATCATCATTACCGGAGTGCGGTTCATCGCACTCGGGCTAAAATCTAAGAGGCCGCCCGTTTGGGCGGCCTCTCTTTTGATATGGGATGTGAATGAAAAAATGAATAGATAGCTCCAGGGCTAGCGTGCGGTTCTCTCGGTGGCTACGAGGGACGTCAGCCCGGCGGCTTCGACCGTGGCGCCGACCATGGCTTCGAACCCCATACAGCTATTCATCATCAGGTGGTAGATGCGGCGATCGGTCCAGTCCATGTCATAGTAGCGGCGAATGTAGGCGGCGCGGCGGCGGTCGGTGGCCAGGATCTCGACCTCTACGTCTCCGGCATGCTCCGGGAACTGCTCGGTGATGTACTTTACCTTGCGCGGCATCGACGCGTAGACGAAGACATGAAATGCTCCCGGTACGTTGTGCAGCAAACAGGCCGCGCCGCGTCCGACGACCACGCACTGACCCTCCTCGGCACGCGCGCGCAACAACTCGCGCACGTGATCGACCATCCGGTCGCTGTCGAAGGTGTCGGAGTCCGGCCCCGGCAGCCGTTCGAGCGAACCATGCCAGAAGGCCTTGCCAAAGCGGTAGTACCAGGGGTCGAGGCGTTCATCGCATTGCGCGACGAGATGCTTTTGCACTCCGGCCCGGCTAGCAATCTCTTCGAGCAGGCAGTCGTCGATCAGCTTCCATCCCAGCCGGCTGGCAAGGTGGTGGGCATAAGCCGCGCCCTGGCTGCCGTACTCCCGCTCGACCGTAATCATTCGGATCATGATTTTGCCCCTTTCCAGAGCCTCACCCACCGCAAGCTCTTTGCCAGCCCATCGTAGCATCGGGCTGAGACGTTCGACTTGCTGGAGGTGGCGGGATTAGCGAATCATTTTTGATAGGGCAACGCTCACACGCACGCGGTGCGAATGGGTGCGGGCACTACTGTCTTAATTCGACGATGGTCGCCCCCGAGCCGCCCTCATTGTAAGGCGGTTCGGTCACCTGCGACACATGCGGGTGCTGTTGGAGCCATTGCCGCAAGGTGCGGCGCAGTACGCCCATTCCGGTGCCGTGAATCACGCGGATGCGCGGCAGGCCGGCCATCACGGCGCGGTCGAGGAATTTCTCGACTTCATCCTGCGCTTCGTCCGCGGTGCGGCCAATGACGTTGACCTCCCAGCTCATCACCGGGTCGGGATCGCTCATCTGCACAGAAACGCCTTTGGAGCGCAGCCGGGCACGCACGGCCTGCCGGTCTTCGCCCGCGGCCGCGGAGCCGCGGAGCACTTCAGCGATTTCATCGCGGCTCACGCGCATCTTCATCGGGCCGATAGCCACTTCGTAGGTGCGCTCATCCACCTGACGCTGGATGGTGGCCGTTTTGCCGAGCGAGCGCAGCTTCACTACGTCTCCGGCGGTCACACGCTGGGGCAGGTGCGGCTGGGCATGGGCGTCGCCACGGCTCGCTCCGGTGTGCTCCGCAACCACGGCGGAGTTGAAGCTCTCGGCAAACTCGCGCCGCAGTCGCGCGATGCGGCGCTCGGCCTCTTTGCTGAGCTTCTGCTGGGCCGCGCGATCATCAATGGCTTTGACGGTTTCGCGAGCCTGGTATTCAAAGTCCTTGATCAGGGATTGCAGTTGCTGCTCAAGCTCGCGGACCTTGGCGCGCCACTCTTTCAGTCCTTCCACTTCGAGCCGAGCGCGTTCGCGCTGCAGTTCGCCTTCCAGTTGCTGGGTGCGCAGGCGTTCAGCTTCCAGATGCCGGAGCTGTTCATGCAGCTTGTCGAGAAAGCGTGCGATGTCGAGTGTTTGCGTGGAGAGGCGTTTGCGCGCGGCCTCCACAATGGCTGGCTCAAGCCCGAGCCGCTGCGCGATGTTGATACCGGCGCTCGCTCCGGGAACGCCCTGCCGCAGTACGTAGGTCGGGGCCAGCGTCTGCTCGTCAAAGCCGACGGCTGCATTCAGCACGCCGGGCGTGGTCTCAGCGTAGATTTTCAGCGACGTGTGATGCGTTGAGATGATGGACCATGCCCGCGCGCGCAGAAAATGCTCCGCGATGGCGACGGCCAGGGCTGCGCCCTCTTCGGGATCGGTGGCCGAGCCGAGTTCGTCGAGCAGCACCAGCGAAGCCGGGCCGGCCTCGGCGGCAATCTTGTTCAGGCGCACAATGTGCGCGGAAAACGTGGAGAGATTCTGCTCGATGGACTGCGCGTCTCCAATGTCGGCTAAAAAACCGGTCAAAAGCGGCAGCCGCGCCTCTTCGGCGCAGACCGGAATGCCGGCCTGCGCCATCATGGCGGCCAGCGCCAGGGTCTTGAGCGTGACCGTCTTCCCGCCGGTGTTGGGGCCGCTGATAATCAGTTGCCGGTGCTCATCGTCGAGCGCTACGCTGACGGGCACGACTGCGCCGCCACTCGCGCGCAAACGGCGTTCGAGCAGCGGATGCCGCGCCGCTTTCAACGAGAGCCCCGGCTGCGCTGCGTGAGCGTGCTCCAGCAAAGGGCGAACGGCGTTGTATTCCTGGGCAAAGCGGGCTCGGGCCATGACGGTATCCAACTCGGCGAGCACGCGCGCACCTGCGTGAATGGGTGCGGCATATTGGCCGATCTGCCGCGTCATGGCGACGTAGATGCGATGAATTTCGGCCTGCTCCTCTTCCAGCAGGCGCACCAGCTCATTGTTCAGCTCAATGGTTTCGAGCGGTTCCACGTAGACAGTCTGGCCGCTGGAGCTGGCGCCATGCACGACGCCGGGCACGCGCCGCTTCCACTCCGCCTTGACGGGGATGACAAACCGCTCGCCGCGAATGGTGATCAGGTCTTCCTGCGTGGTGCCGCCTTCGGCAAAGCGGCGGAGCGCGCCGCGCAGGCTGTAGGCGATGGCGCGCTGCTGGCGTTCCATCTCGCGGCGCAGGCGCTTCAGCTCAGGCGAAGCATCGTCGGCAAGGCTGCCATCGGGCAGCAATTTGGCGCGCACGGCTTCCACCAGGGGATGCAGGTCATAGCCGACCAATCCGGCCGCGGCCTCTCGCAGTGCAGGCAAGCGCTCGGCCAGATCATCCCCGGGGTCCCGCAAAAATGCTGCCCAGGCCGCAGTCTGCTCAGCCAGATCGACCACCTGCCGGATCTCCTCCGGCTCCAGCACCGCGCCTTCAAGCCGCGCCTTGGCGAGCGCTTCGGTGGGGTCAAAGAGGCTGCCCATGGCCGGGCGCACGCCGGCCGTGTGCAGCACGCGCGCTTCGTCCACCAGCGTGTGCTGGCGCTCGATCCATTCGGGATTGCCGGAAGGCACCGCCGCCGACAGCCATGCGCGCCCTACGCTGGATTGGGCGTAGCTGGCGAGAAAATCAGCGAGAAGATCCCACCCGAGGGCGGACTGGCTCAGCTCGGTGACAGGGGCTGGAATGGGCGGCAGCAGGCTCACAGATCGATTGTTGCATGCAGGCGGGGCAAGCCAGTATATCCGTGGGCTCCAGCCCCTACTGCTGCGGCTGCTGCTGCTGAGACGGCGCCTCCGCAACGTGCGGAATCTCCGATTTCGGGCGGTTGATCAGATGAAAACCATCTCGAATCACGTAGAAGTTCTGCTGCGGCAGGTCGGCTTCGAGCAGCGTGCCATCGTTGGAGTAGTAAAGCTCCACGCTGACGGCATTCTGCGCGCTCACAATCACGGTGGTGTGATGGGCGTCGATGGAGGTGCCGTTCCAGACGCCGCGCACATCCGCCTGCGGCTGGTAATGGCAGGGCACCAGAATGCCGTTTTGTTTGGGAATCAGAATCCATGCATATTTGGGCTGCTCCATGGCGAAGTGAACCATCTCGACGTAGGAGGCCGCGTCAAAATCGGGCAGCACAACCAGATTCTGATGGCGCGTCAGGGTGTTGCTTTCGCTCTTGCCGCCGCCGCTGGTGTGAATCAGAAAGGTGCGGCCATCGGTGCTGGAGGCTGCTTCAAAGCTGCCCTGCTTTCCGTTGACCTCGCCGGTGATCGAGTCCCGCACCACGTCCAACTCAGCGTCAAGCTGGTTGTGGCTGGTGAAGGAGTAGCGGAACTTGCCGAGGCTCATCTCGCCGTGCGACTCGATCGCATAGCCGTTCGCAAGCCGGGAGATGTTCGATTCGGTATGGCCGAGGGTCTTGCCGTTTTGCGTGATGGCAAACTGCGACTGCCCGGCGGGCAGCACCGTACTTTGGGCCGTGGCGCGTTGGGTCACCACGAGCAGGGCCAGGCTCAGCACGGTCAGGCTGGGCAGAATCGCGGGCATCCACCGGCGGGTTGCGGATCGCATGTCAGGGCACTCTCCCTCGTGAAAATCGTTGCACTCGATTCAGACGCGAATTTGCGGAAAAAGCTGCGGTCCGGGTGCGGAATTCATTACCGCCAGCAGCTCAAGAAAAGCAGAGGCCCCGCATTTCTAAAGAGATGCGGGGCCTCTGCGGCCTTATTGGGAAGGCTGGCGTAACTACTTCTTCGCGTGTTCGAAGCGATGGTTCACTTCGTCCCAATTGACCGTGTTCCACCAGGCGGCCAGGTAGTCGGGCCGCTTGTTCTGATACTTCAGGTAGTAGGCGTGCTCCCACACATCGTTGCCGAGAATGGGAAAGAAGCCCTGCGACAGCGGGCTGTCCTGGTTGGGAGTGGAGATGATCTTGAGCTTGCCGCCATCCCAGATCAGCCAGCCCCAGCCGGAGCCGAACTGCTTGGCCGCCGTGCCGTTGAAGGCCGTCTTGAAGTCCTCAAAGGTGCCGAAGTCCTTCTCGATCTGCTGGGCGATGGCGCCGGTCGGCGCGCCGCCGCCGTTGGGCTTCATGATCTTCCAGAACATGGTGTGGTTCACATGGCCGCCGCCATTGTTGCGCACCGCCGTGCGAATGTCCTCGGGCACGCTGTTGAGATCACGCAGCAGGTCTTCGGCCGATTTGCTGGCCAGGTCAGGATGCTTCTCCAGCGCCGCATTCAGGTTGTTGATGTAGGCCTGATGGTGCTTGTCATGGTGCAGCTTCATGGTTTCGGCGTCGATATGAGGTTCAAGAGCCGAATAGTCGTAGGGCAGAGGGGGCAGTTCGTGTGCCAAAGCCGTTCTCCTTTTCCGTTGGATTCATCTGAATCGTTTCGATTGGATTCTGCAGAAGCGACTGAAATTCTTCGCATTCCCGGCGGATTCCATCTGAATCCGCGCAGCGCTCCTAAGCATAATGGATGCCGCGACCGGGGGGAAGGCTGCGGCAGAGAGCGAAAAGAATATTCACCGGCGTCATCGTCAGCCCCGCTCTCCGGGGAGAACGTTAGCTCCTCAGCTCCAATTCGGGCTGGCCCGAGCACCCCTTTCTGTGCCGTTCTGGTCTTTTCTGCCCCCTTTTCCGGTCGGCGCTTATCTAATAGTCATCGCGCTGCACTATGCTGTTGCGATGCGGGCCATGCCGCTTCATGGCGTGTGGGTTTGTGCGAGAGGGAGATTTTCAGGCGATGGACACGACCAAATCGCAATATCGATGGATCGAGGGCCAGGGCGCGGCCTTTGGCGCTCCAGGCATGCCGCCACGCTGGACCTCCAGCGAAAAGTGGGCCATCGGCACGGCGTATTCGGCGGCCAGCCGCGTCTGGTACACCATCTCGCATGGCATTCTCAACGAGATTTATTACCCCACCATCGACCGCCCGCAGACGCGCGACATGGGCCTGCTGATCACCGACGGCGAGACCTTCTTTCATGAGGAAAAGCGCGCCCTCAACTTTACCGGCGAGTACATTGATGCCGAGGCGCTGGGCGTGCGCCTGTATGGGGCCGATCGTAAGGGCCGGTATGTCATCGAGAAGGAGATCATCACCGATCCGCACTCGCCGGTAGTGCTGATGCGGGTGCGCCTGCGCGCCGGGGAGCATGGCTCAGAGGAGCTGCTGCAGAAGCTCAGGGTCTATGCAATGCTGGCGCCTCACATTGATGGCGGCGGCATGGGGAATTCGGGCAGCGTTGTCGATCTTGCAGGCAAGAAGTCTCTGCTGGCCTGGAAGGCCAACGAACCGGGCAGCCCCTCGATTGCCATGATTGCCGATTGCGGATTCAGCCGCGCCAGTTGCGGTTATGTCGGCCAGAGCGATGGCTGGCAGGATCTGCACAACGATTTCACCATGAACTGGGAATTCGGGTCCGCGCTCGACGGCAATATTTCGCTCACCGGAGAGATCGACAACCGCCATACGCTGGACTTCCGCATCGCCATCGGTTTCGGCGACGGCCATCACTCCGCCATTGCCTCGGCAATGGGGGCTCTGGCGACGCCCTTTGAGCAGCAGAAAGAGCGCTTCATCGCGCAGTGGCGCCGGGCAGCCAGCCCCGGCCATCTGGCGTCGTCGTCCTGCGATTATGGGCGGCTCATGCAGATCAGCCACAGCATCCTGCTCGCACATGAAGACAAGACCTTCGCGGGTGCGTTCATTGCCTCGGCGTCCATTCCGTGGGGGTATGCCAAGGGCGACGACGATCTTGGCGGTTATCACCTGGTGTGGACGCGCGACATGGTGCAGACCGCCTCGGCCCTGATGGCCTGCGGCCGCGAAGAGACGGCGCTGCGGGCGCTCGTCTATCTCGCCTGCACGCAGAAGCCGGACGGCAGCTTCGCGCAGAACTTCTGGGTCAACGGCACGCCGTATTGGACGGGGCTGCAACTGGACGAAGTGGCATTCCCGATCATTCTGGCCTGGCGGCTGTGGAAGCGTCAGGCGCTCGGCACCTTTAACGTGCTGGCCTTTGTGGAGCGCGCCGCGGGCTTCTTGCTGCTGCATGCTCCGGTCACGCAGCAGGAGCGTTGGGAAGAGAATTCCGGATATTCGCCCTCGACGCTGGCGGCGGTGATCTCGGGGCTGGTCTGCGCGGCCGAACTGGTGCGGGCGCATGGCGCTGACGAACTGGCCACGCTGCTGGAAGAGCATGCCGACTGGATCGAATCGCATCTGGAAGACTGGACCGTCACCAACAATGGCGTGCTGCATCCGGATGTGAAGCGGCATTTCATGCGAGTGCGTCCGCCCGAGTGCGGCGACCCTTACGCGCATGAGCAGTGCGGCAAAGAGAAGGTGACGCTCAACAATCGTCCGCCGGGCACGCGCTATGAGTTTGAGGCGCGCGAGATCATCGATGCGGGTTTTCTGGAACTGGTGCGCTACGGAGTGCGCCGCGCGGATGATCCGCTGATTGTGGACTCGCTGAAAGTGGTGGACCACGTGCTCAAAGTGGAGACGCCACGCGGGCCCTGCTGGCGGCGCTACAACTTTGACGGCTATGGCACAGGGCCCGATGGCAGTCCCTTTACCGGTTATGGACAAGGCCGCGCCTGGCCCCTGCTGACGGGCGAGCGCGCCCACTATGCCCTGGCCGCCGGGCAGGACGTGCTGCCTTATGTGCAGGCCATCGAGGCCTTTGCCTCGCTGGGCGGCATGCTGCCGGAGCAGGTCTGGGACAGCCCCGAGATCGAGGTGCGCGGGCACAAGCTGCGGCCCGGTGATCCGGCCGGCTCGGCCATGCCTCTGGTCTGGGCGCATGCCGAGTATCTGAAGCTGCTGCGCTCCCTGCATGACCGGCAGGTTTTTGACCGCATTGAGGCGGTGGCCCGGCGCTATTGCGACGACCGGCCCGCGAGTGCCACAGTGGACGTTTTCCTGCTGAATCGGGCGATTCGCGAGATGCAGGCGGGGCGCAATCTGCGCATCCTGGCCGACCGGGCCTTCCGTGTTTTGTGGACGTCCGATAGCTGGCAGACCCACCAGATGATGGAATGCCGTCAGGTGGGCACACAGGTCTGCTGTGCCGATCTGCCGGTGGCCGGTCTGCGCGAAGGCCAGGTTTCATTTACTCTTTTCTGGATGGGGGAACAGCGCTGGGAAGGCCGGAATTTCGATGTTGCCGTCTCCGCCGAAGAATAAGTCTCCGGAACCCGATCTCCGTTTTCCGTCATCCAAACCGATAAACACAGAATTATTTGCGCCCGGAAAACCGGGCGCACGCCACGAAGAAAGGGCAGATTTTTTCATGACTGAGTTGCAGCAGACTTCGATCAACGCACTGCGCTTCCTCGCCGTCGACGCGGTGGAGAAGGCCAAGAGCGGCCATCCTGGAGCTCCCCTGGGCGATGCCCCCATGGCTTACCTGCTCTTTCACAAGTACATGCGCCACAACCCGAAGCACTCCAAGTGGTCGAACCGCGACCGCTTTGTGCTGTCGAACGGCCATGCCTCGGCCATGCTGTACAGCGTGCTGCATCTGAGCGGCTACAAGGTTTCCCTTGATGACCTGCAGCACTTCCGCCAGTGGCACTCGAACACGCCCGGGCACCCCGAGTATGGCGATACCGATGGCGTCGAGGTCACGACGGGTCCGCTGGGCCAGGGCTTTGCGATGGCCGTGGGCATGGCGATTGCCGAGAAGCATCTCGCCGCTGTGTACAACCGCCCCGGCTATGAAGTGGTCGATCACTACACCTACGGCATCTGCGGCGACGGCGATCTGATGGAAGGCATCTCGCACGAGGCCGCATCGCTGGCCGGCACGCTGGGCCTGGGCAAGCTGATCTATCTCTACGATGACAACCTGATCTCGCTCGACGGCCCCACCGAGCTTTCCTTTACTGAAGACGTGCTCAAGCGCTTTGAGGCCTACCACTGGCACGTGCAGATTGTGGAAGACGGCAACGATCTCGAAGGCATCTCGAAGGCGATCGAAGCCGCCAAGGCCGAGACCGGCAAGCCCTCTCTGATTGCCGTGCGCACGGTGATCGGTTACGGCAGCCCCAAGGCCGGCACCAGCAAGGTGCATGGCGAGGCGCTCGGTGCCGAGGCCGTCAAGGAGACCAAGAAGAACCTCGGCTGGCCCGAGGACAAGAGCTTCTATGTTCCCGAGGATGCGGCCAGGCACTGGGCCGAGGTCGTGGCCAAGGGCGCGGAATATGAGAAGCAGTGGAACGATCTTTTTGCTCAGTACAAGAAGGAATTTCCCGAGCTGGCCGCGCAGTTTGAGCGCACCCATGCCGGCAAGCTGAAGGACGGCTGGCGTGACAGCCTGCCGAAGTTTGCTGCGGACAGCAAGGCGCAGGCCACCCGCACCGCCGGCAACGTGGTGATGAATGCCATCGCCAAGCAGGTGCCCGAGCTGCTGGGCGGCGCGGCCGATCTGACCGCCTCAACCAAGACCATCATCAAGGACAGCGGCAACTTCCACGTGGACGCGACCGGCGTGAACGTCTTCTTTGGCGTGCGCGAGTTTGCCATGTGCGCGGCGGTCAACGGCATGGCGGTGCATGGCGGCGTCATTCCTTATGGCTCGACCTTCTTTGTCTTCAGCGACTACTGCAAGCCGGCGCTTCGCCTGGCCGCGCTGATGAAGGCGCATGCCATCTTTGTGTACACGCACGATTCGGTGGGCCTCGGGGAAGATGGCCCGACGCACCAGCCCATCGAGCATCTGATGGCGCTGCGCGCGACGCCGCAGTTGACTGACTTCCGTCCGGCGGACGCGAATGAAACCTCCGCGGCCTGGGGCCTGGCGCTCGAACGCAAGAGCGCTTCGTTCATGGCGCTGTCGCGGCAGGATCTGCCGCTGCTCGACCCCGAGAAGCACAAGGTCTTTGAGGGTGTCGCCAAGGGCGCTTACATCGTCGAAGAGGGTAGCAAGTCGCCGGATGTGCTGCTGGTCGGCACCGGCGCGGAACTGTGGCCCTGCCTCAAGGCCGCCGAGCAGCTCAAGGGCGAGGGCGTCACGGCTCGCGTGGTCTCCATGCCGAGCTGGAAGCTCTTTGACGAGCAGGACGAGGCCTACAAGCAGTCGATCTTCCCTGATGGTCTGCCCAAGCTGGCCGTCGAGGCTGGCGCTTCGCTCGGCTGGTGGAAGTGGGTGGGCCGTCATGGCGACGTGATCGGCATCGACCACTTCGGCGCCTCGGCCCCCGGGCCGGTGGTGCTCGAGAAGTTCGGCTTCAGCCCCGACAACATCGCCAGCCGCGCCAAGGCCCTGATTGCCCGCGCCAAGGCGGAACTGGCAGGAGCCAAGTAATGAAGCTTGCGATCGGTGCAGACCACGCTGGCTTTCCTCTCAAGGAAGAAGTGCGCGAATTTGTGAAGCGCCTGGGTCATGAAGTCGATGACCTGGGCGCTTACAGCGCCGAACCTTCTGACTATCCTGATTTCGCTGAGAAAGTGGGCCTCGCGCTGATCGAGGGCCGCGCCGAGCGCGGCATCCTGATCTGCGGCAGCGGCGTTGGCGTGAACGTGGCGGCCAACAAGCTGCCCGGCGTGCGCGCCTGCATGTGCCATGACACCTACTCCGCGCATCAGGGCGTCGAGCACGACAACATGAACGTGCTGGTGCTGGGAGCCCGCATCATTGGTCCCGCGCTGGCGTTTGATCTGGTCACCAGCTTCCTCAATGCGGCCTTTCAGAGCCAGGTGGAGCGCTACACCCGCCGCCTGAACAAGGTCTATGCCATTGAGGCGCGCTACATGCCCGGTTCAAAGAAAGCTTAGGAGCAGGCACGGATGGCAGAGATTCGCGCAGTGTTGTGGGATGTGGGCGGCGTGCTGCTCACCAATGGCTGGGATCACTGCGGCCGTGCCGAGTTGCTCAAGGAGTTTGGCGTGGACCGCGCCGCGTTTGAAGCGCGTCATGAAGAGGCGAACGATCCCTGGGAAAAAGGGAAGATCACAATTCATGAGTATCTGGACCGGACCCTGTTTTATGAGCCCCGCAGTTTTACTCCGGACCAGTTCATCGCGCGCATGAAGCAGGAGTCGCAGTGGATTCCGAATACGTCAGTGGAAGTTCTGCGCACGCTCTCGGTTTCCCAGCAGGTCCGGGTGGCGATGCTCAGCAACGAGTCCCGCGAGTTGATGGATTACCGCATCGAGACCTTCGGGCTCGATAAGCTCTTCCCCGTTTGTTTCTGTTCTGCCTATGTAGGCCTGCGCAAACCCGATCCGGCAATTTTCCGGCTCGCTTTGGAGGTTCTGCGCGTCCAACCAGAGGAAGCAGTCTTTGTGGATGACCGCAAGGAGAATGCCCAGGCCGCGAACGATCTGGGAATTCATGGGGTGCATTATGCGGGTCCCGAACATTTGAAAGAGCAACTCCAGCGGCTGGGCGTGAAGCTCGGCTAACTCAAAATTCATCAGAAGACGGAAGGAATCTGCGATGGAAATCGGAATCATTGGTCTTGGCAAAATGGGCGGCAACATGGCCGAACGCCTGCGCAAGGGCGGCCACAAGGTGGTTGGCTTCGACTTCAATAAGGAAGCCACCAAGAAGCTGACCGACGCCGGTTCGGTGGGCGTGGATTCGCTCGAAGCTCTGGTGAAGAATCTGACCCCCCAGCGTGCCATCTGGATCATGGTTCCGGCCGGCGATCCGGTGGATGAAACCATCGCCAAGCTCAAGCCCTTCATGCAAAAGGGCGATATCTTCATTGACGGCGGCAACTCCAACTACAAGGATTCGCAGCGCCGCTACAAAGAGCTGAAGGCGGAAGGCTTCAACTTTGTCGATGTGGGCACCTCGGGCGGCGTCTGGGGTCTGGCGGAGGGTTACAGCATGATGGTGGGCGGCGATGAGGATGTGGTGGAACACCTGCGCCCCATCTTTGAGACGCTCGCGCCCGGCAAGGACAAGGGCTGGGGCCGTACGGGTCCGGCCGGCGCCGGCCACTTTGTGAAGATGGTGCACAACGGCATCGAGTACGGCATGATGCAGGCTTACGCCGAAGGCTTCTCGATCATGGGCCACAAGACCGAGATGAATCTCGATCTGGGCCAGATTGCCGAAATCTGGCGCTACGGCAGCGTGGTGCGCTCGTGGCTGCTCGATCTCACGGCCGATGCGCTCCAGAAGAATCCGAACCTTGAGGGCCTGGAAGCCTACGTGGCGGATTCAGGCGAGGGCCGCTGGACGGTGTTTGAAGCCATTGATCTCAATGTTTCGGCGCCGGTGATCACCGAGTCGCTGATTCGCCGCATTCGCAGCCGCGAAGATAACAACTTTACCGACCGCATGCTCGCAATTATGCGCAACCAGTTCGGCGGACACGCAGTCAAGAAAGACTAACGATTATGGCGACGACAGAAGTACGGGTTTCGACCGAAAAGGTAAAGGAAGCCGCCAAGCGCAAGGAGCGCGTCCCCGAACCAACGGTGGTCGTGATCTTTGGCGCAAGCGGCGATCTCACCAAGCGCAAGCTGCTGCCGGCCCTGTTCCATCTGGAACAGGCCGGGCTGCTGCCGGAAGAGTTCGGCATTCTCGGTGTGGCCCGCCGCGATCTCACCGCCACCTTCGCGGATGACATGAAGGAAGGCATCCTTGAATTCGGCGGAGTCAAGGCCGACGATGACAAGCTCGGCGCGTTCATGGAGAAGGTGAATTATCACGCCATGAACTTTGACGACGATGCCGGCTACGAAAAGCTCAAGCAGCATCTCGACGAGTATGACAAGAAGCACGGCGTGAAGGGCAATCGCCTCTTCTACCTTGCGGTGGCGCCGGAGTACTTCTCTGACATCCTGCACCGGCTAGGCCGTCACGGCCTGGCCAAGCCGGAGCATGGCCAGGTGCGCGTCATCATCGAGAAGCCCTTCGGGCAAGATCTGGAGAGCGCCAAAGAACTCAATGCGGAAGTCAACCAGGTGCTCGATGAGAACCAGATCTTCCGCATCGACCACTATCTTGGCAAAGAGACCGTGCAGAACATCCTGGTCTTCCGTTTTGCCAACGGCATCTTTGAGCCGATCTGGAATCGTAACTATATCGATCATGTTCAGATTACGGCGGCCGAAAGCATCGGCATTGAAGGCCGCGGCCCGTTCTATGAGAAGGCGGGAGCGCTGCGTGATGTGATCCAGAATCACATGATGGAGCTGCTGTCGTTCATCTGCATGGAGCCGCCGGTCTCATTCGAGGCCGACGCCGTGCGCCACGAGAAGGTGAAGGTCTGGCAGGCCATCAAGCCGGTTGAGATTCTCAATACCGTGCGCGGGCAATATGGCCCGGGCGAGGTGAACGGCAAGCAGGTAAAGGGGTATCGCGAAGAAGAGCGCGTCGCTCCCGACTCGCAGACCGAAACCTTCGCAGCCATGAAGCTTGAGATTGAGAACTGGCGCTGGGCTGGCGTGCCGATCTATCTGCGCGCGGGCAAGCGCCTGGCCAAGCGTGCGACCGAAGTTACCATTCAGTTCAAGCAGCCTCCCATGCTACTCTTCCGCGGAGCCAGCTCTGGCCCGTGTGAGGAGATTCAGCCCAATCTGATCAAGATGCGCATTCAGCCGGATGAGGGCATCTCGCTTCGCTTTGGAGCGAAGGTTCCCAGCCCGGATATGACCGTCTGCCCGGTGGACATGAACTTCGAATATGCCGGAGCCTTCGGCACCTCTTCGGCCAACGGCTACGAGCGTCTGCTGCTCGATGCCATGCTGGGCGATGCCACGCTCTTTGCGCATCGCGACGGCGTGGAGGCCACCTGGGCGCTATTCACTCCGGTGCTCGAAGCCTGGGCCGCCAAAAAGCCGCAGGGATTCCCCAACTACGCCAGCGGAAGCTGGGGTCCGCAGTGCGCCGACGATCTGATTGCCAAGGATGGCCGTCGCTGGCATAGCTGCAAGGGCTGATCCACAGGAGCCATAGCCGGGCGCCACGCCGCGCCCGCAACCAAAGGAATAGAGGCACACCAGAAGATGCCACGGCCGTTTGAACTGGAATATCGCGTATTTGAGGATGCCGCTGCATTGAGTCATGCAGCGGCCCAGCATTTTGTGGACTGCGCCAAGGCCGCCGTGGCACAACGCGGCAAGGCGCGCGTGGCGATCTCCGGCGGCAGCACGCCCAAATCGACGTTTGCACTGCTGGCTGACCCGGCGCAGCCCTACCGCGCGCAGATGCCCTGGGAGAAACTCGAAATCTATTGGGTGGACGAGCGCTGCGTGCCGCCCGAGGATGCTGATAGCAACTACCGCATGACCCGCAAGACGCTGCTCGACAAGGTGCCGATTCCCGCCAGCCAGGTCTTCCGCATGGAAGGCGAGCGCGACCCCGAAGAGGCGGCCGCCCGTTACGAGTCCGTCATTCGCGGGCAGTTTCGGTTGGAAGGCGCGCAGGGGCCGGTCTTTGACATGCTGGCGCTGGGCATGGGCGATGACGGGCACACGGCCTCGCTGTTTCCGCACACTGAGGCGATTCACGAGCTGGGGCGCATCGTTGTGGCGAACCACGTTCCGCAGAAGCAGACCTGGCGCATCACCCTCACCTGGCCGGTCATTGTAGAAGCGCGAGACCTATTCTTTCTGATTGCGGGCAAGGACAAGGCCGATCCGCTGCAGCGCGTTTTAGAGGGGCCTTATGATCCGGAAACACTTCCTTCGCAGCTCATTCAGCCGCGCAGCGGTAAACTGCTGATGTTGCTGGATAAGACCGCCGCTGCGAATTTACCGGCCCCCGGGCCGGATGGCGTCGGCAAAATGGAGATTGCCCGATGATTCTTGCCGGCGATGTAGGCGGCACCAAGGTTCACTTAGCTCTTTACGATTTCAAACAAGGTTCGCTGCAGCACGTTCGGGATGAGCGCTTCCCGGCTCGTGATTATGACGGCCTGCAGGTCATTGTCCGCCAGTTCTTGGGCGCGCGCACCGAGGGCGACATTACCGCGGCCTGCTTCGGCGTGCCCGGACCAGTACGTCAGGGACGTCTGAAGCTCACGAATCTACCGTGGATACTTGATAGCCTGGAGCTTTCCAGCGCGCTTGATATCCCACACCTGTTCCTGATCAATGATCTTGAGGCGAATGGCTACGGCATCCCCGAGCTTCGGGCCGATCAAATCTTCACGCTCAACCCGGGTGATCGCGGAGCTGTCGGCAACCGCGCACTGGTCTCGGCCGGCACCGGCCTCGGCGAGGGCGTCATGGTGTGGGATGGCCGCCGTCACGTCCCCATGGCTTCTGAGGGTGGGCACTGCGACTTTGCCGCGCGCAATCCGCTCGAACTGGAGCTGCTGCAGTATCTGATCGAAAAGCTGCAGGGTCGCGTGAGCTTTGAGCGCGTGGTTTCAGGGCTTGGCATTCAGAATATCTACCGTTTTCTGCGCGATGTGAAGAAAATGGAAGAACCCGCCTGGCTCAGAGAGCGCATGGAGAAGGAAGATCCCAACGCCGTCATCGGAGAGCTGGGCGAGAGCAGCCAGAATGAACTGTGCGCCAGGACGCTGGAGATGTTTGTGGCGGCTTACGGTGCGGAAGCCGGCAACATGGCTCTCAAGGTGCTGGCTGTGGGCGGCATGTACATCGGCGGCGGCATTGCGCCCAAGATTCTCAAGACCATGCAGAATGGCATTTTCATGCAGGCCTTCACTGACAAGGGGCGTTTGAGCGAATTGCTGATCAAAACGCCGGTGCACATCATTCTTGAGAGCCGTTGCGCCCTGATGGGCGCCGCGGCATATGCAGAGCAGCGCGCTGCGGAGTTGAGCGGCACCTCAGTACGCGCCGCCTCCATCTAGAGCAAGTAATAAAACATGGCAGCGCATCGAGCGCAGCAGGAGTCATCGCATTGATTGTCCGGCCTAAACTGCATTGGCTTCGCATGCTGTTTATCTGGAATGGATCGGTCATCCGCGCGATTCTTCCGCAACTGCTGGTTGTGCTGTGTTTTTCGCTCTTTGCTGTCTGGACGCATGGGCGGCTCTTCGGTCATATCGTCCCTCTGACTGTTGCCCCGTTCACGCTGTTGGGCGTATCGCTTGCGATCTTTCTCGGATTCCGTAACAGTGCTAGTTACGATAGGTTCTGGGAAGGACGCAAGCTGTGGGGGGCCTTGCTCAATGTGTGCCGATCTCTCATGCGTCAGGCGCAATCGATCGGCGAAACCCGCCCCGAAGAGCCCCGCCTGAAAGAGTGGCTGGCGCTGCTCGCTGCCTTCACGCATGCCATGCGGCACCAGTTGCGCAAGACCGATCCGGCTCAGGATTTCGCGCGCCTTCTGCCGGCTGACCAGTGCGCGCAACTGGCCGCTGCCCGCTATCGCCCTACGCTGATCCTGCTGTGGCTGGGGCAGTGGGTGGCTGACGGCAAGAGGCAGGGGCGCTACGGTGAAATTACGGCGGCCGCGATGGACAGCAATCTGAGCGCTCTCTCTGACATTCTGGGCGGCTGCGAAAGGCTCGCGCATACGCCTATTCCTTACGCCTATTCGGTCATGAACCACCGCGTCGTCTATTTGTATTGCTTTCTGTTACCTTTTGCGCTGGTGGGTGAGATTGGCATGATGACGCCGGTCATATCGGTCCTGGTGGCCTATACCTTCATTGCGATCGAGGCTCTTGCGCAGGAAATTGAAGAGCCATTTGGCATGCTGGCAAATGATCTGGCACTCGACAACATGTCCTTCAACATTGAAGACTCACTGCGGGAGTTGACCGGCGAGCCGCTGCCGCCCGCCGCGCCCGAACCGGAAAACTACATCCTCACCTAGACGCCGTCGCGCTTCCACCTGTGCGGACAATGCCGTTTTGCGCTATGGTGAAAGGTCATCGATTTATTACTTCCAACCTCAAGGATGCCCATGTTTGCTGTGAATGGAATCTTTTCTCGCGTGGCCCGTCTGGCCAGGCCGGTCACCTCGTTCTCTCTGCCGGTCGCGGCCGCCACTCTTCTCGGAGCCTGCCTGCTGCCCGTGGCCGCGCAAGCACAACGGCTGCCAGACAATGTGGTGCCCCGGCACTACACGCTCACCTTGACCCCCAATCTGCAGGCGGCCACCTTTACCGGGCGCGAGAAGATCGTGGTCGATGTCAAACAGTCCACCCAGACCATTACGCTGAACGCCGCGCAGATCAGCTTCAAGAGCGTCGCCGCCAACATTGACGGCCAAACTGTAACACCGAAGGTTACAGAGGACGCGCAAAAGGAACAGGCGAGTTTTCACTTTGGCCAGACGCTGGCTCCCGGCCAATACACCCTGGCGATTGATTACAGCGGCATTCTGAACGATCAGCTCCGCGGCTTTTATCTCTCAAAGACCAAAACGCGCCGCTATGCCGTAACGCAGTTTGAGCCGACCGATGCGCGCCGCGCCTTCCCGAGCTTTGATGAGCCGGCATTCAAGGCGACCTTTGATGTCACGCTGGTGGTGCCCAAGGGCGACACGGCCATCTCCAACACAAACGCGATCTCTGATACGCCCGGCCCCGGGCCGGATGAGCACACCATGCACTTTGCGACGACGCCGAAGATGTCTACCTACCTGGTGGCATTTCTCGTGGGCGACTTCCAGTGCAGCTCCGGCTCGAGCGATGGCGTGCCCATCCGCGCCTGTGCTCCGCCGGAGCAGGTGCAATACACGCACTACGCGCTGCACACCGCTGAGTTTGTGCTGCATTTCTACGATCATTACTTCGGCATCAAGTACCCCATGCCGAAGCTCGACATGATCGCGATTCCTGACTTTGAAGCCGGGGCCATGGAAAACTTTGGCGCGATCACCTACCGCGAAACTGCCATGCTGCTCAACCCTAAAACGGCTTCGGTGGGCGAAGAGCAGCATGTCGCCATCGACATTGCGCACGAGATGGCGCATCAGTGGTTCGGTGACATGGTCACCATGCAGTGGTGGAACAACATCTGGCTCAACGAGGGCTTTGCCACGTGGATGGAAACGAAGTCCGTGGCCGCTATGCATCCCGAGTGGGACATGGACGCGATTGTGGCGGAGACGAAAGACAGCACGCTCAATCTCGATGCGCGCCGCGTGACCCGGACCATCCGGGCGCATGCCGACACGCCGGACCAGATCAACCAGATGTTTGATGGCATCAGCTACGGCAAGGCCTCTGCCGTGCTGCACATGGTCGAGAACTACGAGGGCAAGCAGGTCTTCCGCGAGGGCGTGCACAAGTATCTTGAGGCGCACATGTACGGCAATGCCACGGCGCAGGACTTCTGGAATGCGCAGACCGAGGTGAGCCATCTGCCGATCAATAAGATCATGGACAGCTTCATCAGCGAGCCCGGCGTGCCCAAGCTGACCTTCGGCGATCCACATGATGGCAAGGTGCAGGTCACCCAGAGCCGTTTCTTCCTCAACTCTGACGTAAAGCCAAGCGGCAAGCAGCAGTGGACGATCCCGGTCTGCTTCAACGCCGACAATGCCGCTGGCGAAAAGTGCGGCGTGCTCAGCAGCAAGCAGCAGACGATGGCTCTTCCGCCTTCGAAGCTCTTCTTCCCGGATGCCCGGGCCATGGGCTACTACCGCTATGGCTTCAGCGATCAGGTGGCACAGACGATCATGAACAGCATCGAAAGCGACCTCACTCCGGTCGAGCGCATCGATGCATTCGGTGATCTGTGGGCCTACGTGCACGCCAATGAAGATACGGTGGGAACCTACCTCAATCTTGTGGGGAAGGTAAAGAACGACACGCACGCCCACGTGATCGGCACCGCGATTGGACCGCTCGACACCATTGAAGATCGCATCGCCTCCACTCCGCAGGAGAAAGCCGCGCTGCGTGCCTGGGAGCTGCGCACCTTCAAGCCTGCCTACGACCGCCTCGCAGCGCCGGCGGCCAGCGATTCCCCCAACACGCGGCAACTGCGCGCCGAGCTCTTCGAGCTGCTTGGCCATGCTGGCGACAAGCAGGTGATCGCCCAGTCCCGTGGCATCGCCATGAAGTATCTCGACAACCCGGCCTCGGTGGATGCCAATCTGGCGGATGCAGCTCTATCGGTCGCCGCTGCCCATGGCAACACGGCATTCTTCGACAAGCTGCAACATGTGTATGAGACGGCAGACAATCCGCAGATTCAGGAGCAGGCGCTGCATCTGCTGGCCACCTTCAGCAATCCGGCGCTCGAACGCCGCGCGCTCGATTATGCGGCCTCCGGCAAGGTGAAGAATCAGGATTCCATCTTCCTCTTCGCCACCGGCCTTGAGCTGCCTTCCACGCGCAAGGTCGCCTGGCAGTACATCCAGCAGAACTGGCCCAAGGTGAAGGCGCAGAACACGGCCTTCCTGATGGGCTCCTACCTGGTGGGCGCGGCAGGTTCGTTCTGCAGCGCGCAAAAGCAGACTGAGGTGCAGCAGTTCTTCCAGACGCACCCGCTGCCGGCCACCAACCGGGCACTGGCACGGGCCACGCAGGAGATTCAGGACTGCATGACCCTTCGCAGCCAGCAGGAAGGCAATCTGCGGCAGTGGATCGCCGCCCAGAAACAGTAATTCCGGCGAATCCCGGGCTTAGGAAACCCTAGGCCCGGGATTCACTCCAGCAGATTTGCTGGCGCTCGTGTAAACTCATTTAGGTAAGACCCTGGTCGTCGGGACGTGGCTCAGCCTGGTAGAGCACTCGCTTGGGGTGCGAGGGGTCGGCAGTTCAAATCTGCCCGTCCCGACCAGTTCCTTCCTTAATTTCTCCGGTTACAATCAAGGCATCGGGGCGTAGCGCAGTCTGGTAGCGCATCTGCTTTGGGAGCAGAGGGTCGGGGGTTCGAATCCCTCCGCCCCGACCATGGCGCGGCATCCGCACTGTTGCCTGGTCAAAGTTACCTTCTGCCTGCATCCGCCCTATCGTCTTATCCCTTCGATACAAACTTGTTTCGCTGAATGCTGAAGCGCAGCAACCGGTCGGCTGCCTTCTGGATGCCAATGCGCGGCGTCACATCCATCGGCGGCGTCCCATAACCATCCTCCATGACGGTCAGCAGAGAATCTGCGTCGGTCACGTCAATGCCATTGTGGTCAAGGCGAGTAATCCCCATCGCCTGGCACATGCGTCCGGGGCCCGAGGTCAGCAGTCTGGCCGATGCGTCGCTCGGCAATCCGCGCCGCCGCGCCATGGTCGCCAGCCCCGTCACCGGTTCCAGCGCACGCAGCAGCACGCACCCTGCCGTGCCTTCAGGCTCGCACGAGATATTCAGGCAATGGTGCATGCCATAAATCAGATAGACATACGTTCTACTCGGCGGCCCAAACAGCACTGCGTTGCGCGCTGTCTTGCCGGAGTAGGCATGCGCTGCTGGATCTCCCGCCCCGAAATATGCCTCGACCTCCACAATGCGACCTGAGGTGGTTTCATCGTCCGGCGAATCCGGCTTGCGCACGAGCAGCTTGCCGAGCAGGCGGCGTGCTACTTCATCCGGTGCATCGATAAAAAAGTCAGGAGTAAGCAGCCGCGAAGGCATGAAGTCCAATCTCCGTGAGCAAGCACAGGGCCGGAGATCTCCGGCCCTGCGAACCAGAGCAACCTGTGCTTACTTCTTCATTTCTTTCAGCGCGGCCAGTACCTCTTCGGCATGGCCCTCGGGCTTGACCTTGGGAAATATCTTCACCAGAGTCTGATCGGCCCCAATCACAAAGGTGGTGCGCTCAATGCCTTTCACCTTTTTGCCGTACATGTTCTTGTCCTTGAGCACGCCAAACTGGTTGCAGACGGTCTCATCCACATCTGCCAGCAGCGTGTAGGGCAAGTCATATTTCTCTTTGAATTTTTTCTGCGCCTTGGGCGTGTCGCGCGAGATGCCCAGCACCACCACGCCTTCTTTTTGCAGCTTCTTGAAGTGATCTCTGAATCCGCATGCCTCAATGGTGCAGCCCGGCGTGTCAGCCCGTGGATAGAAAAACAGTATCACCGGCGTACCGGCATAATCGGTCAGGTTGACGGTCTCGCCCTCTTCGTTTTGCAGCGTAAAGTTGGCGACCTTCTCGTGGAGTTCCATGATTTTTCTCTCCGTGGGAGCAGTACGTTTCCTAGTAGATTGTTTCTTAGTTGGACTCCGATGTCACGGTCTCGCCCCATTCGTTTTCTGCCACGAACCGCGCTATTGTTTGGCCTCATCATAACGAGCGCCGCTATGACGCCGAACACCCGTGCGCAAAGCTCTTCGCATCTGCGAGCTGTGGCGGTCTATGAATATCTCGGCAGCATCGAAAAGCCAGCCCGAAGCCGCCTGGTTCCTGTGGCCATCTGGGATGGAACGCAGTTTCAGCCAGCGGGTTTGTATCTGGCAAGCCCCGAGCCGCTCGCGGTCGAGTCGGGCACGCTCTATGAGCTGATGCATCACGGCATCGGCGTGGGCCAGATCGAGGTCAATCAGGCAGAGCAGACTGCTTCCGGATGGATCGGCCTTGTTCACTATCTGCCCAATCCAAAACCCGTGCAGGCAAAACTCAAGCTGCCCTCTTACCTGACCGAATCAAAAGATTTCGAGTCAGACACTCCGCACTTTGCCTACACGCCGCCCAAATCGACTGGAGTCGCGGGCCCGGCCGCACCCTCCCAGGCAAGCGCCCAGAGTGGGCGGCCCACACTGCACACCCAGGAAACTCCAGCAGAAGAAGGCCGGCCGACGCTGCATGAGGCCGGGAGCGAGCCGCCCTCATTGCACCGTCCAGACACATCCGCGACTGGCAATGCCAATCTCAACTCGCGCACCGCTCCGCCTGACCGGCCAAGGCTTTTCTATGGCAAGCCCAAAACAACCGCAACAAGCGAACAACAGGATCTGCTGACCGGGCAGCCGGTGAATCTGCAGCAGATGGTCGCCATCTCTGATCCCGATGGAGCAGAGAATCACTCTTATGTGTGGAACTGGTCATCTCCCGCGGAAGAGGCGGAAGCCAGAGCATCCATGGAAGAACTGGCGCGGAGCCTTTTGCATACCAGCGCAACCGTACCTATCCAGCGAGCAAAAGGCGCCAGCATCCCCTCCGTTTCCGCTGGCTCATCCAACGCCTCTGGACTAGCAGCGGAACATTTTCACGCCTTTCAGCTTTCCTGGGGATCCGGTGCCGTATATGTCTACTCTGCGCGAACCGAAGCGCCGGCGCAGCAGACGCGATACATTACCCTCATCGCGCGGCCAGATTTTAGCGGCGGCCTGGTCACGCTCTATCGCAGAATCACCCCTGCTGCCCTGCTCGATTATCAGCCGCGCCTGCGGGTGATAGACACGGTGGACGCAACCGGCAACGGGCAGGCCGATCTGCTATTTGAAATGCTCACCCGCAGCGCAAGACAGTTCGCGATCTTTCAGGTAGGAAGCACCGAGGCGCAACCCGTCTTCATCACTGCGCCGCAATAGTCTCGCCGCGCACTCTTCCTGGGTCGGCGAAGCCTGATGACAGTTACATTTTCGGCAGTTGCGCGGTACTCCATCCGCCGCCGAGCGCCTCAATGAGTTGCACGCTCGCCGCAAACTGCCGCGTGGTGATGTCGGCTTGCGTACGTTCGTTCGACAACTGTGCTGATTGCGCCGTGAGCACTTCCAGATAAGTGGTCACTCCGCCTTCATACCGATGTGTGCTCACCTGTAGCGAGTGCCGCGCAGCGGCCACCGCGTTGGCCTGCGTAACTGACTCCTGCTGCAGAATGCGCAGGGCCGAAAGGTTATCTTCTACCTCTTGAAAAGCCTGCAGCACCGTCTGCCGGTAGTTGGCGACACTGGCGGCGTACTCATCACGTGCCTGCCGGGTGAGTGCGTGCCGTTGGCCACCGTCAAAGAGCAGCTCCATAGCTGAAGCGCCCAGCGACCATAGCTCACTGGGGCCTTGTATCCACGTGCCCGGCTCCGCGCCCTCAAATCCGCCGCTGCCGGTCAGCGTAATGTCTGGGTAATAGGCCGAAATAGCGATACCAATCTGCGCATTGGCTGCATCGGCCGACCGTTCCGCAGCCGCAATATCCGGGCGGCGCTCAAGCAGTTGCGAAGGAACTCCCGCAGGGATTTGCGGAAGCCCAGGACTTAAGGGCGCAGGCGGCAGATGAAACTGTGAGGCGGGAACTCCGAGCAATGTGGCAATCGCATGCTCATACTGTGAGCGAGCGACGCCGATATCAATTGCCTGCGTCTTTGTGCTCTCCAGTTGCGTTTGCGCAAGAGCTACATCTGACTCCGTAGCGACGCCGCCATGAAATCGTATCTCAGTGAGTGACAAATAGTCCTGATAGGTCTTGAGGGTGCGATTGAGAATCTGCTGCTGCAAATCCAGGCCGCGCATCTCAAAGTAATCCAGAGCCAGCTCAGCCTGCAGGCTGAGTTCTACATTCGCGGCCTCAGCCGCGCTGGCCTGCGCATTGGCGCGAGCCGCTTCTACTGAGCGGCGCACCCGGCCAAAAAAGTCTGGCTGCCAAGATGCCTGCCCTTGCAACACGTATGTGTTGTACTGCAACTGCGAGAGCGCGGCATGACTGTTGGGTGCGTTGTTAGAGCTGCGGGTCCGGCTGATGCTGGGTCCGGCGGTCAGCGTCGGAAAGTACTGCGACCGCGCCTCCTGCACCTGCTCTCTCGCGGCAAGATACTGATCGACCGCAGCCTGCAGCGTCTGGTTTGAAACGGAGACACGCGCCTCGAGCGCATTGAGTTCCCTGTCACCATAGAGCTTCCACCAGTCTCCTCGCAGCGCGGCATCGCTCGGCTTTGCGTGCTGCCATGTCCCGGCAGGCGGAGGGGCCGAAGACTGGCTCCAGGCAGGCGGTACAGGGGCCGACGGCCGATGATATTGCGGCCCCACCGTGCATCCGGTGGCCGCGAGCGCGAGCGCGCAGCAGGTGATCGACAGAGTGCGCCGCATGCGTCAGCTCCTGGCCTCTGAGGCGTGCGTCACGGTCTGCACGGCTTCGCCATCAATCAGCGAGTCCGGCGGATTCTGCAGCACTTCATCCTGCGCGTTGAGGCCGCTGAGCACCTGCACCACGCGGCCGTCATTCTGGCCAATCGTAATGGGTATCAACTGGATTTTTCCGTTCCGTACGATCGCCACCTGCAAGCCATGCTGCTGAAAGATCAGAGACGATGCCGGCAAAATGAGCGTTGGGTGCTTCACCTGCAGGTTGAAATGCACCTGCGTAAACATGCCGGGGTATAGCTCACCCTTGCGGTTATCAACATCCACCTCGACCAGCAGTGTGCGCGTGGTTGGATCAATCGACTTTGACGTGCGAACGATTCTTCCAGTGAATGTGCGATTTGGAAACTCGCTGAAGGTAAGATGAGCCAACACGCCCGGCACGCAGGCCAGTGAATCCACCTGGGGAACATTCACATACACGCGCAGCACGTGTTCGTCCGCAATGTGGAAGAGCTCTTGCGCCGTCCCGTTCTGAATCAGCGTTCCCGTATCGACGTCACGCGCGGTAATGGTTCCGCTGAAGGGCGCATAAATCTTCTCAAAGCCCACCATCTGCTCCAACCGATCGACGTTGGCCTTGGCAGAGTTTACCTGCGTGCGCGTGGACTCCTGCTGGGTCACAAAGGTATCGCGATCCTGAGCTGAGACGGCGTTCTGCTTTAGGAGCGCCACATATCTCTTCGCCTGCACCGCGGCATTGGCGGCATTGGCTTCGGCGGTGGCAAGGTCTGCTTTGGCCTGGAAGAGCTCCTGGTCCACTTCCGGGCTAGCGATGGTGGCAAGCAGTTGACCCTTCCGCACATGAGAGCCGATGTCAAAGTACCACTTCGTCAGGTAGCCGCTGGTGCGGGCATAGATGGGCGAGTCTTCCCACGCATACACATTGCCCGGCAGCACGAGGTCTTCGCTGGGCGCGCCCATTTGCGGGCGCGCCACCTGCACGACCGGCTCTGCATTTGTGATTGTTTGCTCCGCCAGCACATGCTTCGCGTGTTCGCGCGGCAAGATTCCAGCTAGCGCCAAAATGGCAGCAACCACCAGCAGCACCACAACTCCGAGCATGGCAGCGCGGCCTGAAATCTTCGGTGGAGCATGACGTGGTCCCATGTCCCGGCTCGCTTCATGGCCGGGGTGGGTTTCGCCTTCAGGCGCGTTTGGCAATGGCATATGGTCACTCATGAGGCAGAGTTCTCCAGAGGCTGGGGGGTGTGCGTGTGTCGATAAGCGGCGCGTTCTCTGCGGCGGCGTTCGATGCGGCCATGCACAGCACTGAAAAAGGTAGGCACAAAGAAGAGGGTGGAAACCGTTGCGAAGATCAGTCCGCCGATCACGGCGCGGCCCAGCGGTGCATTCTGCTCTCCGCCTTCACCCATGCCCAGGGCCATGGGCAGCATGCCGATAATCATGGCGAGCGCTGTCATGATGACCGGCCGAAAGCGCGTGAATCCCGCATTCAATGCGGATAACGCAGAGTCTCCCACCGTCTGCTCCAACTGTTCGCGTGCAAAGGAAACGACCAGGATCGAGTTTGCCGTCGCCACGCCCATGCACATAATGGAGCCCGTCAATGCAGGCACGCTGACATGCGTGTGCGTGAGGAAGAGCATCCATACAATGCCACAGAGCGCGGCCGGCAATGCCGAGACGATGATGAAAGGATCAAGCCAGCTCTGAAAGTTGATCACAATGAGCAGGTACACCAGCAGGATGGAAAAGAGCAGCCCGGCATAGAGCCCGCGGAAGGAGGCATTCATCGTCCGCACCTGGCCGCGTACCACAATGCGCGAGCCGCGTGGCAGCAGATGCTTTTGCTGCGCAATGATCCTGTTGATGGCATTGCTGACAGTACGCAGGTCAGTTCCCTCGATATTGCCATAGACATCGATCACCGGCGTGATGTTGTAGTGGTTCACGGTGCCCATCTCGTCGCCCTGCTGAATGCTCGCCACGTTGCCGAGGATCTGAACCGGCACGCCGCCCATCGGCGCATTGGCGGCGGGCAGTTGCATCCCGGCGCCGGTGATTGATTGTAGTGAGGGCGAAGTGGTTGCCGGGACCGATCCACTGCCGCTGCCTGCGCGAACCGGAATGTTGCGCAGCTCCTGCAGCGTGTCCAGATCATACTGTGGCGATTGCACGGCAATCTCGTAGCTCACTCCATTCCTAGGGTCGAGCCAGAAGGCCGGAGAGGTCTGGAAGCTGCCGCTTGTCGCCACCAGCAGGCTTTGCGCAATGTCGCGCTGCGTCAGGCCCATCTCATTCGCCTTGGTGCGGTCAACATTCACGAACAGGCGCGGCTCATCAAAGGGCTGCTGAATGCGCATATCCACCGTGCCCGGCACCGTCTTGAGCTTGTTCAGCAACTGCTCGGCAAATCTTCGGTTGGCGTAGAGGTGGGGGCCAACAATCTGCACATCAATCGGGGCCGGTAATCCGAAGTTCAGAATCTGCGTCACCATATCCACGGGCAGCGTGTAAAAGGTAACTCCGGGAAATTCATATTTGAGCTTCTTGCGCAGAATGTCGATGTACTGCTGCGTGGGACGATGCTTTTGCGTAAGCACCACCTGAATGTCGGCATCGTTCGGCCCCACGGGTGCGGAGTTGGAGTATGACGTATTAATGCCGCTGATCGGAAGGCCAATATTGTCGATGATGGTGACCAGTTGATCGCTGGGAATCACTCGCCGAATAGCGTGATCAATGCGGTCGCACAGCGCGGCGGTATCTTCAATGCGGGTGCCGGTGCGGGCCCGTACATGCAGCTTGAATTGCCCCGCATCGACGGTAGGAAAGAAGTCCTGCCCCAGAAACGGAAAAAGCAACACTGCGGACCCGATCATAAAGATCAGAAACAGTGACAAAAACACCGCGGCATTCCGAATGCAAAGCGAGAGAATCGCGTAATACACGCCGCGCAGGCGCTCAAAGCGGTCATCGAACCAGAGATAGAAGCGAGTGAATGGATTTCGGCTGCGCTGGCGGCGCGCCGCTTCTTCATCGTCGTGCTCTCGCAACAGATAACGCGCCATAGTCGGCACCACCGTGCGCGAGAGCAGATACGAGGCAGCCATGGCGAAAACCACCGCCTCTGCAAGCGGCACAAACAGGTATCGCGCTACGCCGGTCAGAAAAAACATCGGTACAAAGACGATGCAGATCGAGATGGTCGATACCAGCGCCGGCACCGCAATCTGCGAGGCGCCGTCGAGAATCGCTTGCTCAATCGGCTTGCCCTGTTCCAGGTTGCGATTGATGTTCTCTACTTCCACCGTCGCATCATCCACCAGAATGCCGACGGCCAGCGCCAGCCCTCCCAGCGTCATGATGTTGATGGACTGCCCAAGCGCGCTCAGCGCCAGAAGCGACGCAAGAATCGCCAGAGGAATCGACACCGCAATGATCAGCGTGCTGCGCAGGCTGCCGAGAAACAGCAGAATCATCAGTGCCGTCAGGCAGGCGGCAATCACGCCCTCGCGCACCACGCCGTCGATCGACGCCTTCACAAACACTGATTGATCGGCGAGCGGCGTGATTTTCAGGTTTGGCGGAAGCTGCGACTTCAATTGGGCCAGCTTCTTCTTCACTCCATTGATGATGTCGAGTGTGGAAGCATCGCCAGTCTTGATCACAGACAGCAGAGAAGACCGCTGCCCATCCACGCGCACAATGTTGGTCTGCGGCGGCGACCCGTCGCGCACATGCGCCACGTCATGGATGTACACCATCGCCCCGTTCACGCTGCGGATGGGCAGGTTATTCAACGCGGCGATCGTGGCTGGTGCGCTATTCGTATCGATCTGATATTCAAGCGGCCCGATCTTGATCGTTCCGCTGGGCAGAATCAAATTCTGTGCCGCGATGGTGTTGACCACATCCGCAGGCGTGAGCCCCTTCGATTGAAGCGCCGGCAAGTTGAGATCCACCTGCACCTGGCGCAATTTTCCGCCATAGGGATAAGGCACGCCAGCGCCAGGAACTGTGACCAGTTGCGTCCTCACAAAATTCATGGCCAGGTCGCCGAGCTTCTGTTCTGACATTCCCTTGCCCGACAGGCCGACCTGAATCACCGGCACACTCGATGCGTTGTACTGAATAATCAGCGGCGGCGTCGTCCCCGAGGGCAGATGCTTGATCTGCGTCTGGCTGATGGCCGTGATCTGCGCTACTGCCTGCGCAATTTGCACATTCGGCTGAAAGTAGACCTTCACCACCGCAATGCCATCCAGCGAGGTCGATTCGATATGGTTGATGTCGTTGACCGTCGTCGTCAGCGCCCGCTCAGTGACGGACACAATGCGGTTGGCCATCTGTTCCGGCGAGAACCCCGGATACTCCCAGATGATGGAAACCACGGGGATATTGATATTCGGAAAAATATCCACGGGCATGCGCAGAATCGCAATCGGCCCAAGAATCAGCAGCAGCAGTGCGAATACAGCAAAGGTATAGGGCCTGCGCAGCGCAAGGCGAACAATCCACATAACGGTCTAAGACTCCCGTCGAGGCAGCAGGACATTCTGGTTTTGATACGGCGGCTGCCCGCACGTCGGCTATGGTTTCGCCGCGAAGCAAACCCGACGGAATGACTCTTCCTGCGGCAGTGGCTGCCCTCTAGCTTAATGCCAAAGGGATGTTGGAAGTATCAGTAGACGATCCAGACCGCCGGAAAGACTCGCCAGCCAGCCGAGACAACAACAGCCACGCCGCTTGGCGTGGCCGTTGTTGTCAGGAGGCATTCCCGGCAAGTCGCTACTTGCTCAGAATCGGTTCCAGCGTCTCGGCGGAGCAGTCCACCAGCGATTCCGGGTAATACGCATTCACAATGTACTGCTCGATCATGCGCTGCGTGTTAAAGAAGGAGCCATTCAGCGCGATCGCCGAGCGCATGATCTGCTGCCACTGCTCGGGCCGCTGGTAGTAAAGTGGCAAAATGGTCTGCTCCAGATGTTCATAGAGCGAGGCCGCTTCCCCGGCTTCATCTTCGCGATCTTCAATCGCCCATCCGGTCACACCTTCAATCCAGCCTTCAATCCACCAGCCATCCAGAATGCTGAGGCTCGGCACACCATTCAGCGCAGCCTTCATGCCACTGGTTCCCGAGGCCTCATAGGGGCGCTTCGGAGTGTTCAGCCACAGGTCCACGCCGCCGGTCAGCAGTGCCCCGAGCTTCCATGCATAGTTCTCCAGATAAACGATCTTCAGCTTGTCTGAGCTGTACTCATGCGCCAGCTCAATCACGTGCTTGATCTTGGCTTTGCCCGGCTGATCGGCCGGATGAGCCTTGCCGCTGTAAAGAATCTGCAGGCCGCCAAACTGCTCGGCCATCTTCACCAGCCGCTCGGGATCATGAAAGAACAGATCTGCGCGCTTGTAAGTGGCCGCGCGGCGCGCAAAGCCGATCGTGAAGACATCTTTGCGCAGCTCGGTGCCGGCCAGCTCGCGCACCGCGTCCATCAGCAGCTTCTTGCCGGCGCCGTGAGCCTCCGCCACTTCATTTTCTGGAATATCAATGGCATACCGCAGCGTCACGTTGTCCTGCCGCCAGCGCGGCATGTGCCGGTCAAACACGGCCTGAAAAGCCGCCGAGGTCCAGGTCGCCGCATGCACGCCATTGGTGATGGCGGTGATCTTGTAATCCGGAAACATCGCACGCGAAACCTTGCCATGCTGCATCGCCACGCCATTCACAAAACGCGAGAAGCGCAGCGCAATGTAAGTCATATTCAACAGGCCGTCATGGCATGCTCCGGCGCGCTCCAGCAGGGTGGCGCACTCTTCGCCCAGAATGCGGTGCGCCTGCTCCATCGAGAAGCGGTCATGGCCGGCCGGCACCGGTGTGTGCGTCGTGAAGACGCAGCGCTCGCGCACTGCGGCAAAGTCCCGCTCCGTGGCAGTCGCGAGAGTGCGGCCTTCCAGGTGCTGCTCCAGCACGGCGACGGTCAGCAGAGCGGCATGACCTTCATTCATGTGATAAACCGCCGGATCATATCCGAGCGCCGCCAGCATCTTCGGTCCGCCCAGCCCCAGCACGGTTTCCTGACGCAGACGATAGTTTCCGTCTCCGCCGTAGAGCTGGTCGGTCAGGTTGCGGTCTTCCGGGTCATTCTGTTCGAGATCCGTGTCGAGCATGTAGATGGGTACTGTGTGCCCGGTCACCCCGTGAACGTCAAACCGCCAGGCGCGAATCGCTACGGACCGCCCTTCCACTGTCACCGTGACGATGGGTTCTTCCGCAACCAGCTTTTCTTCGGGAGACCAGGGCTGAGACGAATCCGTCTGATTTCCTTCGCCATCCAGATGCTGCTGAAAGTACCCTTTGCGATGAACGAGCGTGGTTGCTACCATGCGCAATCCCAGATCGGCGGCAGACCGTAACGTATCGCCGGCCAGAACACCCAGGCCTCCGCTATACGTCGGCATATCCGGGCGAATGGCAATTTCCATGGAAAAATACGCAACCATGCCGTCTTCGGCAGAGCGGGCGAGCGCAGAGAGATGGGAACGATTGGTTTCGGTCATGAAGGCTAAACATCTCCTAAAACCCGGGCCAGAGCCTCAAGATGGCCGGTTCCGGGGCATTCGTTGGTTTTGGGCCCGGGAAAAAGAACACACAATACGCAATCCCCAGCCGTCCGGTATTCCGGGCTGTGAAGGTATCCCTCTGCCGTTCCCTGAGTTTGCTCCGGCGGGGGGAAGGTCGGAAGCACCACGGGAGCCACTGCTCCACGTTTTACCACTGGCCTCCACGAGGAAATCGTGAAAACTCCTGCCAGTTCCATGTTGCAGCAAACCACTAAACTTGGCGAGCGCCTGCGGCAGCTTTGCAGAGATAGATGTCCGCTTGGATGCCGGTGGCGGACAAATAGCCTTCTTTCAGGCGTTGAGCAAAGGCCTCCGCTGCATGAACCGGCACCAGATTCACTGTGCAACCGCCAAACCCTCCTCCGGTCAGTCGGCTTCCAATGCAGTCTGCATGCTCGTGCGCCAGCTTCACCAGCAGGTCGGCCTCAGGGCAACTGGCTTCAAAATCATCACGATAGCTGGCATGTGCCTCCGCCATCAGCCGCCCCATCTCCTTGAGATTCCCTGCGTCGAGCGCGGCGGCGGCAGCCACGGTGCGGGAGTTCTCCGTGATGATGTGCCGGCAGCGGCGATATACATTGTCCCGCATCTGGGGCCGGGCTTTTTCCAGGTCGTGGACGCTGGCGTCGCGCAGCGCATGAATTTCCGGACGCAGATTATGCAGAACGGCCGTGCCCTCCGCCACTTCGGCGCGGCGAACCTTGTAAGCGCCATCCGCATGCGAGTGCTTCACCATGCTGTTGATGATGACCAGGCTGATGTCGTGCGGCAGAGGAGCCAGACGGTACTCAAGGCTGCGGCAGTCCAGCAGCAGCGCGTGGTCTGCGGCTCCGCATGCGGAAACAAATTGATCCATGATGCCGCAGGGCGCGCCCACGTACTCGTTCTCGGCCCGCTGGCTCAGGCGCGCCACTTCGGGGCCGCTGAGGCGCTTCCCGGCCATATGCAGCATGGCCAGTGCGGAGGCCACCTCAATGGACGCCGAGGAACTCAGGCCCGCGCCCAGCGGCACATTGCCGGCAATCGTCATCGAAAACGCCGGAACCCGGATGCCCATCTGACTCAGGACCGCGTGCACTCCCATGGGGTAGTCATGCCATTGCCCGGTGCCGTGGGGCGGAACCGCAGCGGCATCGAACGAGGCCTCCACATTAAAGTTCTGCGAATACAGCACGACGCGGCCGTCCTTGCGTGGCGAAATGGCCACAGTCGTCTCCAGGTCAATCGCCGCCGGAAAAACGAATCCTTCCGCATAATCGGTATGCTCGCCAATCAGGTTGACGCGGCCCGGCGCAACAAACAGTGCTGTTGGTTCCTCGCCAAAATGCTTTGTGTGTCCTGCAGCCAGGGTGTGCTTATCCATCATCGTCATTTCTATCGTTCTTCTTTCACTTTCGCCAGTGCCGCGTGCGTGGCGTCTTTCACGCGATTCCATATTTCATCCATCCAGACAAGATGCTCTGGCTTCATCAGCACAGACCGTAGGCAGGTCACGGTGGCATTCTCTTGAGCGTCTCGCCAGGCGCCGGCCGCAAACAGCGATGCCGGCATCTGCACCAGCGCCAGATGCAGATCCCGCGCCGCAGCTTCGTCAAAAACAGCCTGCGCCCGCGCAGAGGACTCTTCCACGCTCTCTCCCCGCACCGCCCACACCACAATGTCCAGTTCAGGTTCCATCGGCGCCAGGCAGTCAGGACTCCCTGCCAGCCGCTCATGCAGGAGCAGCGCCGCTTTCCGGCTGGCCTCCAGCCCCTGCGCAAACTCCCCGCCCGTCACCAGCGGCAGAGCCTGTTGCGTTGCCCACAGGGCCACGGCTGACGCACCCGCACGCGAACACTCCAGGCTGATCTCCCCCAGGTGCAACTCGCCCGAGGTGAAATAGGTATAAGGCGAGTCATGCTTATAAAAGCGTCCCACCGCCGGATCGCGGAAGAGCACGCATCCGCACCCATACGGCTGCAGGCCGTGTTTATGCGGGTCCACCACAATCGAGTCGGCCTCCGCGATTCGTTCATAAGCGCGGCGTGCCTCAGCGGCCAGATTGCCCGCCAGCTTGAAATAGCCTCCATAGGCCGCATCCACGTGTATGCGAAACCCGTATTGCTCCCGCAGCGCCAGCACTTCCGGCAGCGGATCCACTGCTCCCAGCCCGGTCGTCCCCAGCGTCACCACCACCGTGCCGACATCGCCTTCCGCCACACGGCTGGCGAGGGCCTCCATATTCATTCGCCCCCATCGATCCGCCGGAATCGCCGCAAACGGCAGCTTCAGTACCGAGCTGATGCGCTGGTGCGTGTAGTGCGCCTGCGCCGAAGCCACCACATGCTTGCCGGGCAAAATCTGCCCAGCCACCCACAGCGCCTCCAGGTTGGCAAAGGTGCCTCCGCTGGTCAGATGGCCCAGAAACTCCCGCCATCCGAACATTCCGGCAATTTCGCGCACAGCCTCTATCTCCATGGCCGAGCTGGCGCGGCCCCCATCGAGGGCGTGGTTATTCGGGTTCACGGCCATTGCCATGGCGTAGGCGGCGCGGGCTACCGGATGCGGCGGCTTCAGCATCTGCCCGGCGTATAAAGGATGAAAGTAGGGATAGTTGTCCCGCATGCGCTCGACAGCGGCGGCTAAAGCGGCAGCCGCTCTCTCCCGGCCCGGCAGCGGAGTCTCCGGTCCTGATGGCAGGTCAAAGCCTGCGGAGAGCAGCTCCAGGGCTCGGACAACAGCGTCCGGCATGGGGTCGAGCAAAGGAAAGGCCATCGCACTCAGCATACTGGCTTCTGGCGCGCCGCACGATGGTCTCAATCAACCATTCCGGTGGCTTTCCGGCCCCGGACGCCTCATTTGTTCTCAGATAATAGAAAGGTGACTGGAGACGGACCTCGATTGTTACTTTTTATTGAACCGTTACTATTGACACCGAACGTCCTCAACTGATTTGCAAAACTCTGCTAGACTGGGCGTGCGTTAGAACCGAACCGGGCAAAAGCAGTTCTCGCCCAGTAGTTGTGCAAGTTTCTGCCAGTGAGGCTCCGATTCACTCCAGCGCAATTCATTCCAGGAAAAAGCAACAATGGAACAAGGTACTGTGAAGTGGTTTAACGACGCGAAGGGCTTCGGCTTCATCTCGCGCCAGAATGGCGAAGATGTCTTCGTGCACTACTCGGCCATCAGCTCGAATGGCTTCCGTAGTCTGCAAGAAGGTCAGGCCGTGCAGTTCAACGTCGTTAAGGGGCCAAAGGGCTGGCAGGCAGCAGACGTTCAGCCTCTGTAAGACGCAAACAAATTACAAGAAACAACAAAGGAAGCGGGCTTCGGCTTGCTTCCTTTGCATTTTGGGCGATAGATCCCAGCTTTTCCCCGCCGGCCCCGGCGCTTTTGGTCCCGTTGAAAAATCACGCTTCCGGAACATTTCGGCCCGTAATCGCGTATGATGCTTTTTCCCGCTCGAAGCTTATTTCCAAGGAGGACCAATGCAACTCATGCGATACAAGGCGGCCCTGGCTGCCGCCGGGCTCGCTGCGACTCTCGGCCTGACCGTGACGGCCGTGGCGCAGAAGGCTCCCACTGCCAAACCCAAATCCGTAGCCGTTCCGAAAGTGATTCCCGGCTTTGATGCCAGCGCCATGGACACCTCGGCCAACCCCTGCGACAACTTCTACCAGTTCGCCTGCGGCAACTACGCCAAGCTGCACCCCATCCCGAACGACCTGCCGGAGTACGACCAGTTCGTCTCGCTCTACGAGTTCAACACGGCCGCCCTGCACCGCCTCGTCGTGCAGGCTGCGCATGCCGGGCCCAACCGCAGCGCCAACCAGCAGAAGATCGGCGACTATTACCAGGCCTGCATGGACACCTCGCAGATCAATAAAGACGGCACCGCGCCGCTCAAGCCCATGCTGGATCGCATCAATGATCTGACCAGCAAGAAGCAGTTGCCCGCGCTGCTCGCTGACCTGAACAACCAGGACGTCACCGCCTTCGTCAACTTCGGCTCCCAGCAGGACCTGAAGGACGCCAGCAAAGAGATTGCGGTCATCGATCAGGGCGGCCTCGGCCTGCCCAACCGCGGCTATTACTTCCGCAAAGATGCGCGCAGCGTAAAGCTCCGTGAGCAGTACGTCCAGCACATCGCCAACGTTCTGCACCTGCTCGGCGACTCAGACGCCCAGGCGCAGTCCGAAGCCAAAAACATCATGCAACTCGAGACTAATCTGGCCCAGTCCTCGATGGGCATTGTCGAGCGCCGCGATCCGCACAAGACCTACCACATCGAGACCGTCAAGGCCTTTGCCCCGACCGTGCCCGTGCTCAACATGCCCGAGTTCCTCAAGGCCATCGGCGCGCCCCCTGTCTCCTCGCTCAACGTTGCGGTCCCCGGCTTCTTCACCGCGCTGAACAAGACCATTCAGGACACGCCGCTTTCCACCATCAAGAACTACCTGCGCTTCCACCTGGCCGACTCTTACGCCTCGCGGCTGCCCGAGCAGTTCGATCAGGAAAACTTTGCTTTCTACGGCCGTGACCTCACGGGAACTCCGCAGCAGCAGCCTCGCTGGAAGCGCTGCGTGAACTCGACCGACAGCGCGCTGGGCGATGCTCTTGGCCAGTTGTACGTGGCGAAGTACTTCACGCCCAGCCAGAAGAAGGAAGCTCTGACCATGGTCCACGGCATCGAAGCCGCCATGGGCAAAGACATTGAGCAGAGCGACTGGATGAGCGCCGCCACCAAGCAGAAGGCTCTTCAGAAGCTGCACATGATCGCCGACAAGATCGGTTATCCCAACAAGTGGCGCAGCTATGCCAAGCTCACCATCAAGCCGGATGATGCGCTCGGCAACTCCATGCGTGCCCGTGTCTTCGAGAGCGCCTATCAGCTCAACAAGATCGGCAAGCCCGTGGACCGCAACGAGTGGTTCATGACGCCGCCCACCGTCAATGCCTATTACGATCCCAGCCAGAACACCATCAACTTCCCGGCTGGCATTCTGCAGCCTCCGTTCTATGACAAGAACGAGCCGGCCGCGGTCAACTACGGCCACATCGGCGCCGTCGTGGGTCACGAGCTCACGCATGGCTTTGATGACCAGGGTTCGCAGTTTGACGGCAAGGGCAACCTCGACGACTGGTGGACGCCGCAGGACAAGAAGAACTTCAACGAGCGCACCGCCTGCATCGCCAACGAGTACAGCAGCTTCACTGACGCAGGCCTGCACGTCAACGGCAAGCTCACGCTGGGCGAAGACACGGCCGACAACGGCGGTGTTCACCTGGCTTTGATGGCCCTCATGGCGCGTCAGGCCATGGATGGCGGCCACATCTCGGGCCCTGCTGCCACAGGCATGGCAGCCAAGTACACGCCGGAGCAGCAGTTCTTCATCGCGTTTGCGCAGAACTGGTGCTCCAACATGCGCCCGCAGATGACGCGCATGCTCATTCAATCGGACCCGCACGCTCCCGACGCCATTCGCGTCAAGGGTGTGCTCGACAACATGCCGCAGTTTGACAAAGCCTTCAGTTGCCACGTGGGCCAGCCCATGGACGCGGCCAAGAAGTGCAGCGTCTGGTAGTTGCACCCAATCACCCAAAAAAAGAGGGACGCGAAATGCGTCCCTCTTCTCACGTTGGTGACAAACCTATGCAGCAATCGTTTTGTAACAGGGCATGACTTCAGTCATGCCGATCAAGCTCAATGAAATCAGCGGGCTTTAGCCCCTGCGCGATGTTTGTTCTGCTCCAATTCAACTTTGTCAGCCGTCTGAGAGGGACGCGTCTCGCGTCCCTCTTCTGAAACCTCTCACCGGCCTTCGCGCAGCCGCGTCGCCAGCCGGTCCGGCAGGCCCGCCCCGAGAATCCGCATCTGCGCCAGCCGCACATCGTAGGGCACGCGATAAAACATCACGATTCCCTCGGCATCGTCATAAGTCGCAAACGCCGCGCGCCAGTCCCCATCGCGCGGCTGTCCCACCGAGCCGGGATTCAGCAGATAACGCGCCCCATCGCGCAGCACCAGTTGGTAGCACTCGCCCCGGTCGCGTGACCCATACTGCGGCGTCAGCCGGAACCACTCATGCCCGTTGGTGGCAAATCCGCCCTGCACATGCGTGTGGCCAAAGAAGTTGAGCCGCGTCTCCGCCTGGCACAGCGGCTGCCACGCATCCCGCACCGTCAGCACATACTGGTCTTCATCGAGCAGCGAGCCATGCACACAGCTTACGGCTGGCCCATCAGGATGAATCGGCCCGGCCGCCATTTGCCGCAGCCATTGCGTGTGCTCTTCCGTCAGCACAGCCCGCGTCCATCGTGCGGCGCGGCTGGCAATGGGATTGAAGTCCTCGAGATCCGACAATCCGCAGCAGGCGCGGTCATGATTGCCGCGCACAAACACATTGCCAAACTGCCGCGCGCGGTCAATCACTTCGTTGGGATTCGCCCCGTAACCCACCACGTCTCCCAGATTCCAGACGCAATCATGCTCGGGCGCCGCCGCCATCACGGCGGTCAGCGCCTCAAGATTGGAATGAATGTCCGAGAGAATCAGCGCGCGCATGAGGACCCAATTCCCACTCTAACGGCAACCCACCGGCATTCCAAGCCCCGGAATACTTCCCGCGCATCATTCCATCTCAGGTGTCCGCTTGCCCTCAGCCCGCACTGTACGCCCGCTCCTTCCATGTGGCCTGCACGCCGAGCAGCTTGCGCATCAGCGAGACCCATTGCAGCACCAGCAGCACCGCAATCCCCAGCGGATGCAGCAGCACGCTCCGCCACGACTGCTGGTAACGCCATGAGGCCACCACGCGCGGCAGATATCCGGCAGCGACGGCGGCCGCTGCGCAGGCAGCCGGCAGCGAGTGCATCGCCCCGGCCCCGTTCCACAGCATCCACACCAGCAGCGGCAAGGGCAACACCTGCCCCAGCCCCAGCAGCAGCGTGAAGGGGCCAATGCGCGCGGGCGCAGCCAATCCCTCCGTGGCGTTCTTGCCCAGTCCGCGCCACACCTCGGGGGCGCTGCGATACATCCGGCACGTCGCCAGATGCGTCAAATCCGCCAGATCGGTGCGCAGCCCCACGCTACGGTAGCGCTGCGGCAGCAGCAGACCATCGTGCATCGTGGTCCGAATCGCCGAATGCCCGCAGCTACGCAGGTAGGCATGCCGGTCCGTCAACATGAACTGACCGCAGCCCGCCGCAAAGCCCGGCGAAGTCGCATACCGGCGCATCATCGCCAGCGGTAAAAATCCCAGCAGCACAAAGTGAATCAGCGGCAGCAGCAGCCATTCCAAAAGGGTCTTGGTTTCCTGGCGGGGAAAGCCACTCACCAGCGCCGCGCCGGACTTGCGCTGAAAGGCCACCATCCGCGCCAGCGCTCGCGGCGCGAGCCGCACATCCGCATCCAGAAAGCAAAGCAGCTCATAGCGCGCCAGCCCGCCCAGCACATAGCAGGCATGCTGCTTGCCATTCCAGCCCTCGGGCAATGGGGGAGCCGTCGCCAGCCGCAAGCGTGCGTCCTTGCGCGCATGGGCACGTACCACATCCGCCGTGCCGTCGGTCGAGGCATCGTCCAGCACAATCAATTCCAGATCCACGCCGGTCGATCGCAACACGCTTTCCACGGCCGCGCCAATCGACAATTCTTCATTGCGCGCCGGAATCAGCACGGAAATCTTCGGCCTGCCGTCATCGGCATCCGGCTGCGGAGGCTCGGCGAAATACAGCAGATTGCACAGAAACAGCAGGCAGGGCAGCAGCGCGCATACCAGCGCGGCCAGAGCAATCCACATCATGGCTGGCGGTTCCTGCCACGTCCATGCGCCAACGACTGCCACAAAGAATACACACTCCCCATCCCGCGCCCTCCTTCGAGAATAGTCTCAAACCCCGCAGCATCGCGCGCGGCAGACATCTGCATCAGCTCATCGGATGCAGCCGTCAGCGCGCCGGCCAGACGCGCATTCACGCTCTCCACTGCTCTCGATTCGTCCGTCGCGGGAAAAATTTCGGGCGCGCCGCAGTTCACCAGCACCTCCGGTAGCCGTTCATTCCAGAAGGTATACTCCACCGCCAGAGGAAGCACCGTCACGCGCGGCAGCCGCGCCGCCAGCACGCTCAATCCCGCGCGAAACATGAGCGGCCGCGGCCTCACATCCGTGAACGCACCTTGCGGAGTCATCCACAGCACCGAGCGGGGCCGCGAAAAGATCTGCTGGCTGGCATGCAGAAACTGCGCCGCACCACGCGGCGAATGCTGCTCCACTGGAAATAATCCCATACGGCGCAGAACGCTGTAGCGCTCCGCTTCCACGGCATCCATGGGACCGTAGTGATCGTGCTCGGGCAGCAGAGCATGCGCCACGATCATGCAGGTCAGCGGGTCCCACCAGGAGGGATGATTCAGCGCCACCACCAGCGCGCCGTTCTCCTCTTCTGCAGCCTGCTCAAAGCGCGCCGCATGGGCCAGCCGCACGGCGCGAAAATGCCTCGGTACATACCAGCGCAGGTAGAGCCGGAACCACGCGAGCATGGCTCGCGAGGGGCGCGGCAGCACACTGCGCCGGGCGCTCTTCATGCGGGCGTCAGCATCTCCTCGGCCTTGCGCCGCGCCATGTCCGCTGCATCCTTGCCGCGATAGCGCCGGTCTACGGCGTCGGCAGCAATCCAGCCAGACATCATCACCATCGGCATGCCCGGCCCCGGATGCGCCGCGCCGCCCGCCAGGAAAAGTCCATCCATCAGGCGGCTCGCGTTCGCCGGTTTGAAGGCCCCATTCCAGCGTCCGTGGCTGGCGATGCCATAAATCGCGCCATTCAGCACCTTGTAGCGGTTGTGAATATCCTCGGGCGTCAGCGCCCGCTCAAACACAATGCGATCTTCAATATCGGTCAGGCCGGCCGTGCGCTTCAGCTTGTTCAAGATCACCTGCCGGTACTCGGGCAGCATCTTTGACCAGTCCTGCCCGGGCCGCAGATACGGCGCGTGTACCAGAATGTAAAGCGCATCGCCCCCAGCAGGAGCTGTCGCCGCCTCTGTGCCCGTGGTCGAGGCCAGGTAGCAGGTTGGGTCCGGCGCAGGCACGCCCAGGTCATAGATGTGATGAAACTCCTCATGCGGATCGCGCGAAAACACAAAGTCATGATGCGCCAGGTGCTCATAGCGCTTGTTCAGGCCCAGGTAGAGCACCACGCCCGAGCACGCCGGCTCATACTCGCGCTGGCGATTAAACTTCTCGGCCACCTTGCCGCCGAGCAGCTCGCGATACGTGCGCACCGCATCTTCGTTCGACACCACGGCGTCGCAGGCAAATGTTTCGCCCTCTGCCGTCACCAGTCCGGTGACTTTGCCATTCGCCGTCACCAGCCGCTCCACTTCGGTGGACGTCCTGTACTCCACGCCCAGCTCGCTCCCCAGCCGCGTCAGCGCTTCCGGCACGGCGCGCGTGCCACCCATCGGATACCAGATGCCCTCCTCCGACTGCATGTGCCCGATCGCGCAAAGAATCGCCGGCGACGCATCGGGCGACGAGCCGACATACTGCGTGTAGTGGTCCAGCATCTGTGCCACGCGCCCGTCCGGAATAAACTCGCGGATCGTGCCGCCCACCGTCTGCCCCAGCCGCATGCGCATCACATCGCGCAGCACTGAAAGCTGAAACGCTCCGCCAATCTCAAAGGTGTCGCGCATCGAGCCCACTGAACGCCAGAAAAAGAAGCGGTCCGAGATGGCATGCAGTTGCTCTGAAAGTTCCATGAACTCGCGGAATCTTCCACCCATGCCGGGCCGCAGCGCATCGAGTGAGGCAGCCATCTCCGCATTGTCGTGCTTCAGATCCAGTACCAGCCCGTCATCAAAAAAGCAGCGCCACTGCGGATCCAGCCGCACCATCTTCACATAGTCATCCAGGTCGCGCCCCGCCTCCGCAAAGATGCGGCGCAGCACCGATGGGCGCAGCAGAATCGTCGGGCCCATATCAAAGCGGAACCCATCTTCCGCCAGCACGGCCGCCTTGCCGCCCAGCCAGGAGTTCTTCTCAAAGACGGTGACCTTGTAGCCCCGCGCGGCGAGTGTGGCCGCGGCAGACAGCCCTCCCAGTCCTGATCCAATCACTGCGACGTTCATGCAATTCTCCTTGCGCTGTTCTGTTTCCATTTGCGCCCGGCGGCGATGAGCTGCTTCAGGCTTGCGGGCCAGTTCTTCCAGCCGCCGTGGCAAAGCCTGGCCCAAGCGGCAAAGAGCGCGGCGTCATCGCCGCTCACCGGGCGGTAGGCAAGATTGCTCCGCACACGGTTACAAATTACCGTTTGCACGGCGGTCATCTCCAGCAGACCCTCCGGCCCGCGGGTTACGCCAAATCCACTCTGTCCGCGCCCGCCAAAAGAGACGCGCGGGTCCGCAGTCGACACAATCACATCATTCAGCAGCACCGTCCCGCAATCCAGATCCGCGGCCAGCGTCATTCCATGGCGCTCCGGTCCAAAGATGGCGGCGGTGAGCTGATAGCGGCAGGCGCGATGCATCTGCACAGCCGTCTCCACTGATCCAAAAGTGAGAATGCTCAGCACCGGCGCAAAAATCTCCATGCACGCCACCGTCATCGCTGGCGTCACCTCGGCCAGCAGCGTGGGGCCGCAAAGCAGTCCCTCCCCGCTGGCCGCAGCATCGCGCAGCCCATCCATCAGCATCTTCGCGCCAAACAGCGTCGCCTCTTGCACGGCATCGAGCAGGAGTGCTCGCGTCGCGGCGGGCAAGGTCACCGGCTGCATCTCTGCCAGGCGCTTCACCAGCGCCTGCGTCAATGCGGGTGCCACGCTTTCGGCTACCAGCACGCGCCGCGTTGCCATGCAGGTGCAGGACCCATTCAGCCGCAGCCCAAAGGCCACCGCATCGGCCGCGCGCTCTACATCCGCGCCCTCCAGCACAAACACCGCATCGCAGCCCGACAGCTCCATCACCGAGGGCGTCTGCTTGTCGGCAAGCTGGTGCATCACCGCTTGTCCTGTCTTCCCTGAGCCAGTCACAAACACCTTGTCCACGCCCGCCCGCATCGCCTCCTGCGCTTCGTGAAGACGCTCCGGCAAAACCTGCAGCAGATGTTCCTCCAGTCCGCACGCCAGCAGCATGGCTCGCAGCGCATGCGCCGGCGCGCCCGTCTCAGGAGCCGGCTTCCAAAGCACCGCATTGCCAGCCACCAACGCCTGCAGCGCCTGCACGCCCGGCAGCAGCAGGGGGTAATTCGCCGGCGCAACAATCAGCACCACACCGAGCGGCAGGCGATGCGTCTCCACCGCATTGCCCCACAGCCATACCGGACGCCCGCGCGAAGACTCGCGTCGTGGAGCCAGCAACCGCTCCGCTGCAACCTCCAGGTAGCGGCATGCTTCGGCCAGCGGCAAAACCTCCGCCGTCAGCGTCTCTGCAAGATTGCGCTGCAACGCTCCCGGCAAATGCTGCGGAACGGTGGCCGCCAGATCCTCCGCGCCCGAGGCAATTTCGCGGCGCAGCGCTCGCACCACGCGCAGCCGCGAGCGCACCGGCGTTTGCCGCCACCGTTGCTGCGCCGAGCGCATGGTGGCCAGCAGCCGTTCTGTGACAGCCGTCTGTGCGGAATGGCCGGCGGCGTGCATGATGGGCCTAAGAATACGCTTCTGCCACCGTGTTTTGCCGCAACGATGGCACGGCCTCCCACTGCGGCTCGACCTTCAGGTCTTCGAGCAGCAGCCGCGAGGTGATGCGCGCCGACTCAAAGATCACCGGCAACCCGCTGCCCGGATGCGTGCCTCCACCCACCAGGTACACACTGTCCAGGTCCTCAAAGCGGTTGTGCGGTCTCAGGTGCAGCATCTGGTCCAGGCTGTGTGCCATGCTGAAGGTCGCCCCGCGATGCAGCGCAAACTCGCTGCCCCACGTGCGAGGCGTGTGCCGCCGCTCCACGCGAATTCGCTTCTCCACGTCATCGATTCCAATCCGCGCAAGTTGTTGCAGCGCGAGTTCACGAAAGCGCGGCTCTTCCTTCTTCCAGTCCACATTCGGATGCTCGTGCGTCACCGGCAGCAGCACATACAGCGTGCTCATGCCCTCTGGTGCCAGCGTCGCATCTGTAATACACGCATTCTGCACATAGAACGAAGGATCATCCGACAACCGGTGCAGCTTCTCAATGTCCTCTAGATTCTGCCGGTAATCCTCTGAGAGATAGATCGTGTGATGTGCCGCGTGATCGTAGCGGCCCTCAATGCCCAGGTACATCATGAACGTCGAGCAGGAGTAGCGCTTCGACTCAATGCGCTCATCCGTCCACTTGCGGCGCAGCTTGTTCGGAACCATCCGGCGCATCGCCTCGGCAAACTCCGCATTCACCACCACCGCATCGGCGCGCAGCCGCCGGGTTGCTGTGCGCAGGCCGACGGCCTTCCTGTTCTCAAATAGAATCTCCTCCACCGGCTCATCCAGCAGAATCTTCGCGCCCAGGTCCTGCGCCACGCGCGCCATCGCTTCCGTCACCGCACCGCAGCCGCCCATCGGGTGAAACACCCCATGCTCATACTCAAGAAACGACAAAATGCTGAACAGACTCGGGCATGAAAAAGGCGACATGCCTAAGTACTTAGACTGAAAGCTGAAACCCAGCCGGATACGCTCGTCGGAAAAGAAGCTGCGCAAGTCATCGTCAAGAGAGCGCCACGGACGCAGCAGCGGCAGCAGCTTCAGCATCCCAGGCCGCGCCAGATCCTTCCAGCTCTCAAAAGGCGACTCAAGGCAGGGAATAAACCGCTCCAGCTTCTCGCGGTTCTCCTTCAAAAAGTCCCGAAACCGCACCGCATCTCCAGGCGACAGCGCGGCAATTGCCTTTTCCATCTTTTCGATGTCAGGCGTCGCCAGCAGCTCGCCTCCTGAGCCAAAGACCAGCCGGTATTGTGGATCGAGCCTCTTCATCTCGACCTCATCGTCGAGATTGCGCCCAGCCGCTGCAAAAATCTCCCGCAGAATCCGCGGATAAAGAAAGAACGTCGGCCCGGTATCAAACCGGAAGCCATCCGCGTGAATTGTCGAAGTGCGGCCACCCACGCTCGGCCGCTTTTCCACCACCGTAACTTCCACGCCCGATTTTGCCAGCAGAATAGCCGCAGCCAGTCCTCCGGGGCCCGCTCCAACTATGACGACATGACTGGTCCGTTTCATCGAAAAATCCTGATCTCTCTCTGGTCTCTCATATGCTCGAAGAAATCTCTTCTCAGCTTTGCAGAGCCATTCACTCGCATCCACTGCGTATTTTCAGAATTTCCGCAGGACTGCCCGCAAGATAACTCCGTTTTTACTGTTACGAAAGTCAGATTTTTCAGCGATAGAAAGCGCAATCTGCTGCCAGCTAAGTCAGAGTAGCGGAGAACAGGCGCGGTATTGCCCGCGCCTCCTAAGATCGTTTGGGTGGGATGGAAAATTCGGGCAGGAAGTAAAAAATCAGAGGAACGGCGCGGCACGGAAGTTACTCCGCGCCAGCCTCTTGAAGAAATGGCGCAAGTTGCTCGGCGCTGGGTTTCGGTGTCACTGCGCTCACCACGACCAGGCAGAGAACCGCGCTCGCCAGCGCAGGAAAAATGGCATCCAGATGCGCCAGTCCGGCTGGCAGATACGGGTGCAGCCACCGCGAATCCCAGCCCACCGTCACAACCGTTCCAGCCGCAATCGCAGACACGGCTCCGGCGCTGGTCGCGCGTTTGGAGTAGAACGCCGCCAGAATCACCGGCGTCAGCGCTGCCGCGTACACCGTGTAAGCGTAAAGCGTCTCCTTCAAAACCGATTGCGTTCCCATCGCCTGATACAACGACCAGATTCCCAGCAGCGCCACCATCGACCGCGAAACCAGCAGCACTGTCCGGTTCGAGGCATTCGGTGCAATGTAGCGCACAAATACGTCGTTCACCAGGTTGGTCGCCGGTGAAAACAGGTAGTTATTCGCGGTCGAGATAATCTTCGCAAACACTGACCCCACCAGCAGCGAGCCCAGCAGCGCCGGCACGCCATGCAGCCCCACATAAGCGATAATCTCGCGCGGGCGATGCGATACCTCGCCGTGCGGAAACATCACCGAGCCAAACACCGCCAGCGCCACAATGATCGTTTCCAATATGACGGTGCCAATGATCCAGCCCACCACCGCCACGCGCGCATCCCGTTCTGACTTGGCGGAGAAAAACTTCTGATACATCGACTGATTGCCCAGCATCAGCAGCATGGTCGGTAGCGCCAGCTCCATCGCCCACACCCAGCCCGAATCGCCAAACACCGTGAAGTGCGACGCCGGCAGCGAATGCGTCACCACATGCCATCCTCCCACCGCATGCAGCACAAAAAACGTGGCGACTATCAGCGTGAAGGTCGCCAGCAGCCCAATCACCACATCCATGTAGGCCACTGAAGCCATACCGGCAATCGCCGTGAACACAATCACAAACGCCGTGATGATGTAGCGTCCCAGCGTGGCGCTGATCGCCGGAAAAATCAGGTGCAGAATATCTCCGCCGCCAATGATCTGGTAGCTCGTGATGGCCGTATACGCAAACAGCACCGCAATCACGCCCAGCACGCGCGCCGTCTGGTTGTAGCGGGCCTCCAGCAGATCAGGAATCGTGAACTGCGCGAAGCGCCGCGCGCGCGGAGCAATGAAGTAGATCAGCAGCAGGCCCAGCCATCCTCCGGCCGCCTGCCACAGCGCCACAAAGCCATGCTCGTAGGCGTTCTCCGCGCCGCCCAGCAACGAGCCCGACCCAATCCATGACGACAGCAGCGTAAACACCAGCACAAAGGCCGGCAGCGAACGGCCCGCCACAAGGTAGTCGGCGCGGGTCTTCACCGTGTGCATGCGCCCCAGCGACACACCCAGCAAAGCAAGCACAATGGCGCCAAGCACCACAGCGTACAGAGGAGACATACAACACCCTTAATTTCAGGAAAGGTAAGCGTCAGTGTACGGGGAGAAGCGCCTGCTTGTCAGGCCATCCATGCTCAGGCCTGGGCCGTGAGAAAGCGCCGCAGCAACGGCAGCAGCAGCGACTCCAGCTCTTTCACACTCATTCCTGTCATGCGCACCAGCTTCTCGCGCGACTGCAGGCCGCGAATAATCTCGAGCGACGAACCCGGCAGATCCAGTTGCCGCGCCAAAAAGTCGAGCAACTCTTCATTCGCCCGTCCATCGATCGGCGGCGCATGCAGCGCAACCCGCAGCATTGTCTGGCCTTCTTTTTCGAGCACGCCCTGAAAGGACGAACGGCTCGCGCGGGGCGTCACGCGCACCGCCAGCACCGCACCCGTGGGCGTCTCGCGCACCAGGCCCGCCGGAATCATCAGCGCATCTCCCGCTTGCCAAACAGCGCCGTGCCAATGCGAACGCAAGTGGAGCCTTCCTCAATCGCAATCGCAAAGTCGCCCGACATGCCCATCGAAAGCTCTTCAAAGTTCAAGCGTGGATACGCGGCGCTCCACGCATCCCGCAGCTTGCGTAGCCGCCGGAAGCAGTCGCGCGTCCCCGTCTCGCCGCCGGTCAGCGGCGCCACCGTCATCAGGCCGCGCATCTTGAGTGCGGTTAGCTCCGGCAGCCGCTCCAGCAGCGTGCGTGTCTCTTCGCTTTCCGGACTCAGCCCCGTCTTGGCCTCTTCCTCGCTCAGCTTGATCTCCAGCAGCACCGGCAACGTCTTGCCCAGCCGCGCTGCGGCATCCTGCAGGCGTTCGGCCAGCCGCAGCGAATCCACCGTATCCACGCCCGCAAAAATCTCCGCCGCCTTGCCTGTCTTGTTCGACTGCAAATGGCCAATGAGGTGTACCTCGGCATTCTGAATGCCAAGCTGCTCCAGCTCCTGTGCCTTCTGCTGAAACTCCTGCACGCGATTCTCGCCAAACAGGGTCACGCCCGCCGCCACCGCTTCCGCAATGGCATCGGCTGGATGCGTCTTGGACACCGCCATCAGTTGCACGCTCTCTCGCGTCCGCCCGGCATGCCGGCAGGCGGCGGCAATGCTCTCTTCCACCTGCGCGAGCCGGTTAGAAAATGTCTCGCCAGCGACTTCTGAATTCCTCATGGCTAGATGGATGTTACCGCAATGTATTTCGCTTCGCGGTGCGCCTGAATTACTCCAGCAACGCCGCCGCCACAGCCGTTGCCGTCATCGCGGCCGTCTCGGCACGCAAAATGCGCGGCCCCAGGCTCACCGCCTTCCAGCCCTCCGCATCAAAGAGCGCTTCTTCCTCGGCCGTCCATCCACCTTCGGGGCCAACGGCAATTTCAATCTTGGGAATCTCATCGCCAGCCTGTGCCAGCGCTTCGCCAAGCGCAAAGCGAAACGTGGTCGAGCGCTCCTGCTCGGCCAGCAGAAATCGCAGATGCTCACCGGGCTGCCGCACGGCGGTCTTGAGCGGCAGCGGTTCGTCAATCTCGGGAATATCGGAGCGCCGCGATTGCTTCGCTGCTTCCCGCGCAATCCGCCGCCAGCGTTCCACACGAGCGGCCGCCGCCTGCGCCAGGTGCTTCTCCGAGCGCCGTGCAATTACGGGCTGAATGCGCTCCACCCCGAGTTCGGTCGCCTTCTCAATCGCCCACTCCATGCGGTCAAATTTGAAGACCGCCAGCAGCAGCGTAATCGGCAGCGCCGGATCAGCCTCCACTTCAGCCACCAGGTTAAAGCGCACCGCGTCGCCCGTGATGCCCGCAATCACGCCATGCCACACGCGGTCGCCGGCGACAATGTCAAACTCCATGCCCGGCTGCGCGCGCAGCACGCGAATCAGGTGCGAGGCCTGCTCTCCCGTCAGCGAGGCGGTGGCTTCATCCCACGTATCGGCAATCCATCGGCGTCTTGTCATATCTGTATTCTCGCGCACCCGGCACAGGCTTGCGTGGCCGCAAACTACGAAGGGGGATGCTCATCGCATCCCCCTTCGTGTTGCCTTTTGTTGCCTTGTACTGCCGGTCGCTTACTTCTTCTTAGCGGCCTTCTTCGCTGCCTTCTTGGCGGGTGCTTTCTTGGCTGCTGCCTTCTTCGTTGCCATGACTATTCTCCCTTTCGATTTACATCGAAGCTGCAACACAAGTGCTGCAGTTATCCGAATGTATAGAGTTGCGCAAAAGCGGTGTCAAGAAAAAAATCGAAAATTATGCGCGAAGTTTTCCCGCCAGGTAACGCCCGCGAACACCGTCCCGCAATCGGACAAAAATTACTTCGGCAGTACGTGGAAATGCGAAGCGCCCATCAGCACCAGTCCGGCAAAAATATCCTGCCACGCATGCGCAATCATTCCTGGCCGCAGGCTTCTGCTTTTCAGGTAGAGCAGGCATAGCAGCGCGCCCAGCACGCTCAGCAGCAGCATGCGTGACCATCCTTCATATCCATGGCTCGCGCCAAAGATCAGCGAAGAAATCACCACGCCAATCCACGCTTTGCCGCCAAACGAAAACTGCCGCATCAGGTAGCCGCGAAACAGAATCTCTTCGCAAACGCCCGCCGAGATGCACAGCGCAAACCACACCAGCAGGTCCAGCGCGCTGAGCGGAGCAATCGCCGTCAATCCCTTCGGCGGCGTCGCCGACGCATGATGCAGCAGGTAGATTCCAATCGAGAGGCATCCGATGATAGCCATCGCCATCACCCAGAAGATGCCCGCAAATGCAAAGTCGCGTCCCAGTCCCTTCCATCCCTCGTGCGGAACGCCCAGCAGCGTTCGCAGTCGAACGCCTCGCACGCGCAGGCCAATCCACACCACGCCCAGCAGCACCCATTCATAACCGATGGTCGCGGCATACTGTGTCATGTGGTGTACCGCCAGCGTGCCCTTGCGCGCCTGCAGGCTGCTGCCGAGCGACGTTGCCAGCAGCAGCAGCACAATCAGCGCCGTGTGCCACCACGGGGCGACACGTTGGCCCAGCGGCTTCCATTGCTCCGCTGCCGCCGCCTGCTCGGGCTCACCTGTCATCGCCGTTTCGTGCATGGAAACCTCACTCTCTGGTATCTTCATCGGTTCGCCTCTGAGTGTACCGGCAGCTTCACGTTTCACAACAGAGGAATGCGCCTCAGCGCGGCACGACCGAATTGCGAACCAACTAAAGGAGTTTCGATGCAGTCCCAATCCTCATCGATGGAACAGATCGTCATTGTCTCTGGCGTCCGCACGCCAGTCGGAAAATTTCAGGGAACCTTGTCCGGCATGAAAGCAACCGAGCTTGGCGCCATCGCCGTGCGCGAAGCCGTCGCGCGAGCCGGCGTCGATCCAGCCATGGTGGACGAGTGCATCATGGGCAACGTCGTCTCCGCCGGGCTCGGGCAAAACCCCGCGCGTCAGGCTGCGCTCTTCGGCGGCCTTCCGCCGGCCGTCAGCGCGTTCACCATCAACAAGGTGTGTGGCTCGGGCCTCAAGGCCGTCGCGCTGGCCGCGCAATCCATCCAGACCGGCAATGCGGAGATCGTTGTCGCCGGCGGCATGGAATCCATGACCAACGCACCCTACCTGCTGCCGCAGGCACGCGCCGGCTTCCGCATGGGCAACAGCGTCGCGGTCGATTCCATGGTGAATGATGGCCTCTGGGATATCTACAACGACTACCACATGGGCGTCACCGGCGAGAACGTCGCCGAGAAGTACAACATCACCCGCGAAGAGCAGGACGAGTACGCTCTGAACTCGCACCGCAAAGCCGCGGCCGCGCAGCAGGCCGGCCACTTCAAAAACGAAATCGTCCCCGTCGAGATTCCCGCGAAGAAGAAAGGCCAGCCCGCCACCTTCTTTGACACCGACGAATCCGTCCGCGCCGATGCCAGCATCGAAGCCTTGCGCGCCCTCAAGCCCGCCTTCAAGAAGGACGGCACCGTCACCGCCGGCAACGCGCCCGGCGTCAATGACGCTGGCGCAGCCTGCCTCGTCACCAGCGCGCGCAAAGCCGCCGAACTCGGCCTCAAGCCCCTGGCGCGCATCGTCGCGCAGGCCTCCAGTGGCGTCGAGCCCAGGTGGGTCATGATGGCACCCGTCACCGGCGTGCAAAAGGTGTTGGCCCGCGCCGGCTGGTCCACTGACAGCGTCGATCTCTTCGAGCTGAACGAAGCTTTCAGCGTGCAGGCCATCGCCGTCACCCGCGAGCTGGGCATTCCTCTCGACAAGGTCAACGTCAACGGCGGCTCCGTCGCCATCGGTCATCCCATCGGTGCCAGCGGAGCGCGCGTGCTCGTCACGCTGCTGCATGAAATGATCCGCCGCGACGCAAAACGTGGTGTCGCCGCGCTCTGCCTTGGCGGGGGCAACTCGGTCGCCATGGCCATCGAGCGCGACTGATACTTCCTGCGCGCTCCTCTTTGCGTCTTATAGATTTGAAGTCAGCAACGCAAAGGGGAGCGCATGCAGCTCAAGCCGACCGAACGCTTCACCACACGGGTGGAAAGCTACCGTCATTTTCGCCCGCACTACCCGTCAGAGATTGTCGAAGCGCTCCATCGCGAGTGCGGCCTCAAAACCAATGATCTCGTCGCCGATGTGGCCGCCGGCACCGGGCTGCTGACGGAGATCTTTCTCGCCGCCGCCCATCCCGTCATCGCCATTGAGCCCAACGATGCCATGCGCGCCGTCTGCGCAGCGCTCCAGTCAGACTATCCGCGCTTGCAATGCGCTCCGGGCACGGCAGAGAACACTGGCCTTCCCAATCGCAGCGTGGCTTTGGTCACCGTGGCGCAGGCGCTGCACTGGTTCGATCTTCCCGCCGCGCGTGCGGAGTTCGCCCGCATCCTCTCCCCCGGCGGCTGGTGCGCCATCATCTACAACCATCGCCGCATGGGTGGCGATGCCTTTCATGATGGGTATGAGCGCATCTTGCAAACCTTCGGCACTGACTACGCCGCCGTGCAGGCCCGTCACGCCGGCCCTCAAGAAATCGCGGAGTTCTTCGCCCCGTCCGCCGTCCGCACGCTCACTTTCCCTAATCATCAAGACCTGCAGCTCGCAGGATTAATGGGCCGCGTGCTCTCCTCGTCCTACATGCCGCAGCCCGGCCATCCGCAATACGAAGCGATGACCCGCGCAGTCGAAACGCTCTTCACACAAAACCAGCACCACGGCACCGTGCGCATGGACTACGAAACCGTCGTGAGCTTCGGGCAGCTCTAGCACTTTGCGAAAGCGATCACGTTCAGCACTCAATCACACTCAGCGCCAGTCCGCCCAGCGACGTCTCCTTATACCGCGACTGCATATCCAGCCCCGTCTGGTACATCGTCTTGATCACCTGGTCGAGCGAAACCTTGTGTCCCTCGCTCTCATTCATCGCAATGCGCGCCGCCTGCACCGCTTTCACTGAAGCCATGGCATTGCGCTCAATGCAGGGAATCTGCACCAGCCCGCCAATCGGATCGCACGTCATCCCCAGGTTGTGCTCCATCGCAATCTCGGCGGCATGTTCCACTTCATCATTCGTCCCGCCCAGCGCGGCCACCAGCCCGCCGGCCGCCATCGAGCACGCCACGCCCACCTCGCCCTGGCAACCCACCTCCGCGCCGCTGATCGAGGCATTCTCTTTGTAGAGCACGCCAATCGCCGCCGAAGTCAAAAAGTAGCGCACCATCCCGTCCTCGTTCGCCCCCGGCAAAAAGTCGAGATAGTAGCGCCCCACAGCCGGAACAACCCCCGCCGCTCCATTCGTCGGCGCGGTCACCACGCGTCCGCCCGCGGCATTCTCTTCATTCACCGCCATCGCATACACTGTCACCCAATCGAGCGGTGCCAGCGGGTCCACCGATCCCTTCGTCCGCAGCCGTTCGGCCAGCCGCGACGCGCGGCGGCGCACATTCAGCCCGCCGGGCAGGATTCCCTCCGCGCGCATGCCTCGCTCGATGCAGCCCTGCATCACGCTCCAGATATGCAGAACGCCCCGCCGCACCTCATCCTCACTTCGCTGCGCGCATTCGTTCCGCAGCATCAGCTCCCAGATGTGCAGTCCTGCATCCCTGGCCATGCGCAGCAGCTCCGCCGCGCTCGTAAATGAGAACGGCACCGTCGCCGCATCCGTCACCAGCAGCGCGGCCTCTTCGCCGTCCTGCACCGTAAAGCCGCCGCCAATCGAAAACACCGTCTCCGTGTGCAGTTCTTTTCCCTGTGCGTCAAAGGCGGCAAAGCGCATGCCGTTCGGGTGCTCCGTCACCGCGTCCGGGGGATAAAGAATCTCGCGATGAAACAGCAGATCGCCGGCTTCGGTGAAGGGAATCGCATGCTTGCCCCGCAGCGCGAGCGAATGCGCCGAGCGAATCCGCTCCAGCTTGCCATCGATGGTGTCCGGGTCAATCTTCGCGGCCTCTTCACCCGAGAGTCCCAGCAGCACCGCGCGATCCGTGCCATGCCCATGACCGGTCAGCGCCAGCGAGCCGTAAAGATCGCACTGCACCCGCGCAGTTTCAGCCAGCAGTGAACGCTCCTCAAGATGCTGCGCAAACTCGCGCGCCGCGCGCATCGGACCCATGGTGTGCGAGCTCGAAGGCCCCACGCCGACTTTATAGAGATCAAAAAGACTGGTTTTCACGACCCTCTAGTGTAAGGCGTTTAGAGAAAAAAGCATCAGCGGCAAAAATCCCCACGTGACAGGCGGCAAAGAGCAGCAAGCCAGCCGGAAGAAAGCGCCTCGCAACCTGAGGCGCGGGCATAGGAAACCGACCGCTGTTCGCCGCACAAAAAAGAGAGCCCATACCATCTATGGACTCTCTCTCGATCAGCTGGCCGCTTCATCCCTGACAGCCTTTTTACTGGCCGCCTTTTGCCGCCTTCTCAAACCTGCATGATCTCCGCTTCCTTCTTGCGGCTGATCTCTTCCATGCGCTTGATCTCTTCATCGGTCAGCTTCTGCATCTCGTCCAGCGAGCGCTTTTCTTCGTCCTCTGAGATCAGCTTGTCCTTGGCCGCCTTCTTGATGGCGTCATTGCCATCGCGGCGAATGTTGCGAACGCCCGTGCGATGCTCTTCCAGCACCTTGTTCAGGTGCTTCACCACCTCGCGGCGGCGCTCTTCCGTCATCGGCGGAACAGGAATGCGGATAATCTTGCCATCGTTCTGCGGATTGAATCCCAGGTCCGAGGTCCGCAGCGCATTTTCAATGTCCTTCAGAATGCTCGTGTCCCACGGCTGCACTACGATCGACTGCGCATCGGGCGTATTCACCTGGCCCACCTGGTTCAGCGGCGTCGGCGTGCCGTAGTAGTCCACGCGAATCTGGTCGAGCATCTGCACTGAGGCGCGGCCTGTGCGCAGCGAGGTCAACTGCGTCTGAAAGTCCTTCACCGCCTTGTCCATGCGCGTCTTGAGTTGCTGATAGGTGTCTTTGAGAGCGGGGATACCCGCCATAACTGAACCTGACATCGCTGAGTCCCTTCTATTGCTTTCCGAATCTGTATTTTACATTTGCCCTGCACGGGCTGGCAGCCGCTCTCCGGCCATTTCCATCAGCTCTCTTTGCGGTAGAGCATGTCACGAATGGCCTTCCGCCGTTCCGCATCCAGCTCGCGGTTGCCGCTCGACAGGTCGCCGGCCGCATCTTCATTCTCAGCCTCGCTGCAATCCGGGCAGCGATTGGCAAAGCCCGGCTTGCCCGGCCGCAGTTCAAACTCTTCTCCACACGCCACACATACTTTGATCGGGAATGCCATAACTGAATATCGTAAAGTTGAACGCCTCCCGCCGTCATCTCTTCGGCGTATTAAGATGCGCTCCCGTTTCCCCAAACAATCCAGGCAGCACTTCCACCGCCGTTCCCAGCCGAATCTCACCGAAGGCCTGCGCATTCAGCGGCCGCTCCGGCCCCACATACACCGTCGCGATTCCTCGCTGCCGCGCCACCTGCACCAATCCCGCTGCCGGATACACCGAGCCCGACGTCCCCACCACCAGCAGCACCGTCGCCTGTTCCAGTTCCCGGTAGATGCCGTCCATATCCCGCGGAATCTCCCCAAACCACACAATGTGCGGACGCACCGCGCTGCCGCACCGCTCGCAAACCGGCAGCTCCCCGGCCGTTTCATAAAACCGCGCATCCGCAAAAGGCTGCTGGCAGCGCACGCACCGCGAGCAAAACAGCGTGCCATGCATATGGTGTACCCTCCGCGATCCTGCGCGCTCATGCAGGTCATCTACATTCTGCGTGCACAGGTAAAAGCGCTCGCCCATGCGCTCTTCCAGCCGTGCCAGCGCCACATGCGCCGCGTTGGGCTCGGCAGCCAGCGCATCGCGCCGCCGCATGGAGTAAAAGCGCCACACCAGCTCCGGATTCTCCGCCCAGCCCTCCGGAGTCGCGACTTCCTCCACGCGGTACCCGTTCCAAAGCCCATCCGAGCCGCGAAAGGTCGCCAGCCCGCTCTCGGCGGAGATGCCCGCTCCGGTCAGCACAAACAGTCGATCACTGGCAGAGAGTTGCATCTCTCGATTATCCTGCGTCATCGTTGTCTCACCTTCAACCATTCGCGGCGGGGTCGGCGTATGACTAATATGACTTCAGGCGGCACTTCACTTACTTCGGCCAGCATGATATCGTCCGGTTCCATTCCTCGCTCTCGTGTCTATATCGGCCTTGGCGGCAATCTCCCGTCTGTTTACGGAGATCCCCGCCACACCCTCCAGGCCGCCATCCACGGGCTTGAGGAGATGGGCCGTCTCGCCGCCTGCTCATCGTTCTACGAGACAGCTCCCGTCGATCTTGAGGCTCAGCCCTCTTTCATCAATGCCGTGGCCGCGCTCGACACCACTCTGCCGCCTGAACTTCTGCTGCGCATGCTCCTCGCGCTTGAGATTCGCTTCGGCCGCGACCGCGCCGGCACCCCGCCCAAGGGGCCCCGCGTGCTCGATCTCGATCTGCTGCTCTACGGCGATCTCATCCTTTCTCAGGAAGATCTCCACGTCCCGCATCCGCAATTGGCGCGGCGCAGGTTCGTGCTCGCCCCCCTGGCCGAGATTGCCCCCGAACTCCGCCATCCGGTCCTCGACCTCACCATTGCCGAACTCCTTTCCGCCCTTCCGGATGTCGGTCCCAATCGCCGCGACGCCGTCCGCCGCCTCTGAGCATTTTCACTGAAGGTGTATAGGAGGAAGACGGGCTCAACGTGGACGTTCGATCAAAGAACGTCCACTCCGGACCCACGCAAAACACTCCACAGTATCAGTGAAAATGCTCTGAGCGCATCTAAGTCGATGAGCCGGCGGCAGTACCCGGCCTCTCAGAGACAAAAGGAGGTGGCTCGCATGCCATCCACATACTTTTCCCGCTGGTGGATCTGGGCGATTCGCGGTGTCCTGGCCATCCTGTTCGGCTTGCTGACCTTCGCGGTTCCCACCGCTACGTTCACCATTCTTGTGATTCTCTTCGGCATCTGGGCGGTCGTCGATGGAATCACCCACCTCTCCATCGCCTTCCATGCCGGCGTCGAACACAAGGGCCTCCATGTCACCGAAGGCATCATCGGTCTCGCGGCCGGCCTCGTCGCCTTCTTCTTTCCGCTCACCACCGGCGTGGCTCTGCTCTATATCGTGGCCGCCTGGGCCGTGCTCTCTGGCATCACGCGCATTCTGCTGGCCTTCCATCTGAATGACTCCGCCACCCGCGAGTGGATGGTCGGCCTCAGCGGATTACTCGCCCTGCTCTTCGGCATCGTCATCTTCCTTTACCCCATCGCCGGCATCGTCGCCGTGGCGCTCTGGATCGGCATCTACGCCATCGTTGCCGGAGTCGTCTTCCTCGGCCTCGCCCTGCGCATGCGCGCCGGTCACAAGCGCATGCTGCTCAGCGGCATCTGACTGCCCCGCAAAAGCAGCAAGGCCACCCCGAGGGGTGGCCTTACCTGTGTTCGTTGCGTGCTCGCGGGTTACTCGCGGTCGCGCTTCCAGTTCATCAGGTCGCCCAGCGTCGTCGTCGAGCTCGACACCGGAGCCTTGTAGGCTTCCACGTCGGCACGGCTGGCTTCTTCGCCCACCGCGCGCAGGCTCAGGCCGACCTTCTTCTCATCCGGATTCATCTTGATGATCTTGAAGTCGTACTCCTGGCCCTGCTCCAGGTTCACCGGAGCGCCATGCTGATCGGTCGCCTCGGAGACGTGGCAGAGTCCTTCCACGCCCTCGGCAATCTCGATGAAGGCGCCGAACTGAGCCGTGCGCAGCACCTTGCCGTGAACCACATCGCCCGTGCGATGCTGCTCAAAGAAGGTCTCCCAGACATCGGGCTGCAACTGCTTGATGCCGAGCGAGAGGCGGCGATTCTCCGGCTCCACGCCCAGAACCACGGCGCGAACCTTCTCACCCTTCTTCAGCACTTCTGACGGATGCTTCACGCGCTTGGTCCAGCTCAGGTTGCTCACGTGTACCAGGCCGTCGATGCCGTCTTCAATTTCAATGAAGGCGCCAAAGTCGGTCAGGTTGCGCACGCGGCCTTCCACGGTCGCGCCGGTCGGGTACTTGTCGCCCAGCGTCTCCCACGGATTGTCCTGCAACTGCTTCATGCCCAGCGAAATGCGGCGGTCGGTCGGATTCACGCTCAGCACCACCGTCTCGACCTCGTCACCCGGCTTCAGCATCTTCGAGGGATGCTTCATCCGCTTCGACCAGGTCATCTCCGAGACGTGTACCAGGCCTTCAATGCCCTGCTCCAGTTCCACAAACGAGCCGTAGTCGGTCACGCTCAGCACGCGGCCACGCACGCGCGCACCCACCGGGTAGCGCTCCGTGGCATCGAGCCACGGGTCAGGCGTGAGCTGCTTGAAGCCGAGCGAAACGCGCTGCTTGTCGCGGTCAAACTTCAGCACCTTTACCTGAATCTCGTCGCCCACATTCACCAGGTCGCGCGGATGCGTCAGGCGTCCCCACGACATATCGGTGATGTGCAGCAGGCCATCGATGCCGCCCATGTCAACAAATGCGCCATAGTCGGTCAGGTTCTTGACCGTTCCGGTCAGGATCGAGCCTTCTTCCAGGTGCTCCAGCGTCTCCGAGCGCTTCGCGGTCTGCTCCTCTTCGAGGATCTCCTTGCGGGAGACAACCACGTTGCCGCGCTTCTTGTTCAGCTTGATCACGCGTACTTCGATCGGCTGGCCAATGTAGGCGTCCAGATTGCGAACCGGGCGAATTTCGAGCTGCGAGCCAGGCAGAAATGCCTTGATGCCGATATCGACCGTCAGGCCACCCTTCACGCGGCCCGCCACGATGCCCGTCACGGGCGTCTTCTCGTTGGCGGCCTTCTCGATGGTGTCCCATACCCGCAGGCGCAGAGCCTTCTCATAGCTCAGCAGGAAGCCGCCCTCGGCCTCTTCACGCTCAATCACAACCTCGACGGTGTCGCCGGGCTGTACCTTCGGCTGCTGGTTGTGGTCCAGCACCTGGTCGAGCGGAATCAGACCTTCGGACTTCAGCCCGACATCGACCACGACATGCTTGTCGGTCAGCTTGATCACGGTGCCGTTGACGACCTGCGTGTCGTCAAACGACGAAGCGGCCGCTTCGGCTGCCTGTTCGCGATCAAACGACTCCAGCACGGCTGCAAAGTCCATGCTGTTCAGATCGATATCTTCATCGTCCTGCGACAATTCGGCGGCCGGGGCAGTTGCCTGCTCGGGTGCTGCCGATGCGGTCTCAGTGGGGGCTTGTGCGTCCGCGGAGGGGGCTGCGGGGTTAGGGGTGGTTTCGAGGGACGGCTGCGCTTGCTCCGTCGCGTTTTCCAGCGTAGGGGTTTCCAGTTCGGTGTTCAGAGGTTTGCTCTCGGTTTGCTCAGGATTCAGGACGTTTGACATGACGGCCAACTCAGGGATTTATGGCGGCGTTCCCGCTTCCGCCTTGGGCTGCCAGGGCAGTCCGTTCTCCTCGTCTTCTGCTGGCGTGCGATCCAGCACAAAAGGAGACAAGGATTGGGAGATCCCTCATTCCGTCCGTTCATCCGTCGGCTCTGCGGGAGGAAGACCGTGACGTGATAGACACGTTCTTCGTATGCAGACTCGGCAGAGGGAATCGGAAAGAGTAGGATCGAGGGATTGCGCAACGATCCCGAAGCGCTAACCCATATCTGAACTATAGAACTGCGTATTTCCAGTGTCAAACCTATTACTGCACTGGAAAGTGGGCATCCGGCCACTTTTTACGCCTTCGCAACAAATCAGCCGTTCGCGCTCCCGGCCACAAATTCCCCCCACTGCTTCATGTGGCTGCAACAGCTTTTTACAAAACCGTCGGCGCTGATTCTCAGCGGTGGCGAAACGGGCTTATGCTGTTGGAGCAGTCAGGTTCCACGAAAACATCACGCTGACAGATTAAGTTTGACTCCTGAACCAGAACCCCGCGGGCTTTCGCAGCGACGGTGCCCACCCGCGCTGCCGAAACCTTTCCGGGCTCATGCACGTCATCTTCACCAACACGCAGGGTGTTCGCATGAATTCTCGAGATACACGAGACGCATTAATCGAAGCCGCCGCACAGCCTTCGCCGGAAACCACGCCATCATCCACTTCCGGCACTGAATCCAGCCCCCCGCTCTTTGGCAGATTCTCCCGCCGCTCGTTCATGGCCTCGCTCGGCGCGGCCGGCGTGGTCGCCGGCGCCTCGTCGCTCGCTGCCGTCGCCGTCGCGCAGCAGGAAAAGCCCGCTGGAGCCTCTGAAGACGATTCCGCCGTGACCGGCGCGGTTCCCGTCGTGCTCAATATCAATGGACGCGACCACCACGTCATGCTCGAGCCCCGCGTTGTCCTGCTCCATGCCCTGCGCGATCACCTCGGCATGCCCGGCACCAAGATCGGCTGCGACCATGGCCAGTGCGGAGCCTGCACCGTCCACGTCAATGGCCGCCGCGTCAACTCCTGCCTCACGCTCGCCATCATGCATCAGGGCGACCGCATCACCACCATCGAGGGGCTGGCGCAGAACGGCAAGCTCCATCCCGTCCAGCAGGCCTTCCTTGATCACGACGGCTTCCAGTGCGGCTACTGCACCGCCGGGCAAATCATGTCCGCCGCGGCGCTGCTGCACGAGCCCATTGGCCAGGACGACGACTCCGTGCGCGCCGCCATGAGCGGCAACATCTGCCGCTGCGGCGCTTACAACAACATTGTCGATGCCGTGCAACAGGCAAGGAAGCAGGTTTAGAGGACCGCCATGCAAGCATTCCGCTACACCAAGTCCACGACCGTCGATGCTGCTGTTCAGGCCCATGGCACTTATGTCGCCGGCGGCACCACGCTCATCGACCTGATGAAGCTCAATGTCGAGACGCCCGCCTCGCTCGTCGACATCAACCCTCTGCCGCTCGCCAAAGTTGAGGCCCAGCCCGGCGGAGGCCTGCGCATCGGCGCCATGGTCCGCAACAGCGATCTGGCCAATGACGAGCAGGTCAGGAAGCATTACGCCGTGCTCTCTGAGGCGCTGCTCTCCGGCGCTTCGCCGCAGTTGCGCAACATGGCCACCACCGGCGGCAACCTGCTCCAGCGCACCCGCTGCTACTACTTCCGTGACACCAGCTACGCCTGCAACAAGCGCGAGCCCGGCAGCGGCTGCTCCGCTCTTGACGGCTACAACCGCATCCACGCCGTGCTCGGCGGCAGTGAACACTGCGTCGCCGTCATGCCTTCAGACATGGCTGTGGCCATGATGGCCCTCGAAGCCACCATCCATACCAGCGGCAGCCAGGGTGAGCGCAAGATTCCCATCCGCGAGTTTTACGTCCTGCCCGGCGATACGCCCCAGCGCGAAAACACCCTGCTGCCCGGCGAACTCATCACGCACGTCACGCTCGCTCCGCTGCCTGCCGGCACCCGGTCTTACTACCTCAAGCTGCGCGACCGCGCCCAGTATGAATTCGCGCTGGCCTCCGTCGCCGCCGTCACCACCATGAAGGGTGGGCGCATCGAGCGCGTCCGCGTTGCCATGGGCGGAGTCGGCACCCAGCCCTGGTACGCCCCTGAAGTGGAAAAGGCTCTGGAGGGCAAGCAGGCGACGCCGGAAAATTTCCATCGCGCCGCCGAAGCCGCCCTGGCCCATGCCAGGCCGCTCAAGGACAACGGATTCAAGATCGAGCTGGCAAAGCGTGCCATCGTGCGCGCTCTCCACGTCACCACAGAAATGGCCTGAGACTCACGGCGAGGACTGCATCATGGCGACTGACTTATTCAACGCACCCATCGGACAACCCGTAACCCGCATTGAGGGCTTTCATAAGGTCACGGGCACGGCACCCTACGCGCTCGACTTCCTGCCAGACAACGTGGCGCACGCCGTCGGCGTCTTCAGCACCATCGGCAAGGGCCGCATCGCAAGCATTGACACCAGCAAGGCGGAGTCCATGCCCGGCGTGCTGGCCGTCCTCCATCACGGCAACATCGGCCCCATCTACCGTTCGGCCGAGCGTCTGCAGCCCAACAGCCACGCCAGTGAGAGCCGCCCGCCGCTCTCTGACGACCGCGTCTACTACTTCGGCCAATTTGTCGCCGTCGTAGTGGCAAATACCTTTGAGCAGGCCACCGCTGCCGCCGCGCACGTTCACGTCAAGTACGACGTGGAAAAGCCGGCCACCATGCCCAGCGAAGCGCCCATGCCCGCCGGCAACGCCCGCGCCCAATATGCGCGCGGCGACGCGGCCAGCGCTTTCTCTTCCGCTCCCGTGCAGATCGAGGGCTTCTACAGCACGCCCACTGAAATGCACAATCCCATGGAGATGCACGCCACCACCGCCGTCTGGAAGGGCGACAAAGTCACCCTCTATGAGACGACACAGGGCGTCATGAATCATCAGGGCGTCTCCTCCGAGATGCTCGGCATCCCCATCGATCGCGTCGAGGTCATCTGCTACTTCTGCGGGGGCGGATTCGGCGGCAAGCTCTTTCCCTGGCCGCAGTCCGCCCTGGCCGCCGTTGCCGCGCGCCAGCTCGGCCGCCCCGTCAAAATCTTTGTCCCGCGCGACATGATGTTCACCACCGTGGGCCACCGCCCCACCACGCAGCAGCATCTGCGCGTCGGCGCAACCCATGACGGCAAGCTGCTCTCCATCGAGCACAACGTCGTGCAGCCCACCTCCATGCTCGACAGCTTTATGGAGTACTGCATCGGCGTCACCGGCATGCTCTATAGCTGCAAAAACATCGCCACGAAGCAGGACGTTATCCCGCTCAACATTGGCACGCCCACGCCCATGCGCGGCCCCGGCACCACACCCGGCCTCTACGCGCTCGAGTCCGCCATGGACGATCTGGCCATCAAGCTCAACATGGACCCGCTCGAACTCCGCCTCAAGAACTACGCCGAGATCGACGAAAGCTCCAACAAGCCCTACTCCGGCAAGCATCTGCGCGAGTGCTATCAGGCCGGCGCGGAAAAATTCGGCTGGTCCAAACGCGATCCTCGCGTCGGCTCCATGCGCAACGGCAGCGAAATCCTCGGCTGGGGCATGGCCACTTCCACTTGGGAAGCAGGCCGCGGGTCGGCGGACGTGCGCGTGCGCCTCATGGAAGATGGCCGCGTCCGTGTCTCCAGCGGTACGCAGGACCCCGGCACCGGCACCTACACCGTCATGGCGCAGGTTGCCGCCGAGCGTCTCGGCATCCCGATGCATCGCATCCACGTTGTCATCGGCAAAAGCAATCTGCCGCCCGGTCCCATGTCCGGCGGTTCTACGGCCACGGCTTCGGTGATTCCCGCCGTCGCCAAGGCGTGCGATGAGGCCATGAACGCCGTGCTCCGCGCGGCAGACAACGCGCCCGATCTCGGCATTCACGATCCCGAAAGCGCCACCGGCAACGTCAATCACAGCAAGCCCATCCTCAAAATGACCAATGGCTATGTTCACGCCGCCGATGCAAAGCCCGAGACCGGCAAGCCGTTCGGCGATGTCTTGCAGGCTCTGAACCTTGCGGCTCTTGAGGGCGAAGCCTCCACCCATCCCAATCCCGAGATGCGCAAATACTCCGGCCATTGCTTCGGCGCGCAGTTCGTCGAGGTCGGCTGGGACCCCGGCATCGCCCGTCTCCGCGTCAACCGCATCGTCACCGTCATGGATGTGGGCCGCGTCATCAACAAGAAAACGGCGCGCAACCAGGTCCTCGGGGGCGTCACCTGGGGCATCGGCATGGGCGCGTTTGAAGAGACCATCTACGATCCGCGCAACGCCAAGCCGCTCAACAACAACTTTGCGGATTATCTCGTTCCCACCAATGCGGACGTGCCCAAAACCGAGGTCATCTTCGTCGAATACCCTGACTACCACCTCAACGAATTCGGCGCGCGCGGCGTCGGCGAAATCGGCCTGACCGGTGTCGCCTCCGCGCTCACCATGGCTGTCTATCACGCCACCGGCATTCGCGTTCGCCGCCTGCCCATCCGCATCGAAGACCTGCTGCCCTCCAAAGTCGGCCTCGCGAAGGACTATGTCTGAGCTGCGCCAGATTCTCGACCTCGCTCGCCTCGCGCAATCGCGAGGCGAAGAGGTCTGTCTCGTCACCGTCGTCGGCGTCGAGGGCTCGTCCTATCGCAAGCCCGGCGCGCGCATGCTGCTCACCCGCGGCGGCCAGCGCGCCGGCACCATCAGCGGCGGCTGCCTCGAAGCCGAAGTCAGCAAAAAAGCCTGGTGGCTCACCGCCGAGGGCGCATCCATCCAGCGCTACACCAGCTTTTTTGATGAAGACTCCGGCATCCCCTTCGGCCTCGGTTGCGGTGGAACCATCCTGCTCCTGCTCGAACGCGGCCAGCCCGCCCTCGCCACGCTCGAAGCTCTGCGCCGCACCCTCGAGCACGACGAGCCGGCCGTTGCCCTCATCTCCATCGCCGAGCAAAATCCCGGCACCCGATGCATCGTTTCTGCTTCCGGCCAAGTGCTCTTCGGCGATCCTGCTCTCGCGCCGCTCGCGGCCCAAACCCTCCGCAACGGCACCCACACCACTCTGCTGCCAGCCTCCGAATCCACGCCCGCATCCGGGGCCACGCCGCTCTTCTGCGAGCGCATCACCCCTCCGCCCGCACTCTGGATCTTCGGTGCCGGCGACGATGCGCAGCCCCTGGCCGAGTTCGCCCATAAGTTAGGCTGGCGCATCACCGTCGCCGATGGCCGCTCCCATCTCGCCCGGCCTGAGCGCTTTCCGCTCGCCCGCCAGGTGCTCACCCTCACGCCAGAAACACCCCTCTCGCTCAAGCCCGCCGACGCCGCCGTGCTCATGACGCACAGCTATGAGCAGGATCACGCCCTGCTCGCCCGCCTCCTGCCGCTGCCGCTGGCCTATCTCGGCGTCCTTGGGCCCCGCCGCCGCACCCGGCATATCGTCAAAAGCCTCACCCAGCCCGCGCAAAACCGGCTCGGCGTCACCGCTGAAGAAGCCATGGCCCGGCTCCACGCTCCCGTCGGCCTCGGCCTGCCCGGCCACACGCCCGCGGCCATCGCGCTCTCCATCGCCGCCGAGATCCATTCCGTCTTCGCCGCCCCTGCTGCTCCGGAATGCGTCGCGTCCCCCGCGCCCGCTCATGCCTTCTAGTGCGCCCGGCGCGGCCATCCTTCTGGCCGCCGGCTCTTCCTCCCGTCTCGGTCAGCCCAAGCAGTTGGTCCGGCATGAAGGGCAGTCGCTCCTGCGCCGCACAGCTTCCATGGCCCTTGCCTCTGATGCTTCTTCAGTTATTGTTGTTTTAGGTAACTCAGCCTCGCGGCTACGGCCCGAGCTGGCAGGCCTGCCCGTCTCCATCGTCGAGAATCAGGACTGGCCTTCCGGCATGGCCGGCTCGCTCCGCTGCGGCCTGGCGCAGCTTCTGCTCCAGGCTCCCGAAACACCCGCGGCGCTGCTCATGGTCTGCGATCAGCCCCATCTCCAGGCCACTCATCTGCGGCAGCTATGGCAGCAGCATCAGGCTTCGAATCAGGTAGTTGCCGCCCAGCAGGCCGACGGCCAACCCGGAGTTCCCGCCATCTTCCCCGCCCGCTGCTTCCCCCAACTCGCAGCCCTTCAGGGCGACCAGGGAGCGCGCGCGCTCCTCCGCCAGCTCCCACCCTCTGAGCTTCACATCCTGCCCATGCCCGAAGCCGTTGCCGATCTCGACACTCCCGCCGACCTGGCCCGGCTGCGCTCCCAGGCCCTCAATGAGCAGAGTTAACCCCAAAGATAATTTTCCAGGATCAAAATAGCTATTGATATTGAGAAAACAAAATCTATCGGAATCGATGATTTCTGTGATTCCCGTCACACACTTCTGGACAGTTGTTGCGTCGCGAGTCTAGCATCGCTGTCAAGAAAGTTTAAGAACCAGCATAGGTTCAATCCTTCTAACTTCGGCCAGTTTTACAAACCTGTCCCCAGACGCCTGTATTTCCTACAACCTTGTAGTACCAGCTTGTGGAGCGAATCTCTATGGCATGGTATGCCTATTGTGTTACAGAAAAACAATCCTTTCCTGAGTTGCTTCGCCACCGAAAACCAATTCCGTTGGAATCCGTGGCCGGCATTCAGGGCAATCAAATCTTCCTTTATCCCGCCAGTGATCTCGCAGTAATCGTCAGTGAACATTCCCCGCAGGAAAACCTCAATCAGAAGGCCGCTGTAGACCACGCCCGCGTCATTGCGGAGTGCTTCAAAGTCTCCACCGTCCTCCCCTTCCGCTTCGGCACCGTCTTCGGTGATGACGAAGCCCTTCGCAAGTCCATCCGTTCCAACCACCGTCAATTCTCAACCAACATCGAACGCCTCCGCGGCAAGACCGAGATGCACCTCAAAGTGATGCTCGAGGATTGCGGCCGCGATGGTGCCTATCGCCCCTGCGCCGATGCGCATGCGGTCGGCAAGGCCTACCTCGCCAATTTGCGTGAGACTGCCACGTTGCAGCGCGAACGCCAGACCAAGGCGCGCTCCGTCTCCGTGCAAATGCATCGCATGTTTACTCCGCTCGACGAAGAAGTCAGTTGCCGGCGGGTAGACGAGGGAAAGATGCTGCTCGATATCGCCCATCTCATCGATACGCGCAATGTTGAGCGTTATCAGAACAAATATTCGAGTGCCAGCCAGCTCATGAAGGACTGCCACATGCAGCTCTCCGGGCCATGGCCGCCGTACCATTTCGTGCATCGCCTTTCGCGCAGCAGCTCCACGCTGCCGGCCTAGCCGCACGAGTTCTAATTTTCAGAGCGGCCCGGCGGACCCACGAAGCCCCGGGCCACTCCACGAAAGCAGAGGAAAGACGTTCAGAGCGCACCTTCCTCGTGCTTTCTTTTGTCACAGACGGCAACGCTGCGCGAAAGTTCACAGCGGCGCATCCGTATACCTCAAAAAAAATCACTTCCCCCCTGCCGCCCACTTCGGAAAATCCCGAAGAATCTGATCTCGCGGAGAAAGTTCGCAAGGCTGAAGGGTGCGGACCTGAAGGTGCGGGCCTGAAGGGTACGGGCACCCTGAAGGGTACGGGCTTGAGCCCGTACACACAACCGGCAGAAACAACTGGCCTTTAGGCCCTGAGGGAGTGCAAATTACCTCTGTCAGCATGGCCTGATCTCCGTCATTCTGAACCACAACGCGGTAAACAATCCCGGCAATTCCGCGCCCCCCGTATGCGCGCCCAGCTTCGCCCCAACACCCTGCATCCATTCTCAGCAGCAGCTCATGCCATAGGTGCGGGAAGGACCAGAACCGCCGCTGCGCCACGCCCCTATGCGAAGATGACCCTTGGTGCCCCTCATGTCTTCTTCGCAAAAATCCCGCCCCGCCCAGTCCCCCTACAGCGCCCGCACGCAGCAGAATCCCGCCCCGCGCCCGTCCGCGAAATCTCCCGCGCCTGCTCCCGCCCCCGCTCCGCAGATCCCGGCGCCGCAGCTCCCCACGCACCCCGGCATCACCATCTCGCGCCGCGCGGCAGACCGCCTGCTCGCCGGCCACGTCTGGGTCTATCGCTCTGAGGTCGAGGCCATCTCTCCCGCGGAGCGCCCCGCCGGTCTCGCCCCTGTCTATGACCGCCGCGGCACCCTCTTCGGCACCGCGCTCTTCAATCCTGATTCCGAAATCACCCTCCGCCTCCTCGCGGCAGAAGAACTCCCCGATGAAGCCGCCTTCCTGGCCCTCCTCCAGCAGCGCCTGCGCCGCGCCATCGGCCGCCGCAAGGCCCAGCTCGCAGCCGGGCATTCCGCCTGCCGCCTCGTCTTCAGCGAGGCCGACGCGCTGCCCGGCATCATCGCAGACAAATACGGCGACCTCATCATCCTCCAGCTCGCCAGCAAGGTCCTTGATACCGCCGCCGTGCGCGCGGCCATCGTCGCCGTGCTGGTCGCCGAACTCGCCCCCGCCACCATTCTCGAGCGCCCCAGCCCCCGCATCCGCGAGCTGGAGCAGCTCAGCGCCCCGCCCAGCGCCGTCCTCTACGCGCAGGGCGATCCGCTCACGCACTCCACCTTTGCCTTGAATGGCCTGCTCTTCCGCTTCGACGCCGAGGCAGGGCAAAAGACCGGGGCCTTCCTCGACCAGCGCGAAAACTACGCCGCCGCCGCCCGCCATGCCCACGGCCAGGCCCTCGACATCTGCACCTACCAGGGCGGATTCGCCCTGCACCTCGCCCAGGTCTGCCCCCGCGTCACCGGCGTGGACATCTCCCGCGCCGCCCTCGAGGTCGCCGAGCTCAATCTCGCCGCCAACTACTCGGCTCTCGCCGCCAGCGAAGTCGACTGGATCGAAGCCAATGCCTTCGACCTGCTCCGCGACTGGAGCGACGCCGGCAACGCCTACGACACCATCGTGCTCGACCCTCCCGCCTTCGCCAAGTCAAAGCGCGCTCTGGAAGGTGCCCTGCGCGGCTACAAAGAGCTCAACCTCCGCGCTCTCAAAATGCTGCGCCCCGGCGGAGTCCTCGTCACCCACTCCTGCTCCCATCACGTCTCTCTGGCCGACTTCACTGAGGTCGTCCGCGCCGCCGCCGCCGATGCCCGCCGCCGCGTCCGCCTGCTCGAGCGCCGCGGAGCCGCCAGCGACCACCCCGTCATCCTCAACATTCCGGAAACCGAATACCTGAAGTGCCTCATCCTCGAAGTGGATTGAGGAAGTCGATGGAGGCAGTGAACTCAGGAATGCGCGAGCGCCCCGGAAGGCCAGCCCGTAATCCCCGTAGCCTCACGCCTTCCTGAACGGGATCGCGCCTTTCGCCCGCGAAGGCTCCACCACCCGGCCGCCCTGCGTGATCACAATCTCGCCTCGCTCCACCAGCCGCCGCCCTGCCGCGCGCGTACGTTCCATCCACGCCTGCCAGTCCTCGGGATAGAGCGCCCGCGCCACCTCTGACGGACAAATCGTCTTGCCCGCGCCGCGCTCGGCCAGCAGCGCCAGAATGCCCCGCTCCAGCGCCGCATCGGCTTCACCCGGCTTGGCCCGGCGGCAGGCGTCACTGCAATAGCGCACGTTCTCCCAGTCGCGCTCCCACTTCTTGCGCCACTCCATCCTGCGCCCGCAGGCCGCGCAAGCCTTGGCCTCTCTACCCGAATCTCTCATTCCTCCGTGAACCACCTCTCCCCATACCCGCTGTCTCGCCGACCCGCCTATGGCTGACTCGCTGACCTGCTGACTCGCTGACCCGCTGACTCGCTAGCCTCTCCACCCCTGGCCGCTCTTATACTAAAAACACTCATGAGCCAGTTTCTTCCCGTAGAGGAGCAGCTTGATCTGCTCGAAAAAGGTGCGGCAGAGATCATTCGCGTCTCTGACCTTCGCGAGCGGCTGGAAAAGTCGCGCCAGACCGGCAAGCCCCTGCGTGTCAAAGCCGGCTTTGACCCCACCGCGCCTGACTTGCATCTTGGCCACACCGTGCTCGTGCGCAAGCTCAAGCACTTTCAGGATCTTGGCCACACCGTCATCTTCCTCGTCGGCGACTACACCGCGCTCATCGGCGACCCCACCGGCCGCTCGGCCACGCGCAAGCCGCTCACCCGCGAGCAGATCGACCAGAACGCGCAGACTTACACCGATCAGGTCTTCAAGATTCTCGACCGCGAAAAAACTGAGGTGCGCTTCAACTCCGAGTGGCTCGGCAAGCTCAGCTTTGAAGACATCATTCGCCTCGCCGCCAAGTTCACCGTCTCGCAGATGCTCGAGCGCGCCGAGTTCCACGCGCGCTTTCAGAACGAGCAGCCCATCTCCCTGCATGAGTTCATGTACCCGCTCGCCCAGGGCTATGACTCCGTCGCCCTTGAGGCCGATGTCGAGCTCGGCGGAACCGATCAGAAGTTCAACCTCCTCGCCGGCCGCGAGCTGCAGCGCGACTTCGGCCAGCCGCCCCAGATCGTCCTCATGACGCCCATCATCGAGGGCCTCGACGGCGTGCAGAAAATGTCCAAATCCCTCGGCAACGCCATCGGCATCCACGAGCCGCCGCAGGAGATGTACGGCAAGCTCATGTCCATCAACGACGAGCTCATGTGGCGCTACTGGACGCTCCTCACCGATCTCCGCCAGTCCGAGATCGACCAGATGCAGGCCCATGTCACGAGCGGTGCGCTCCACCCCATGGAAGCCAAAAAGCACCTCGCCCGCACCATCGTCGCCGGCTTCCACGGCGCCGAGGCCGCGCAGGTCGCCGATGAAAACTGGGCCCGCCAGTTCCAGCAGAAGAGCGATGACGTCGAAGGGCTCGAAGAACTCACGCTCACCCCGGAAGCCCTCGGCTTTGATCCGGAGAAAGGCATCCGCGTCTCCAAACTGCTCACCGCGCTCGGCCTCGCCGCCTCATCCTCCGAAGCCGATCGCAAAATCAAGGAGGGCGCCGTCCGCCTTGACGGAGAAGTCGTCCGGCAGAGCTACATCCCGCTCAACGGCTCCCGCCCGGCCCGCATCACCGCCCGCGTCGGCAAGCGCGCCAAGGTCGCCGTCATCGAGTAGCAGCCCCACCACCCATCCAAGGTGCCTGACCACCCCGGACAGCCAACTCCTAACTGACCACTGACAACTGGGAACTAAACCATCCGGGGTGCCCTAGGTCCGTCTGTTCGGACCTGGGAGTCCGACCCTCCCAATTCGCCGCAGGTCCCGCTTCACGCCGGGAATAACCCCGTTTCCCGCTATCATGGAGATAGGAATAAAGCCCTCCCTCGCATTCAGGAAAATGTGAATCCATATTCACATTTAATCGGACCTCAAAAAGAACAATAAGTCATTATTATTCAATAGAATGCGTTCAATCCCTGCCCCTTTATGCGCATCCCGTGCCATTCCCAAAAAAATAAAATAGCCCAAAAGTGAATGCACATTCACATTCCTCTCGAAATCCCGTATGTGTTTGAATAAACACAGCTTATAGTCTCTCTCGAAGCCCATTCCGCGCTCCCGTGAAAAATAATGCGAATCCGCATTCACATTATTCCGCCAGGCTCCGGCAACCCTATCCGTTTCATTCACTTATCCCCGCCCGGCCGCGAGCCTCCGCTCCGCCGCCCAGCCCCGCTCCCATCCCTTCCGTCACTGATACTCTTAGATCATGATCAAAGGGATTACAGTGACCCGCCATCTCGGGTCAGAGGCTCACTTCGAGCGGCTGGCGGGCTTCTTCTCCGCGCTCGGGTTCGAGCCCGGCAAGGGCTGGCACGACGCCACCAGCCGCGGCAGCGCCTTTCTCGCTCCGCTCGGCAATCTGGAACTGATTCACCCCCTCACCCCCGCCGGCCGCCACGACGACATCTATATCGAGGTCACCAGCCTCGACTCCGTGCGCCAGGTCGCTGAGGCATGGCTCCAGGCCAATGCCCTGGCAGATAGCGCCGTCCAGCTCTCCGAAGTGACGGAGACCGATTGGGGCGCGCGCCTCTTCCGCGTCTCGCCCACCGCCGATTTCTCCTTCACCTTCTGGGAGTTCTCTGACCCGCACAAGGGCAAGCCCGTCGCGCTCGAAGGCGACCTGAGCGCCGAGGGCATGCGCTTTGCCATCGTTGTCGCCCGCTGGAACGCCGTCATCACCGACCGCCTTCTGCAGGGCTCGCTCGACGCGCTCTACCGCAGCGGCGCAAAGCGCTCTGACGTCGAAATCGTCCGCGTGCCCGGCGCATGGGAGATTCCCTCCGCCGCCCGCAAGCTGGCCGAAAGCGGCAAATTCCACGCCATCGTCACGCTCGGCGTGCTGCTGCGCGGCGAGACCGCGCACTACGAAGCCATCTACAACGAAGTTTCGCGCGGCATCGGCCAGTCCCAGCAGGAGACCGGCATCCCCCACGCTTTCGGCGTGCTCACCTGCGAAACCCTGGAGCAGGCTCTCGACCGCGCCGGTCTCAAGGCCGGCAACAAGGGCTTTGAGGCGGCGGCGGCGGCTATCGAGATGGTCTCCATCCACCGCAAAATCACGGAGAAGCACGCATGACCACCACCGGCAAGCGCCGCAAATCCCGTGAACTCGCCATGCAGATGCTCTTCCAGGCCGACGTCGGCAAGCAGACCCCCGACGACGTGCGCAAAACCTTCTGGGAGGCGCGCGAAGAAGTCGAACCCGACACGCGCGGATTCGCCGAAGATCTCTTTCGCGTCGCCATGAACCGCGAAGAGGAGATTGACACGCTCATCGAGCAGCACTCCGCCAACTGGAAGCTCAGCCGCATGGCCGCCGTCGATCGCAACGTGCTCCGCATGGCCATCGCCGAGCTGCTCGGCTTTCCCGGCACGCCCGCGCCCATCATCATCAATGAAGCGCTCGAAATCGCGCGCCGCTACTCCGCCCCCGAGTCGGTCAACTTCCTCAATGGCGTCCTCGACGCCATCTCGCGCCAGCGCTACGAAACCTCCAAAAAGAAGTAGCGCCCGCTACCAGTTGCCAGTTGTCAGTCGTTAGTTGTCAGTCGTTAGTGGTTAGTCGTCAGTTGTCGGCTGTCGGACGTCGGCGTCGGGTGCCCCAGGTCCGTCCGTTCGGACCTGGGATGAGCCAAGCCACACACCTCCCCCGGCCGCAGACTGGCCGCCGTCTGACCCGGCATCTCCCCGTCCCGCAGACTGGCTGACTTGCTAACTCGCTAACTCGCTGACCCGCTGACGGCTGGCCGCCTCACCCCTGATCGCCTCACACACCTGACCATTTGCTACACTCTCCCGTTCGGGAGAATTACCGCATGCCCTACGAAACGCTGCTGCTCGAAGTTCAGGATTCCATCGCTACCCTCACGCTCAACCGTCCCAAGGTGCTCAATGCGCTCAATGATCAGCTCTTTCGCGAGCTGGACGCGGCCCTCGACGCGCTCGCCGCTGACGATGCCGTGCGCGTGGTGATCCTCACCGGCTCAGGCGAGAAGGCCTTCGCGGCAGGAGCCGACATTCAGGAGCTCGCCAGCGTCAGCGCCGAAGAAGGCCGTCAGCTCGCGGCACGCGGCCAGCGCGTCATGGGCAAGATGGAGCGGCTCGGCAAGCCCGTCATTGCCTGCATCAACGGCTTCGCTCTCGGCGGTGGCTGCGAGCTGGCCATGGCCTGCACCTTCCGCATCGCCGGTGAAACCGCCCGTCTGGGCCAGCCCGAGGTCAAGCTCGGCCTTATCCCCGGCTACGGAGGCTCGCAGCGGCTGCCCCGCCTTATCGGCCAGGGCGCGGCTCTGAAGCTGCTGCTTTCCGGAGAAATGATCTCCGCCGCTGAGGCATTGCGGCTCGGGCTGGTCGAAGAAGTGGTGCCCGCGGCCGAACTGATGCCGCGCGCCCGCCAACTCGCCGCGCTGATCGCCGGCATGGCCCCGGTGGCCCTCCGGCACTGCCTCGCGGCCGTGCATGACGGTGCCGAGCTACCGCTTGATCGTGCGCTGGCGCTCGAGGCCTCACTCTTTGGCCTCTGCTGCGCCACGGCGGACAAGGCCGAGGGCACGGCGGCATTTCTTGAGAAGCGCGCGCCTCGCTGGTCCGGGCACTAGATAGGGGCGCTCCAGCAAGGCGGTAGCTTCAAAGGTTACTGCCGTTCTCTCATCGAGCGGCCCGCCTCCTGCTATCCTGCTGTTGTGTCTGAGCTACGGATGCGGAGTGGACCACTCGCCGGGACCCTGTGTGCATGGGGTCTTGCTGTGCTTGCACTCTCACTGACCGCATGCTCTCCGGCCAGGCCGGCCAATCCACAGGCCGCCGCCGCTGTGCAGGCAGCCCGCCAGCAACGCATCGCCGAGCAGCAGGCCGAGACGGCTTACAGTCAGGATCTTGACCAGATTCCGCCACCCGCCAAGAGCCGCTACATGCAGATTCACAAGCTCAAAAGCTGGAGCAACCCCTTTCTCATGATTGGCACTCACACCTTGAGTCTGCGGGTGGCCGCGTCCACCAGTACGCCTAGCGCTCCCGGCCGCATGCTTCGCTCCCGCGCGCCCAAATGGCGCACCGCGCAACTGCAGCTCGCTGACCTGCCCGAGGCGCTGGCGGCCTTGCCGGAAGAGAATTGGCCCTATGGCCGCGTCATCGCGGTGGAGGACGACCCCTCCGCCACCCGTCGGCAGCGCGTGCAGGTGCGCCGCAATGAAGAGGCGACGCTCAAAGTGCTCAATGACATGGGTGTAGTGGTGTATGAGTGGCCCGGCAACGGCCCGGCGCTCTGAGCACGCCGCCGCGCCAGCCCAGCCTTCGCGTGGCCGCAGTGAGGAGCCGATGAACACTTCCTTTCCCATCCTGCAATCAATGCCTTCCGCCCCGGCCTTTGAAGCCGCACGCGAGCTCGAAGCCCGCCTGCGCGCCGTCGTGCGTGGCGGCGTGCGCTTCGATGCGACCGCGCGGGCGCTCTACGCCACTGACTCCTCCAACTATCGCCAGGTGCCCATCGGTGTCGTCACGCCCAAAGACGAAGAGGATGTGATCGCAGCCGTCGCCGCCTGCCGTTCGCTGGGCGCGCCGGTGCTGGCGCGCGGCGGCGGCACCAGCCTCGCGGGCCAGACCTGCAACACCGCGGTGGTCTTCGATTTCTCGCAGTTCATGCGGAACATCCGCACGCTCGACCCCTCCCGTCGCCGTGCCGTCGTGGAACCGGGCATCGTGCTCGACCGCGTGCGCGAAGCCGCCGAGCAGCATGGGCTCACCTTTGCGCCCGACCCGGCCACGCACAGCCGCTGCACTCTGGGCGGCATGATCGGCAACAACTCCTGCGGCACGCATGCGCTCATGGGCGGCAAGACGGTCGACAATATCCGCTCGCTCGACGTTCTACTTTATGACGGCACGCGCCTGACTGTGGGCCAAACTACAGAGGACGAGTACGCCGCCATCCTCGCGCGCGGCGGCCGCGCCGCCGATTTGTATCGCGGACTGCGACAGATTCGCGACCGCTACCAGGACGAGATTCGGCGGCGTTTTCCACGCATTCCACGCCGCGTCTCCGGCTACAACCTCGACGAGCTGCTGCCTGAGAACGGCTTCCATGTGGCGCGTGCGCTGGTGGGCAGCGAGGGCACGCTGGTCACCGTGCTGCGCGCGGAGCTTGACCTGGTGCACAGCCCGGCCTGCCGCCGTCTGGTGGTACTGGGCTTTTCCGATGCATTTGTGGCTGCCGATGCCGTGCCCGCCATTCTGGAACACCACCCCATCGGCCTTGAAGGATTTGATGACACCCTGCTCGACGGCATGCGCCGCAAGCAGCTCGCCGAGGCCGAGCGCAGCATGCTGCCCGAGGGCAGCGCCTTTCTGCTGGTGGAGTTTGGCGCTGACAGCGACGCCGATGCCGACCACAAGGCGGAGGACTTTCTCCACGCCGCAAAGCAACTCCCGCATGCCCAGGGAGCCGCAAAGTTCTCCGGCGAGGATGCCGCGGGAATCTGGCGCGTGCGCGAGTCCGCGCTCGGCGCCACGGTCTTCATCCCCGGCAAGCCACACCAGTGGGAAGGCTGGGAAGACGCCGCCGTTCCGCCCGAGCGGCTGGGCGAATACCTGCGCAAGCTCTTTGCCCTGATGCGCCACTATGACTATCACAGCCCCGTCTACGGCCACTTCGGGCAGGGCTGCGTACACATGCGCATGAACTTTGACTTCGAGAGCGAAGCAGGCGTTCGCAACTATCGTGCATTCATCGATCAGGCGGCCGATCTGGTGGTAGCGATGGGCGGCTCGCTCTCGGGCGAGCACGGCGATGGGCAGGCGCGCTCCTCGCTGCTGCCCAAAATGTTCGGCGCAGAAATCATGCAGGCCTTTCGTGAGTTCAAGCAGCTCTGGGACCCCGGCAATCGTATGAATCCGGGCAAGCTGATCTCAGCCGAAGGCGAAATCTATACCCCCACCGACAATCTGCGTGTGGGGCCCGGCTACGAGGCCGCCACGCCTCAGACCTACTTTGCGTTGGAACGCGATCATGGATCTCTGGGCGAGGCCACGCTGCGCTGCGTGGGCGTGGGCGCCTGCCGCAAGGCTGATCACGGCACCATGTGCCCAAGCTACATGGCCACGCAAGAGGAGCAGCACTCCACGCGCGGCCGCGCCCATCTGCTGTGGGAGATGCTGCAGGGCGACGTGTTGCCGAAGTCCTGGCACAACGAGGGCGTCAAAGAGGCGCTCGATCTTTGCCTCTCCTGCAAGGCCTGCAAGAGCGAGTGCCCGGTCAGCGTGGACATGGCCACGTGGAAGGCGGAGTTCCTCGCGCACTACTACGAGCATCAGCCGCGCGAGCTGCGCCAGTACCTCTTCGGCTTCATGGATCGTTGGGCGCAGCTTGCCTCCGTAGTGCCGGGCATTTCGCAGCGCGCCGCCAATCTTCCGTTGAAGACGCCGCTGGTCTCCGGCGCCATCAAACGGCTGACCGGCGTGGCCGCGCAGCGGAATCTGCCGCAATTTGCCCCGCGCACTTTTCAGCAGCAATGGCACCGCGCGCAACGCCCGGGGCAGCAGCTTTCCAATGCCGTCCTGCTGTGGCCCGATACCTGGAACAACTACTATCACCCGCAATCGCTCAACTCAGCCGCGCAGGTGCTTGAGGTTGCCGGATACGCCGCCGAGGTTCCGCGCCGGCACGTCTGCTGCGGCCGCCCGCTCTACGACTTTGGATTTCTGGATGCGGCGCGCGAATACCTGCGCCGCATTCTGCATCAGTTCTCGCGCTCGATCGACGCCGGGCAGCCCATCATCTTTCTTGAGCCAAGCTGCGCCAGCGTCTTTCGCAATGAGCTGCTCGAGTTTTTCCCCCGCGACGACCGCGCAAAAAAGTTGAGCGAACAGGCCCTGCTGCTGAGTGAATTCCTCTCGCGCTATGCCGCAAGTTTTCAGCCAGCTTCCCATGCGGGGGAGCGCATCGTGCTGCACGGCCACTGCCATCACAAAGCCGTCTTCAGCATGGAGGACGAACTCACATGGCTGCGGCGCACCGGAGCGGAGGTGCAGTTGCTCGATGCCGGTTGCTGCGGCATGGCCGGCCCCTTTGGATTTGAGCGCGAGAAGTATTCCGTCTCACAAGCCATTGGCGAGCGCGTGCTGCTACCGGCTGTGCGCGCGGCAGGCCCAGCTGACCTGCTCATCACCGATGGCTTCAGTTGCCGCGAGCAGATCGCGCAAAACACGGCACGGCGCGCCATGCACTTTGCCGAGGCCATCTGCCCGCGCAAAGCAGATTAATAATCGCCGGTGACAATATTCTCAAGCGGCTCGCCCGCCTGCATACGGCGAATCTGCTGCCCGGCAAGCTGTATGGCGCGCGCCATGAACTGAGGGCTGCTGCCGCCCACATGCGGCGTGAGAATGAGATTGGGCGCGGACCAGAGCGGGTGTCCGTCCGGCAGCGGCTCAGGATCGGTAACATCAATCGCGGCGCGAATGTGGCCCGTTTCGAGCGCGGCAATCAGCGCGTCTGTATCCACCACGGGGCCGCGAGCCGCGTTGACCAGCAGCGCGCCCTGCTTCATCGCCGCCAGTTGCGGCGCTCCGATCAGGCCGCGGGTCTCTTCGGTCAGCGGCACAATCAGCACGATCACATCCGCCTGCGGCAACAGCGCGGGTAGCTGATCGATAGACGCAACGCCCTCGCGCGCGGTGCGCGCAATGCGGTCCACCTGCACGCCAAAGGGCTGCATGAGCTGCTCAATCTTGCTGCCGATAGATCCATAGCCCACAATCAGCACGCGCTTGCCATGCAGGTCCTCAAGCATCACCGGCGGATAGTAGCTGCGGTCATCTCCATGAACGCGGGCAAAGTGCGCGGTGGCTTCGCTGCGGCGCTTCCACTCGGCGGCGCGCTGCACCTGGCCATAGAGAGGCAAATACTTCAGCGACGCCAGCGTGGCCGTCACGGCCCATTCTGCAGTGGAGATATCATGCACTCCACGCGCATCGCACACCGTGACCTCGCGCGGCACCAGCCGCAGCAGCCAGTCCACCCCCGCGAGCACAGACTGCGCTACGCGCACGCCGCGCAACTGCTGCCACATGGCTTCGGCCGGCTTGGGATAAGGAGGAACGATCCAGAAATCGATATCGACCGGATGCTGCATCTCCGCCGGCAGCACTTCGATGTGCACATCCTGCGGCAGGTGCGCATGCAGCGCTCGATCAATCATTTCAGGCACGCCGACTTTGAGCATCAATCTCCGTCCTCCATTTGGTTGGATAGAACTTTCCACACGAACAGGCAGACACACAGCCCGCTACTTCAGAAATGCACGCAGCGCATCGAGCCCGGCATGAATCGCCTGCTCCGGCACAGCATAGCCAAAGCGCACGCTGCCCTCGCCCTGCGCGCCAAACACGACGCCCGGGATGGTCGCGACGTGGGCCTTCTCCAGCAGCAGGTTCGCGGCCTTGCGGCTATCTTTGCTGATCTTCGCCACGCTGGGGAAGGCATAGAACGCGCCCTCCGGAACCGGGCACGTCAGCCCGAGTTCGTTGAGGCCGGCCACGAGCAGGTCGCGGCGCTTGCGATACTCCGCGCGGCGCGCATCCAGCTCGGTCTGGGGTGTTTTCAGCGCCTCAAGCGCGGCATATTGCGTGGGCGTTGAGACGCCGTTGGTGGAGTAGAGGACCATCTTCCGCAGGCCCGTCATGAAGGGCTCTTTGGCCACGGCATAACCCACGCGCCAGCCTGTCATGCCATAGCTTTTTGAGAGCGTGTAGCAGGTGATGGTGCGCTGCGCCATGCCGGGCAGCGAAGCGATGGAGACATGATCGCCGTCATACACCAGGTCTTCATAAGCCTCATCGGCAAACACAATCAGGTCACGCTCCATGGCAAAGGCCGCCACCTCTTCGGCCTCTTTGCGCGAAAATACCGTGCCGGAAGGATTCTGCGGCGTGTTGTAGTAAATGGCGCGCGTCTGCGGCGTCGAGAGCCGCTCCAGCATCTGCGTAATGCCGCTCTGCCGCGCACTCGCCGTGGACACCAGGAGCGGACGCGCCTCAGCGCCGGTGATCATGTCGCGAATCGGCGTCCAGTACGGCGAGAAGAGCAGCACATCGTCTCCCGGATCAAGCACCGTCTGGAAAGCGGCATAGAGCGCATGCGCGCCGCCCACCGTCACGATCACGTCTTCCACCTGCACGTCCATGTGATTTTTGGTGCGCAGCTTCTCCGCGATGATCTCGCGCAGCGGAGCAATGCCCGAGGACGGAGCATATCGCGTCTGGTTCTCGGCCAGTGCGCGCGTCATCGCCTGCTTGATGGGCTCGGGCGTATCAAAAAAAGGCTCGCCGCCATGAAAGGCATGCACGGGAACACCGGCAGCGCGCAGTTCGAGAACCTTGTTGCGAATCTGCACAATGTCAGAAAATCCGACTTCATCAAGCCGCTTCGCCGTGCGGAACGCGCCATTGCCTGCCATGGATGATCTCCCGGTCTGAAGATTGCGCACGCGGCTCTTGAGGCTGCTGGCAAAGCAGAACGCGGCCGCGCGACCTATTAGGTTAACCGATGCCGCGGAAATGCCGGTAAACCCAGCATTTCACGCGGGCAACAGGCCGGAATAGACGGCCATTCCAGCCACGGCATCCACGCCGATGGCGTCGAGTGCGTCAATCTCCGCCTGCTCGCGAATGCCGCCCGCCACGATCAGCTCGCGCTCCGTGGCTTTGCGCAGCGCCTCGGCCACAGCAAACGGAAAGCCTGTCAGGGTGCCCTCGGTATCCACATGCGTGTAGAGAAAGCTGCCGCAGTGTGGCTCCAACTGGCGCAGCGCTTCGAGCGGCGTCACCGAGGTCTGCTCTTTCCAGCCGCGAATCGCCACCTGGCCGCCTTTGGTGTCGATGCTGGCGACGAAATGCTTCGGACCGATAGTCTGCGCGATAGCCGCGGCGGTCTCTACCGCGACGGGCTGCTCGGCATCCGCGCGAAAGAGCACCGAGCCAAAGATGACGCGGCGCGCGCCCAGATCGAGCAGCGCCTGTGCCTGCTCGGGCGTGCGCACTCCGCCGCCAATCTGGCAGGGAAGGCGGCGCGTAATCTTCTCGATCAGCGCGCGGTTGTCGCCCTGGCGCATGGCCGCATCCAGATCGATCAGCTGCACCAGCGGGTACGCGGAGAAGCGGTCAATCCAATACTCAAAATCATCAAAGGCGAGCTTCAGCTTCTCGCCCTGCACCAGTTGGACGATGCGGCCGCCCATCAGGTCAATCGAAGGAATCAGCATGGGAGCCTCATGGGAATGGATTGCGCTGCCAGCTCAGCCTTGAGCGAGCGGGCATCCGCGACACCAAAGTGAAAAATGCTCGCGGCTAATGCCGCGTCTGCCTTGCCACGCAAAAATACATCGGCAAAGTGCTGCGGCGTGCCCGCGCCGCCCGAGGCAATGACCGGAATCTGCACGGCGCTGCTGACTGCAGCGGTAAGCTCGCAGTCAAACCCGTCGCGCGTGCCGTCGGCGTCCATTGAGGTGAGCAGAATTTCACCCGCGCCGCGTTGTTCCGCCTCGCGTGCCCAGGCCACCGCGTCGCGGCCCGTGGGCTTGCGGCCTCCGCTCGCGAACACCTCTGCGCCGGTGGCGTTCCGCCGCGCGTCGATGGCTACCACGACGGCCTGCGCGCCAAACTTTGACCCAATCTCCTCAATCAGCTCCGGCCGTGTGAGCGCCGCCGAGTTGATGCTGATCTTGTCTGCGCCCGCGTCAAATACTGCGGCGGCGTCATCGGCGGTGCGAATGCCCCCGCCCACGGTGAAGGGAATGAAGAGCCGTTGCGCGGTCTTGCGCACAGTTTCAAGCAGCGTGCCACGGCCTTCATGCGTAGCCGTAATATCGAGCAGCACAATTTCATCCGCCCCCGAGGCCGCGTGGCGCGCGGCGAGTTCGGCTGGGTCGCCGGCGTCCATCAAATCCAGGAATTGTACGCCTTTGACCACGCGGCCATTCGTGACATCGAGACAGGCGATGATGCGGCGCGTCAGCATGCGAGCCTCACAAAGTTCTCCAGAATGCGCAGCCCCGCCTCGCCGGATTTTTCCGGGTGAAACTGAACGCCCATGATGTTGTCCCGCTCCACCGCAGCCGAAAAGGCCTGGCCATATTCTGTAACCGCCGCAGTGCCGTTTACCACCGGAGCGCAATACGAATGCGTGAAATAGACATAGGACTGTTGCGAAAGCCCGGCGAGCAGGCGCGAGCCCTCGCGAATCTCCAGCGAATTCCAGCCGACATGCGGCACCTTGAGTTCCTGAGTAGCGAAGCGCGCGCACTGGCCGCCGAATGCGCCGAACCCCTGTACCGCGGGGGCCTCGGTGCTGCCCTCAAAGAGCCACTGCATGCCCACGCAGATGCCCAGAAAAGGCGCGCCCGCATCGACGCGCTCGCGCACGGCGGCAGTCAGGCCGTGCTCCTCAAGAAAGCGCGTGGCGGAAAAGTGGCCCACGCCGGGCAGAATCAGCTTCTGCGCGCGCGCCACCACCGCGGGATCGTCCGTCAGCACCGGTTCGGCCCCGGCCGCGCGCAGCGTTTTGAGCACCGAGGTCAGGTTGCCCGCCTTGTAATCAATGACGGCAATCACAGCAGGCCTTTCGTGCTGGGTAGCATCTCCTTGAGTTGCTCATCGCGCGAGCAGGCAAAGCGCAGCGCGCGGGCAAAAGCCTTGAAGAGCGCTTCCACCTTGTGATGATTCGAGCGGCCATAGACCGTCTTCAGATGCACATTGGCGCGCGCGCCGCGAGCAAAGCCCTCAAAGAAATCTTCAACCAGCTCTGATTGCAGGTCGCCCACCAGGCGCGTCTTGACCTTGGTTTTCACCACAGACGACGTGCGCCCGCTCAAGTCGACGGCCGCGAGGCCCAGCGTTTCGTCCATCGTCATCAGGAAGTAGCCCGCGCGCAAAATGCCGCGCTTGTCGCCCAGCGCCTTGTCAAAAGCCTCGCCCAGCGCGATGCCCACATCTTCCACCGTGTGGTGTTGATCGACATCGAGATCGCCCTTGCACGCAAGGTCAAGATCAAATGCGCCGTGCCGTGTAAAGAGTTCGAGCATGTGATCAAAAAAGCGAATGCCCGTGGAGATGTTGTACTGCCCGCTGCCTTCGATGGTGAGCCGCAGGCTGATCTGCGTTTCGGCCGTCTTGCGGTCGAGCGACGCCGTGCGCTTCGCACCGGCCGTGACGGGCGTCTTCTTCGTAGCTTTCTTCATGCTTTCCCTTTCCATCCAATCTCAGCCAGCGACTCTTCGAGCGCCAGAATGCCGGCATCGGTCTGCTCACGCGGGCCAATCGTGATGCGCACACACCCTTCGCATCCGGGGTCGCTGGAGCGGTCGCGCACCAGCACATCGCGGTCGCGCATGGCCTGTACAAAATGACGGTGCTGCGCGCCAATGCGCACCAGTACAAAATTCGCAGCCGAGGGCCAGCGATGCACCGCGAGGCGGTCCAGCGCGGCCTCCATCAGAAGGCGCGCCGCCTTTACCTCGCCCACATACCAGTCCAGATACTGCTGATCTTCGAGCGCCGGCGGCAGGCAGGCCAGCGCCAGCGCATTCACGCTATAGGGCGAGATGACACGCCGCATCCACTGCATCTGCTCTTTGGCGGCGGCCAGCATGCCCAGCCGCAGGCCCGCGAGTCCATAGGCCTTTGAGAAAGTGCGCGCCACAATCAGGTTCGGAATCTGCCCGACGAGATCCATCACGCTCTCGCCAAAGAAGTGGAAGTATGCCTCATCCACCAGTACGGCGGCGTGGGGAGCAGCGGTCAGCACTTGCAGAATCTGCTCGCGCGTCACGGTCTGCCCGGTCGGACTGTTGGGGTTGGCAATCGCAATGAGGCGCGTCTGCGGCGTGATCGCCGCCAGCAATTCCTCCAGCGGAAACGCGAAGCTGTGCCCGGCAACTACGCGGTCGATGCGCGCCTCCGCACCCGAGCCATACACCTCATACATCGAATACGTCGGCACAGGCAGCAGCAGCGCATCGCCGGGGTTGAGATAGGTCTGGCACAGCACGTGAATCGCTTCATCCACGCCATTGGTCAGCAGCACCTGGTCAGGATGGAGCCCGTGATGCCGCGCCACCATCGCTTCGATCGGTCCGCGTTCGGGATAACGCGTGAGGTCCGCACCGGTGATCGCCGCCAGCGCTTCGCGCACGCGCGGCGAGCAGGCCAGCGTGTTCTCGTTGAAGTCGAGGCGCAGCCCGCTGCGATCCCCGAGCGGTGGATGATACTCCTTCATGCGCAGTACGCCCGCGCGCGGTTCCAGACGGCTCATGCGCGCCTCCTGACGGGTTTCGCACTCTGCAGGCGAACGCGCACCGCATCGGCGTGTCCCACTAATCCCTCGGCTTCAGCCAGCGCAACCGCCGAGGGGCCGAGCTGCCGCACACCCGTAGCCGAGTACTCCTGCACGGTGACCAGTTTGAGATAATCCATCACGCTCAGGCCGCCGCGCAGCCGTGCCAGCCCGCTGGTGGGCAGCGTGTGATTGGGGCCGGAGACATAATCGCCCAGCGGCTGCGACGACCAGCGGCCCACAAACACCGAGCCGGCGTTGCGCACCCATGCAAGATCGGCAGAGCTATCCACGGTGAGGTGCTCGGCCGCGAGCTGATTGGTGAGCATGCGCGCTTCCTCAACATCTCTGGTGAGGATGACGGCTCCGTTCGCCGCGATCGATTGCTTTGCAATCGCATTGCTCTGCGCGCGCAGCTTCGTTTTCGCAGCGACTGCGCGGCCCAGTGCGGCATTGCTGGTCACCAGAATGGCGATGGCGTCCGGATCATGCTCCGCCTGCGCAACGAGATCGGCAGCGATGCCCTCGACCGTTCCGTTCTCACTGGCGATCACAATTTCCGTGGGGCCGGCCAGCATGTCAATACCGCAATCAAAGCTCACTGCCTTCTTGGCAGCGGTGACGTAGGCATTGCCCGGGCCCACAATCTTGCCGACACGCTCGATGCTCGCGGTTCCATAGGCCAGCGCGGCGACGGCCTGCGCTCCGCCAATGCGATAAAACTCGGCTACGCCGAGCATGTGCGCGGCGGCGAGCGTTTCCTTTGCCGGGCGCGGAGACACCGCCACAATGCGCCGCACGCCCGCCACCTGCGCGGGAATCGCGGTCATTAACAGCGTGGAAGGCAGCGGATAACGCCCACTCGGCACATAGCAACCCACGGCCTCAAGCGGAATCACCTTCTGCCCTGCCGTGACGCCGGGGGCCATCTGCAAGGTGAAGTCTCGCGGGCGCTGCTTTTGCGCGAAGCGGCGAATATTTTTTGCCGCCTGCTTCAGCGCTGCCTTCAGTTCGGCAGTAGTCGCCTTCCAGGCGGCTTCCATCTCCTCGGCCGGAATGCGCAGGGGCTCGCTCGCGGCGATGCCGTCGAACTTGGCGCGATAGCGCAGCAAGGCAGCGTCTCCACCACGCCGCACGCCCTGCACAATGCGTTGCGCGGCCGGCAGCGCGCGCTCATAGCTCGCTTCGCTGCCGGTCAGCAGGCGGCTCAGAAAATCCTGCGCCGCCTGCGCGCCTCTTCCACGGGTGCTGAGCACGCGCATGTCTAGAGCACCACCTTGTTCAACGGATACTCGACAATGCCCGTCGCATTCGCGGCCTTGAGCCGGGGCACTACATCGCGCACCACGCTCTCTTCCAGAATCGTGTTGACGGCGACCCATTCCGAGTTGCTCAGTTCTGAGATTGTGGGCGAGTTGAGCGCGGGCAGCACTGAGAGAATCTGCTGCAGGTTCTTCTTCTCCACGTTGAGCATCAGGCCCACCTGGCCTTGCGCCGCGATAGCTCCGCGCAGCATCAGCGCCAGGCATTCGAGCTTCTCGCGTTTCCACGCGTCGTTGTAGGCGTTGCGGTTCGCGATGAGGTGCGTCTCGCTCTCCATCACCGTGTCGATAATGCGCAGGCGGTTGGCGCGCAGTGAGCTGCCAGTCTCAGTCACTTCGACAATGGCATCGGCCAGCATGGGCGGCTTCACTTCCGTGGCGCCCCAGCTGAACTCCACCTGCACCGGAACATTGCGCTCGGCAAAGTAGCGCTTCGTAACTTCGACCAGTTCGGTGGCGATAATCTTGCCGCCCAGGTCTTCGGCTTTTTCAAACTTTGAGTCTTCGGGCACGGCCAGCACCCAGCGAACCTTCTGGCGGCTCTGCTTGGCATAGACCAGGCTGGTGACGCTCTCCACTGCGAGGCCGCTTTCCACTACCCAGTCAATGCCCGTGAGTCCGGCATCGAGCACGCCGTGGTTCACGTAGCGCGCCATCTCCTGCGCGCGAATCAGCATGCACTCAATCTCAGTGTCATCGATGCTTGGGAAGTAGGAGCGGCCATTGGCGTAGATGTGCCATCCGGCACGTTCAAACAGGGCGATGGTGGCATCCTGCAGGCTGCCTTTGGGAATTCCGAGACGCAGTTTGTTGGCCATTAGCGCACCTCCTGCACGGCAGAGGCGAGCGCCAGCGGACGCGTGAAGCAGCTCACCGTGCCTTCGTGGCACACAAGGCCGTCGCCTTCCACTTCCACGCGGAAGAGCAGCGTGTCCTGGTCGCAATCGGTGGCTGCGTCGATCACGCGCAGGCGGTTGCCGCTGGTTTCGCCCTTCATCCAGAGCTTCTGGCGAGTGCGGCTCCAGAAGGTGACAAAGCCGCTCTCCATCGTCTTGCGATAGCTCTCGTCATTCAAAAAACCTACCATGAGCACCTGTCCGGTTTTGGCGTCCTGCACAATGCCGGGAATCAGGCCCTCCATCTTCGCGAAATCCAGCTTCGTCTCTGTCATCACTCTTCTTCCTTTTTATCGTTTGCGGTTACAGTTCCTGGCAATGAAAAAGCCCGCCGGCGTGGTCGCCGGCGGGCTATTCCTGAGAATCCTGAGGTCTGGTACTTAGCAGTCGCTTCCAGACAGGTCCGCCGGCACACTCGTCGCTTGATGATGATGGTGGCGATGATGGTGGCGGAAGCTCATCCTGAGTAAGACCCTACTGGGGATGCCGGCGGCTGTCAACCAGTCTTTGTCTTTCCCTACTCCGGCAGCGCTTCCGTAGCGGGAAAGTAAAGCAGCACCTGCGTTCCCTTGCCTTGCTCGGTCAGGATCTCGACGCCGCCACTGTGCAGGCGCATGATGCCATAAACCGAAGACAACCCCAGCCCATGCCCCTGAGGTTTCGTGGAGAAGTATGGCTCCATGGCATGCTGCCGTGCTTCTTCACTCATGCCCGCGCCCGTGTCTTCGACTGACAGCACAACGTAGCTGCCCTCTGCCAGATCAAGCCTCGGGCAGCCTTGCGGCAACCGCTTGATTGCCGTCCGCAGAGTGCAGGTCCCGCCGTGCGTCATGGCTTCCATCGCGTTGATCACCAGGTTCAGCAGCACCTCGCGGAACTGGTTCCTGTCGGCCATGGCCCAGCAGTCCGGCGTCAGATCGAGCCGCAGCATCATGTCGCCGCCCAAAGCCGCCTGCAGAATGTCCTGCTCGGCGTGCACCAGCTCGGCCAGATCGCATGCCTCCATGCGGCCGGGACGCCGATGCCCGAAGTGCAGAAGCTGCTGGGCCAGCAGCGAAGCCTCGGCCACCGTATTTGCGATTAGTTCCGCCTGCTGCGCCGCCTCAGGAGGCGCCATTTCACACAGGTGCGAGGCGGCAAGCTGGATGATCGTGAGCAGATTGTTGAAGTTGTGCGCGATCGCTCCAGATACCCTCGCCATGTTTTCAAGGCTTGTCAGATAGCTGCTGTCGCGCACCAGATCAAGATTGGGTCGCTGGTCGCGAATCAGAGAGAAGCGCGCCCGCTGGTCCTTCCAGGCCAAAGCAAAAGAGATCACCTCGACCGGGAATATCTCACCCGACGACGTGACGTGTTCGCTGAGCAGATTTCCCGCGTGCGCGGCCTGCCCGGAACCGGTCAACTGAGCCAGCGTAGGCCGCACTCTGGCGGACACAATATCGTTTGCGCGCAGCGTGGCAAAATCTTCCAGCCGGTAGCCATAACGGCGCGCGGCTGCGGCATTGGCTTCCAGAATCGCCCCGGTTTCCGGGTTCCAGACAAAAATCGGCCACGGAGCCTCCACCAGCAAGGCGCGGCAATCCTTCTCTGGCCAGCCAGACGCCAACATTGAGGACTCCCCGGTCAATCCATCTCCTGTCGCCTAGCACCACTTCGAACGTTTGAACCCTGTGGCCAGAGGCATGTGCGACTGCTCAGAGTACCAAGAGCAGATGAACTTATGTCCACAAGAGAACGAGCGGTCTTTACTTGTCCCCAATAAGATACGTTTCAGATGCATCCAGAGTTCCAGAATGGTGTCAGGCTCGACTTGGGAGGGTTCGCCTCCAGGTCCGGCTCCACATGCGTTCGTTCCCGCGCCTGTGATTCAATACAGGCTGTGAATCAGCCTTTTTCGATTGGTCCTGTTCCGGTGGGATCCGGGCAGCTTTTTCTTATTGCCGGCCCGTGTGTCATTGAGAGCGAAGCGCACGCGCGCAAGATGGCCGATGCCATTCAGCGCATCACCGCCGATCTCGGCGTGCCGTATATTTTCAAGGCCTCCTACGACAAGGCCAACCGCACCAGCGTCACCAGCTTTCGCGGTCCGGGACTGGTGGAAGGCACGCGCATCCTCAAGACCATTCAGCAGCAGCATGGCCTGCCGGTGCTCACCGACGTGCATGAGCCCGGCCACTGTGCCGTCGCGGCCGAGGGTGTCGATGTGCTTCAGATTCCCGCGTTCCTGTGCCGGCAGACCGATCTGCTGGTGGCCGCCGCCAACACCGGCAGAGCCGTCAATGTGAAGAAGGGCCAGTTCGTCGCGCCCTGGGACATGCAGCATGCCGTCGGCAAGCTCGAGTCCACCGGCAACCCGCGCTTCTTTTTGACCGAGCGCGGCGCAAGCTTCGGCTACAACAACCTCGTGGTGGACATGCGCTCACTCGGCATCATGCGCAAGATGGCCCCCGTGGTCTTTGACGGTACCCATTCGGTGCAGATTCCCTCGGGCAGCAATGGCGTCTCCGGCGGCCAGCCGGAGTTCATTCCGCTGCTGACCCGCGCCGCCGTCGCCGCCGGAGTCGATGGCCTGTTTCTCGAAGTGCATGACAATCCGGCCGAGGCCAAGTCTGACGGCGCCAATGCCCTGCATCTGGACCGGTTGCGCCCGCTGCTTGAAAATCTGCTGGCCATTCATGCCGCCGCGCACGGCTGAGGCCGGTGCCGGACTTTTGCCCGATGCCAGCAACCGTGTATCGTGAAGTTTCCAGGCTTTTTCTGTGAGGTGGAAGAGATTCGCGTGAGATTCCGTAGTCTGTCATCTGTTTTGTTCAGCGCCGTTCTGCTGGCTCTTTTCCTGCCTGGGGCGCATGCCCAGGTCACCGCCACGGCTGCAACGCCCGTCAATCCGGCGTATGCGCATCACTGGGACGTCTTCGTGGGCGGCCAGTATGCCCACTTCAACCCGGCCCGTGGATCGAACGTGCAAGCCATCAACATGGAAGGCTTCAACGCAACCGTGACCGACTGGGTGAAACCCGGCTTTGGCCTCGAAGCATCCTCGCGCACTGTTTTTGGCACCATCGTGCCGCCACTGAATCCCTATGGAATCAAGAACTACTCGGCCTCGCAGAGCCTCTTCCTTTTTGGCGTTGCCAGCCGTTTCTTTCGCACGCCGCGCTATGACTTCGGCATGCACTTTGACATCGGTGGAGCCTACGGCAACTTCGCCAAGAACTACCCGGCTAACGTACAGCCCGTTAATCTGGGGCTTATCAACAGCCAGCTCGCCTTTGCCGCAGCCGTGGGCGCATTCTCTGATTACAACGTGAGCCCGCACTGGGCGGTGCGCCTTTACACCGACTGGCAGCCTACTCGCTACAGCAAGACCTTTCAGAATGAATTTGCAGGCGCGCTGGGCGTCGTCTACAAGTTCGGCAAGTAATCGACTGCTTTTCTGAGCAGGTAAAAGGCCGTCAGCAATCGCTGGCGGCCTTTGTGCTTTTTGTGGGCTGACTTCTACTGCTTCGTCGGGCGAATGTGCAATTCGCGAAGCTGCGCGTCGCTGACCGGCGTGGGTGCATCGACCATCAGGTCGATAGCCTTGGCCGTCTTCGGGAAGGCGATCACTTCGCGCAGGCTTGAGGCTCCGGCAAGAATCATCACGATGCGGTCCAGACCCAGCGCGATGCCGCCATGCGGAGGCGTGCCGTACTGCAGCGCTTCCAGGAAGAAGCCAAAGCGCTCCTTTGCTTCGTCGTCCGACATGCCCAGCGCGCGGAAGATCTGCTGCTGCACATCCTGCCGGTGAATACGAATGGAGCCGGAGCCAAGCTCCGTGCCATTGAGCACCACGTCGTAGGCCAGCGCGCGTACGGCGGCCTGGTCAGACTCCAGGCGGCCGGCGATCAGGTCATCCTGATGCGGAGACGTGAACGGATGATGCGCAAAGGTCCACGTGTGGCTCTGCTCGTCCCACTCAAAGAACGGGAAGTCGGTCACCCACAGGAACTGATAGTCCGCGGCCGTACCCTTCTTCTCAAAGGCCTTGTGCTCGGCGGCGAAGCGCTTGCCCAGCTCCAGCCGTAACTGGCCCGCGCGCTTGTAGACCCACGAGGTATCGCGCGAAACCGCCGCCGCCCCAAGACGCGGCGAAATCACCACCAGGCGATGATCCGGCTCCACGCGCTCCAGCTTGCAGTGGGCCGCCGCGGCGGCATCGATGCGGTCAGCCAGCAGCGCAAATTGCGGGCTGGTCCTGAGGCGCTCGACGTCCAGATAGGCCAGCTCCGCGCCCACCTGCTCTTCCACCTCTTTGCCAAAGGCCTTCTTCTGCGTGTTGCTCATCGCCGACTTGTTCGGAATCACGATGGCCACGATGGGCATGCCCGGCTCAATCTTTAGCGACTGCAGCTCCTCGTCCGAGAAAACCGAGCGCACGTCGGTCATGGGAGGCAGGCGCAGATCGGGCTTGTCGATGCCATAAAGCTCGATGGCCTTGTCGTAGGTCATGCGCGGAAACGGCACCGTGATCTGCTGGCCCACGGCCTCGAAGGCCGCCGCCAGAAAGCCCTCGACCACCCCGAAGATCGTCTCCTGCTGCGGAAAGGTCATTTCGAGGTCGATCTGCGTGAACTCCGGCTGGCGGTCGGCGCGCAGGTCTTCGTCGCGGAAGCAGCGCGCGATCTGGAAGTAGCGATCCATGCCGGAGATCATGAGGATCTGCTTGAAGAGCTGCGGCGACTGCGGCAGCGCATAAAACTCGCCGGGATGTACGCGGCTCGGCACCAGGTAATCGCGCGCGCCCTCGGGCGTCGAGCGCGTCATAAAGGGCGTCTCGACCTCAAAGAAGCCCTGGCCTGAAAGATATTGCCGCACCGCGAGCGCCACCTTATGCCGCACCTCAAAGTTGTGTTGCATCTCGGGGCGGCGCAGATCGAGGTAGCGGTACTTGAGGCGCACTTCCTCATTGGCGATAGCCTCTTCGGCGGGCGAAAACGGCGGCACCTTCGAGTCATTGAGTATGAGCAGCTCGGTGGCCGCAATCTCGATTTCGCCGGTGGGCATCTTGGGATTGATGGCCTCCTGGCTGCGCGCGCGCACCTTGCCGGTGGCGCAGATGACGTACTCCGGACGCGCCTGCTCGGCCTTGGCGTGGGCCTCGGCGCTGAGGTCTTTGTCGAGCACCACCTGCGTGATGCCGTAGCGGTCGCGCAGGTCAAGGAAGATGAGGTTGCCGTGGTCGCGGCGGCGGTTGACCCAGCCCATAATGGTGATGGTTTCGCCGGCGTGCGCCGCGCGCAGTTCGCCACAGGTATGCGTGCGTTGTTTGGTGCCTAGAAAGTCCAGCAAAGTGATTCTTCCTGAAATGATCTTTCGAATCTTGTATCCGGGCATGGCCTAAGCCATACCGTTGGTGCAGCTCAAATGTTGAGGCTCCAGCCTCTGCAACCTTTGTATCGCAATCTGCCCCTGCGAATCTTTCCGGTCCTGTATTTGGGCATGGCTTCCGCTCGCAGTTTGTATCAGGGCATGGCTTTAGCCATGCCATTCTTGCCCCAGTTATTGCCGGGCTTTAGCCCCTGCCGCTTTTTGCATCGCCAGAGGACGGTAGCAAAATGGAAACGCCTCAGGAGAACTCACCAATCCTGCCTTCACTGGATTGTGGGCGATGTACTCCTGACAGTCGCCGCGATGCTCCGAATCCATCACGCGAACTTCTGAGAAGCCTCGTTGCCATACCTCTCCATCGTATCCAGTTTCTTTTTTCAGCCGATACGAAAACCCACCCTTGACCAACTGTACGGCCTTCTCAATCGTCATCTCGCTTCCTACCGTCATGAGTAGATGAAGATGATTGGGCATAACGACAAAATCGTGAACCTCAAACTTGCCAGCTCGCGCATACGAGCGGATGACGGCAATCAACAGCAGCGCGTTCCGCTCCGTCTGCAACAGAGCACGTCCCATGCTTGTCTTGGCTGTCACAAAGAAACACCGCGCGGAGCCGAGAGTCTTCATCGTTCTCGAATTCCGTGTGGGTACGGCCATGGCAGGCACTGAAGCCCGTCCTTTGATCTGCGTTTGGCGGCACGGCTAAAGCCGTGCCCTGATACATTCCTTATTCCGCCGTGGCTTTCTTCGTTGCCGCATTTGCCCCGGAATTCACCCCAAAGGATGACAAAGGTGTGCGTTTATGCGCCTAAAAAGTGCGCAATCTCGCCCCGCGCAACCTTCACCTGCTCGCCCGAGGCGAAGTCTTTTACGGTCAGCATACCCGAGGCCAGCTCGTCTTCTCCGAAGAGAATGATCTTGCGCGCCAGCTTGTTTCCCATTTCAAACGACTTCTTTAGCCGGAAGCTGCCGTCGCCCAGCTCAATCTTCAGCCCCGCGCCGCGCAGCTCATGCGCCAGCCGGAGCGCCGCCGCATTCATGCCCTCGCCCAGCGGAGCCACATAAGCATCTGCCAGCGTGGAAGCGGCCTCGCTCGCCTGCGCCTGCAGCGTCAGAATCAGCCGGTCCTCGCCCATCGCAAAGCCGATGCCCGGAGCCTTGGGGCCGCCGATGGCCTCGCTCAGGCCGTCATAGCGTCCACCGCCCAGCAGCGCATTCTGCGCGCCCAGGCCGCCGTGGCTGAACTCGAACGTCGTGCGCGTGTAGTAGTCCAGCCCGCGCACCAGGCGGGGATTCACCTCATACGCCACGCCGCACGCATCGAGCGCCGCGCAGACGGCGGCAAAGTGCGCCTTCGATTCCTCGTCGAGATAATCGGCAATCTTCGGCAGCGCATCGATGATGGGCTGGTCCTCGGGCACCTTGCAGTCGAGCACGCGCAGAGGATTAGTCTCCGCCCGCCGCTGGCAATCCACGCACATCTGCGGAGCCTTGTCCTGGAGCGCCTCGCGCAGCGCCGCCACATAGCGCGGCCGGTCGCTGGCCGAGCCCACGGAGTTGATCGACAGCTTCGCATCGCGAATGCCCAGCTCGTGCAGAAATGCCGCCAGCATCTCCAGCACCTCGGCATCGCGCAGCGGCGACTCGGAGCCGGCGCTGGCCGGGCCGATGACCTCCGCGCCAATCTGCCAGAACTGCCGGTAGCGGCCCTTTTGCGGACGCTCGCGGCGAAACTGCGGCCCGATGTAATAGAGCTTCTGCAGCATGCCGGTCTCGCCCAGCTTGTGCTCGATGTAGGCGCGCACCACTCCGGCCGTGTTCTCAGGGCGCAGCGTGAGCGACTGCGGCTTCTCTGACTGTGCGCGGGCGCGGTCCTCCCACGTGTACATCTCCTTCGAGACAATATCGGTCTCCTCGCCCACGCCACGGGCAAAGAGCGAGGTGTCTTCAAAAAGGGGCGTGCGAATCTCGCCGAAGTTATAGCGCGCAAAAACGCGCCGGGCGGTCGCCTCAACTTTGTTCCACAGTTCTGTTTCGGGGGGCAGCAGGTCGCGCGTGCCACGCACCGCTTTCAATGTGCTCATAAGCTTAAGTTTCAGATTAGCAGGGCAGACAAGGCTCCTGTGCGTGGCAATCGCCCCCGCTCCCTCTAAAATAAGAGAATATGCCGCTGATCGAACAATACGATGTCGTGGTGGTGGGCGCGGGCCACGCCGGTTGCGAGGCTGCCATGGCGGCGGCGCGCATGGGCCTGCGCACGGCCCTGTTCACGCTCAACCTTGATCTGATCGCGCAGATGTCCTGCAATCCCGCCGTGGGCGGCATCGCCAAGGGCCACCTGGTGCGCGAGGTGGACGCGCTCGGCGGCATCATGGGCGAGCTGGCCGATGCCGTCGGCATCCAGTTCCGCCTGCTCAATACTTCGCGCGGACCCGCCGTCTGGTCGCCGCGCGCGCAGTGCGACAAGCAGCAGTACCGCGTCAAAATGCGCGAGGTGCTCGAGTCGCAGCCCAATCTCTACATCAAGCAGGCCGAGGCCGTCGATGTCGTCGTGGAAGATGCGCGTGTCACCGGCATCCGGCTGCGCGACGGGCGCACCATTCGCGCCGGAGCCACCGTCATCACCACCGGCACCTTTCTGAACGGCCTCATTCACTGCGGCGAAGAGCGTATTCCCGCAGGCCGCTCCGGCGAGCCGCCCTCGGTGCTGTTGGGCGAGTCGCTCAAGCAGCTTGGCCTGCGCGGCTGCCGCCTCAAGACCGGCACCCCGCCGCGCCTGGATGGCCGCACCATCGACTGGGCGCGCTTTGAAGAGCAGCCGGGCGACGCCGATCCCACGCCCTTCAGCTTTCGCACAAAGACGCTGCCCATGCGGCAGATCTCCTGCCACATCGCCTACACCACGCCGGAGACGCTGCGGCTGATTCGCGAGAACGTACATCGCTCGCCCATGTACTCCGGGCAGATCGAGGCCATCGGCCCGCGTTATTGCCCTTCCATCGAAGACAAGGTGGTCAAGTTCCCCGACAAGGACCGCCACCAGTTCTTTCTGGAGCCGGAGGGTCTCAACACGCACGAGGTCTACGTGAACGGCATGTCCACGTCGCTGCCGATGGAGGTGCAGTACGAGATCGTGCGCTCCATCCCGGGCCTTGAAAACGCCGAAATGCTGCGCCCCGGCTACGCCATTGAGTACGACGCCATTGACCCGACCGAGCTCGATCGCTCGCTGCGCGTGAAAAAGTTTGAGGGGCTCTATCTGGCCGGGCAGATCAACGGAACCTCGGGCTATGAAGAGGCCGCCTGCCAGGGCATCATGGCCGGCATCAATGCCGCGCTCAGTGTGCGCGACGACGCACCCTTCACGCTCAATCGCACCGAGGCCTACACCGGCATCCTGATTGACGATCTCATTTCCAAGGGCACCAATGAGCCCTACCGCATGTTCACCTCACGGGCGGAGTTTCGCCTGCACCTGCGCATTGACAATGCTGACCGGCGTCTCACGCCCTACGGGCGGCGTCTGGGGCTGATTCACGATGAGGCCTGGGCCGACTACGAGGCCAAGCAGGCGCGCGCCGTCACGCTGGAGAAGCTGCTCGCCACGCGCAAAATCAAGGATGTGACGCCGCTGGCTCCCGCACTGGCACAGGCCGGAATTACGGATGCGGCCTCGCTCGCCGGGCAGACCTATGCGCAATTGCTGAAGCGGCCCGAGATGTCCATTGAGGCGCTGTGGACCGTGATTCGCGCCGAGGTGGCCGAGGGCGAAGCAGCGAGTCTCTTTGCGCCCTGGTTCACCAACGCTGAAGAGGCCAGCCAGCCGCTGCCAGCCTTTGTGCGCAACGAGCTGAAGTCCGTCGAAACCGAGATCAAGTACGCCGGCTATCTTGACCAGCAGCGCAAGTCGATGGAAAAGCTCAAGAAGGCCGAAACCCGCGTCATTCCTGAGTGGTTTGACTATGCGTCCGTCAGCGGCCTCTCGCGTGAGATGCAGGAGAAGCTGGTGCGCGTGCGTCCGCAGACCATCGGCCAGGCGAGTCGCATTCCCGGGGTGACTCCGGCGGCGCTCTCGCTCATCAACGTCTACATTGAGATTCAAGGCAAGCGGCTGGCAAAGGGTGGCCATCCGGTACAGGTGTAACCCTGGTGTCTGCTCCCATATCGGGACCTGTATCTGGCCGGTAACCTCTTCCTGCCGGGATTTCCACAGAAGCATGGTATTCTGTAGAAGCTGAGAACCTGCCTCAGAGCAGGTGACGTTCCGGTCCGGATCTGAACCGGGATACTCTTGGGGCCATTCGCCCCGTTTGTCTTCGCAATATTCCGATTGAGCAAACAGATCACGTGAACACCACACGGCTGCCAATCCAAAGAGAGCAGACCGCTTTTTCATGCAATTTTCTGAACTGAACCTATCCTCCCACCTGAAGAATCAGCTTGCAGTTAACCAGTTTGTAACCCCAACCCCTGTCCAGGAAGCCGCGATTCCGCCGGCCATGGAAGGCAAGGACGTACTGGCGACCGCGCAGACCGGCACCGGCAAGACCCTCGGGTTTCTGCTGCCTGCCATGGAGCGCCTGCTGGCCACCAAGGGCAAGCATCCGGCCGTCCTCATTCTGACGCCAACCCGCGAACTGGCCCTGCAGGTGGAAAAGCAATACGCCCAACTGGCCGGCAAGAGCCTGCCGCAGGCCGCGACGCTGATCGGCGGCGCGAGCGAGAATAACCAGATTCGCGACCTCAAGGCCGGTGCGCGTCTCATCGTCGCCACCCCGGGCCGTCTGGAAGACTTTCTGGAGCGCCGCCTCATCGACCTCAAGCGCATTGAAGTTCTGGTGCTCGACGAGGCCGATCGCATGCTCGACATGGGCTTCATTCCGGCGATTCGCCGCATTGTGGCCAAGCTGCCCCGGCAGCGCCAGACCATGTGCTTCTCGGCGACTATTGATCCGGCTGTCGCGCACCTGCTGGATGAAATTCTGACCAATCCCGTGCGCTTGTCCTTCGGCTCGACCCAGCAGACGTCCAGCAGCGTTCGCCTGATTGCCTATGAAGTCGATGCCGATCAGAAGGCTGCGCTCGTCCATCGTGTGGTCACCGCCGAAGAAGGCCAATCGCTCGTCTTCGTCGGAACCAAGCGGCGCACCGAGCATGTGGCCAAGCGGCTCGATCGCGCGGGCATCTCCGTGGCGGTGCTGCACGGCGACCGCTCGCAGTCGCAGCGCAATCGCGCACTCGAAGACTTTCAGCGTGGGCGTGCCCGTGTGCTGGTCGCCACCGATGTCGCCTCGCGCGGCATTCACGTGGACAACATCGCGCAGGTCATCAACTATGACATGCCGAAAATGACCGAGGACTTCATCCATCGCGCCGGCCGTACCGGACGCGCGGGAGCGACCGGAGTCGCGGCTACCTTCTACACGCCGCTCGAGCGCCGCGAGTTCAATCGCTTTGAAAAGACGCTGAATCGCAAGATTGAGCGCGTCATGATCGCGAGCGACAGCGGCCTTGATCGCGAGGAGCGCGGCCAGATGGTCAATCATGCTCCTGTGCTGCGCATGGCCACGGTGGCCCCCACCAAGCCGCGCGGCAAGGGGAAGGGTAAGAGCAAAGCGCCCGCTGCGGCTGCGCCTCAGCAGCGCGTTTACCTTGAGGGCGAACGCCTGCAGCGCTACGCGAATTAGTAAGTCCGCAAACCGGAAAGCAGCAGGGCTAGCCGTGCAACCACGCGGCTGGCCCTTTCTGTTGGCCCCTTCGGGACCTGTTCCGCCCTGGCTCTATTTGTTCGCGATGCGCTGATACTCGCGCCGGTAGAGAGGATTGGCCGGAAACTCCTGCGACAGCCCCTGCAGCAGATTGCGCGCACCCGCATAGTTCTTCTGCCGGATATCGGCCACCGCCAGCAGCAGCCGCGCAAAGGGCGCAAGGTAGTGGCCATGCGCGGCGGCCAGCTTCAGCTCATGAACTCCGGCCGAGGCATTCGTCTGCGCGCCCGTCCAGCTCAATACCCACCGCACGGGCGCCGGCTTGATGCCCAGCAGATAGTTCTCAATGCCGACGGCAAGGTACGCGTCGTAGCAGTGAGGGTCCGCCGCCAGCGTCTTCTGCGCGAGCGCCGTGGCGCGATTGCTGAAGCGCAGGGCATCCAGATCATGCTTGAGAATCAGCGCCGCATAGTCGCTTTGCAGCCCATCGGCCAGCGTGCTGGCCAGCAGCGCCGAAACATCTTTGGGACTTTTGCTCAAGGCCGCCGCGGCCAGGCGGTTGGCTTCATCAATGCGAGCCTGAAACTTCTGCTGCACCGCAGGATTGGGCGTCGGTCGCTTGCGGTGCGAGAATCGTGAGTTGTCCGCAAAGAGCCGCAAATCCAGAATGCCGAGCCGGTCGAGCTCCGCAAACAGATAGGCCGCCGCATCGGAGACCGGCCCCATGGCATCGTCTGGATGCGCCTGTATATAGGCGTCGAAGGTCTGATGGGCGCCCGCGAAGTTCACGTTGTACATCTGCCCGTAGCCGTGTTCGAGCACCGGGTCAGCATGCGCGGCGAGGGGGCCGCAGCCGAGCAGGCAAAGAAGCAGAAGAAGGCAGCGCAGCGGCTGCGAAAAAACAGGCATATTCACCCACTCCCGGTCGCCACCAGCTTACCGGACCCCGGCAGCCCCTGTGGCCTGCTGGCAGTCCCAGCTTCTGCTTGGATGCCTGAATGCTCCCAAAGCCGATGCATTTACAATCAGGAAGCTGGTAGAACGCGCCAGCTCTTGAGGGCCTATAGCTCAATTGGTTAGAGCAGCGGACTCATAATCCGTTGGTTCCAGGTTCAAGTCCTGGTGGGCCCACCAGATTGCTCCACGCCGGGCAATTCATTCCCACGCCCTTCAGGCGTTTCCCCAATGCACGTCTAATAGATCGAGCTCGCGCTCCACCTCGCGCAGCGTATTCTCGCGAATCTGCCCGGTCGCGCGCAGGTGCATGAGCTCGGCGCGCTCGGCCTGGCGCAGGCTGTAGGCAATCTGCTGCATGTTCTGCTGGCGGCGCTGCTGTTCTTTCTGGCTATCTGATTTCTCCGCGGGAGCCAGCGTGCGCAGCCGTTCCCGGTAAAAGCGTTCCATCAGTTCATAGGCGACGCCGTCGTTCTTCGCCTCCTGGTCCTGTTCGCGCAGCTCCTGCAGCCGGTCAAGTGCGGCCTTGACTACGGCGGCGCGGGCGTTGCGCGCCTCCTGCTGCACATCGGGCGATTCGCACACGTTCAGCTTGCGAATCACCTTGGGCAGTGTCAGACCATGGCCCAGCAGCGTGACCAGGATGACGGCGTAGGCGAAGAAAATAATCGCCTGCCGATGCGGAAACGGATGCCCGGCCGCCGTCAGGCTGGGCAGCGAGAGCGCGGCCGCGAGCGTGAGCACGCCCCGCATGCCGCTCCAGCTCACCACGGTCAGAATGCGTGGCGAAATATAGCTGACCTGCCCGCGGAAGAGGCGGTTCCGCAGGGCCAGCGCCACGCGCGCCCCGGCAAAAACCCAGAAGAAGCGCAGCCCGATCACCAGGGCACAGACCAGCGCGGCGTGGCCGAGCTTTTCTCCCCAGTCCTTGTCAGACATGCCGGCCAGAATTGTCGGCAGCTGCAGGCCGATCAGAATGAACACCAGTCCGTTCAGACTGAAGTCAATCGTGTTCCAGACAGCTTGCCCCTCCAGACGGGTCTGCGAAGAGAAGGTCTTCGAGCGCATGCGGCCAGAGTAGAGCCCGCAGGCCACGGTCGCCAGCACGCCTGATCCGCCCAGGCTCTCGCCAAGTAGATAAGCCACAAATGGCGTGGCGATGCTGACCATCAGTTGCAGCGCCGTGTAGCGAATGCGGCGCTCAAAGTGGGCGATGGGCCAGGCCACCAGCAGGCCGGCTCCCACACCGGCCACGATCAGCCAGAGAAACTTCCCAACGCCTTCAGGAATGGTCGGGATGGTGCCGCTGACAACCAGCGCGCTGGTGAACTGCAGTGCCAGCAGGCCCATGGCGTCGTTGACCAGGCTCTCGCCCTCAATCACCTGCAAAATTCTCTCGGGCAAGCCCACGCGCTTGGCGATCGAGGCTACGGCAATCGTGTCCGTTGTGGAAACGACCGCTCCCAGCACCGCGCCGGAGCGCCAGTCAAAGCCATGCACAATGAAGTGCATGCAGGTGGCCACCCCCACCACCGTAAAGGCCACCAACCCCAGGCCCAGCATCAAAATATGGGCAGCATTGCTGCGCAGCTCGCTCCAGCCGATGTTCGTGGTGCTGGCAAAGAGCAGGGGAGGCAGAACGACAAGAAAAACAAAGGATGGGTCGAGATAGACCTTGGGGATGCCCGGCACAAAGCTGAGCGTAAGGCCGCCCAGCAGCAGCACAATGGGATAGGGCACGCGCAGCCGCTGCGCCAGCGTCGCCAGCAGCGCCACCATGGCCGTCAAAAGCAGCAGAGTGATTTCTGTCTCGTGAATTCCTGAGCCGAACATAATTTTTCAGGTAGTCAGATGCAGATGGCTGCCTCTCCCACAGCCAGGGCTGCTTGCAGTAAACTAACGGGTTTGGCCGTGGTTTGCCGCCAGCTTGTGCATGGCGGGGCGGCGGCCCGATCAACCGCCAATTTATAATCAAGTTTCTCACGGCTTCCAACCTGCACTGCGGAAAGGATTTTGCATGCCGACCGATGTAGTCATGCCCCAGATGGGCGAATCGATCTTTGAAGGCACCATCACCAAATGGCTCAAGAAACCGGGCGAGAGCGTCCAGGTAGACGAGCCCCTCTTCGAGATTTCCACCGACAAGGTCGATGCGGAGATTCCTTCGCCTGTGGCAGGCACGGTCGCCGAAATCAAGGTCGCCGAAGGCACCACCGTTCAAATCAACACCGTCGTCGCCGTCATCAATGAGGGCGGCAGTGCGGCAGCGGCCGCTTCAGCCTCGGCTCCCGCGGCGGCCCCAGCTCCCGCAGCGGCTCCGGCGCCAGCAGCCCCGGCTTCGGCCCCAACTCCTGCGGCCAGTTCCAGCACGGGCGCAAAGCATGAAGTGGTGATGCCGCAGATGGGCGAGTCCATCTTTGAGGGCACCATCACCAAGTGGCTCAAGCAGGTGGGCGACAAGGTCGAAGTGGACGAGCCTCTCTTTGAGATCTCCACCGACAAGGTAGACGCTGAGATTCCCTCGCCTGTGGCGGGCACACTCTCTGAAATCAAGGTGCAGGCCGGCAACACGGTGCAGATCAACACGGTGGTCGCCGTCATTGGCGGCGCAGCCGGTACATCCGCTGCTCCCGCTGCTCCTGCCGCCCCGGCTCCGGTCGCAGTTGCTCCGGCGGCCGCGCCCTCCGCTCCGGCTGCGGAAGAGGACTACGCCGACAGCGCTGAGCACGTGCGCTCTTCGCCGCTGGTGCGCAAGATTGCCCGCGAAAACAATGTGGACCTGCGCAAGGTGTCTGGCACCGGTGCCGGTGGTCGCATCACCAAGGACGATATTCAGGGCTACCTCGAAGGCAAGCCCGCCGCTGCTCCGGCTGCTGCCGCCCCGGCCCCCGTGGCCGCTGCGCCTGCTCCGGCTGCCGCACCGCGCGCTACTGCTCCCGCGCCTGCCGCTGCCGTTCCGCAGCCTGGTGAGCTGGTCCCCATGTCCAAGATGCGCACCATCATCGCGCAGCGCATGATCGACTCCAAGCACACCAGCGCGCACGTTCACACGGTCTTCAAGATCGACTTCACCCGCATCGTCAAGCTGCGTGAGAAGGAAAAGAACAAGTATGAGCAGCGCAACGGCGTCAAACTGACCTACATGCCGTTCATCACGCGCGCCGTGGTGGCCACGCTGCGCAAAATGCCCATCATGCACGCACAGATGAAGGGCGACGCCATCCTCTACCCGGCCAACATCAACATCGGCATCGCCGTGGCTCTCGACTGGGGGCTGATTGTGCCGGTCATCAAGCAGGCTGAGGAGAAGAGCTTCCTGGGCATTGCCCGTGGCATCGCGGACCTCGCCGAGCGCGCGCGCGGCAAGAAGCTGAAGCCGGACGAAGTCGGTTCGGGCACCTTCACGATCACCAACCCGGGCATCTTTGGCGAGCAGTTTGGCACGCCGATCATCAATCAGCCCGAGAGCGCGATTCTCGGTGTGGGCGGCCTCTTCAAGGAGCCGGCCGTCATCACCGACAAGGACGGCACGGACTCGATCGCCATCCGCCACATGATTCACCTCACGCTCGGCTTTGATCACCGCATCATTGATGGCGCCGACGCGGGCAAGTTCATGGCCGAGGTCAAGAAGTACCTCGAAAACTGGACCGAAGACATCGGCTAATCCAGCCACAACCCAAGAGCAAAGGGCAGGCGCGCAGCCTGCCCTTTCTTTTTCCCTGAAATCAGCTTCAACCTTGTTTGAGCTTCTTTTCCGCTTCCAGCACGCGCGCCACGGCTTCTTCCGGTGTCGCACCCACTGAAGAGAGATGCCCCATCTTGCGGCCCTTGCGCGCCGAATGCTTCTCATACAGATGCAGCCGCAGTCCCGGCACCGCCATCGCAAGGTCAAAGCGCGGCGTGCGTTGCTGGCCGTCTCCATCGAGCCATAGGTCGCCCAGCAGATTCACAATCGCGGCCGGCTGCACCACCGCCACATCGCCCAGTGGCAGGTCGCACACTGCGCGAATCCCCTGTTCAAACTGGCTCGTGACGCAGGCGCGCTCGCTCGCGTGATAACTGTTGTGCGGGCGCGGAGCCAGTTCATTGACCAGCAGCTTGCCATCCGTCGTCACAAACATTTCGATGGCCAGCAGCCCTTCCAGCGTGAACTGGTCGGCAATGGCGCTGGCCAGTTCCTGAGCCTGCTTTTCCAGAGCCGGCGGCACGCCTGAGGGAATCACGCTCCACACCAGAATCTGGTTTTCATGATGGTTCAGCGCTGAGGGGAAACTGCGTGTTTCGCCGCTGGGCCGCCGCGCCACCATCACAGAGACTTCGCGCTCCAGCGCCACGGCCTTCTCCGCCACCACGGGCCGCTGGCCCAGCAGCTTCCAGGCCTCGCGTGCCTGCTCTTCGGGCGTGCCGGTCAGCTCGCCAAAGCCGATCTTCACCTGCCCGCGGCCGTCATAGCCGCCGCGCGCGCTCTTGATGAAGCATCGTCCGCCGAGCGCCGTCACAGCATCGACCAGCGCCTGTTCTGACTCCGCGGCGCGGTAATCACCCAGCGGAAGGCCGTGATCGCGCAGCCAGTTCTTCTGCAGAATGCGGTCCTGAATAATCCCCAGCATCGCCGCGCCCGGCCGCACCGGAGCATACTTCGCCGCCGCATCGAGGCAGTCGAGCGAGAGCTGCTCGATCTCGAGCGTCACTACGTCAGAGCCGCGCGCCAGGTCAGCAGCGGCGCGAGTGTCGTTCCACGGACCCTCAAAGCAGGCGTCCACCACAAATCGCGCCGGGCATGAGGGGTCGGGGTCCATGACCTGCACGCGATAGCCAAAGGAGCGCGCCGACATGGCCAGCATGCGCCCAAGCTGTCCGCCGCCCAGAATGCCAATGGTTGATCCGGGAAGAATGGCCGTCATGCCATCGGCTCCCGGAACTGCAGCACGGGCAGTTCCATGGCCAGCACCTCATCGCGGCGCGCCTCGCGCCAGGCCTGGAGGCGCTCGCGCAGCGCGGCATCGGTCGTCGCCAGAATCTCCGCCGCAAAAATCGCAGCGTTGGCCGCGCCCGGCTTGCCGATGGCGAGTGTGCCCACCGGAACGCCCTTGGGCATCTGCACAATCGAGAGCAGAGAATCGAGGCCATTCAGCATCGTTGCGGGAACAGGAACGCCCAGCACCGGGACCAGCGTCTTCGCGGCCAGCATGCCCGGCAGATGCGCCGCGCCGCCCGCGCCCGCGATAATCACGCGCAGGCCGCGCGCCTGCGCCTGCTCCGCATACTCATACAGCAGGTCAGGGGTGCGATGCGCGGAGACAACGCGCGCTTCATGAGGAATGCCGAGTTCGGTGAGGATCTCCACGGCGGGCGAGAGCACGTCAAAGTCGCTCCTGGAGCCCATCACAATGCCGATGAGGGGGTGGTCTGCCATAACAGATGGATTATATCGGGCCGCGTGCCAGGCCTGCGGACGCAGGCGGAGGGAAGGGGAAACAGTGGCTCGCAGCCGGGCCCGGCGCGGAGATCCCACATCCGCCACAACAGAGAAGATGTGGGATATCCGCGATCCGGCCTATCGGTGACGCAGATACTCGACGAGCATCTGAATCCCGGTGAAGACGGTTCCCGCAGCCAGAAAAAATCCCTTGGCACGCTGGAACGCCTGTTCGTGAGCGGTGACGCGCCGCTCAATGGCTGCGATACGGCCGGTTTCGCCGTCGCCATAGAGTGACGCCATCTGGTGCTTCAGCACCGAAAGATCGGCGAGCACCTGGGCTTCAAATTCAGTCATCAGGGGACTCATGAGGAGCTCTGTTCTCACGCGGCGCGCAAGCCCCATTGATCGGGCCGCGCCCGCGTCGTGAGAGGTTAAAGCGGCAGGTTCACAAATACCGCCGTCGAAAACTCCGAGTAGTTCGGCGGAGTCGAGCCGTCATACATGCGAATGTAGTATTGCTCCATCACTGCCGTGCGCGGAATGATGAAGTTGGGCACCGGACTGCGCAGCACCAGGTCAGCGTCCATGCCCGGACCAAAGGCCCAGTCCCTGCGCCGCACCTCAAAGCCGCCACCTGTGGGCGGTGTAACGTTGGCGCTGATGTCGATCTGGCTGGCCGTGACACTGGTGATGCTGAGCGCATTCAGATTGGCCAGCGGCGCGGCCGCCTGCGGCTGCTGCGGAAGCCACACATCCACCGGGATGGTGGCGCTCGTCTTGATCGACAACTCATCCGCCCAGTCATTCGCGAACTGAATGGTGTATTTCGCCAGCCCCGGCTGCGAACAGGTGAGATCGATCCGCACCTGCCGCACGACGAGATTGGCATTGATGCCCGCGCTGGTTGACTCCATGATCAGCACATCCCCCGGCCACACATCGCCGCTCTGCTCATAGTTCCAGCCGGTATAAGTGCCCGCCCACGCCGAGGCGCGGCTGGTGGCCAGCGCCAGCAAGGCCTGCGCTGCATTGGCGCAGTCCTGCGAACTGCGTGCTGCCGGCTTTGAGACTGTTCCGGCCCACGCTGCCGTGCCCGGCAGTCCTCCCGCGCTCTCGCTCGCAATGCTGGCCGCGCTGGCCACCCGCGCCACTGCTCGATGGCGCGTGCGGTATGACACCGCCACCACCTCGCCCGCCTGCGGAATGCTGCCGGGATAGAATCGCAGCTTGCCGGTGCTTTCCACTTTGCAGTCCGCGCCCTGGGCCGTGGTGCCCAGCCGCCGCACCATGGGCGTTCCGTTGGGTGGTGTGCTCATCACCCAGGTGGGCCCGCCGCGGGTGACCGTCACATTGCCAATGCTGCACTGCAACTCGTCGCTGTTGAGCGGTACATACAGGCCCGTGGAAAGCGATGTCGGCACCGTGCCGGTATACAGAATAGTGGGGGCGCCAGCCACGCCGCCTGTCGTGTCCTGCACCTCCAGCACAAAGGTAACCGTAGCGGATACAATCTGACCGCCCGATGCCATCAGCCCCGAGTCTCCCTCGTAGTAGTAGTACTGCTGCACGCGCTGGTTCTCGTTGCAGTACAGGCGAAGCCGCAGCGTGTAGATATGGCCGGAGACAGGGGTGAATGTGGAGCCGGAGATTACGCCCCCAATCAGGGGCGCGATCGAGGTCACGCCGCTGCTCTGCGAGATTTGAAAGCCCGCAACGCAAGTCGCCTTGGAAATAAATCCGTTGTAGATCGAGTTGAGCGTGCCCTGCGTATTGGCGCCAAACTGCACGCCATTGGTCTCAAAGATGATCGAGCCGCCCAGTTCCACCTGGCCCAGCGCTGCAAGGTAGATGCTGCCATCCAGCCCATTGCCGCCTGCGCACGTAAGCCCGTTCGAGCTCATGCCCAGATAGCCGTTATCGGAGATCTGCCACAACATCAGATTAAAAGAAGGTCCCTGAAAGGAATCCTCTACCGGTCTCGCCTCCGCCGCGGTCGGCACAAAGGGCAACTCCGTCAGATCAAAGAGCGCCGTGACGCCGTCTCCTTCAAAGTACTCGGTTACATAGGCGCTCGGCTCTGTCTCTCCGCACACGGTGATGTCGTTGGCCAGCATCTTGACCTGGGCGGCCTGCAGGTCAGAGAGTGACAGGCTGCCATCCGACTCCAGCAGCTTGTGAATCGAGTTGCCGATGGGCTCGGCCGTCAGCACGCCATTCTGCACCCGGTAGGCCCCGCGCGTGCTCGCCGCCAGCTCCGCCGCGCCCTCTGACCACACCATTCCATGATCTGCAATGAACTGCCCAATCGTCGCCTGCAGATTGGCTCCTCCGGCGGTGATGGGGGTCGCGCCCAGACCGCCAGTTAGCCCACTCATCATGGTCTGCGCACTCTGGTTATAGCTCGCATACTGCTGCGCGAGCGCCATGCGATCCAGCAGCACTTCATCGCTGATGGCAGACATTTCGGCTACATACATCGGTCCTGAACTGGCCTCGCCAGCCAGCATCATGGCCGGCTCATTCGCTACATAGCCGGTAAAGAAGAGATTGCCGCTGTCATCGGCCAGCAGCACGCGCCCGTTGCGTGACGGCACCGGCAGCCCTGCCGCCGAAGGCAGCAGCGAAACCGTCAGAACGGAGGGAGCATTCAACTTGCGCTCCACACGAAACGTCTGCCCTTCCACCACGCAGGCCGAGTAGTCAACCGCCCCATTGCCGTCGTAATTATTGATCGTCAGTTTCACTGAGGTCTCTCCGTACGCGGTTTAGATCAGCGCAAACGCCGGCGGAACAAAGGTGCGAAAGCACACCGCGCGCTCGCCATCATTCGCATCGGTTACCGGCAGCGCTCGAAAGCTGGCAGCCAGCGAGATTCGTTCGCTCTGGTTAACGTGCATAGGCGTAAGCATCTGCGCGGAAGAAGACGAAGGAATACTCGCTCCCTGTGTCGTGTGTGCCGAGGCAGCATTCTTCAGATTTGCAACATTCGCGGTTGCGCTCGAAGAAGCAAATGGTTTGGAAGACGCAACATGCACCGCTGCGGATGTTAACGGAGTCGCCGCTTCTTCCGCGCCGCCTAAGGCCTGCAGGCGCGGGTAGTAATAGAAGATACGCTCCCCCTGATCGCCTGCAATCACAAACAGCGCTGACCACTCCTGAAAAAAGCTGCCGCCCTCGCGATCCACAAAGCCGAGAATCGGCTGCACCTTCATCACCGCGGTGGGCACGCCCGCCATCAAGGGCTGTGCCAGCGTCACCCCCGTCGTGCTGACTGACTGTACGCGCGCCACGTTGAATGTCACGCGCCGCGTGTAATCCGGATCGCTGTTCACCGCCGCCGCGCTCGCCACATAGGCTGCCGAAACTCCGCTGCCCACATAGCCCGTCTGCCCGGAGTAATCCACATCCACCGCCACCAGCGAACCCGCCGTAAACTTCGCTGCATCTGTCGAGGCCATCGCTAGAAATGTCGCAGTCGAGCCGCTTGCCGCCAGACTCACCGCGGCCACACCCTTGCTGCCCGAGCCATTGCCGCTGCCCGGGGCAGGCGTGGCCGCTGCGATGACATTCATATGCTGTGAACCCGCGGCCAGCGCCATGGTCAGCTTGCTCCATGAGCTGAACCGCAGCGACACCGTAGCATCGAGCGACTCGCGCACCTGGTACTGCGTATTCGCGGGGCTGCCCGCCGCCAGCACGCCATACTTGCTGGTGGAGCGCCGCGAAAACGCCTCCACCCACCCCAGGTCCGTCCACGGAGAAGGCGGAGCGTCCAATGGGAAGCCTGCGCTCAGCGAAGGATCAAAAACCGCAGGCTGGCCCAGTGTGCGATTCACAGGAGCAAAGTAAGCGCGCACGCGGCGCGTCGTGGGAGTCATTGCCGGAAGATTTGTGCTCGTGCTCATCGCTCTCCTGCCTCCTGCCAGCTCCACACCGTGAGCAGCGCCACGCGGCTGATCTGGTCGCGCACGCTAACCGCGGGTTGAAACTCCGGCTCGCTCCAGAAAATTGATGTCAACATACCCGTCGCCGGAGTCGTGGTGTAGTTCATCTTTGGTGCGCTCTGCGGCGACAGCATCTGCTGCAGCTCTGCATCCATCGCCTCCAGCAAGCGGCCGCGATCGAGACCTGAATTGAGCTGCGTGCCCGCAGTGGAGTAGTAGATCTCGCAGCTCATCTGCGCCAGCGGCAACGGCAGTTGCGGCAGCACGGTGAGGCCCGTCCACCGCAGCGTAAAGGCATCCAGAACCGGAAGCGCCATTGGTGATTCGGCTTCCTCTACAAGGATGCCGGGCCGTGTCACCGAACGCAGCAGCATCGTCCGTTCAGGATTCACCTGCGTCAGCCGGTTCCGCAGCGTGATGTAAAACGTGTCTTTTGCATTCTGCATAGGCTTGTCCTTTAGCTCTGCGGCCCGGCCTGCGGATTCTGCAGCGGCCAGTTGCTCGCCGCATCTCGTAACAGCAATCGGTACAAATACACCTCGCCCTGGTCTTCAAAGCTTGAGGCGGCTTCAATCGTAAATAGCCTGCCCGCCACCACCACTCCCGAGGCCATGCTGAACAGTGCCGAAGCCGAGGCCAGTTGCTGTTGTGCCACCTGCGCGGCCACTGCCTCGGCAGAGATGCGCAGCTCGTACCGCTGCGGCTGGTTGGGCAGCAAATACTCCGTGCGCATCTTGTGAAAGATCGCCGGGGATAGCGGCAGAAGTTGCAGATTCGGCTGGTCAATGCCCAGTTGCCCGGCATCGTTCTGATCTCCCGTCAGCGGCGGCACCTGCAAATATGCGGTGGTCCCTCCACAGGCGCGCAGCAGCGAGGCAGCCACGCGCACTGCGCGGCCGCTGGGGATTTGCGTGCTCAAATCGGCGCACATATCAGCCCATCCTTGTGGAGACCCACGGCTGCAATAATGTCTGCACCGTGGCATCGATCAGCGTGTTCTGGAAGTACTGCACCTGCATGTCGTTGATCGTGGCCGATTTCACATTCAGCCCCGGCGTGGACTGCGCATTCTTCACAATCTGCGCGCACGCCGCCAGCACCGCATTGGGCATCGTCGCCAGGCCGGCTGTGTACGTCACGGCGACTTCGTTGTAAGGCAGCCCCATGATGTTCAGCGGAAAAATCAGCTCGCCCGTGTCCGGAACAAAGTCAATCGTGGTCGGGTCCAGCCCCGTCCACGCACCCGGCAGTGAAAAGGCAAACAGCACCTCTTCCTGCAGCGGGAACACAAGCTGTCCGCGCCGCGGCTTCGCATATCTTGCCTGCACGCTCACCAGTGGTGAAGTCTCCGGTGCTACCGGCGTGAGCGGAAGGTGGCTGAGTCGCACCGTCTGCGAGCCTTCCACCATACGCAGCCGCTCGGTGTACTGCATCGGGTTCAGCGTGGCGCGGCGGCAATAGGTGTCAATCAGGGACGAAGCGAGAGTGATCCAGTCGTCCGTTGTGTCGGCCGAGAGCCCAAAACTGACATACTGAGCCGGCTGTAGATATCCCATGAAACACTCCTTCGCGAAAGCAATCGGGCCGGCATGCGTGCCCGGTAAGACATGCATGCCGGCCCATTTCAAACAACCTCAAGGGACGCTCAGCTCAGTTACGGCCAGTCGTCCCCACTTGTGTTTAGCGATCGACCAGCACCTGGTAGTGCGCATAGTTCGCGCCCTTGACCACCGGCGCTCCAAACTTCACCACCACATACTGCGAGGCCAGCGAGCCGGGCAGTCCGAGTTGGAAGACGCGCGGATTCGGGTCACTCAGCCAGTGATACTCGATCATGTCCTCCGTCACGATGTAGGCCGGCAGCACCGCCGAGCCGGAACCCGGTGTGCCGGTGTAGCTCAGCGACCAGTCCGGAATCAGCGGAAGATCGCCGGCCTGCGTCGACAGCATCTTCACCGTGAAGCCAGAGGTGACCTCGCGCGTGCCCAGCACCACGTTGAACTCGCTCTTCATCTCGCGATCAATCAGGTCCAGCAGCACCGGGTTGGCATAGATCGCCGTGGGCCGCACGGCAAAGTTGGAGTTGCTCACCATCTGTGCCACCGTCGACTTGAGGCCATCCACAATGCTGGCCGAAGTGCCGATGGTGGTCGAGTTGCCCCCTGCCGCAATCTGCTGCGAGACGCCATAATATTGCGCCGTCGTGGGCGTGGTCAGCGAGGTATCGCTGCCATTCCACAGGGCAATATCGTGCGAGTGCATCACGCCCTCAATCGTATCGATGAGGTCCTTGGCCTGCAGATACGCAAACTGCTTCTGCTGCGTGCCCAGTTCCACATCAAACAGGTTGTAGTTGAGCTGAGCCACAATGGCCTTCAGCGGAACGCTGCGCTCCACGCGCGTCGGGCTTACCACCGGAGCCACAATGTTGCGCGGATCCACAAAGCCGGCCGCGCCCGGAGTCGGAATCGCAGTCTCTTCAAAGAAGCGCGACGGATGACCGGTGGCCGGCACCTGCTTGATGCGCTGGCCAAACAGGCTGCGGCGGCGAACGATGTCGGTGATCTCCGTCTGATAAAACGGAACTTCAATCGCGCCAGGCCCAATGTAATCCGCTGCGGAATGGATGTCGTAAAAATTGGCTTTCATCAGTCTCTCTCTGCCCTTTGGGCTTGCTGAAAATGAAAAGGCCCGGACCATCGTCCGGGCGCAACAAGAGCAGCAAGACCGCCTGCCGATGACGGCAACCGGCGGCCTTCCTGTTCGCTACACGAGAAGCTAGCCGAGCAGACCGGCGCGCAGCAGTTGCGCTTTCACCGCCACGCGCTGCTCGATGCTCAAGCCGGTCAGCGCCGCATCGAGCGCCCCTGCCTCAATCGAGTCCAGCGTCGAAAGCCCCTGCTTGGCCAGCAGTTGCGTGGTGGCGGCGGGCAGCGTCTTGCGTGCCGCGGCCGCGGGCGCGCCGCTCTGCGCGCGCATCTCGGCAATCTGGCGCTCGGCGGCTTCCAGCTTGCGTTCCAGCTCCTGCTCGCGACTCGTATCGGCTGTCGCCACGATGCGCTGTGCTTCCCCGGCCTGCGCCATCAATTCCGCCGTGCGCTCCATGGTCGCGGCAGCAGCATGCATACGCTCCAGACCTTCCTGCAGAGCATTCATTACTTCATGGATTTCCATCGTGTGTCCTTTCCTGGTTGCACAACAACATTTCTGCGCGCCGTCTCCCGGCTCGCAGTCCGTGAAACGCCGCGCGTCGCGCCTGCGGCGGCCAGTGTGCGGCAGCGCTGCGGCGTCAGGGCAAAGTGCGTGTCCTGGTAGGCCGCCTTGGCGCGCAGCAGAATGGCCGCGCCGGTGAAGGTGGCGCGCGTCAGCTTCCACACCTCGGCGTTCATGTCCTCCACATGCGCATTCGCCAGCTCGTACGACATCCCCATCGATCCGGCGCTCGCCTGCCGAAGGTGGCGCGCGACCTCGGGAAAATCTTTGGCATAGAGATAGCCGCTCACTTTCAGGCGGCGTCCCACCACATCGGCCTCCGTGATCACGCCGCATTTGCGTCGTGCGTCGTGGCCGTCCCATGCGGGCGTAAAGTCCACCCCCATGCCGAGCAGTGACGGCAGCGCGGCCAGCGCCGCGGCGCGCGTGAGCACCACCCGGTGTCCGCGAGCCCCTGCCGGAGCCCGCGTGCTGGGCTCATCCACCACCGTCAGAACCCCCTCGAAAGGAACCCGGTTGGGATGCTCTGGAACCTCCGGCATCGTAACTGCCATGGCTTCAAATTTCATGTGCTCTCCGTTTGTGTTTGCGGTGAGTTGCAACAAATTCCATCAATCGTTCTTTGCCAATGGTGGAACCTCCTCTGTCTCTGCACTCCCGGAAGCCGCATGCACACCTGCGGAGGAATGCTTCGCTCCCGTGCCCGTCTCTTCAGCGCGCAGCGGCGCCAGGCCTCGCATCGCGCGCACTTCGTTCACCGTGAGCACGCCCGCCGCCAGCAGCGCGGTCTGCACCTCCATCTGCTGCATCTCGTCGGTGGCATCCAGCTGATTGAAGACAAATTCAAACTCCGGCCAGCCCAGCCGCTTTGCAAAAAGATCCCGTGTGATGTGCTCGGCCACCAGGCGCGCCATCGGCACAATGGCGCTGTGAAAGGCCTCGTCCATCAGCTCGGCCGCCGTCGCGCGATTCACATCCTGCTCCAGCCCCAGCAGCACCGGCGGCAATGAGAAGGCGTTGGCAATCATGCGAATCAAAAACTCCTGCCAGTTCATGCGCATATCCGCATCCGTGCCCGCCGCAAAGCGCAGCACCTCAGGCTTTTCCGGAGTGCTCAGCAGCGGCACCCTGCCCGTGCCCTCAATCTCGTCCTGCCACCAGCGAATCAGCCGCTCCTGCTGCGCTGGCGTCGAGTCATTCACCCATAGCGCATACTGCACCACCGCGTTGCTCGCCAGCTTGCCCGCATAACGGTGCGCGCCCAGAAATGAATTCACGCTCTCAAACGCAACTTCCAACGGTCCCAATCCAAAAGGCGTATAGCTGCGAGGATTCGTCCGCAGATAAATCAGCTCATCGTCGCGCAGCTTCACCAGCGAGCCCGAACTCGGCATGCCTGTGTTCTGCGCATAGCGAATGCTCGACGGATTCCCATCCCACTTCGGATCAATCTGAATCGAAGCACCATCTACCGGCCACAGATGAAAGGGCCGCTCCGGATCATCCGTCGTCTCCATCTCGATTGCGCCGTAGCCGCCTACCAGAGCATCTTCCAGCACCTGCTCCAGCAGTGTGCGAAACGAGTCTGAAGGATTCGGATGCTCCAGCGCATAGCGCAGCGCGCGCTGCTTGCGGCGCACATAACCGACTTGCTCTTCGGTGTAGTCGCGCTTCAGCCGAATCTGCCAATCCAGGCTCGCCACTCGATCCTTGATGATGTTGATCGCGCGCCGCACCACCGGTGTCTCGGCAAACCGGCGCAGGTTGTCCGGCGTCGGCTTCGGCATTGCGCGCGAAGGAATCTGATACGGAGCCAGAATCGTCGGCAAGGCCAGCGTCTTGCGCTCCGCGCTCGCAGGCTCGCTGGGTTTCTGCCCGCCCGCCAGCAATTGCCGCGCCTGTTGAAATGTCTGTCTTAGATTCACTGCTGCCGCTCCCTCTGTAGTGGAAAAACAAAAAGGCCCGCCGTTGCCGGCGAGCCTTCGCTGCTGTTGCACGAGCCGCATCTCGCGGCCGCTCATTCCCTCGTCTCTACAACTTCATCTCCACCCTGGCCGTGTCGGCAAGGCGCGGCAGATCGCTGGTCGTCAATACCCTGATTTCCGCTGCCTCCATGCACTCCACGCCAAAGCGATACTGTGCCAGCCCGTCTTCCTGCGCATCTTCTTCGCCGCGCAGTTCGCGCCAGGGCTCCACAATCGCGGTCAACTCCAGCGTGGCATTTTCCACTCGCGCCACACCCTCGCGCAATTGCGGCATGCCAAAGGCCAGCACCTTCGCCAGATCCAGGTCCCCGTCAAGTGAAACCGCATGAAACATCCGGATCACTCCATTTGGTCTATAACCGCAGTCAATTCGCAGCGGATCGCCCGGATGCGTATATGGCGAAGCCGCGATTCGCTTGCTCATCAGATTCCAGACGCCCGTACGCTCAAACGCGCCGCGCATAGAGCGCGCAATCTTCTGCCGGCCGCTCATGCGCGCCACTGCTTCGCGCCGCTGCGACTCCACATACAATTGCATCAGCCGCGTCAGCTCCGCCGGAATCGTCTCCGCCAGGCAGGCCTTGGCTTGCGTAATTTGTAACCCATTCGAGAGCGAATCTTCGAGCGTCTTCAGCACATACGGCATATCTTCCCGCCGCTCTTCCACGCGTTGAATCAGCTCTTGCTCCAGCGCCTCCAGCATCTCAATGTCCGCACCCGGATCCACGCATCGCACCCGTGCCCAATCCCGCGTAAAGCGGACATACGCCGGCGCCGGTCCCGTGCCCGAAAGATCGCGCAGCAGAACGCCAATATTCACAAACTCGCCCTTCACCGGATCCGGCACATAGCGCACCAGGAAGAACTCACACGGACGCAACCCAGTCACATGTTCCTCCCCTCTGCATCATCGGCCACACCCGCCTGCTCCCTCACGCTACTCTTCATCGCAAACGGCACCCCATTCCACTTCGGAAAAGGCTCCCGCGATGATTCCCGGAATCCCTTGATCAACTCCGGAACCCGTTCTCTCCGGGCATCCAGTTGCTCCACCAGGCGCTCCAATGCTGCCACATCACCCCGATACCACTCCGGCGGAATCTGGTCGGCCAATGCCCATACCCGATTCACATCCAGCTCCCGCATCCGGCTCATCCACGGCTCAAAACTCTCCCACCCCGTGATGCCGTCATACACCGCATTGCGCGCAAACACGCCCCGCAAAGGCGCATCCCGGTACTCCCAGTCGCCCGCGCCAAAGCAGAATCCATAATCAATGAACGTCGCCGAATACTTCCGCTCCCGCTGCTTCTTATGAAAGACCGCCTGCCGCCCATTTGCATTGCACGTCCACTTGTCTACCACCAGAACCCCGGCAAAATCCCGCAGATTGCGCACATCCAGCAATTGCGGCTCGGGCAGATAATCCACGCTCTGCCCCGGCATCAGTCCGCCTACAAACTGCGAGCCAAAGTGCAGCCCCGGCAGGCAGCGCTCGCTCTCGCGGCCCCGTTGCACAGCCAGCTCCGGAGTGTTCTCCACCAGCCACGAAGTCACCTCAATCACCTCGCATGGCGGCGAAGGCAAGCCCACGATCCGCGCCACATGCGTTGCCAGCCACTCATTTACCAGTACCCGCAGATGCTGAGGATTGTTCTGAAACTTCACAACATACGGAACGCCGTCGGCGCCGAGCATCAGGTGGCTCTGCGCGCCGCCGCGCATCCTCCGAATCTGTTGTGTCGCCAGAACCGCCACATCCCCTCCGTCAGCAAACATCCTATCCTGCCCGGCCGCATTCGCCGCGCCGCAATTTGCCTTACTGTCCGGCCCGCACTGCCAGCGCGATGGCCATCGCCATCACGCAATCATCATGCTCGCCGGCCTGTGCCTCCACGCGCCCATTCTGCTGCCGCACAAAACTGCGGCACTCCATCAGCAGCCGCCGGCTCATAAAGATGTCTGGTGTCTCCACCAGCGTGCTGGCCAGGTTCGCCAACATCTGCGGCCGCGAAATCGCGGTCGTCAGCCATCCCTCCTGACCGCTCTGCCGGTAGAGATTCCGGTAGCCGCACACGCTCTGCAAAAAGGCGATCACTGCCGCCCCGTGGTTGTTCCGCTCCACGGCCACCAGGGCCTGCCGGTACTCTCTCGCCAGCTCCGCCACTTCCTGCGCCAGTTCGAGCGCCGTGCAATGCATCTGCAACTCGGCGCACTGCAGTCCCGTCTTCTCATCGATCACTTGCGCCACCGAGTAGTCTCCCTCGCTGCCGCCACCTGCCGGGTCCACCGCCACAATGTAACGGCGCTGGCCTTCCGGTGGATACCAGATTTGCAATCGCCCGCCCAGCCGCATCCTCAGCGGAGCTTCCACCGCGGACAACCGCCGGTCGATCGCCGCCGCGTCAAAGTAGCATTCGCCGCTTGCCAGAAAGCAGTCATGCGCCGTCTCGGCATACTCCTGCCGGGCCAGCTCGCGATAGTTCGCCCGTATCTGCCGCCGGTATCCAATCTGCTCCGGCGACAGCGAGTGAGCCTCCATCAGGGCCCGCTCTTCCGTCGTGAGCGAGGTCTCGTCCACCGGCTCTGCGGCATAGGCTGCCTCCATCCACCAGGGAAAGAAATGCTGCACCATCCCCGTCTCCGCTGCGCTCTGCCACGTGTTCCAGAAGCAGCCGGCCGCACCCATCGGCGTGGACTCGAGCACCAGTTCCCCCTTCGGCGACAATGCCGCCCGCATGCCCTGCAACACCTCCTCTGCGTCTCCCGGCCAGCGAGCCACTTCCGTGCAATGAAGGTTGGTGATCGTCAGCCCGCGCCCGGCATTCCTGTCCCCGGCTGTCTCCACCCGGTACTCGCTGTCAATCGCCGGAAAAACAAGCTGACGCGCATTCGCCCGTGCTGTTCGCAGCGGCACCAGAGTATCTTCCGGCAACTGCCGGTAAAACCGGTGCACCATCTGAAACAGGCTCTCCGCCGCCTCCTGTGTATGTGCCACCTGCACTGTGAGTGTTCCGGGAATCAGCGCGGTCTTCAGAAAAAACCGCGCCGCAATCCACGTGCTGATGCCAAGTTGACGAGCCTTCAGCACAATGTTGCTTTGCCCGCGCCGCTGCTCAAACTCCCTCTGCACCCGGTTGGCAATCAGGGGAACACTGCTGCCGTCCCGTCCCCGAATGCGTAGCGCCGAGTGCGCAAGGTAGTGAATGAGTGCCTCGCCGCTGCTGTTGACGGGCGTGTCCAGCTCGCGCCCCAGCAGCAGCAGGTCGTCGCGGCATATCGTGCTCCTTTGCCGCATGTCGTCCTATCCTGCCTGCGCTTGCTTCTAAAAGCGCCTGGTTGGTCTTAGTAGGCGTACCAGTTGAAGTCAGGGCCGCAAACCAGATTTCTGGTGCCCGGCGTCCCAATCGTCAACGTCTGCGCGGTGTTGCCCTGGTAATCGATCGTCTGCGAAGAAACCGTCTGCAGCGTCACCGCGTTCGCGCTGCTGTCTGACTTGATGATCGTCAATTGCAGCCCGGTCGGAGCCATGTGATCCGGCATCGTCGTGTAGCAACTCGGCAGCGTAATGGTCTGCGCTCCGCTCGACGCATTGGCAATCACATTCCGGTTGGCCGTCGTCAGCGTGAGCGATGCCGATGTGTTGATGATCGTGCTCAGAGCCAGTCCTCCATTCGACCGGATCGTTCCCTGGTACGTCACATTGAAGAATGGACTCACTCCCGAGAAGTGCGCCTGATACGCATCTCCTTCATAGCCCGTGTACATCTGCACCGCATAGGCTGCTTCATTCGCTGCTGCCGAGAGCGGCGTCGCCCACACGCGTGGCACTGTTCCGCTCGGGTCATTGATGTTTGCTCCGCCGCTGGAAAAGCCCGTCGTCACCGCCGGCTCCAGCGCCTGATAGTAGTTGCCGCAGCCCGTCAGGTGATGCACGCTCGAGAAAGTAGGCGGCGTCCCCGAGGAGTTGGCATAGGTAATCCAGTGCGCCGTCGGACTCATCCCCAGGCAGTTCACATCCGAGATCAGCAGGTCATTCGTTACATTCGACGCGACGTATGCAAGATTAGCTGCGGGAAAACTCGTCAAATCAGGCCACTGAATATGACCGCCATTGATCTCCACGCCATCCGCCCCGACATAGAAGCCTGCAATCGCAGGGCTATCTATATAGGTATCTGTCCACACCGACCCGGCCCCGCCCGTGTCATAAATCACATAGTTGGTGGCATACGAAGCATTACTTGCCGAGCCGGAAGTAGCCGTATTGCTACACGGCGCCGAGCTGCAGGTGTAAGGATAGCCAAATCCATGCACCATATAACCCGTGTTGCCTGTGCCCTCGTTGTATACCGATGCGGTCAGCGCGTTTCTGACCAGCACATTTCCCATGTAGCTATCGATGGCCGTCTTCTGCAGATGAATGCCATACGCTGGCCGGCTCGCGGGACTGAAATCCGCGCTGTTATAGCTCACCGTGATATTGCGCATCACAAAGTTCGACTGATGCCCGCTGCTCGTCGATTCTTCTCCCAGCAGAATGCCTTCCGCCGTCGTGTCATTGACAGTGACATTCTCGAGCAGCAATCCACGAAACCATTGCAAGTCAAATCCATGCTGCACATCACGGTTGCCCAGAATATTCAGGTCTTTGAACGTGCATCCCTGCGCCTGGGCCGCATTGCCCTCCTGGAACATCGCATCCGTCAGCGCCGCGCCAGCCACGAGTGTCGTTGCTGCTGTGGTCACATCCGCTGAGGTCGCCGTTCCCGCTGAGCCAATCAGGCTTACGCAAGCTCCGTTTGCGGGCTCCGTCATCGAGGCCATCACGTTGAACTGTCCCGGTCCCAGCCGCACCGTTTGATTATGCCCCGTGTTGGTAGCAGCATTCAGCGCGGCATTCCAGGCGCTGTTCAGCGTGGTGTAAGTGCTGCCATCGACGGTGATTTCTCCGTTGATCGTGCTGGCCGTAATACCACCAGGAAAATTGCCCGTCCCGGTCACACTCAAATTCACAGCGGAATTACTGCTCGGCGACAGCGTAAACCCATTCACCCATGCCGACCCGTTCCAGGTGTCGAACTCAAATCCGCTCCCCATCCCCGTCAGGCTCGGCGAGCCCTTGAAGCAGAATCGGTTTTGAGAGTGCCCACCCTTGGTCGATGGCGTGTCGTAATAGCACCACGAGTTGGCGAATTGCCTCCCAAAAGAATAATTGGAACCAGGATTGGCCCCTGTCACAGGGTCACTGAAGGCATTGACCGTTTTTGTATAGCTTTGCGCCGCGACGGAGTTGCAATAAAGTCCGTTATCCAGATCCTGAAAGTCAACTAAAGGATAGGAGCCATCAGCTTCCTGCACATTGAAAACACTTCTGGAATTGAATTGGCAGCTCAATGCCGAACTGTCGCTCGCTCCAGGAAATCCACCGGCGCTGCTGGGATCCAGGTAGGAGACCGTCGCGCCGTAGCCTCGTGCTTTGAAAAATCCCTTACCATCCTGCTCTGTTCCTCCACCCCATTGCTCATCGTCAAACATGTTGACCGCAGGCCGGATGCCGCTGTAATGAGCGGGAGGGTTCTTCGGTGTAAAGCTCGTGATCTGGTTCGGAATATTCCCCCCAATAAACTCAGAGCAAATATTCTCGCCATTGTCCGTGCAGCCGCTAGACCATCCGCTGCCTGGCGGATCAACCGCTTCAGGGTGATTGCTCGCAAACAAAAGCGTTCCATAAAAACTTCCCGCCTGCGACTCCACCACAAGAGAGCCTGCTGGCCAGGTCGTGCCGGCGGGTGCAGTCGAAGTGCTCAAATTCCGCTGCGAAATCATCATCCCCTGAGAGGTCATCACCGCATACACGTCCTCCCACTGTCCTTGTTGCACCCCAGGATTATTCGCGCAGGGAGCAGTGCTTCCATACGCATAATCCGCACAGGCAATGCGATAGAACCACACGTCTGCTGGAGCGCCCGGAACTCCCACTGTATAGGCATCCCCCAGGTCATTCACGTAATAGGGAAACCATGCAGTGCTTGCGACCGGCACCACCGTGTCGATCCCTGCAGAGCCATTTAAGGTGCCTGTCAGCGTAGTCTGCG